>NZ_PUQD01000007.1 GCF_003331055.1 Pseudomonas sp. AFG_SD02_1510_Pfu_092 | reverse complement strand
CAACGTGGGCCCCAAAATTTTCTTACCCACCACCCCCATTTCATTGGGGCCCCCCCCAAACCCGGCCCCAAAAAAAAAACCCACCGGGGGGGGGCCGGCTACTACCCCGCGGGCCGACCCATCTCAAAGTCCCTGCTCTGCGAATGGCACGGCCAGCGCCAGGGCCTGGTCCAGTGCCGCGACATCGACGCCGCCACCCTGGGCCATGTCCGGACGGCCACCGCCCTTGCCACCCACTTTTGCTGCGGCTTGTTTCATCAGATCGCCAGCCTTGAGTTGGCTGGAGAGGTCCTTGGTCACGCCGGCCACCAGCACGACCTTGCCCTCATGCTCGCTGCCCAGCAGGATCACTGCGTGGCCGAGCTTGTTCTTCAGTTGATCGACCAGCGCCAGCAGGGCCTTGCCATCCTGCCCATCCAGGCGGGCGGCGAGCACCTTGGCGCCCTTGACCTCAACGGCCGCGTTGGAGAGATCGTCCCCGGCGGCGCTGGCGGCCTTGGCCTGCAGCTGTTCCAGCTGCTTCTCCAGCTGGCGGTTGCGCTCGAGCACAGCCGACAGCTTGTCGATCAGGTTGTCGCGGTTACCCTTGACCAGTTGCGCGGCTTCCTTGACCTGCTCTTCGGCAGCGTTCAGGTAGGCCAGCGCCGCGGCGCCGGTAACTGCTTCGATACGGCGCACGCCCGAGGCCACGCCGCCTTCGCTGATGATCTTGAACAGGCTGATGTCACCGGTACGCTTGGCGTGGATACCGCCGCACAGCTCTACCGAGAAATCGCCGCCCATGCTCAGCACGCGCACGGTGTCGCCGTACTTCTCGCCGAACAATGCCATGGCGCCCTTGGCCTTGGCGGTCTCGATGTCGGTCAGCTCGGTTTCGACCGCAGTGTTGCGGCGCACTTCGCGGTTGACGATGTCTTCCAGCTGCTTGATCTGCTCCGGCTTCACCGCCTCGAAGTGGCTGAAGTCGAAACGCAGGCGCTGGCTGTCGACCAGCGAGCCCTTCTGCTGCACATGCTCGCCCAGCACCTGGCGCAGCGCTTCGTGCAACAGGTGGGTGGCGGAGTGGTTCAGCGAGGTGGCGTGCTGCACCTCGGCATCGACCTTGGCCTCGACCGGCGCACCGATCAGCAGTGCACCGCTGGCGACCACGCCGTGGTGCAGGAAGGCACCGCCAGTCTTGGTGGTGTCACGCACATCGAAGCGCGCCGCGCCAGCCTGCAGGTAGCCGGAGTCACCCACCTGGCCGCCGGATTCGGCGTAGAACGGCGTACGGTCGAGCACGACCACGCCCTGCTCGCCTTCACCCAGCTGGTCGACGGCCTGGCCGTCCTTGTACAGGGCGATGATCTTGCCCTGGCCTTCGGTGGCATCGTAACCGAGGAATTCGGTGGCGCTGTCGACCTTGACCAGGCTGTTGTAGTCCATGCCGAAGGCGCTGGCGGAACGGGCGCGCTCGCGCTGGGCGTCCATCTCGCGCTCGAAGCCGGCTTCGTCGATGGTCAGTTCGCGCTCACGGGCGATGTCGGCCGTCAGGTCCATCGGGAAGCCGTAGGTGTCATACAGTTTGAACACCACGTCGCCCGGCACCACGTCGCCCTGCAGCTGGGCCAGGTCCTGTTCGAGGATGCGCAGGCCCTGCTCCAGGGTCTTGGCGAACTGCTCTTCTTCGGCCTTGAGCACGCGCTCGATGTGCGCCTGCTGGCTGTTCAGTTCCGGGAAGGCCTCGCCCATCTCGGCGACCAGTGCGGCCACGATCTGGTAGAAGAAGCTGCCCTTGGCGCCCAGCTTGTTACCGTGGCGGCAGGCGCGGCGAATGATGCGACGCAGCACGTAGCCACGGCCTTCGTTGGAAGGCAGCACGCCGTCGGCGATGAGGAAGCCGCACGAACGGATGTGGTCGGCGACCACTTTCAGCGAGGCCTGGCCGTCGTTGCTGCAACCGATGGCCTTGGCCGCAGCCGCCAGCAGGTTCTGGAACAGGTCGATCTCGTAGTTCGAGTGCACGTGCTGCAGCACGGCGCTGACGCGCTCCAGGCCCATGCCGGTGTCGACCGACGGCGCTGGCAGCGGGTGCAGCACGCCGTCGGCGGTGCGGTTGAACTGCATGAAGACGTTGTTCCAGATCTCGATGTAGCGGTCGCCGTCTTCTTCCGGCGAGCCGGGTGGGCCGCCCCAGATGTCCGCGCCGTGGTCGTAGAAGATCTCGGTGCATGGGCCGCACGGGCCGGTGTCACCCATGGTCCAGAAATTGTCGGAGGCGTACGGGGCGCCCTTGTTGTCGCCGATGCGCACCATGCGCTCGGCCGGCACGCCGACTTCCTTGGTCCAGATATCGTAGGCTTCGTCGTCAGTGGCGTAGACGGTGACCCAGAGCTTTTCCTTGGGCAGGTTCAGCCACTTTTCCGAGGTCAGGAAGGTCCAGGCGAAGGTAATGGCGTCGCGCTTGAAATAGTCGCCGAAGCTGAAGTTGCCCAGCATCTCGAAGAACGTGTGGTGACGCGCGGTGTAACCGACGTTTTCCAGGTCGTTGTGCTTGCCACCGGCGCGCACGCACTTCTGGCTGCTGACGGCGCGGGTGTAGGCACGCTTCTCCGCACCGAGGAAGCAGTCCTTGAACTGGTTCATGCCGGCATTGGTGAACAGCAGGGTCGGGTCGTTGTTCGGGATCAGCGAACTGGAGGCGACTCGGGTATGGCCCTGCTCTTCGAAGAAGCGAAGGAAGGCTTCACGGATTTCTGCGCTTTTCATAGGTTCTTCCACGGAAACGGCGGCCCTGTAGGGCAAACGCGTCGACGAAACGACGGCAAAGGGCCGCATTATATCGGTCCTGCAGCCTCGGTGCAGTGTGTTTATACGATAGAAACCATCGTTTGGACGGTTTTTCAGGCTATGCAAACGAAAACGACATGACCGGATGCTAAATCCTGCCTTTCGCCACTGGCAAGCCAATTACCGCCCAAGGGAAGGAAAATGGAACGGGTGGTGAATTAAAGAGGTTTCATGGGAAAGCAGGATCCACTTCAACCTGTACCGGCCCCATCGCCGGCAAGCCGGCTCCCGGCGCAGTACCTGTGGGAGCAACTGTCTTGATCAATTTCCAAAAACTGGCGCGATCCCTGTGGGAGCGGCCGTGGCCGCGAACACCGGCGCAGCCGGTGCCATCCCTCGCGTCGCCTGCTTCGCGGGTGAACCCGCTCCCACATGGGGCTGCGTATGCCTCGGGCTTGCGCTGAAACCTGTGGGAGCTGGCTTGCCGGCGATGGGGCCATTGCAGGCTAACGGGCAATCAGCCCAGGCGCTGCCCCGAATCCGGCACGATCAGAATGCCGGCGCGCAAGCCGTTCCTGACCTTGGGGTTGGGGAAGATGATGCGCGCACCCTCCTCCTCGACCACCCAGCGCATCTCGGCCAGGTCCTCGGCCAGCAGGTAGCCCTTGCTCAGCTCGGAGAAATTCTCGATGTCCGCCGGCAAGTGCAGGTGGAAGCTGTCGCTGTGCTTGATGATCTCGCGGGAAACGCTGAACAGCTGCAGGCCGTCCAGCGAGCTTTCGCCCTCTGGCTCGGTGTTTTCGATGATGCGGATCAGCCGCGCTTCCAGCTTGTCGAGGTTGACCAGCTCGTTCTGGCCGAACGGGCGAGCCTTGCCCAGCTCCAGGGTGAAGGCTTCGGCCTCCAGCTGTTCGTAGGTGAAGGCGCTGAAGGTGATCGACGACTTGCTCTGCAGCAGCACCGCCTCCATGCCCGCGGCTGCCAGACGGGCCAGCTCGCGGCGGGAATGCTGGCGCCCCTCTTTATAGGGGTACAAGGCGAACTGCTCGATCTTCGAGCCGCGAATGGCGGTATGCAGGTCGTAATGCAAGCGGTTGCGCCCTGGCTTGCTGAAGAACACCCGGGCGAACTGCTCCAGCTCGGCGGCACGCAATGCCTCGAAACCGCTGGACAGCTCGTGGCGGCCGTTGAACAGGCGGTTGATGTCCTGCTCGATGAAGCGCTCGCCCTTGCGGATCGCTGCCGGGTTACCGAACAGGAACAGCACCCGGGCCTTCGGCTGGATGTCGCCGTTGGCCACGCCATGCAGCAGCCGCTCGAGCAGTTCGATCGGCGCCGTTTCGTTGCCATGGATGCCGGCGGACAGCAGCAGGTCCAGCCCGCAATCGTCGCTTTCGGCCGGGCGCACTTCCAGCGCGCCCTCCCCCAGCCAGCGCAAACGCGTGCCCCTGGTGGTCACTTGGGTCTTCTCGGCCGGCTCGTGATCGGTGAGGGTCAGCTCAAGCAATTTGCCAAGGGCGAGCATAGGGGCTTCCTTAGTGGTGGTGGCCGCAGTCGGGGCCATGGACGTGATCGTCGTCTTCGCCGACCTCGGCCGGTTCCATTTCCAGCTGCAGGCTGACCAGGTTGGTGGCCATCGGGCGCAGCAGCAGGTTGGCGTACTCGGTGTCGTCTTCCTCGACGTCCACGCCGATCAGCAGCTGGCCACGGCCATCCTGCTGAATCCACACTTCCTTGCCTTGCCAGACCACGGCAAAGCGGGTGCAGGAAGTTTCCAGCTGGGTGCCGTCTTCATCTTCGAGGATCAGGCGCAGGGCGTCGGTCATTGCAAAGTCTCTCTTCAAGGTTGGCGTTGGAACGGATACACCGAGCCCAACTTCAGGATCTGGGTCAATTCGTCCAGTGCCGTACGGCATTCCACCAGCAACTGCGGGTCGGCCAGGTCCGCTTCGCCGAGGCGATCACGGTAGTGCTTGTCGACCCACTGCAGCAGGGTGTCGTACAGCGGGGCGGTCATGATAACGCCTTGGTTGACCGCTGCCAGTTCCGTTTCCTTCAAAGCCACGCGCAAGCGCAGGCAAGCCGGGCCACCGCCGTTCTGCATGCTCTGTTTGAGGTCGAACACCTTGACCTCCCGCACCGGGCCCTGGCGGGTCAACTGGCCGAGGTAGGCCCAGACCCGCTCGTTGTTGCGGCATTCTTCCGGCACCACCAGCAGCATGGAGCCGTCGTCGCGGCTGAGCAGCTGGCTGTTGAACAGGTAGGAACGCACCGCGTCCTCCACCGTCACCGCCGCCCGTGGTACGCAGATGGCCTGGAACTTGCCACCCTTGCTGGCCAGTTTAGCTCGCAGCTGGCCAAGCACCGCGTCGGTCTCGAGGAACGCGTCCTCGTGGTAGAACAGCACCTCGCCGTTACCCACCGCAATCACATCGTTGTGGAACACACCTTGGTCGATCACCGCCGGGTTCTGTTGAGCGTAGACCACGCCGTCATCGCTCAGGCCATGCAGCCGAGCCACCGCCTGGGAGGCTTCCAGGGTTTGCCGGGCCGGGTACTTCTGCGGCGCCGGGTAGCGGCTGTCGAAGGCACTGCGGCCATAAACGAAAAACTCCACCCCGGCTTCGCCATAGGCGCGGCAGAAGCGCGTGTGGTTGGCCGCGCCCTCATCACCGAACTGGGCCACGGCAGGCAGTGCCGGGTGATGGGCAAAGTGCCTGTCGTCGCTGAACATGGCCCCCAGCACACGGCTGGTGGTCGGGTGCTCGATACTGCGGTGGTACTTGCAGTTGAGGTTGGCGGCGGTGAAATGCACGCGGCCATCGGCGGTGTCGGCGCTGGGGCTGACTGTGGCAGCGTTGGCCACCCACATGCTCGAGGCCGAGCAGCTGGCCACCAGCAACGGCATGGCTTCCCTGGCCGCGCGCTGGATCACTTCGGCATCGCTGCCGCTGAAGCCCAGGCGGCGCAGCGCCGCCACGTCCGGGCGCTCCTGCGGCGCCAGCACGCCCTGCTTGAAGCCCATGTCGGCCAGCGCCTTCATCTTCGCCAGGCCCTGGCGCGCGGCTTCGCGCGGGTTGGACCCTTGCTGGCTGTTGCTCTGCGAAGCCACGTTGCCGTAGGACAGGCCGCCGTAGTTGTGGGTAGGCCCCACCAGGCCATCAAAATTCACTTCATAGGATTTCATCGGCAAGGCTCCGTGACCTGTTGTTATAGGGTGACGCCCGGCGTCAGGGTCGCCGGCAGGGCAAGGCTGGCGGTTTCCAGCGAAGCCACGGGGTAGGCGCAGTAGTCGGCCGCGTAATAGGCACTGGCGCGGTGGTTGCCACTGGCACCCACACCGCCGAACGGTGCACTGCTGGCAGCACCGGTCAGTTGCTTGTTCCAGTTGACGATGCCGGCGCGGCTGCGCAGCCAGAAGTACTGGTAGCGGGCACGGGAGTCGGACAACAGGCCGGCAGCCAGGCCGTACTGGGTATTGTTGGCTTCATCGATGGCCGCATCGAAATCGGCGTAGCGAATCACCTGCAACAACGGGCCGAAGAACTCTTCGTCCGGTCGCTGGGCAACTGCAGTGACATCGATGATGCCCGGGGTCAGAAGCGCGGCATCGGCCTGCGGCTGGGTCATTTCCAGCAGCTTCACGGCGCCTTTGGCGAGCAGTTCCGCCTGGGCCGCGAGCAGCGCCCGCGCTGCTTGCAGCGAAATGACAGAGCCCATGAACGGCGCTGGCTGCTGGTCGAACGCACCCACCGTGATGGTCTTGCACACCTCGACCAGGCGCGCGACCAGCGCGTCGCCCCAGGCGCCTTGCGGCACCAGCAGGCGCCGCGCACAGGTGCAGCGCTGGCCGGCAGAAATGAAGGCCGACTGGATGATGGTGTACACCGCCGCGTCGAGGTCCTTGACCTCATCCACCACCAGCGGGTTGTTACCGCCCATTTCCAGGGCCAGGATCTTGTCCGGGCGACCCGCGAATTGCTGGTGCAGCAGGTTGCCGGTGCGGCTGGAGCCGGTGAAGAACAGGCCATCGATACCTGGGTTGGCGGCCAGCGCCACGCCGGTTTCACGCGCGCCCTGAACCAGGTTCAGCACCCCTGTCGGCAGGCCGGCGGCGATCCAGCAATTGACGGTCAGCTCGGCCACCTTGGGGGTCAGCTCGCTGGGCTTGAATACCACGCAGTTGCCGGCCAGCAGCGCCGGCACGATATGCCCGTTGGGCAGGTGGCCGGGGAAGTTGTAGGGGCCGAACACCGCCACCACACCGTGCGGCTTGTGCCGCAGCACGGCGGTGGCATCCGCCAGCGGGCCGCTCTTTTCGCCGGTGCGCTCACGGTAGCTTTGTACCGAGATCGCCACCTTGTTGATCATGCTGGTGACTTCGGTCGCCGATTCCCACAGGGGCTTGCCGGTCTCCTCGCCGATGCACTGGGCCAGCGCTTCGGCATGGGTCTTCAGTTGCCCGGCGAACTTCTCCAGCACCTCGATACGCGCTTCCAGGCTCAACTGCGCCCACCCCGGGAAGGCTTGGCGGGCAGCCTGCACGGCAGCGTCCACCTGGCTGGCGTCGGCGCCCTGCCCCACCCAGACGACGGCCTGGGTCACCGGGTTGAGCGACTGCAGGGTTTCACCCTGGCCGGCCTGCCAATTGCCTGCAATGTAGTGTGTGGTCATTTACTGGGCCTCCCGGCTGGCCGACAGCGGCACGGCGCGTACATTGTCGCCGGCGCCCAGGCGCAGGCGCTTGGCAGTCAACGGGTCGACCACCAGGGTGCCGGCGGCCAGACGCGCAGGTGCGGCCGTTATGCGGCAATCGTCGCGCTTGCGGTTGTGGATGATGTAAGGGGTGGCGTCATCGCCCGGCGTGCCCACCGCCAGCACCAGCGTCTGGCTTTCGCGCACGGCGCGGATCTTGTCGGTGTCGCACTCGATGGCCGGGCCGGCGTCGAAGATGTCGACGTAGCCCTGATAATTGAAGCCTTCCTGCTTGAGCATGGCCAGCGCCGGCTCGGTGTCCTTGTGCACGCGGCCGATCACATCGCGCGCCGCCTCGGACAGGAAGCAGGTGTACAGCGGGAACTTGGGCATCAGCTCGGCGATGAACGACTTGTTGCCCACCCCGGTGAGGTAGTCGGCCTGGCTGAACTCCATCTTGAAGAAGTGCCGGCCGAGGCTTTCCCAGAACGGCGACCGGCCCTGCTCGTCGGACATGCCGCGCATTTCGGCGATGATCTTCTTGCCGAACAGCTCAGGGAACTCGGCGATGAACAGCATGCGCGCGCGCGACAGCAGGCGGCCATTGAGGCCGGAGCGGTAGTCGCTACGCAGGAACAGCGAGCACAGCTCGGAGTTGCCGGTCAGGTCGTTGGCCAGGAACAGGGTGGGGATTTCGCGGTAGATCTTCAGTTCCTGCGAGGCGCTGACGGTGAGGCCGACGCGGTAGTTGTACCAAGGCTCGCGCAGGCCGACGGCACCGGCGATGGCACTGATACCGACCACCAGGCCTTCATCGTTTTCCAGCACGAACAGGTAGTCGGTGTCGGCGCGCTCGGCTTCGCCACGGAAGCTTTTTTCCGCCCAGCCAACGCGATGCCCCAGGCGTTCTTCGTTGGCCGGCAGCGTGGTCAGCCCGGTGGTACCGGTGCTACGTGCCAATTCGATCAACGCAGGCAAATCGCTGCTGCGTACAGGACGAACGATCATGCTATCTCCTTGTGCGGCGGCGGCGGCCGGCGCAAAACTCTGCTAACGCATCAATCCGCAAACGCCTGTTGCCAGGCTTCAGACCGCGACCAGGCGCACGCTGGCGCCCTCGCCCAGGCCCAGCGCATCGGCCGCTGCCGTGCTCAGGCTGACCGGTTTGCCCGGTACCCAGTCCAGCTCCAGCAGCACCGCGCGGTAGTCCTGCAACTGGCCGTTGCACACCAGGTACGGGCGCCCACCCTTGACCGGCGCGTCCTCGACCTTCACCGGTGCCACCCGGCTCTGGGCGATCGAGCGGATGCCCGAGGTGCGCGCATGCAGGGTCGGGCCGCCGTCGAAGATGTCGATGTAATGCTCGGTCTCGAAGCCTTCGCGCATGAGGATGTCGAAGGTGATCTGCGCCCGCGGGTGCACCTGGCCCATGGCTTCCTGCGCCAGGTCCGGCAGCAGCGGCACGTAGATCGGGTAGTGCGGCATCAGTTCGGCGAGGAAGGTGCGGCTCTTCAGGCCGCACAGCCGCTCGGCGTGGGCGTAGTTGAGGTCGAAGAAGTTGCGGCCGATGGCATCCCAGAACGGCGATTCACCTTGCTCGTCGCTGTAGCCGACGATCTCGGTCACCACCGAGTCGGCGAAACGCTCCGGGTGCGCGGCCATGAACAGCAGGCGGCCACGCGAATTGAGCTCGGCCCAGCCGCTGTTGACCAGCTCGGGCAGCACATAGAAGCTGGTCAGCAGGCTGTTGCCGGTCAGGTCGTGGCACAGCGACAGCACGTGGATCTTGTTGTGGATCTTCAGCTCGCGCGAGGCGTGCACGAAGGTCTCGTTACGAAAGCTGTAGAACGGCTCGGAATAGCCGGCCGACGCGACGATGGCCGAGCAACCGGCCAGCTTGCCGGTCTCGCTGTCCTCGAGCACGAAGAAGTAGCTTTCTTCACCGTTGAAGCTGACCTCGGCGGCGAAGGAAGTTTCGGAAGCGGCGATCTTGTCGCCCAGGCGAGCGGTGTCGTCCGGCAGCGAGGTGACACCAATGGGGCTGTCTGCAGCCATGCGCTGCACTTCGTTCAGATCAGCCATTTGCGCGGGGCGCATCACCAGCATGGTGTCACTCCTTTGGAATACGGGCCGTTCACGGCGGCACGGAAAAGCGGCAAATGCACAGGCATTTGCACGGGAATCGAGTATCGCCGGCCCGGCTCGGACATGGCCGGGGCCGGCGAAGGGACCGCAGGCGAGTCAGCCTTGGGTCAGGGTGGCCACGGCGCGCTCGAAGCGGTCCAGGCCTTCGTCGATGTCGCTGTCTTCAACCACCAGGCTTGGCGCGAAGCGGACCACGTCCGGGCCGGCCTGCAGCACCATCACGCCTTGCTTTTCGGCGGCGTTGAGCACGTCCTTGGCCTTGCCCTTCCAGGCCTCGGTCAGCACGCAGCCCAGCAGCAGGCCAACGCCACGTACCTGGCTGAACAGGTTGTACTGCTGGCCGATCTGCTCCAGGCGCACCTTGAAACGCTCATGCTTGGCCTTGATGCCGGCCAGGGTCTGCGGGGTGTTGACCACATCCAGCACGGCGCAGGCGACGGCGCAGCCCAGCGGGTTGCCGCCGTAGGTGGTGCCGTGGGTGCCGACGGCCAGGTGCTTGGCCAGCTCGGTGGTGGTCAGCATGGCGCCGATCGGGAAGCCGCCGCCCAGGCTCTTGGCGCTGGTCAGGATGTCCGGGGTGACGCCGTAGTGCTGATAGGCATACAGCGAACCGGTACGGCCCACGCCGGTCTGCACTTCGTCGAAGATCAGCAGGGCGTTGTGCTCGTCACACAGCTTGCGCGCGCCTTCCAGGTAGGCCTTGTCGGCCGGCACCACACCACTCTCGCCCTGGATCGGTTCGATCACCACGGCGCAGGTCTTGTCGGAAATCTGTGCTTTCAACGCTTCCAGGTCGTTGTAGGGCACGTGGCTGATGCCGGTGATCTTCGGCCCGAAGCCGTCGGAATACTTCGGCTGGCCACCGACGCTGACGGTGAACAGGGTACGGCCGTGGAAGCTGTTCACGGTGGCGATGATTTCGTGCTTGTCCGGGCCGAAGCGGTCATGAGCGACGCGACGGGCCAGCTTGAAGGCGGCCTCGTTGGACTCGGCACCGGAGTTGCAGAAGAACGCACGGTCGGCAAAAGTGGCGTCCACCAGCTTGTGAGCCAGGCGCAGGGCCGGTTCGTTGGTGAACACGTTGGATACGTGCCAGAGGGTGTTGGCCTGCTCGGTCAGGGCCTTGACCAGTGCCGGGTGGCAGTGGCCCAGGGCGTTGACCGCGATGCCACCGGCAAAGTCGATCAGCTCGCGACCCGACTGGTCCCATACTCGGGAACCCTCGCCTCGCACAGGAATGAAGGCCGCCGGAGAATAGTTGGGAACCATGACCTGGTCGAAATCGGCACGTTGCACCGGGGCTTGCTCAACGGACATCTGAGTCTCCTGAAGAGGAACGCTGGCCTGGAAGTGGCGAGCGATGGGGGGATTGTAAGGACTGATCGGCGCCTGTCCTTGCGGCCAAGCGACAACTTGTTACAGCGCAAAACCCAGTTTTGACAAGGCTTTCGGCAATGCGACAAACACTGTCGCAATCGCGCAGTGTACGGGAGAGAGGGGGCTGGGTGAACGGGTGTTCACATAAGAATGGATGGCGCCTGTACGGGCCTCTTCGCGGGTAAACCCGCTCCCACAGGAACACCACAGAACCGGAAGATTGTGCAGAACCTGTGGGAGCGGGTTTACCCGCGAAGAGGCCGATACGGAAGAACGAGCATCAGCCTTTTTCGGCAGGCGCCGAGCTCAGTTCGAACGGGCTGCTGTTACGCCGCTGGTTGCGGTCCTCGCGCGGCGTGGCGCCAAAGAAGTTGCGATAGGCACTGGAGAAATGCGGCCCCGAGGAGAAGCCACAGGACAGCCCGATCTGGATGATCGACTTGCTGGTCTGCATCAGCATCTGCCGCGCCTTGTTCAGCCGCAACTCCAGGTAATACTGGCTCGGCACGCGGCTCAGGTACTGCTTGAAGATACGCTCCAGCTGCCGGCGCGAGACACAGACATGCTGGGCGATTTCGTCGGTGGTCAGCGGCTCTTCGATGTTCGCTTCCATCAGCAGCACCGCCTGGGTCAGCTTGGGATGGCTCGAACCCAGGCGGTTCTGCAGCGGAATACGCTGGCGCTCGCCACCCTCGCGAATGCGCTCGACCACCAGTTCCTCCGACACCGCGCCCGCCAGCTCTGCGCCGTGGTCACGGGCCAGCACCGCCAGCAGCAGGTCGGTCACGGCCATGCCGCCACAGGCGGTCAGGCGATCGCGGTCCCAGTCGAACAGGTGGCTGGTGGCGATGACCTTGGGGAAGCGCTCGGCAAAATCATCCTGCCAGCGCCAGTGCACCGCCGCCCGATATCCCTCCAGCAGGCCCAGCATGGCCAACGGGTAGACCCCCGCCGACAGGCCGCCGATGGTGCAGCCGGCGCGCGCCTGCTGCTTGAGCGCCGCCGACAACGCCGCCCCCATTGCCAGCGGCGGCTCGTCCGCCAGCAGAAACAGCTTGTGGCAGCCGTCCAGGCGGCCGTTCCATGGCTCGCCCGGCAGGCGCCAGCCACCTTCCGGCGCCGGCTCGGCCTGCAGGAAAAGCAGCTCGTAGAGCACCTCCGGGTGCACCCGCTGCGCCACCTGCAACACTTCCTCGGCCAGCGCCAGGGTCAAAGGCCTGGTGCTGGGCCAGATGAGAAAACCGATTCGCTGGGTGGTCATAGGGTGCGGTCCGAAACCTGAGGTCGTTCGTGTCTGTGCGCCGGGTCAGGCTGCGCTCGCCGCGCAGCATGCCCTATTCTGGTGCAAAAAAGCAGCTTTTACTTCAGGCTGCCGGAGAGGAACTGCTTCAGGCGCTCCGACTGTGGGTTGGCCAGCACTTCGCGCGGGCAGCCGGTTTCTTCCACCAGGCCTTTGTGCAGGAACACCAGCTGGTTGGACACCTCGCGGGCAAAGCCCATTTCGTGGGTCACCACCACCATGGTGCGGCCTTCCTGGGCCAGCGCCTGCATCACCTTGAGCACATCGCCCACCAGCTCCGGGTCCAGCGCCGAGGTAGGTTCGTCGAACAGCATCACCTCCGGCTCCATCGCCAGCGCCCGGGCAATCGCCACACGCTGCTGCTCACCACCGGACATATGCCCCGGGAAGGCATCCTTGCGGTGCGCGACACCCACCTTGGCCAGGTAGTGCTCGGCCTTTTCCAGGGCCTCCTTGCGGTTCACGCCCAGCACGTGCACCGGCGCTTCGATGATGTTTTCCAGCGCGGTCATGTGCGACCACAGGTTGAAGTGCTGGAACACCATCGACAGGCGCGAACGCATGCGCTGCAACTGGCGCGGGTCGGCGGCCTTCAGCGCGCCGTCGCGGCCCGGTACCAGCTTGAGCTCTTCGTTGTTGAGCAGGATCTTGCCGGCGTGCGGCTGCTCCAGCAGGTTGATGCAGCGCAGGAAGGTCGACTTGCCCGAACCACTGGAGCCGATGATGCTGATGACATCGCCTGCCTTGGCCGACAGGGACACGCCCTTGAGCACTTCATGGCTGCCGTAGCGCTTGTGCAGGTCTTGGACTTCGAGTTTGTACATGCTGTCGATTCTCACAAAGCGGTCAGTGCTTGCGCGGCGCCAGGTAGCCGAGCCAGCGGCGTTCGGCCATCTTGAACAGGCGCACCAGGATGAAGGTCAGGCACAGGTAGAACACGCCCGCCGTGATGTAGGCCTCGAAAGGCAGGTAGTACTGGGCATTGACCGTACGTGCGGCACCGGTGATGTCGATCAGGGTGACGATCGACGCCAGGCTGGTGGTCTGCAACATCATGATCACTTCGTTGCTGTACTGCGGCAGCGCCCGGCGCAAGGCCGACGGCAGCAGGATGCGCCGGTACATCTTCATGCGCGACATGCCCATGGCCTTGGCCGCCTCGATCTCGCCATGCGGCGTGGCCTTGAGGCTGCCGGCGATGATCTCGGCGGTGTAGGCGCTGGTGTTGATACCGAACGCCAGGCACGCGCAGAAGGTGGCGCTGGACAGCAGCGGCCACAACACGCTTTCGCGCACCGCCTCGAACTGCGCCAGGCCGTAGTAGATCAGGAACAGCTGCACCAGCATGGGTGTGCCGCGGATCACGTAGGTGTAGAGCCAGGCAACCAGGTTGACTGCCGGCTGCTTGGAAACCCGCATCAGCCCCAGCGGAACGGCCGCCAGCAAACCGAAGAACAGCGAAATCGCCAGCAGCTTGAGGGTGGTCAGCAGGCCGCCGAAATACATCGGCAATGCCTCCCAGACGACGTTGTAGTCGAAGATCATAGTTCAGCCACCTTGACGCCCACCGAGTAGCGGCGCTCGAGATACTTCAGCGCCAGCAGCGAGACGCTGGTCAGCACCAGGTACAAGGCCGCCACCGCCAGGAAGAAGGTGAAAGGTTCGCGGGTGGCGTCGGCCGCCTGCTTGGCCTTGAACATCATGTCCTGCAGACCGACCACCGAAATCAGCGCGGTAGCCTTGGTCAGCACCAGCCAGTTGTTGGTGAAGCCCGGGATCGCCAGGCGAATCATTTGCGGCACCTGGATGCGGAAGAACACCTGGCGGTTGCTCATGCCGTAGGCAACCCCGGCCTCGGCCTGCCCCTTGGGAATCCCCAGGAAGGCACCACGGAAGGTTTCCGACAGGTAGGCACCAAAGATGAAGCCCAGGGTACCGATACCGGCCACCAGCGGGTTCAGGTCGATGTAGTCTTCGTAGCCGAGCAGCGGCGCCACCCGGTTGATGATGTCTTGCCCGCCGTAGAAGATCAGCAGGATCAGGACCAGGTCCGGAATGCCACGGATCACCGTGGAGTACAGATCGCCCAGCCAGGCCAACCAGCGCACTGGCGACAAGCGCAGCGCCACACCGATCAGGCCGAGCACGATGGCCAGGGCCATCGACGACAGGGCGAGCTGCAGCGTCAGCCACGCCCCGTCGAGGATGACTGCCCCGTAGCCTTTCAACATGATGAGGTCCTCGACCTAGGGATAGAAAAATGGTGCAAACCTCAGAGCCTCTGCTGTTTGCACCATTGCACAGGTGAAACCCGACGTCTTAGTTCGAGTCTGGACCGTAGATATCGAAGTTGAAGTACTTCTTCTCGATTTCTTTGTATTTGCCATTGGCGCGGATGGCGTCGATGGCCGCGTTGATGCGCTCGACGTTGGCCTTGTCACCCTTGCGCACGGCAATGCCGATGCCGTCGCCGAAGTACTTGGCGTCGGTGAAGGCCGGGCCTACGAACGCGAAGCCCTTGCCGGCGTCGGTCTTGAGGAAGCCGTCCTCGAGCAGGGTGGCGTCAGCCACGGTGCCGTCGAGGCGACCGGCTGCCACGTCCAGGTAGATTTCGTTCTGGGTGCCGTAAGGAACCACGGTGGCACCTTTGGCGCCCAGCACTTCCTTGGCGAAGCGGTCATGGATCGAGCCGCGCTGCACGCCGATCTTCTTGCCTTTCAGTTCATCCAGGCTTTCGCTGACGGTGGTGCCTTCCTTCATGACCAGGCGCGCCGGGGTCAGGTAATAGCGCTTGGTGAAGTCGACCGATTTTTTGCGGTCGTCAGTGATCGACATGGACGACAGGATGGCGTCGATCTTGCGCACTTTCAGCGCCGGGATCAGGCCGTCGAACTCCTGCTCGACCCAGGTGCACTTGGTTTTCATCTCTTCGCACAGGGCGTTGCCGATGTCGTAGTCGAAACCGGCGATGCTGCCGTCAGGTTGCTTGAAGGCGAAGGGTGGGTAGGCGGCTTCGATGCCGATTTTCAGCGGTTTTTCATCGGCCTGCGACACCAGGGAAAACACGGAAAGCGCCAGGGCGCCAAGCAGTGCGAGCTTCTTCATCAGGTAACTCCATCGGTACGGGGCAATACAAGGCAGGTAACAACTGCCCGATATGCGAATGGGTACAACGCGAGCCGCGCAGGGTTCGACCAAGGTCGCAGACCACGAGCGAGTGATTGGCATTTTAGCGACAGCCCGGTAGTCGATATTTCTTCAAAGCGACAACTACTTACAGAAGCGCCTGAAACCGCTGTGGGCAATGTTGACAGCCAATGCAAAATATGCAAAAGCGCAAGAAATAGAACCTATAGACCTAGCAATTCCTGGGCCTATTATTGGCAAAGCCTTGTAGGACGGCAAGTGTAGCGTGCTGTATTGCAAAAAATGGCGACGGGCATGCACCGAAACCGGCCGGAATTGTTTCCTGACGCCCCGATCTTGTGCAGGGCCGGTGACAGAACAGTTACCGATGAATGTCGGGTAACAGTAAAGCAAAAACCCCGCCGGTTGCCCGGGCGGGGTTTTTGTTGGCTTCTCGCAGATACAGCACCGACCTCAGGCACACGCCTTATCCTGTGGGAGCGGCTTCAGCCGCGAACACCGGCAACGCCGGTGCCATCCACCGCGCCGGGTTCTTCGCGGCTAAAGCCGCTCCCACAGGGATTGCACAAAGCCGCCAGCACTCGCCCGCTTCGCAATCAGGCCGAAGCCAGGCTCATCGCCTTGTGGGTATCGATCAGGTGCTGCACCACGCCCGGGTCGGCCAGGGTAGAGATGTCACCCAGCGCGTCGTACTCGCCCGTGGCGATCTTGCGCAGGATACGCCGCATGATCTTGCCCGAACGGGTCTTCGGCAGCCCTGGCGCCCACTGGATCACATCCGGCGAGGCGATCGGGCCGATTTCCTTGCGCACCCAGTTTTTCAGTTCCAGGCGCAGCTGTTCGCTGGCTTCGATGCCGGCATTGAGGGTGACATAGACATAGATGCCCTGGCCCTTGATGTCATGCGGCACGCCGACCACGGCAGCCTCGGCGACCTTCGCATGCGCGACCATGGCGCTTTCGATCTCGGCAGTGCCCATGCGGTGGCCGGACACGTTGAGCACATCGTCCACGCGGCCGGTGATCCAGTAGTAGCCGTCCTCGTCGCGGCGCGCGCCGTCACCGGTGAAATACATGCCACGGAAGGTCTTGAAGTAGGTGTCGACGAAACGGTCGTGGTCGCCGAACAGCGAGCGCGACTGGCCCGGCCAGGAATCGAGGATCACCAGGTTGCCCTCGGCGGCGCCTTCGATCAGGTTGCCCAGGTTATCCACCAGCGCCGGCACCACGCCGAAGAACGGACGGGTCGCCGACCCCGGCTTGAGGCCGGTCGCGCCCGGCAGCGGGCTGATCAGGATGCCGCCGGTCTCGGTCTGCCACCAGGTGTCGACGATCGGGCAACGCTCCTTGCCCACGGTCTTGTAGTACCAGTTCCAGGCTTCGGGGTTGATCGGCTCGCCCACCGAGCCCAGCAGGCGCAGGCTGGAGCCGTCGGCGCCGGCAACCGCAGCCTGCCCTTCGGCCATCATCGCGCGGATGGCGGTAGGTGCGGTGTAAAGGATGTTGACCTTGTGCTTGTCGATGATCTTCGACACGCGGGTGATGTCCGGGTAGTTCGGCACGCCCTCGAACAGCAAGGTGGTGGCGCCGTTGGCCAGCGGGCCGTAGACGATGTAGCTGTGGCCGGTCACCCAACCGACGTCGGCGGTGCACCAGTACACCTCGCCCGGGCGATAGTCGAACACGCGCTCATGGGTCAGCGCGGCGTACACCAGGTAACCGCCGGTGGTGTGCAGCACGCCTTTCGGCTTGCCGGTGGAGCCGGAGGTATAAAGGATGAACAGTGCCTCCTCGGCGCCCATCTCTTTCGGCGCGCAGTGGCTGGAGGCCACTTTCATCAGGTCTTCGTACCAGATGTCGCGGTGCTGGTGCCAGGCAATGTCGCCACCGGTGCGCTTGCACACGATGATCTTCTGCACGCTGCTGGTTTCAGGGTTGGTCAGGGCGAGGTCGACGTTGGCCTTGAGCGGGGTACGGCGGCCGCCGCGCACGCCTTCGTCGGCGGTGATCACCACCTTGGACTTGCAGTCGATGATACGGCCGGCAAGCGCCTCGGGCGAGAAGCCGCCGAACACCACCGAGTGGATCGCGCCGATACGGGCACAGGCCAGCATGGCGACCACGGCTTCGGGAATCATCGGCATGTAGATGGTCACCACATCACCGCGGTGCACGTCCTGACCACGCAGGGCGTTGGCGAATTTGCAGACCTGCTCGTGCAGTTCGCGATAGGTGATGTTGCGGTGCTCGGAAGGGTCGTCGCCCTCCCAGATGATCGCCAGCTGGTCGCCGCGCTCTTTGAGGTGGCGGTCCAGGCAGTTGGAGGATACGTTCAGAGTGCCATCGGCAAACCACTTGATATCGACATGGTGATCGTCGAACGAGGTCTGCTTGACCTTGGTGAACGGCCTGATCCAGTCGATGCGCTGGGCCTGCTCGCGCCAGAAGCCGTCCGGGTTGATCACCGATTGCTGGTACATGGCCTTGTAGGTGGCCTCGTCGGTCAGGGTAGTGGCCGCAACCTCGGGACGAACGGGATACAGTGGAGCCGCACTCATCTGTGTTACCTCGGTGTAATAGTTGTTTTTGTATGGAACCGTTTGTAACTGTACCAGAGCGCCAAAAGCCATTCGACGTTGGTAGTAATTTGGTACGACCGTACCGGCGAAGCCCTCTGGCATGCGCCTTACAGCCCGACCGGACAGCAATCGGGGGGCCGTGTAAGAGGATTGTTACAGATTCTGTCAAAACACTTTATCAAAACACCCACTGTTTCAGCCCTGGGCCGAGCCATAAAATTCACCTCGCCAGCAACGGCAAGGCGATTAACCACTGGTAACAGCCCCCACGAAGGCACGCGTTGATCGCCACTTATTCCGACAGTTGAAACTTGTTGTACTCGCGGCGCCATAAGCGCCGCGTGCCCCCTCACGACCTTAGACAGGTAAATAGAAAATGAAAGCTTTACTGGTATTGGTACTTGGCAGTCTTTGCGGCGCGGCAATGGCCGGCGAAGCGAAAGATGCCGAGCAGATTCCGGTTGAACAGTACAGTTACTCGCAGCACCTGGACATTGCCCGCGTCATCTCCATGAGCGAAGTGCCCAATGTGTGCGAAGTGGTGCCAGCCCGCATGACCTACGAGGACTCCAAGGGCCAGAAGCACATTCTTGAATACCGCGTGATGGGGAATGGCTGCTCGAACGGCTGATAGCTTGTGAATTTTGGGGCCCTGTGGGCCCCATTCGCGGGCTCGCCCGCTCCCACATCTGCAAAGTGTCACGCAGTACCTGTGGGAGCGGGCAAGCCCGCGAAGAATATTGCGCCGAACCATCAGCCCATTAAACTGCCGAACTTAATCCGCCGACTTGCCCAGCGAATAATCGCGCAACTTGTTGGCAATCGTCGTATGCGAAACACCCAATCTTTTCCCCAGCGCCCGACTACTCGGAAATTCCCCCATCAAACTTTCCAGCACCGCTTTTTCAAAGCGCCCGACTATCTGCGAAAGACCGCCATCCAGCGAAAACTCCCCCAACGGTTGCCGCACGCCATAATCCGGCAAACGAACATGCTCACTTTTAACCACGCCGCCGTCACATAACGAAACCGCCTGGAACAGCACGTTCTCCAGTTGCCTTACATTGCCCGGCCAATGGTACTGGCCAAGTTTGTCCATCGCCGCCGGCGCCAGGCGCGGCATGGCACAACCAATCTGCCGGCTGGCCTGATCGAGAAAGTGTTGCACCAGCCCCTCCAGGCCATCCATGCATTCGCGCAGTGGCGGAATGTGCAACGACAACACATTGAGCCGGTGATACAGGTCCTGGCGGAATTCGCCACGGGCGCACAACTCCGACAAATCCACCTGGGTCGCGCAGATTACCCGCACATCCAGGTACACCTCTTCATCGCTGCCGACCCGGCGGAAGCAGCCATCCTGCAGAAAACGCAGCAGCTTCACCTGCAGGCGCGGGCTCATCTCCCCTACCCCGTCGAGAAACAGCGTGCCGCCGGCAGTCAGCTCCAGCAGCCCCAGCTTGCCCTCGGCCCGTGCCCCTTCGAATGCCCCAGGGCCATAACCGAACAGCTCGGTCTCGGCCATCGACTCGGGCAAACCGGCGCAGTTGAGCGCCATCAACGGCGACTGGCCGCGCGGGCTGGCCAGGTGGCAGGCACGCGCCAACAGTTCCTTGCCGGTGCCGGTCTCACCCTCGATCAGCAACGGCGCATCCAGCGGCGCCATGCGCCGCGCCTCGCGCACCACCGCAGCCATTACCCGCGAACTCTGGAAGATGCTGTCGAAACCGCGCAGCTCCTGCTTGCGCACGTTGTAGATGCGCTCACCGATCCGGTCGGCACGGTGCAGGGTGAGCACCGCGCCGGCCAGCGCCTCGCTGTCGTCGTGCTCGGACTGCAGCGGCGCGATATCGGCAAGGAACACATCGCCCTTGACCTTGATGCGCAAGCCGTTGATGCGCGACTTGTTGGCCCGTACCAGCTCCGGCAGGTCGAAATCTTCCACATAGCGCGCCAGCGGCATGCCCGGCACCTCGTCGACGCGCACCCCCAGCAGCTGCGCCGCGGCACGGTTGGCGGCGACGATGCTGCCGCCCATGTCGATCGACAACACCGGAAAGTCCAGCGCCCCCAGCAGCGCGTTCAGCTCCATGTGCCGCCGCTCGCTGGGCATCAGCCCCACGCGCTTGACGCCGAACACCCCGGCAATCGCCTCGAACTTGGGCCGCAGCGCCTGGAATTGCAGATTGATCAGGTTCGGGCAGTGCAGGTAGATGGCGTTGCCATGGTCACCGCCCACCTCGCCGCGTAGCACGTTGATGCCGTACTCCACCAGCAGGTTGAGGATGTCGCGCAGGATGCCAATGCGGTTCTGGCAGTGCACTTTGATACGCATGAGGGCTCTCGAGGCGCCGATGTTTTTCAACACCGCGCGCAAAAGTCGTAAAGATAAGCTGACAAAAACCGCCGAAGCATCAGCCAGATGGCTCGGATTTTCCGACACCTGCGGCTTTTTGTAAAATTATCGTTACGAAATCCGCGGCAAAAGCCGCCCGCACCCCTGGCCCTCCCCCGTGCAAAGCAGTCGATGAGGGGATATTCCTTAGGCATGTCCTGCACATAACAAGAAAAGCCCTCACCAGGAGAGCCCCATGAAACAGACGCAATACGTGGCACGCGAGCCCGATGCGCATGGTTTTATCGAGTATCCGCAGCAAGAGCATGCGGTATGGAACACCCTGATCACCCGTCAGCTGAAGGTGATCGAAGGCCGCGCATGCCAGGAATACCTGGACGGCATCGACCAGCTCAAGCTGCCCCACGACCGTATTCCGCAACTGGGCGAGATCAACAAGGTGCTGGGCGCCACCACCGGTTGGCAGGTAGCCCGGGTGCCGGCGCTGATCCCCTTCCAGACCTTCTTCGAACTGCTGGCCAGCAAGCGCTTCCCGGTCGCCACCTTCATCCGCACCCCGCAAGAGCTGGACTACCTGCAAGAGCCCGACATCTTCCACGAGATTTTCGGCCACTGCCCGCTGCTGACCAACCCGTGGTTCGCCGAATTCACCCACACCTACGGCAAGCTCGGCCTGGCCGCGACCAAGGAACAACGCGTGTATCTGGCGCGCCTGTACTGGATGACCATCGAGTTCGGCCTGATGGAAACCGCCCAGGGTCGCAAGATTTATGGCGGTGGCATCCTCTCGTCGCCGAAAGAGACCGTCTACAGTCTGTCTGGCGAACCGGAGCACCAGGCCTTCGACCCGGTCGAGGCGATGCGTACGCCGTACCGCATCGACATCCTGCAGCCGCTGTATTTCGTGCTGCCGAACATGAAGCGCCTGTTCGACCTGGCCCACGAAGACATCATGGGCATGGTTCACAAAGCCATGCAGCTGGGCCTGCACGCCCCCAAGTTTCCACCCAAGGTCGCCGCCTGAGCGGACCTTGCCGATAACAACTCGAAGCGGAAAACACCACATGAATGCCTTGAACCAAGCCCATTGCGAAGCCTGCCGCGCTGACGCACCGAAGGTCACCGACGAAGAGCTGGCCGAGCTGATTCGGGAAATCCCGGACTGGAACATCGAAGTACGTGACGGCCACATGGAGCTGGAGCGCGTATTCCTGTTCAAGAACTTCAAGCATGCCCTGGCGTTCACCAATGCCGTGGGCGAAATCGCCGAGGCCGAGGGCCACCACCCGGGCCTGCTGACCGAGTGGGGCAAGGTCACCGTGACCTGGTGGAGCCACTCGATCAAAGGCCTGCACCGCAATGACTTCATCATGTGCGCGCGCACTGACAAGGTTGCGCAGACGGCTGAAGGCCGCAAGTAATCGTTTCAGGATTGGGGCCGCTGCGCGCCCCTTCGCGGGCTTGCCCGCTCCCACAGAGGCCGCGTAACCCTGGGTTTTCGCAGCACCCTGTGGGAGCGGGCGCGCCCGCGAAGGGGCGCACAGCGGCCCCAATTTTTTCCCCCGCCAAATGTCCGCTGTTCGCCCGCAAAACCGACCAACGATCGGCAAAAAATCCAAACTGTCATCCAGACTTGTGTATCCTGCCCTTGCTTCGCGAAGCCCAAACGCGCCTGGCGCAGACTTTTCACTCACACTTGCGAGGAACGACGAGATGCATGAAATCCCGAATCTTCCCTTCCCAAGCCTGAACCCAGAAGAGCCAACCGTGACCGTTCACGCCGAACCGGCAACTGCCGTCGAGCAGGATGGTGACGATCAATCCAGCGCTGACCAGGAATAACCGCGCATCCCCCGACTGTGTGAAAACGGCTGACCTGCGGGCTACCCCCGTCATCACGTTTTCACACCGTCCAGAATCTACGTAGGCCCTCATGCCCGACTCACCGCGCCCCCTTGCGGTCACCCTGCAAGTCGTCTCCATCGTCCTGTTCACCTTCATCGGCTACCTGAACATCGGCATCCCGCTGGCCGTACTGCCCGGCTATGTGCACAACGAACTGGGCTTCAGCGCCGTGGTCGCCGGCCTGGTGATCAGCGTCCAATACCTGGCCACCCTGCTCAGCCGCCCCACCGCCAGCCGCATCATCGACAACCACGGCAGCAAGAAGGCCGTCATGTATGGCCTGGCCGGCTGCGGGCTCAGCGGGGTGTTCATGCTGGCCTGCGCCTTTCTCACCCAGCTGCCGTGGCTGAGCCTGACCTGCCTGCTGCTCGGCCGCCTGGTGCTGGGCAGCGCGGAAAGCCTGGTGGGTTCGGGCTCGATCGGCTGGGGCATCGGCCGGGTGGGCGCGGCCAATACCGCCAAAGTCATTTCCTGGAACGGCATCGCCAGTTACGGCGCACTGGCGGTCGGCGCGCCGCTCGGCGTGCTGATGGTCAAGGGCCTAGGGCTGTGGAGCATGGGCGTGAGCATCATCTTGCTATGCGCGCTCGGCCTGTTGCTGGCCTGGCCCAAGCAGGCGGCACCGATTGTCAGCGGCGTACGCCTGCCGTTTCTGCGGGTGCTGGGCAAGGTGTTTCCGCATGGGTCCGGGCTGGCCCTGGGCTCGATCGGCTTTGGCACCATCGCCACCTTCATCACGCTGTACTACGCCAGCCGTGGCTGGGCCAATGCCGCACTGACCCTGAGCCTGTTCGGCGCCAGCTTCATCAGTGCGCGGCTGCTGTTCGGCAACCTGATCAACCGGCTTGGCGGTTTTCGCGTGGCGATCGCCTGCCTGTCGGTGGAAACCTTGGGGTTGCTGATGCTGTGGCTGGCGCCCAGCGCCGAACTGGCGTTGGCCGGGGCTGCGTTGAGCGGGTTCGGATTCTCGCTGGTGTTCCCGGCCTTGGGCGTGGAGGCAGTGAACCAGGTATCGGCAGCCAACCGCGGGGCGGCGGTGGGGGCGTATTCGCTGTTCATCGATTTGTCGCTGGGCGTGACCGGTCCGCTGGTGGGCGCGGTGGCGGCGGGGTTCGGCTTTGCTTCGATGTTCCTGTTTGCTGCTGGGGCGGCGGCTTGCGGGCTGGTGTTGAGCCTGTATCTGTACCGGCAGGCGCGTCGGGAGCGTAGTCACTAAAAGCGCGGGCGCTCCCACAGGAGATCGCACACTTCCTGTGGGAGCGGCCTTGTGTCGCGATGGGCTGCGAAGCAGCCCCCGAGGCCATCAGCCCTAGCGCTTGACGTACTGCAACACCACTTCCAGCGGGTGGCGCATCTGCCGTTCGGTCATACGCTTGACCTGGCTGCGGCACGAATAGCCGGTCGCCAACGGCTCGCCTTGCTTGTCCAGCTTGGTCGCCCAGCTCTGCTCGAAGATGGTCCGCGAGGTGTCCTGGTTGCGCGCCTCGTGCCCATAGGTACCGGACATGCCACAGCACCCCGTCGCCTCGGTCACCAGCTTCAACCCCAGACGCGCGAACACCTGCTCCCATTGCCGGGTACTGGCCGGTACGTTGGTCTTTTCGGTGCAATGGGCCATCAGGCGGAAGTTGCCCGGCGCGGTCGGCGCCTGTTCCGGCAGCACATCCATCAGCCATTCCTGCGGCAGCAGCACCTGCGGGCAACCCTCCAGCCCCGGCACCTTCTGGTATTCCTGGCGGTACACCAGGGTCATCGCCGGGTCCAGGCCGACCAGCGGCACGCCGCAATCGGCCAGCGCCTTGAGCTGGGTGGCATTGCGGATCGCCGCCCTGGCGAATGCGCCGAGGAAGCCCTGCACATGCAGCGGCTTGCCATTGGCACTGTACGGCGCCAGGAACACCCGGTGGCCCAGGCGGTGCGCCAGGTCGATGAAGGCCGACAGCAACGGCGTCTCGAAGTAACGGGTAAAGGCATCCTGCACCAGCACGATGCTGCGCTCGCGCTGGGCCGGGGTCAGTTCGCGCAGGGCCGGCACCGTGGCCACGCCCACGCGGCAGCGGGTCAGGGTGGCCTGGAAGTTGAAGCGGCTGATCAGCGGGCTATCGACCATACCGACCTTGTCGGCCAGCAACCGGCTCACCCACTTCGAGCCCATCACCGCGTTGTACAGGCCCGGCGCATGGGCCAGGTACGGGATGGTGAACTCCAGCGAGCCGATCAGGTAGTCACGCAGCGGGCGCTGGTAGCGGCCGTGGTACAGCTCGAGGAAGCGCGAGCGGAAGTCCGGCACGTTGACCTTGATCGGGCACTGCCCGGCGCACGACTTGCACGCCAGGCAGCCGGCCATGGCGTCGTATACCTCATGGGAAAAATCTTCCTGGCCCTGGCTGCGCGCGCGGTTGTTGCGCAGCCGCGCTGGCAGGCCCTTGAGCCACGACACCTGGTTGCGCGCGGCGGCCAGCACATCGATGTTCGCGTCGCCCTGCAAGCGCAGCCATTCGCGCATCAGCGAGGCACGGCCCTTGGGCGAATGCTGGCGCTCACGGGTGGCCTTCCACGACGGGCACATGGCGTCGTTGGGGTCGTAGTTGTAGCAGGCGCCATTGCCATTGCAGTGCACGGCGCCAGGGAAATCCTGCCACACGCGCTCGTCGATGGTACGGTCGAGGTCACCGCGCAGGGTCACGCCGTCCACCGGGGTCAGGCCCTCGGCGCTGCCTGGCGGGGTGCAGATCTTGCCCGGGTTGAGCTGGTTGTGCGGGTCGAAGGCGCCCTTCAGGCGCTGCAGCGCCGGGTACAGCTCGCCGAAGTATTCCGGCACGTACTCCGAACGCAGGCCCTTGCCGTGTTCACCCCACAGCAGGCCGCCGTAGCGCTTGGTCAGCGCCGCCACGGCATCGGAAATCGGCTTGACCAGGGCAGCCTGGGCCGGGTCTTTCATGTCCAGCGCCGGGCGCACGTGCAGCACCCCGGCATCGACATGGCCGAACATGCCGTAGGCCAGGCCATGGCCATCGAGCAAGGCGCGGAATTCGGCGATGTAGTCGGCCAGTTGCTCCGGCGGTACCGCGGTGTCTTCCACGAACGGCTGCGGGCGCACTTCGCCCTCGACGTTGCCCAGCAGGCCAACCGAGCGCTTGCGCATGGTATACACGCGGGTCACCGCTTCGGCGCCCTCGGCCAGGGTATGGCCCAGGCGCTCGACGCTGGTGTCGCTCTGCAGGTGCTGGATGAACGCCTGCACCTTGGCGTTGACCTCGGCCGGGTCGTCCCCGCAGAACTCCACCAGGTTGATGCCCAGGGTCGGGCGCTCGGGGTCGGCCGGAAAGTATTCGGCGACGCTGTGCCAGACGATGTCCTTCATCGCCAGCATCAGCACCTTGGAGTCGACCGTCTCGATCGACAGCGGCTTGTGCGCCATCAGCGCGTTGGCATCACGCAGGGCATCCATGAAGCTGCTGTAACGGACGTTGACCAGCACCGCGTACTTGGGGATCGGCAGCACGTTGAGCTTGGCTTCGACCACATAGCCCAATGACCCTTCGGCACCGCACAGCACGCTGTTGAGATTGAAGCGGCCCTGCTCGTCGCGCAGGTGCGCCAGGTCGTAACCGGTCAGGCAGCGGTTGAGCTTGGGGAAGGTGGCCTCGATCAGTTCGCCTTGGGTTTGCTCGATCTCGCGCGCCATGCGGTACACCTCGCCGACCCGGCCGGGCGCGGCACAGGCCTGTTCCAGCGCGGCTTCGTCGATCGGCAGGCTGTGCAGGCGCTCGCCACCGAGCAGCACGCTGTGCAGTTCCAGCACGTGGTCGCGGGTCTTGCCGTAGGTGCAGCTGCCCTGGCCGCTGGCGTCGGTATTGATCATGCCGCCGACAGTGGCACGGTTGGAGGTGGACAGTTCCGGGGCAAAGAACAGGCCGTGCGGCTTCAGCGCGGCGTTGAGCTGGTCCTTGACGGTACCGGCCTGCACCCGCACCCAACGCTCCTCGACGTTGATTTCGAGCACCTGGTTCATGTGCCGCGACAGGTCGACCACGATACCGTCGGTCAGCGACTGGCCGTTGGTGCCGGTGCCACCGCCGCGCGGGGTCAGCTTGACTTGGCGGAAGCGCGCCTCGGCCATCAGCGTGGCGACCCGTGCCACGTCATCGGCGTCAAGCGGGAACACCGCCGCCTGCGGCAAGCGCTGGTAGATCGAGTTGTCGGTGGCGAGCACGGTGCGGGTGCCGTAGTCGGCGCTGATCTGGCCACGGAAGCCGCTGCTGCGCAGGGCTTCGAGGAATTCGGGGTAGGTGGCAGCGGGGGCAACGGTCGGCAACTGGGCGATCATCGAAGGATGGCCTCTTGATATGGGCTAATTCACGGGATTCCTGTCATACCAGCATGAGTGATGCCATGCGGGGATGACGCATGGGCCAATGTTCCTGTAGTTTCGCTTGCGGGGCAAACGGATAATCCTGCCGCTATCGATGACTTTAATGAATGAATTACCGCCACCTGACCCCGTCCATGTCGCTGCTGCTGGCATTCGAGGCCGCCGCCCGGCATGAAAGCTACACCCGCGCCGCCGCCGAGCTGTCGCTGACCCAGAGCGCGGTCAGCCGCCAGGTGCAGGCGCTGGAGCAGCAGCTGGGCCTGACCCTGTTCCGCCGCGAGGGGCGCCAGGTGCAGCTGACCGATGTCGGCCGGCTGTATCAGCGCGAGCTCAGCGAGGCGCTGGGGCGCATACGCAGCGCCACCTTGCAGGCACTGGCCTACCAATCGGGGGTCGGCACCTTGCGCCTGGCCACCTTGCCCACCTTCGGCTCGAAATGGCTGCTGCCGCGGCTGCATGCGTTCTACAGCGCGCACCCGGGCATGCTGGTGCACATTCATTCACGCATCGAAGCGATCAATTTCGACACCAGCGAGATCGATGCCGCCATCGGCGTGGCCAGCCACGACCTGCCGGGGCTGGTCTGCCATCGCCTGCATGCCGAGGAACTGGTGGTGATCCTGCCGCCGGAGGCGGCTGCGCATGGCCAGGACTGGCCCCCGGCGCGGATCAGTGAAGAGGTGCTGCTGAACGTGGCCAACAACCCGCACGCCTGGGGCGAGTGGTTCTCCCACCATGGCCTGGCACACCGGGCGATGCGCCTGGGGCCGAGCTTCGAGCTGACCTCGCACCTGATCCAGGCGGTACGGGCCGGGATCGGCATCGGCCTGGTGCCGCGCATCCTGGTGGAGGAAGAACTGGCCAAGGGCGAGCTGTACAGCCCCGGGGAGGCGTTTGCCAGCCAGCGCAGTTATTACCTGATTTACCCGCCGCGGAACGAGGCCTTGCCATCGTTGCGGGCGTTTCGCAGCTGGTTGCTCGAACAGATCTGAAGTCTGGGCTGCCTGTACCGGCCCTTTCGCGGGCACGCCCGCTCCCACAGGGACATCACAGGCCCTGAGTGCTGCGCTGTACCTGTGGGAGCGGGCGCGCCCGCGAAAGGGCGGCACAGGCAACAAAAAACCCGAAGCCAGTCACCTGGCTTCGGGTTTCTCTGATCACCTGTAGCGCCTTACTTGGCCACGCTACCGACAACCCCACCGACCTGCGCCTTACGGCGACGCGGCTTGACCATGTACACCACGAACATCGCGAACAGCCACAGCGGCATCACATACACCGACACCTGGATACCCGGGATCATCAGCATGATGCCAAGGATCAGCACCACGAAGGCCAGGCAGATGTAGTTGCCATAGGGGTACCACAGCGCCTTGAACAGCGGCTTCTGGCCGGTGCGGTCGAGGTGCTGGCGGAACTTCAGGTGCGAGTAGCTGATCATTGCCCAGTTGATCACCAGGGTGGCCACCACCAGCGACATCAGCAGCTCCAGGGCGTTCTGCGGCATCAGGTAGTTGAGCAGCACGGCGAAGAAGGTCACGGCGGCCGAAGCCAGGATCGAACGCACTGGCACGCCACGCTTGTCGACCTTGGCCAGCGACGCCGGGGCATCGCCCTGCTCGGCCATGCCCAGCAGCATGCGGGCGTTGCAGTAGGTGCCGCTGTTGTACACCGACAGCGCGGCGGTCAGCACCACGAAGTTCAACAGGTGCGCGGCCACATCACTGCCCAGCAGCGAGAACACCTGCACGAACGGGCTGCTGCCATAGCTGCCGCCGGACGCGTCGATGCTGGCGACCAGGTTGTCCCACGGGGTCAGCGACAACAGCACCACCAGGGCACCGACATAGAAAATCAGAATGCGGTAGATGACCTGGTTGATCGCTTTGGGGATCACGGTCTTCGGCTTGTCGGCCTCGGCGGCGGTGAAGCCGAGCATTTCCAGGCCACCGAAGGAGAACATGATGAACGCCAGGGCCATCACCAGCCCGCTGACACCGTTCGGGAAGAAGCCACCATGCGACCACAGGTTGGCCACGGTGGCTTCAGGGCCGCCGCTGCCGCTGGTCAGGAGGTAGGCGCCCAGGCCGATCATGCTGACGATGGCCACCACCTTGATGATGGCGAACCAGAACTCGGCCTCACCGAAGAACTTCACGTTCATCAGGTTGATGGCGTTGATCAGCACGAAGAAGCCTGCCGCCGTGACCCAGGTAGGGATCTCCGGCCACCAGTAGTGAACATACTTGCCGACCGCCGAAAGCTCCGACATGCCCACCAGGATGTACAGCACCCAGCAGTTCCAGCCCGACAGGAAGCCGGCGAAACCACCCCAGTAGGTGTGGGCGAAATGGCTGAACGAGCCGGCCACCGGCTCTTCGACGATCATTTCGCCGAGCTGGCGCATGATCATGAAGGCGATGAAGCCGCAGAGGGCGTAGCCGAGGATCATCGACGGGCCGGCGGATTTCATCACGCCGGCAGAGCCGAGGAACAGACCGGTGCCAATCGCACCACCAAGGGCGATCAGCTGGATGTGGCGGTTCTTCAGGCCCCGCTTGAGCTCGCCTGAATGCATGTTTTGTCCACTCATGAACGAAGTCACCTGCATTGTTTTTATCTGTGACGGAATCGGACCCACGGCGCTTGTGGCGCAGCGGAATGGGCAAGGTGGTTACCTTGGGTTTCCTGACCTCAGGTGCCGCCGGGGCGGCTCAACCGGGTGTGATCAAGAGTGCGCGGTACGCAAAGGAGTCACAGGTAAAACGCGGCGCACTGTATACCCCTGCAAACGCGCAGGCGTCAACGCACTGCATCGTTTCCCCGGGAAAAAACGCAGCGATCCTGTGGTGTGGGCCTTGAAAGGCGGAGTGATCGGCGTACATGGCGCCTCCATTTGTTGTTTTGTCAGCCTGGCTCTGTGGACAGGCTTTTGCACACGGCAATTGCAGCTATAACACCGTGGCACGGGGGTTTGGGCAAGGGCGGGCGGGGGCTGGGCGACGGGCTGGGCGCATGGAGGTCGGCAAGGTTTGTTTACAGAATTGGCCCTGATCTGAAATGCGGACTGAAATCGGCCAGATTCGTATAGATTTTTTTACAGAGTGGTTCGGGAACTTGCCAGTCGTCCGAAAAATTCTTTTAGCTCAATATCTTGGGGCCGCTTTGCGGCCCATCGCCGGCAAGCCAGCTCCCACAGGGTCAGCACAATGGCCGGATTTACGGCAATCCTGTGGAAGCTGGCTTGCCGGCGATGGGCTGCAAAGCAGCCCCAAATTCTCACAGGCGTAAAAAACCAGCCCGAAGGCTGGTTTCTTTTTCAACGCAAAGGCCAATCAGCCACGCGGCTTGCCACGACCGCGTCCTGCCGGCTTTTCACCGTCAGGCTTGTTCGGGCGCTTGCGCATCTCGCTCGGGCGCTCGGCCACGGTGCTGCCACGGCTGGTCTTGCGCGGGGCTTCTTCACGCGGCTTGCGCGCCGGGCGCTCGTCGCCAGCGCCACCGTCCTGCGCCGGGCGCAGGTTGCGCACGCGCTCGCCACGGCCCAGCGGGCGGCTGGATTTGCGCTGCAGGCGCTCCATTTTGTCCTTGGCCTTGAGCTTCATGGCTGGCAACGCGACCGGCTGCAGGCCCACTTCAGCGGCGAGGATGTCGATTTCGCCCTGGCTCATTTCGCGCCAGCGGCCCATCGGCAGGTCGGAGTTGAGGAACACCGGGCCGAAACGCACGCGCTTCAGGCGGCTGACCACCATGCCCTGGGACTCCCACAGGCGACGCACTTCACGGTTACGGCCTTCCATCACCACGCAGTGGTACCAGTGGTTGAAGCCTTCGCCACCGGGTGCCTTCTGGATGTCGGTGAACTTGGCCGGGCCATCTTCCAGCATCACGCCGGCTTTCAGGCGCTCGATCATTTCGTCGTCGACTTCACCACGCACACGTACCGCGTACTCGCGGTCCATCTCGTAGGACGGGTGCATCAGGCGGTTGGCCAGTTCACCGTCGGTGGTGAACAGCAGCAGGCCGGTGGTATTGATGTCGAGGCGGCCGATGTTGATCCAGCGGCCTTCTTTCGGCCGTGGCAGGCGGTCGAACACGGTCGGGCGGCCTTCCGGGTCGTCACGGGTGCAGATTTCGCCATCGGGCTTGTTGTACATGATCACCCGGCGGGTGGCCTCGGCGGCCTCTTCGCGCTTGATCAGCTTGCCGTCCACGGCAATGGCATCGTGCAGGTCGACGCGCTGGCCAAGGGTGGCCTCGACGCCGTTGACCTTGATGCGGCCCTGGCTGATCCAGGCCTCGACATCACGGCGCGAGCCGACGCCAATGCGCGCCAGCACTTTCTGCAGCTTTTCGCCGGATGGAGGGGTGATTTCGGTATTTTGCAGGTCTTGCTCACTCATCTGGGCACCTCCCGGTGTAGGAATGAAAAAGGGTTTCTGGCGACGAATGCGCCAAAAGGCCGCGCATCATACGCGGTTCGTTGGGGGAACGCACTGGAGGGTAGAGAGTTTTGTGGGCTTTGCCAGGGGTTTCTGCCTAATGGTGATGTATTGGCAGTGCTGGCCTCTCCGCGGGTAAACCCGCTCCCACAGGTACAGCATCACTCTCAGGCCTGTGATATCCCTGTGGGAGCGGGTTTACCCGCGAAAGGGCCAGCACAGGCAACAAAGCCATCAGGGCAGTGACTTGCCCTCTTCCTCCACAGAGGCCTCGGGCTCTTCCTCGCGCAAGTCATCGAAATCGGTTTTCAACCCCTCCTCCATGGCATCCAGCTCCACCAGCAGGCTGCGGAAGCTGGTTTCCTCCTTCGGCTCGGCAACCTCCTCTTCTTCCCCCAGGCTGGCATCGGCCAAGGCCTGCAGGTGCGCCGGTACCGGGGCGTCATCCGGGTCGAGCAGCGGCTCCGGTTCCATCTCGCGCAGCTCGGCCAGGGCCGGCAGTTCGTCCAGGCTCTTGAGGTTGAAATGGTCGAGAAACGCCTTGGTGGTGGCGAACATCGCCGGCCGGCCGGGCACTTCGCGGTAGCCGACCACGCGGATCCATTCGCGCTCCATCAGGGTCTTGATGATGTTGCTGTTCACCGCCACGCCCCGCACATCCTCGATCTCGCCGCGGGTGATTGGCTGGCGGTAGGCGATCAGCGCCAGGGTTTCCAGCAGCGCGCGCGAGTAGCGCTGCGGGCGCTCCTCCCACAAGCGCCCGACCCACGGCGCAAAGCTCTCGCGAATCTGCAGGCGGTAGCCGCTGGCCACCTCCTTGAGTTCGAAGGCGCGGCCCTTGCACGACTCGCCCAGCAGCTCCAGGGCGCGCTTGAACACCTTGGGCTCCGGGCGCTCGGCTTGCTCGAACAGTTCGTACAGGCGCTCCAGGGATTGCGGCTTGCCCGAAGCCAGCAGGAAGGCTTCGATCAGCGACGCCAGGTCGCGGGGTTCATTCAGGTTCATCAGGTTCTTCAACACGCGCCGGGCGAAGCCGCACATGGATGGCGGCGAAGGGTTCATTCTGCACCAGTTCGACCAGCGATTCCTTCACCAGCTCAAGAATCGCCATGAACGTAACCACCACGCCCAGCTTGCCCTCCTCGGCGGCAAACAGCTCGACGAAGGGGACGAACGCGCCGCCCTTGAGGCGCTCCAGCACCTGGCTCATGCGCTCGCGGGTAGACAGGGTCTCGCGGCTGATCTGGTGGCTTTCGAACAGGTCGTTGCGGCGCATCACCTCGGCCATCGACACCAGCAGCTCTTCCAGGCTGACCTGCGGCAACAGCTTGCGCACCTTGGCCTGCGGCGCTTCCAGGCGCGGCACCAGCACCTCGCGGCCGACCCGTGGCAGCTCGTCGATGCCCTCGGCGGCGGCCTTGAAACGTTCGTACTCCTGCAAGCGGCGGATCAGCTCGGCGCGCGGGTCGCCCTCCTCTTCCTCGACCTCGGTCGAACGCGGCAGCAGCATGCGCGACTTGATCTCGGCGAGCATGGCGGCCATCACCAGGTATTCGGCAGCCAGCTCCAGGCGCACGCTCTTCATCAGCTCGACATAACCCATGTACTGCCGGGTGATTTCGGCTACCGGGATGTCGAGAATGTCGATGTTCTGCTTGCGGATCAGGTACAGCAACAAGTCCAGCGGCCCCTCGAACGCTTCGAGGATGACTTCCAGGGCGTCCGGCGGGATGTACAAATCCAGCGGCAGTTCGGTCAGGGCTTCGCCGTAGACCAGCGCCAGTTGCAACTGCCGAGGCTCCTCGGCCTGTGCGGCCGGCGCCTCGGGCGCATCCACCTGGCTCACGCGTCGACCAGGAATGGCGTCGGGTCGCCGCAGCCTTCGCGGATCAGCGCCGGCTCGTCGCCCGTCAGGTCGATGATGGTCGAGGCCTTGAGGTCACCGTAACCACCGTCGATGATCAGGTCGACATGGTGCTCCAGGCGCTGGCGGATCTCGTAGGGGTCGGTCATCGGCTCTTCTTCGGGCGGCAGGATCAGGCTCACGCTCATCAACGGTTCGCCGAGTTCTTCCAGCAGGGCCAGCACGATCGGGTTGGAGGGCACACGCAAGCCGATGGTGCGGCGCTTTTCGTGCATCAGCAGCCGCGGGACTTCGCGGGTGGCGTTGAGAATGAAGGTGTAGGGCCCCGGGATGTGCGCCTTGAGCAGGCGGAAGGTAGAGGTATCGATCTTGGCGAACAGGCCCATCTGCGACAGGTCGCAGCACAACAGGGTGAAGTTGTGCTGCTTGTCCAGCTTGCGCAAGGTGCGCACACGTTCGATCGCGCCCTTGTCACCGATCTGGCAGCCAAGCGCATAAGCCGAGTCGGTCGGATACACCACCACGCCACCCTTGCGGATGATCTCGACGGCCTGTTTTATCAGGCGCGCCTGCGGGTTCTCCGGATGAATCTGGAAAAATTGGCTCACGTAGTCGTCCTGTTCATAGCGCCAAAGGCTGTTCATGGCTGAATCGACGCCACAGAGGTGGCAGGTCCTCGGGCAATGGCCGGTAGGCACCGATCTCGCCCCAGGTGCCGGGGCCGTGGAAGTCGCTGCCAGCGCTTGCCAGCAGACCAAACTCACGGGTAAGGATGGACATCGTGCCCACCTGCTCGGCCGGCATCATCCCGTTGACCACTTCAAGTGCCTGCCCGCCTGCCTGAATATAGTCGGCTATCAGCCTTCTGCGCTTGCTGCGGGTCAGATCGTAGTGCATGGGATGCGCCAGGCTCACCCAAGCGTTGGACTGGCGCAAAGTGGCGACGGTTTCATCCAGGCTCGGCCAGTGCTGCTTGACGTCGCCCAGCTTGCCGGCGCCCAGCCACTTGCGAAACGCCTCGCCGCGGTCCTTGACATGCCCGGCACGCACCAGAAACTCGGCAAAATGTGGGCGCGCCGGGGCGTTGCCGCTGTCACCCAGCTCGTGCTGCACGGCGCGGGCGCCTTCGAGGGTACCGGGCATGCCCTTGGCCGCCAGCCGTTTGTCGATTTCTTCGGCACGCAGCCAGCGGCCACGGTGCAACGCCTCGATTGCGGCCAGCAGGGGCGGCGCGTCAAGCGGGAAGTCATAACCCAGCACGTGGATGGTCGCGCCGCCCCAGGTGCACGACAGCTCCACCCCGCTGACCCAGTGCATGCCCTTGTCGCGGCAGGCCTGGCGCGCCTCGGGCAGGCCTTCGAGGGTGTCATGGTCGGTCAGTGCCAGCGTTTGCACCCCGTGCTCATGGGCCCGGGCGACCAGTACCGTGGGCGACAGGGCGCCGTCGGAGGCCGTGCTGTGACAGTGCAGATCAACATTCATGGAGGAGCGCTTTCGCTGGAATCGATGTTTGTTATTATGCCGTCACATCCCGATTCTGGCTGCCATTGTGAAACAATTCATCGATTTCATCCCGCTGCTGCTGTTCTTCATCGTCTACAAGCTCGACCCGCGCCCCATGGAAGTCGCCGGCCACAGCTTCGAATTCGGCGGTATCTACAGTGCCACGGCCATGCTGATCATCAGCTCGCTGGTGGTGTACGGCGCGCTGTTCCTGCGCCAGCGCAAGCTGGAAAAGGGCCAGTGGCTGACCTTGGTGGCGTGCCTGGTGTTCGGCGGCTTGACCCTGACCTTCCACAGCGAAACCTTCCTCAAGTGGAAGGCGCCGGTGGTGAACTGGCTGTTCGCCCTGGGCTTTGCCGGCAGCCACTTCGTCGGCGACCGGGTGCTGATCAAGCGCATCATGGGCCACGCGCTGAGCCTGCCGGATGCCATCTGGGCCCGCCTGAACCTGGCCTGGATCGCCTTCTTCCTGTTCTGCGGCGCGGCCAACCTGTTCGTCGCCTTCACCTTCCAGGACTTCTGGGTCGACTTCAAGGTGTTCGGCAGCCTGGGCATGACCGTGATTTTCCTGGTGGCGCAGGGCGTGTACCTGTCGCGCCACCTGCACGACGACCCTTCCACCTCCAAAACCAAGGATTGACATGCTCTACGCCATCATCGCCAGCGACGTCGCGAACTCCCTGGAAAAGCGCCTGGCCGCCCGCCCGGCGCACATCGAACGCCTGCAGCAGCTGAAGGCCGAGGGCCGCGTGGTACTGGCCGGCCCGCACCCGGCCATCGACAGCAACGACCCGGGCGAAGCGGGTTTCAGCGGCAGCCTGATCGTTGCCGAGTTCGAATCGCTGGCGGCGGCGCAGGCCTGGGCCGATGCCGACCCGTATATTGCGGCCGGGGTTTACGACCAGGTCGTGGTCAAGCCATTCAAGCAGGTACTGCCCTGAGCTGAGACCGCTTCGCCTGCTTCGCGGGCTTGCCCGCTCCCACAGGTAATCCACCAACCTCAAGATCTGTGGTGTCCCTGTGGGAGCGGGCAAGCCCGCGAAGAAGGCGACGCGGTACTGGCAGTTATACGCTTGCCATCAGTCTGCGGTATCTTTGCCACTGGCGGGCCGAATAGCCGCCGTCAATGGTTGAATTGAGTGAGTCATGAGCGAGCTGTTACTGATTGATGATGACCAGGAGCTGTGCGAGCTGCTCGGCAGCTGGCTGACCCAGGAAGGTTTTACCGTGCGTGCCTGCCATGATGGCCACAGCGCACGCCAGGCCTTGGCCACGCACGCCCCGGCGGCTGTGGTGCTGGATGTGATGCTGCCCGACGGCAGTGGCCTGGAACTGCTCAAGCAGTTGCGCAGCGAGCACACCGAACTGCCCGTGCTGATGCTCTCGGCCCGTGGCGAGCCACTGGACCGCATCCTCGGCCTGGAACTGGGCGCCGACGATTACCTGGCCAAACCCTGCGACCCGCGTGAACTCACCGCCCGCCTGCGTGCCGTGCTGCGCCGCAGCCACCCCACCGCCACCAGCAACCAGGTCGAACTGGGCGACCTGGTGTACAGCCCTGCGCGTGGCGTGGCCAGTGTCGATGGCCGCGAAATGACCCTTACGCTGTCCGAAAGCCGCATACTCGAAGCCCTGCTGCGCCAACCCGGCGAGCCACTGGACAAGCAGGAACTGGCGCAGATCGGCCTGGGCCGCAAGCTGACCCTGTACGACCGCAGCCTGGACATGCATGTCAGCAACCTGCGCAAGAAGATCGGCCCGCACGCCGATGGCCGGCCGCGCATCGTCGCCCTGCGCAGCCGTGGCTATTACTACTGCCTGTAACAAGGCTGGGGCCGCTGCGCGGCCCATCGCCGGCAAGCCAGGCTTCCCACAAGCACTGCGTTGGCTTCGGGTTCACACGGCACTGACTGGTCTTTACCGAGCCTTTACCTTGTGCTGACTGCGCCTGACGGTGATCTCCCTAGACTGTGCTCATCCGGTAACCACCGGCCCCTGAAAGGAGAGACACCATGCGCAAGACCCTTATCGCCCTGATGTTCGCCGCCGCCCTGCCGACCGTGGCCATGGCCATGCCTGAAGGCGGCCCGCGTCACGACGGCCCGCATCATCGCGGTGATGCGCCTTTCCACCAACTGGACCTGAGCCGTGACCAGCGCCAGCAGGTCGGCAAGCTGATGGGCGAGCAGATGAAACAGCGCCGCGACGTCACCGAGCGCTACCTGGCCAAGCTGCCAGAGGCCGAGCAGAAAGCCATGCAGGCCGAGCTGCAGGCCAACCGCGACAAGACCGACAGCGCCATTCGTGCCCTGCTCCAGCCCGAGCAGCAGAAGAAGTTCGACGAACTGCAGAAGGAACGCGCCGCACGAAAAGCCGAGTGGCAAGAGTTCCAGGCCTGGAAAGCTGAAAAAGCCGGCAAGGCCCAGTAAGCTGTCCGCCCGACGCCCGGCCCGCCTCAGCGCGAGCCGGGCTTTTACCGTTTGCAGGAGGTGCACTTGCGTTCACTGTTCTGGCGCATCCTGGCCAGTTTCTGGCTGGCCATCACCCTGGTTGCGGGCCTGTCGATCCTGCTCGGCCACATGCTCAACCAGGACACCTGGATCCTCAGCCGCCACCCGGGCCTGAACACCCTGGCCAGCAAGTGGGCCAAGCACTACGAACACGAAGGCCTGGCCTCGGCGCAGCACTTTCTGGAACGGCGCAAAAGCCGCTACAAGATCGACGTACAGGTGCTCGACGACAGTGGCGAGGCCGTGGTGCCCGGCACCTTCCCGCGCCGTGCGGCGGCACTCGAGGCGCGCCAGCACAACGACCAGCGGCGCCTGCCGTGGCGCCGCCTGACCGAGGAATACACCAGCCCCGACACCGGCGAGACCTACCTGCTGATCTACCGTATCCCGCACCCGGCGCTGGATGCCTGGCACCGTGAAAGCCTGTTGTGGCCGCTCAGCGCACTGGGCATCGCCCTGGTGGTGCTGACCCTGTTCAGCCTGCTGGTGACCCTGTCCATCACCCGCCCGCTCGGCCGCCTGCGCAGCGCCGTGCACGACCTCGGCCAGACCACCTACCAGCAGAACAGCCTGGCCCGGCTGGCGGCGCGGCGCGACGAATTCGGCGTGCTGGCCAAGGACTTCAACAAGATGGGCGCGCGCCTGCAAAGCACCATCGGCAGCCAGCGCCAGTTGCTGCGCGATGTGTCCCATGAGCTGCGTTCACCACTGGCCAGGTTGCGCATCGCCCTGGCCTTGGCCGAGCGCGCCGAGCCTGAGCAGCGCGAGGCCCTGTGGCCACGCCTGACCCGCGAATGCGACCGCCTGGAAGCGCTGATCAGCGAAATCCTCGCCCTGGCGCGGGTCGATGCCGAACAGGCCCATGCCGAGCCGGTCGACCTCAATGCGCTGCTCGGCAGCGTGCGCAAGGACGCCCTGCTCAGCGCCCCGGAACAGGACGTACGCCTGGAGGCGCAGCCGGGCTTGACCCTGCTGGGCTGGCCAACGCTGCTCGAGCGTGCCGTGGATAACCTGCTGCGCAACGCCCTGCGCTTCAACCCGGTGGGCCAGCCAGTCGAACTCAGCGCGGTGCGCGAGCACGACCGTATCCTGATCAGCGTGCGTGACCATGGGCCGGGGGCGGCGGCGGAACACCTGGCGCAGTTGGGCGAGCCGTTCTTCCGTGCCCCGGGGCAGGATGCGCCGGGGCATGGGTTGGGGCTGGCGATTGCGCGCAAGGCGGCGGAGCGCCATGGCGGCAGCCTGGAGCTGGGCAATCACCCGCAGGGTGGCTTTGTGGCGAGGCTGGAATTGCCTGTGGCTGAAGCGACAGGCAGTTGATTTGATGTAAATGCTCCCGGCCCTTCGCGGGCTTGCCCGCTCCCACAGGTAAAACACTGCCTTCAAGGCCTGTGTAGTACCTGTGGGAGCGGGCAAGCCCGCGAAGGAGCCGGGTGCCCTACTCCAGCAGTCAGCCCGAAACGGCGCTATTCGCCCCAGGCACTGACAAAATCAGCAGTCTGCAGAACAGGCGCGGTACGCGGCTCGGTCAACGGCGTGCCGACATACAGGTAACCGACCACCTCCTCGTTCTCGGCCAAGCCCAAGCCCGTGCGCACATGGGCATCGAAGGCCATGTCACCGGTGCGCCATACCGCGCCGATACCTTGCGCGTGCGCCGCAATCAGGATGCCGTGCGCGGCACAGCCGGCCGCCAGGCGCTGCTCGGACTTGGGCACCTTGAAGTGCTCCTGCAAGCGGGCCACCACCACGATCAGCAAAGGCGCCCGCATGGGCAGGGCGCGGGCCTTGTCCAGTGCAGCCTGGCTGGCATCTCCCTTGTGCTGCAGCGCTTCGGCGAACAGCTCGCCCAGCTTCTCGCGGCCCTGGCCTTCGATGGTAAGGAACCGCCACGGCCGCAGTTGGCCATGGTCGGGGGCGCGCAAGGCGGCCTGGAACAGCGCTTCGCGCTGGGCGGCATTGGGCGCCGGATCGGTAAGGCGTGGCACGGAAACACGGTTGAGCAATGCGTCGAGAGCCTCCATCGGCTACCCTCCTGGTAGGTGAATGTGCCGCCATTCTAGCGTTTACATCAGCAGACCCATAGGTAGAATGGCGCCCTTCCGTTTCGAGTCAGAGCAGATCACATGGCGTTGCCGACCTTAAGGATCATTGGTTTCATCATCGGCATCTTCCTGATTACCCTCGCCGTCAGCATGGCAGTGCCCATGGCCACCCTGGTGGTCTTCGAGCGCACCCGTGACATGCCGTCGTTCCTCTGGTCGAGCCTGATCACCTTCCTCGCCGGCCTGGCGCTGGTGCTGCCGGGTCGCCCCGAGCATGTGCACCTGCGCCCGCGCGACATGTACCTGCTGACCGTCAGCAGCTGGCTGGTGGTGTGCGTGTTCGCCGCCCTGCCGTTCCTGCTGACCCAGCACATCAGCTACACCGACGCCTTCTTCGAAAGCATGTCGGGCATCACCGCCACCGGCGCCACCGTGCTCAGCGGGCTCGACAACATGTCGCCGGGCATCCTGATGTGGCGCTCGATGCTGCACTGGCTCGGCGGTATCGGCTTCATCGGCATGGCGGTCGCGATCCTGCCGCTGCTGCGCATCGGTGGCATGCGCCTGTTCCAGACCGAATCGTCCGACCGCTCGGAAAAAGTCATGCCGCGCTCGCACATGGTCGCCAAGTCGATCGTGGGCGTGTACGTCGGCTTCTCGATCCTCGGTGCGCTGGGCTTCTGGTGGGCCGGCATGAGCCCGTTCGATGCGATCAACCACGCCATGTCGGCGATTTCCACGGGCGGTTTCTCCACCTCCGACCAGTCGCTGGCGAAATGGGACATCCCCGCCGTGCACTGGGTCGCGGTGGTGGTGATGATCCTTGGCAGCCTGCCCTTCACCCTTTATGTGGCAACCCTGCGCGGCAACCGCAAGGCACTGCTGCGCGACCAGCAGGTGCAGGGCCTGCTGGGGATGCTGGTGGCCACCTGGCTGGTGCTGGGCACCTGGTACTGGGCCACCACCAACCTGCACTGGCTCGACGCCCTGCGCCACGTGGCGCTGAACGTGACCTCGGTGGTCACCACCACCGGCTTCGCCCTCGGCGACTACAGCCTGTGGGGCAACTTCTCGCTGATGCTGTTCTTCTACCTGGGCTTCGTCGGTGGCTGCTCCGGCTCGACGGCCGGCGGCATCAAGATCTTCCGCTTCCAGGTCGCCTACATCCTGCTCAAGGCCAGCCTCAACCAGCTGATCCACCCACGCGCTGTGATCAAGCAGAAGTACAACGGCCACCGCCTCGACGAAGAGATCGTGCGCTCGATTCTGACCTTCTCGTTCTTCTTCGCCATCACCATCTGCGTAATGGCGCTGCTGCTGTCGCTGCTCGGCGTGGACTGGATGACCGCCCTGACCGGGGCCGCCGGCACGGTCTCGGGCGTCGGCCCGGGCCTGGGTGAAGTGATCGGCCCGTCGGGCAACTACGCCAGCCTGCCGGATGCGGCCAAGTGGATTCTCGCCAGCGGCATGCTGCTCGGGCGCCTGGAGATCATCACCGTGCTGGTGTTGTGCATGCCGGCGTTCTGGCGTCACTGAGCACGTCGCCGTCCGTGCCCAGGCGGGCACGGTATTCGCCTGGGGTGGCAGCGAACCAGCGGCGGAATGCCCGGTAGAAGTTGCTGGGGTCGGCAAAGCCCAGCAGGTAGGCGGTTTCCAGCAGGGTCATGGCGGGCTGCGCCAAGTATTGCTCGGCCAGTTCGCGGCGGGTGTCGTCGAGCAAGGTCTGGAAGCTGGTGCCTTCTTCCTGCAGCCGCCGCTGCAGGGTGCGCTGCGACAGGTGCAGGGCCTGGGCCACGGCTTCGCGCTTGGGCTCGCCCTGCGGCAGCACGCGGCACAGCACCTGGCGCACGCGGTGGCTGACCCGGCTTTCCGAGAAGCGCGCCAGGTACTCCCCGGCAAAACGGTCGTGCAGCACTGCCATGGCTTCGTTGGCGGTGGGCAGCGGCGCCTCCATGTCGGCGCGCTCGAACACCAGCGCATCGTGCGGTGCACCGAACACCAACGGTGAATGGAAAGCGACCCTGTACGGTTCGATGTTCTTTGGCTGCGGCCCCTGCACCAGCACCCGGCGCGGCTGCACCGGCCGGCCGCTGAGCCATTTGCACAGCGCCAGCGCACAGGCCAGCGACGCTTCGGCACTGTGCCGGGTGGGTGGCAAATGGTCGCCGTGCACGGTCAGGATCAGCGAATAACCTTCGGCGCCGAGGACGAAGCTGAGGTCGGAGCTTTCGGCGATGATGCGCTGGTAACGCACCAGGCGCTCGAAGCCTTCGGCCAGGGTGCGGCTGGACATCAGCGCATAGCCGACCACATGGAACGACGCCGGGCGCACCACCCGCGCCATGTTCAGGCCGATGGCCTCGTTGCCCGACAGCTCCACCGCCAGCTGCCACAGCCGGGTCATGGCGTCCTGAGGGAAGCGCGCATCGGGGTCGTCGAGGGCGGCGAAGTCCAGCCCCAGCTGCCGGAACATGGCCCGGCAGTCCAGCCCTTCCAGTTCCAGCGCCTTGACGATCCCTGATGCCCAGCTGGCTGACGTGGTTCTTTCGCTCATGACAGGATTCTTCTGCCGCCCGCTCCTGCGGTGCACCCCAAGGATATTCGATTGGCGCCTATTGTCACTGGTAGGCTTCGCCAGTCACTCTAGACTCGAATCAGGCTCCACGCCGTGCAGCTTGTCCAGAAGTATTAATCCCGGAGCACTGCCATGAACCGCACAGCGCCGTTTCGCAGTTTTGCCGAGTTCTATCCTTACTACCTGGGGGAGCACAGCAACCCCACCTGCCGCCGCCTGCACTTTGTCGGCACCAGCCTGGTGATTGCCCTGCTGGCCTACACCATTGGCAGTGGCAAATGGTTGCTGCTGCTGGCGGTGCCGCTGTTCGGTTACGGCTTTGCCTGGGTCGGGCATTTCTTTTTCGAGAAGAACCGGCCGGCGACCTTCAGCCACCCGCTGTACAGCCTGGCCGGGGATTTCGTGATGTTCCGCGACATCCTGCTGGGCCGGATCAGCCTCTAGTTCGCGGCGCTGACCGCTTACGCCGGCTCGCGGACCGCCGCCGCTGCCTGCGCCTCGGCCAGCCGGTACAGCTCGATCGTGCCATCCCAATGCTCGATCAGCGCGGTACACGACTCGACCCAATCCCCGCAGTTGAGGTACTCCACCTCGCCAACCCGGCGGATCTCGGCATGGTGGATATGCCCGCACACCACGCCCTGAAAACCACGCCGGGTACATTCATGGGCGATGGCATCTTCGAAATCGCTGATGAAGTTCACCGCGCCCTTGACCTTGTGCTTCAGGTAGGCCGACAGCGACCAGTAGCCATAACCGTAACGGGCACGCCAGTGGTTGAGCCAACGGTTGAGCACCAAGGTGAACTCGTAGGCGCGGTCACCGAGGAAGGCCAGCCAGCGGTGGTAACGGGTGATCACATCGAACTGGTCACCATGGATCACCAGCAGGCGGCGGCCATCGGCGGTCAGGTGCTCGGCCTCGTCGACCAGCTGGATGTTGCCGAGGATCAGCCGCGAGTAACGGCGCAGAAACTCGTCATGGTTGCCGGTGACGTAGATCACCTCGGTGCCGCGCTTGCTCATGGTCAGCAGGCGGCGGATCACGTTGGTGTGGGCTTGCGGCCAGTAGATCCCGCCGCGCAGCTTCCAGCCATCGATGATATCGCCCACCAGGTAGATGCGGTCGGCCTGGTAGCCCTTGAGAAACTGCGACAGGTGTTCGGCCTGGCAGTCGCGGGTGCCCAGGTGCACATCGGAAACCCACAAGGTACGCACGCGTTGCTTGCGCGAAGGGCGGGACAGTTCGGCATGGGTCATGGGCAGGCTCCGGCGCAGTTTGCTGGAGACTGGCAGGCGCGGATGACAGCGCGGTGGCAATACCGTTACGAGTGATGGGCAGCCGCGAATGAGGCACAATGCGCGTCTGCCTTGCGAGGACGCTACCCATGACCGCCGGCCCGATCCTCTCGCTACGCCATTACCGCGACAGCCTGATCGCCCACAGCCACGAACACCCGCAACTGGTGTTCGGCCTGCGCGGCCGCCTCGAGTTCGAGGTGCAGGGGCATGGCGCCGGCATCGATCGACACGGGCTGGTCGTGGTACCGGCGGGCGCCCATCACACCTGCGCCAGCGACGCTGGCAGCGATTGCCTGGTGCTGGATGTGCCCGGCGACCACTGGCTTGGCGAACAACTGGGCGAGCATGCCGACGCCAGCCGCCGTCTGCTTGACCGCGCCGCCGCCCTGGGCCTGGATGCACGCCAGCAGCAACTGGTGGACTGGCTGGCGGCCAGCCCCATGCATGACCCGCTGATTGCCCGCCAAGGCGCGGCGTTGCTGCTGGCCAGCCTCACCCCCACGGCAGCTGCCAGTGTCAGCGCCAGCCGGCGTCTGCCCTACGCGGCGTTCGATGCGCATATCGAGCAGCAGGCCGCCTACCCGCTGCAAGTGGCCGACCTGGCGCGTATCGCCGGGCTGTCCAGCGCCCGTCTGCATGCGCGCTTCACTGCCGAGTGCGGGATGACACCGATGGATTACATTCGCCAGCGGCGCTTGCTCAAGGCGCGCCGGCTGGTGCTGCAGACCTCGCTGCCGATGGGCGAGATTGCCGCGCAGGTGGGCTACAGCTCGCAGAGCGCGTTTTCGGCAGCGATGTTGCGGGCGTTCGGCTGTACGCCGCTGGCGTTGCGGCGCGAGTCTGCCGACAATTGACGCCAGTCTTGCGACAGAACGCGTTTGCCTGAGCCTATACACTTTGCCTGTGCCGGCCCTTTCGCGGGTAAACCCGCTCCCACAGGTACTGCACAGGCATCGAAAGCGGTGCAGTACCTGTGGGAGCGGGCATGCCCGCGAAGAGGCCGGCACAGCCAGTAGAGATCTTGAGCAAGGACTACCCATGAACCACCGCACCGCCCTCGGCGCCCTGCACATCGGCGCGCTGTTCTTCGGCCTCACCGGCGTCTTCGGCAAACTGGCCGCCAGCGCCAGCCCGGCGATCATCGTCTTCGGCCGCGCCGCCTTCGCCGTGCTCGCCCTGGCCCTGTTCGCCAGCCTGGCCGGCCCGGGCTGGCAGCGCCTGAGCGGCCAGGATGCGCGCCGCCTGTTGCTCGGCGGTATGCTGCTGGCCGGCCACTGGGTCAGCTTCTTCATTGCGGTGAAGGTCGGCGGCGTGGCCATCGCCACCCTCGGCTTCGCCAGTTTCCCGGCCTTTACCGTGATCCTCGAAGGCCTGCTGTTCCGCGAACGTATCCGCCGCAACGAGGCCGTGCTGGTGCTGCTGGTCAGCCTCGGCCTGGTACTGGTCACGCCGGCATTCGACCTGGCCAGCGAAGCCACCGGCGGCCTGCTCTGGGCCTTGCTGTCCGGGCTGCTGTTCTCGTTGCTGTCACTCACCAACCGCGCCGGCTCCGGCCGCCTGCCTGCAGTGCAGGCGGCGCTGTGGCAGAACCTGGTGGTAGGCCTGTGCCTGCTGCCGTTCGCCGCACCGGGCCTGGCCGCGGTCGCCGCCATGGACTGGCTGTGGATCGCCCTGCTCGGCATCTTCTGCACCGGCGTGGCGCACAGCCTGTTCGTCGCCAGCCTGGCGGTGATCAAGGCGCGCACGGCGGCCGTGGTGTTCGGCATGGAGCCGGTCTACGGCATTGCCGTGGCCTGGGTGGTGTTCGCCGAAACCCCGACCCTGCGCATGCTGCTGGGCGGTGCGCTGATCATCTTCGCCATCGTGCTGTCCAGCCGCCTGGCCGCCGAGCAACCGCCCAGGCAGCGGCCACTGGCCGAGGGCGCCTGATCAGCGGTCGTTGTGACCCAGGTCTCGCTGCGGGTCGATCTGGTCGCGCACGCGTTGCTTCAACACCTTGGCTTCGGGGAAGCCACCGTCGGCCTTGCGCTCCCAGACCTGCACGCCATCGCAGGTAATGCGGAACACCCCACCGGTGCCAGGCTCCAGGGCCACCCGGCCAAGGTCGTCGGCGAAGGTGCTGAGCAGTTCCTGGGCCAGCCAGGCGGCACGCAGCAGCCATTGGCACTGAGTGCAATACGTGATGACGATTTCCGGCTTGCTGTCGGCCATGGTGAAGCATCTCCAGGTGAGGGGCCGCTTATACTAGCGGTCTTTAGCCCACGGTTTGAGACTCACGATGCGCCGTTTGCTGTTCTGTTTCCTGCTCGCCTTCACTGCACTTACGGCGATTGCCGCCGAAGCGCCCCGGCCCAAGGTCGGCCTGGTGCTGTCTGGCGGCGCAGCCCGTGGCCTGGCCCACATCGGTGTGCTCAAGGCGCTGGAGCAACAGGGCGTACGCATCGATGCCATTGCCGGCACCAGCATGGGCGCGGTGGTCGGCGGCCTGTACGCCTCGGGTTATAGCGTCGAAGAGCTGGAAAAGCTGGCCACCACCCTCGACTGGCAACAGGCGCTGTCGGATGCCCCGCCACGCAAGGATGTGCCGTTCCGGCGCAAGCAGGACGACCGGGATTTTCTGGTCAAGCAAAAGCTCAGCTTTCGTGACGACGGCAGCCTGGGCCTGCCGCTGGGGGTGATCCAGGGGCAGAACCTGGCGTTGCTGCTGGAAAGCAAGCTGGCGCATACCGCCGATACCCGTGACTTCGACAAGCTGCCGATTCCCTTCCGCGCAGTGGCCACCGACATCGCCAGCGGTGAAAAGGTGGTGTTCCGCCGTGGCCACCTGCCCCAGGTGATCCGCGCCAGCATGTCGATCCCGGCGGTGTTCGCCCCGGTCGAACTGGACGGCCGGCTGCTGGTGGACGGCGGCATGGTCGATAACATCCCGCTCGACGTCGCCCGTGAAATGGGCGTGGACCTGGCCATCGTGGTCGACATCGGCACGCCGCTGCGCGACCGCAAGCAGCTGGCCACGGTGGTCGATGTGCTCAACCAGTCGATCACCCTGATGACCCGGCGCAATTCCGAAGAACAGTTGGCCAGCCTGCACCGCGACGATATCCTGATCCAGCCGCCGCTGAGCGCCTTCGGCGTGACCGATTTCGGCCGCGCCGAGGCAATGATCGACGCCGGTTACCGCGCCACCCGCCTGCTCGACCCGCGCCTGGCCGCCCTGCGCCGCCCCGAAGGCGACAGCAGCCTGGCGGTGGCCCGCTCGCCGCGCCAGCGCACGCCGACGATCACCGCGATCCGCATCGAGAACGATTCCAAAGTCAGCGACGAGGTCATCCGTTCGTACATCCGCCAGCCGATCGGTGCACCGCTGGAGCTCGGCCGCCTGCAGACCGACATGGGCACGCTGTATGGCCTGGATTACTTCGACCGCGTGCAGTACCGCGTGGTGCACAAGGGCGACGACAATACCCTGGTGATCAACGCCCGGGGCCGACGCGGCGGTACCGACTACCTGCGCCTGGGCCTGAACCTGTCGGACGACCTGCGCGGCGACAGTGCCTTCAACCTGGGCGCCAGCTACCGGGTCAACGGCATCAACAGCCTGGGCGCCGAATGGCTGACCCGTGGCCAGATCGGCGACCAGCAAGAGCTGTACAGCGAGTTCTATCAGCCGCTGGATGTCGGCTCGCGCTATTTCATCGCGCCCTACCTGGACTTCGGCTCGCAGAACATCGAAGCGACCCTGGACAACGACCCGGTCGCCGAATACCGCCTTCAGCGTTACGGCTTCGGCCTGAACGTCGGCCGGCAGATCGGCACCAATGGCGAAGTGCGCCTGGGTGTAGGCAAGGCCTGGGGCGAAGCCGAGGTGCGCATCGGCGACCAGGACCTGCCCAAGGTCAGTTTCAACGAAGGCTTCTATGAGCTGAAATACTCGTTCGACACCCTCGACAACGTGTACTTCCCGCACCGTGGCGAGGATATCGGCCTGACCTTGCGCAAGTACGACCCGTCGCTGGACTCTGACCAGGATTACCGGCAGTGGCTGTTCAACCTGGACAAGGCGCTCAGCAGCGGGCCGAACACCTTCGTGCTGGGCGGGCGCTACGGGCGCACGCTGGACGCAACCGAAGTGGTCACCTCGAGCTTCGTGCTGGGCGGGGCGCGGGAGCTGTCAGGCTTCCGCCAGGACTCGGTGTCGGGGCAGAACCTGAGCCTGCTGCGTGTGGTCTACTACCGCCGCCTGACGCCACGGGCCTACGTGCCGCTGGACTTCCCGCTGTACATCGGCGGCTCGCTGGAGCGCGGGCGGGCGTGGAACAACGACAACGAATTTGACAGTGGTTACATCAATGCGGCTAGCATCTTCCTGGGGCTGGAGACGCCGTTGGGGCCGTTGAATTTCAGCTATGGCGCCAACAGTGCGCATGAGCAGGCGGTGTACCTGAACCTGGGGCATACGTTCTGAACGGGCGGGGCCGCCGTGCGGCCCTTCGCGGGCATGCCCGCTCCCACAGAGAAACGCGATACACCTGTGGGAGCGGGCATGCCCGCGAAGGGCTGCAAAGCAGCCCCGGTGGCCCTCAGGATTTCTCCAGGTTGGCCAGAATCTTCGCATGCACGCGCATGCACACCTGCAGCTCCGCTTCATCCACGCCAGTGAACAGCTCGACCCGCAGCTGATTGGCAATGGTCTCGATCTGGTCGATCAGCGGCTTGGCCGGCGGGCACAGCACGATCTTCTTCGCCCGCCGGTCCTCCAGCACTGCCTGCCGGCGCACCAGCCCCTGCCCTTCCAGGCTGTCGAGCAGGCGCGCCAGGGTCGGGCCTTCCACGCCCACGCTCTGCGCCAGTTCACGCTGGGTCGGGGCTTCTTCGAAACGCGCCAGGTGCAGCAGCACCAGCCAGCGCGCCTGGGACAGGTTGAGGCCGGCCAGGCGGCGGTCCAGCTCGGCGCGCCACCCCCGGGACATCTGGGCCAGCTGCATGCCGAAGCGGTGTTGGTTGTCGGTCAGGGGCATAAGTGACTCATTGAACAGATCTAATTATTAGGCAGCTAACCATGGCCGCTCCCGCGAGGCAAGGCTTGCGCCTGCGGGAAGGATCGATAATCGGCAAAAAACATGACCAGGGTCAGCCGTTGGCAATTCTGCCGTGGACCCGGCCGCCGGTCACAGCTCGAACTCGGCCGCCAGCGCCGCACGCACGCAATACAGCACACCTTCCGGCACCCGCCCGGCGAACTGCGGGGCAATCGCCGACACCGGTGGCAGCTCGCCCTCACCATCGAGGAAGGCGTCCTGCACCTCCATCAACAGGTCTTCCGGCAAGTCCAGGGCCTGCTCCAGGCTCAGTTCCTGACGGCACAGCGCCTCGGCCAGCAGGCTGTAGACGTTCTTCTCGCTGCAGTTGAGCTGCCCGGCGATCTGCGCCGGGGTCATGCCGGCACGCGCCAGGCTGACCAGTTCGTGGCGCAGGTCGAGCACCACTTTCGGCGCCTCGTCGCTGCCGCCGCTGCTGTTCAGCACCTCGAGGAAGGCCTGGCCGTAACGCTCCAGCTTGCGCGCACCGACGCCGCTGACCTGGGCCATGTCGCTGAGGCTGGCCGGCTGGCTGCGCAGCATCTCCAGCAGGGTGGAGTCGGGGAAAATGACATAGGGCGGCACGCTGTGCTCCTCGGCCAGCTTGCGCCGCAGGGTGCGCAGCGCTTCCCACAGTTCGCGCTCTTCGGCCCGCACCAGCTGGCTGGCCGGGCTGCCGCCGCTGGACGACGAGGCCTTGGCGCTGGTCTGCGGCTTGAGGTCGCGGCGCAGTTGCAGGGTCACCTCGCCACGCAGCAGCGGCCGGCAACTGTCGGACAAGCGCAGGCCGCCATAGCCTTCCAGGTCGATGTCGACCAGGCCGCGCGCCACCAGCTGGCGGAACAGCGAACGCCACTCGAACTCGGCCAGGCCCTTGCCGACGCCGAACACCGAAAGCTTCTCGTGGCCGAAATTGCGCACCTTTTCGGTGTCCTTGCCCAGCAGCACATCGACCAGATGGCCGACGCCATAGCGCTGGCCGGTGCGGAACACCGCCGACAGCGCCTGACGGGCCGGCTCGGTGGCGTCCCAGGTCTGCACCTGGTCGACGCAGTTGTCACAGTGCCCGCACGGCTGTTCGAGGGTTTCATCGAAGTAGGCCAGCAGCGATTGCCGGCGGCAGCGGGTTTCTTCGCACAGCGCCAGCATGGCGTCGAGCTTGTGCTGTTCGATGCGTTTGTGCCGCTCGTCACCTTCGGAGTTCTGCAGCATCTGCTTGAGCATCACCATGTCCTGCAGGCCGTAGGCCATCCAGGCATCGGACGGCAGCCCGTCACGGCCGGCACGGCCGGTCTCCTGGTAGTACGCCTCGAGCGACTTGGGCAGGTCGAGGTGCGCGACGAAGCGCACGTTGGGCTTGTCGATGCCCATGCCGAAAGCGATGGTGGCGACCATGATCAGCCCTTCCTCGTTGAGGAAGCGGTGCTGGTTGGCCGCGCGCGTCTCGGCTGCCAGGCCGGCGTGATAGGGCAGCGCCGGAAAGCCCTGGTCGCAAAGGAAAGCGGCGGTTTCATCGACCTTCTTGCGCGACAGGCAGTAGACGATACCGGCGTTGCCGCGGCGCTCGCCGAGGAAGGCCATCAACTGCTTGCGCGGCGCCTCCTTGGGTACGATGCGGTAGAAGATGTTGGGCCGGTCGAAGCTCGACAGGAAGCGCTCGGCGCCTTGCAGGTGCAGGCGCTGGACGATCTCTTCACGGGTGCGCATGTCGGCGGTGGCGGTCAGCGCGATGCGCGGCACATGCGGGAACAGCTCGGCCAGCTGCCCCAGCTGCAGGTATTCGGGGCGGAAATCGTGGCCCCATTGCGACACGCAGTGGGCCTCGTCGATGGCGAACAGCGAGATATCCAGGTCGCGCAGGAAGTCGAGCATGCGCGGCTGTACCAGGCGTTCCGGCGCCAGGTACAGCATCTTCACTTCGCCGCGGCGCAGGCGCCCGGCCAGGTCACGCTGCTGCTCCGCGGTCAGCGTCGAGTTCAACGCCGCGGCCGCCACCCCCAGTTCATCGAGCGTGGCAACCTGGTCGTCCATCAGCGCGATCAACGGCGAAACCACCACCGTCAGCCCCGGGCGCAACAACCCCGGCACCTGGAAACACAACGACTTGCCGCCGCCGGTGGGCATCAGCACCAGGGCATCGCCGCCATTGGCCACGCAGTCGATGATCGCTGCCTGGCGCCCGCGGAAACTGTCGTAGCCGAAGACGTCCTTGAGAACGCGCTGAGCCTGTTCGAGCATGTGCAACTCCACAAATCGCCGTACCATCCTGGACACAGGCTGGACGAAAAACCCGCCCCGCACACGCCGAATGCGTAAGCGGTTTTTGCCAGGCAGCCGGCAAACCCTGCCCCTGGATGAAAATCGCGGAGTATACCGCAGCACCGCGCCGCGCAGGGCACCACGGCGATAGACGTTCCCTTTGCCCCGCCAGCGCTGCAAGGTGCTAGAATTCGTTATCGTTTATTCCCCAAGGTAGCCCTGTAATGTCCTTCGCCGAGCAACTGACCCGCCTGCAAGCCTTCCTCGACGCCGACGAGCTGCACGAAGAAGCGCTGGACTACGTCGCCGCCCACGGCTACCTCACCGCCCTGTCGATCAATGCCGAGGAGGTGCCCGAGCGCGAGTGGATCGACGCCCTGTTCGCTGAAGAGCCGCATTACGCCAGCGATGCCCAGCGCACCGAGATCGAAGCCACCCTGGTTGCGCTGAAGGCGCACATCGCCCGCCAGCTGGCCAGCGATGACGAGTTCGAGCTGCCATGCGACCTCGACCTGACCGACGAGCCGGACGATTCCGACCTGCGCGGCTGGTGCATCGGCTTCATGGAAGGCGTGTTCCTGCGCGAAGAAGCCTGGTTCGAGAACGCCGAAGAAGAAGTCAGCGAAATGCTCTTGCCGATCATGGTCGGCTCGGGCCTGTTCGACGAGCAGCCGGAGTTCGCCGACATCGCCAGCAACGCCAACCTGCAGGACGACATGATCGTTCAGATCCCCGAGGCGCTGACTGCGCTGTTCCTGTTGCTGCATGCCCCTGACGAAAAACCGGCGCTGCTCAAGCCACGCCACCACTGAGTCGCCCGTGCGCTACCTGCTGCTGGCCTGCGGCTGGCTCAGCGTCGCGCTGGGGGTATTGGGGATTTTCCTGCCGGTACTGCCCACTACCCCTTTTCTGCTATTGGCGGCGGCCTGTTTTGCCCGCAGCTCGCCGCGCTTTCACCACTGGCTGGTCCATCACCCGAAGCTCGGGCCGTGGATCCGTGACTACCTCAGTGGTGAAGGCATCCCCCTCAAGGGCAAGCTCTACGCCATCGGCCTGATGTGGGCCAGCATCGGCCTGTCGTGTTATCTGGTGCCGCTGTTCTGGGCGCGCACATTCATGTTGAGCAGCGCTGTCCTGGTAAGCCTGTTCATTCTCAGCCGGAAAACCCTGCACAAGCCAAGGTGACAATATTTTGTCGCCAAATATCAATTTCGCCTAACTGATAGCGAACTTATCCAAAATCGTTCTGGAACCCGTCGAAAGCCTCGTATTTACTGGGTTTGATGGCAATTCGCGCGTCCGGATTTGTCGCCTCTCCGTCAAGGAGTTAGACAATATATGTCTTACATGGCAAATTGATATGAAGAAATCTTCTTATCTATCGCAATGAATGTACTTAGCTGTGTTGTTAAAAACCTGCAACACTATATGCGATAAGTTTATCGTCATTTTTTTGGCGAACAGCAGGATCAATCCAGGATCAGGGAGATGTACCATGCGCGTTTTGAACCCCATCACCAGTGCATTACTGTTGGCCCTGGCCAGTGCCAACGTACAGGCGATGTCGATCACCGAGGCTGTGCAAAGCGCCGTGGACTACCACCCGCAAGTCAGCTCCAACCGCAACAGCAAACTGTCGGCCGATGAAGATGTGAAGTTTGCGCGTGGTGGCTACTACCCTTCCGTGGACCTGGTCGCCGGCTATGGTCGTCAGCGTTCGGACAACGTCAACACCCGTGCCGAGGGTAACCATAACAAGGCAACCCTCAACTACACCCAGTCCGAGCTGCGCCTGCGGCAGATGATCTTCGACGGCTTCAACACCTCGAATGAAGTGGGCCGCACCGAAGCGGTTTCCACCTCCCGCGCCTATTACACCCAGGCGATCGCCCAGGATGTCGCGCTGCGTGCGGTCGAGGTCTACCTCGAAGTGCTCAAGCGCCGTGAACTGGTGGCCCTGGCACGGAACAACCTGCAAGCCCACCTGCGGGTCAACGACCAGATCGGTCTGCGCAACGAGCGTGGCGTCGGCAGCACCGCCGACCTCGACCAGTCCCGCGCCCGTCGCGCCCTGGCGGAAAACAACCTGGACACCGCCGAAGTCGACCTGGCCGATGCCGAGGCCGCCTTCTTCAGCGTGATCGGCCGCATGCCCGACGAGCTGGAAGACCCGCAGTCGATCAAGGTGGAGATGCCGACCGATCTTGAACAGGCGCGTGAAGGCATGCGTCAGAACAACCCGTACATCAAGTCGGCCCAGGCTGATGTGAATGCCGCCGAGAAGCAGTACGAAGTGGCCAAGTCGACCTTCTACCCGCGCTTCGATGCCATTCTGGCCACCGGTGCCAACAACAACACCGGCGGCGAGAAAGGCCACAGCAACAACGACTGGCAAGCCGGCGTCGAGATGAACTACAACCTGTTCCGCGGCGGCAGCGACAAGGCGCGCCTGAACTCCGACGCGCACAAGGTCAACCAGGCCCTGGACATTCGCAACAACGCTTTGCGCGAACTGACCGAGAACCTGAGCCTGGCGTGGAACGCCATGAACAACGCCAGCAAGCAGCTACCGACGGCGCGTGAATACGCCGAGACCACCAAACGCGTACGCGCGGCCTACCAGGACCAGTTCGGCCTGGGCCAACGTACGCTGCTGGACGTGCTGGACAGTGAGAACGAGCTGTACAACGCCGACCGCCGCTACACCGAGGTGCGCTACACCGAGGAGTTCTCGCGCTACCGCGTGCTGGCGACCATGGGTGAGCTGCTGAGCAAGCAGCGCATTTCGCTGCCGCCGGAGGCGCTGGCGACTACCGAAGTCCGCAGCGAGGCGCATTTGCCTGATATGCGTTGATCCGGGCTCAAGATGGTTGGGGCCGCTTTGCGGCCCTTTCGCGACACAAGGCCGCTCCCACAGGTACCGCGCAAGCCCGGGGCTGCACCGTTCCCTGTGGGAGCGGGCAAGCCCGCGAAGCAGACGACGCGGAGGATGGCACCGGCTGTGCCGGTGTTCGCGGCTAAAGCCGCTCCCACAGGTACCGCGCAAGCCCGGGGTTGCACCGTCCCCTGTGGGCTGCAAGGCAGCCTCCAGCCTTCACTCGGTCTCGTGATTACGCTGAAACGTCTCCAGGCCCATGGCCCTGATCTGCCCCTCGATCAACGCTTCGAACGGCGCCAGCAGCGCATCGAAGCGCGCTGGTTGCTCCAGCGCATTCAATGCCCCCACCACCGCCTCGATGGTCGACAACGCCCCCGCCTCGGGCGCCTTGCGCAAGCGATAGCGCGAGGCTGCCACTTGCCCCAGCGTCACGCGCGGCAACGCCTCCAGCAGCGGGTTCAGATACAGCAGCTTGCGCGCCTTGCGCCAGGTGCCGTCGGGCACGATCAGCAGCCAAGGTGCGGCGCCCGCCTCGCCATAGCCCGCCAGCACCTGGGCATCCTCGCCCGGGAACAACAGCGCAGGCCGGTAGCCAGGTGTGGCCAGTAGCTGCTCCAGGTCGTCGAACACCTCACCCACGCGCAACTCGGCGTTGTTCAGGCCAAGGGCAGCCAGGCGCGCGGTGTTCAGCGCGTGGCCGGTTTCACTGGGGTGCTGCAGCAGGATCACGCGGGTGCGGCTGTCCAGCGCGGGAATCAACGGGCATAGGCAATGGTCGAGCGGGCGCTGGCAGCGCTCGCAGCGGGGTCTGGGCATGAGGTTCTCCTTGGCGGGAACAGTTTGCCACAAACCCGCGGCCCGCTTTGCGGGCCTTTCGCCGGCAAGCCAGCCCCCACAGGGTCACCACAGGCCTGAACCTCGTGCAATACCTGTGGGAGCTGGCTTGCCGGCGAAAGGGCTGCACAGCAGCCCCGGCGATTTCAGCGGTTGAAACGCTCCGCCAGGCTATGCAGGTACTCTGCCATACGCTCCAGGTCCTGGCTGATTTCCGCGCCCTGCCTGGCCTGCCCGGCGCTCTGGTCGCACAGCTGGGCAATCCTCACGATCTGCTGGTTGATGTCCTCGGCCACATGGCTCTGCTGCTCCGATGCAGTCGCCATCTGCTGGCTCATGCCGGTGATGCGGCTGACCGCCTGGGCGATCCCGCCCAATGCCGCCTGCACTGCCTCGACACTGTGCACGCTGTCCCGCGAAATCTGTTCGCCACGGCTGGCGCTGCTCACCGCGCGCTCGGCCCCGGCACGCAACGAAGCGATGATGTGGTGGATCTCCTCGGTCGAGGCACGGGTACGCTGGGCCAGCGAACGCACCTCGTCCGCCACCACGGCAAAGCCGCGCCCCTGCTCGCCGGCGCGCGCCGCCTCGATGGCCGCGTTCAGCGCCAGCAGGTTGGTCTGTTCGGCGATCGAGGTAATCACATCGACCACGCTGCCGATCGACTGGGTCTGCTCGGCCAGGGCATTGACCGCCAGGCCGATGTCGTTGACCGCATCGCTCATGCTGCCCATGGCTTTCAGGCTCTGCAACGCCAACTCGCTGCCCTGCTGAGCCAGCTGGTCGGCATCGCCCGCCGCGTGCGCCGTACTCTGCACGTTATGGGTCACCTGCTGGATGGTCGCCGCCATCTGCGCAATGGCGGTGGCCGACTGGTCGGTCTCGCTCCGCTGGCGGTCGAGCATCTGTGCCTGGGCATCGGACAGGTCGGATGACTGCGCCGCCCGCGACTTGACCCCGACACCGGCATCCACCAGGCGGGTCAGCGCCGTTTGCAGGCGCGCTTCCTCACTGATGATGGCCAGGTCGAGTTGGCCCTGCAGGCCCGGGTTATCGCTGTAGGTCAACGCCACCAGCGGGCTGGTAAAGGCCTTGGGATGCTCGGCCAGCGTACGCCGGATGATCTGGTTCTGCCGGTGCTCGATCAGGTACCAGGCCAGCAACAGGCTGGCCATCAGCAGCCCGAGCGCGGCATAAGGCGGCAGCCACAGGTAGCCCGCCGCCGACAGCAGGCCGGCACCGATCAATGGCCAGCCGTGGCCCAGGCCACGCCCCAGCCGGGCCGCCCACGGCACCGGCGCACGGCCGGCGCGCAAACGTGCATACAACGCCTCGGCGCGGCGAATCTGCTCGCGCGTGGGCACCGAGCGCACCGACTCGTAGCCGCTGATGCGGCCCTGTTCGTAGATGGCCGTGACGTAGGCGCTGACCCAGTAGTAATCACCGTTCTTCGCCCGGTTCTTGACCACGCCCATCCACGGCTTGCCCTGCTTGATGGTGTCCCACATATGGCCGAACACCGCCGGCGGCATGTCCGGGTGACGCACCAGGTTGTGCGGCTGGCCGACCAGTTCGTCATAGGTGAAACCGCTGATCGCCACGAAAGCGTCGTTGCAGTAGGTGATGCGGCTGTTGAGGTCGGTGGTGGAAATCAGGCGTTGTTCGCTGGGGAAGGTTCTTTCGTGCTCGGTGACGGGCAAGTTCATGCGCATCTTGGGCGATCCTTGCAGGATAATTTAAGAAAAAATCATCAGCGCAAGTTGATATGTAGCAGAGCGCTATCAGTTTAGCGGCGTGCTTTTACAGGAATTTAGCGGTATCCCGACAAAATGTATCAACGCCGTGTTCATCAGCCGACGTTGAGCTGGCTTTTCAGCAGGTCGCGGAAGGTCTGGATCAACGGTTCGCGGCTGCGCCCGCGGCGAATGATCAACGAGAACGGCGCCTGGTAGCCGAAGGTCGACGGCGACAGTACGCGCAAGTCGCCCTTGTCGACCCAGGCCTGGGCATAGTGCTCGGGCAGGTAGCCGATGTACGCCCCGGACAGAATCAGGATCAACTGGGCCTCCATGCTCTCCACCGTCGCCGCGCTGTGCTTGAAGCCATGCCGGGCCAGCTCGGCCTGGCTCCAGTAGCCACGCCCGACCATGCGCTGCTGGGTCACCACTTGCTCGGGGATGCGCCGCTCGCCATACAGCGGGTGGCGGCTGCTGCAGTACAACCAGTGCTGCTCACGGTACAGCGGCTGATACAGCAGCCCGCTCATGCGCGAGGAAAACGCCCCGATGGCCAGGTCCAGGCGGTTGTCCTGCACGCCCAGCTGCAGCTCGTAAGGGCTGGACACCGACAGGTGCAGGTGCACCGCCGGGTGTTCCTGGCTGTAGGCGCCGATGGCTTCGGCCAGCGGCAAGGCCCGGTCACCGACGGTGGAGTCGATCACCCCGAGGTTCAGCGTGCCACGCAACTCCCCCTTCAGCGCAGCAGCGTACTGCTCGAAACCGTCCAGCTCGGCCAGCAGGCGCAGGGTCTCCTGGTGAAACAGCTCACCCTTGCTGGTCAGGCTGAAGCCGCCACGGCCGCGGTGGCACAGCACGATGCCCAGGGCGCCTTCCAGCTGGCTCATGTAGGTGCTGATCGCCGAGGTCGACAGGTTCAGCTCGCGCTGGGCGTTGGCAAAGCCCTGGTGGCGCACCACGCTGACGAAGATGCGCAGCAGTTTCAGGTCGGGCAAGGTCGAGGCCATGGGGCACGGTTCCGCAAGGGTATTGGCGCGCAGTCTAACCGCTCTGCCGGCCGTTAGTTCAGAAATTCCTGAACTAAGTATTTGCCGGTAGCGATTTGTCCCCGCCACTACCTTCAGCAGACTTGGCCGAAATGTCCCTGCCCGCCGGCAACAGCACACCTGCAAGGCGCGCGGCGGCACAGGTTCGAACAAACAGAACAATCGACCGACTGATGAGGCCCACCGTGGACAAGATCCTCCACCAACCACTGGGCGGCAACGAAATGCCGCGTTTCGGCGGCATCGCCACCATGCTCCGTCTCCCCCACCTGCAAACTGCCCAGGGCCTGGACGCCGCGTTCATCGGCGTGCCACTGGACATCGGCACCTCGCTGCGCTCCGGCACCCGCTTTGGCCCACGGCAGATCCGCGCCGAATCGGTGATGATCCGCCCGTACAACATGGCCACCGGCGCCGCACCGTTCGACTCGCTGTCGGTGGCCGACATCGGTGATGTGGCGATCAACACCTTCAACCTGCTGGACGCTGTGCGCATCATCGAAGAGGCCTATGACGAGGTCCTCGAGCACAACATCATCCCGCTGACCCTGGGTGGCGACCACACCATCACCCTGCCGATCCTGCGCGCCCTGCACAAGAAGCACGGCAAGATCGGCCTGGTGCACATCGATGCCCACGCCGACGTCAACGACCACATGTTCGGCGAGAAGATCGCCCACGGCACCACCTTCCGCCGCGCCGTGGAAGAAGGCCTGCTCGATTGCGACCGCGTGGTGCAGATCGGCCTGCGCGCCCAGGGCTACACCGCCGATGACTTCAACTGGAGCCGCCGCCAGGGCTTCCGCGTGGTCCAGGCCGAAGAGTGCTGGCACAAATCGCTGGCGCCACTGATGGCCGAAGTGCGGGAAAAGGTCGGTGGCGGCCCGGTGTACCTGTCGTTCGACATCGACGGCATCGACCCGGCCTGGGCGCCTGGCACCGGCACCCCGGAAATCGGCGGCTTGACCACCATCCAGGCGATGGAGATCATTCGCGGCTGCCACGGCCTGGACCTGATCGGCTGTGACCTCGTCGAAGTCTCCCCGCCTTACGACACCACCGGCAACACCTCGCTGCTCGGTGCCAACCTGTTGTTCGAGATGCTCTGCGTGCTGCCAGGCGTGGTGCGTCGCTAATACCGCTGGACCCCGGCAGGAGCCATATGGGAGGGCCACAGAGGCCCGCCAACACACGACATGACCGCCGGGCGCCGTGCAAACGCCCGGGCGGTCGATCTCGCCATAATAAAGATAATCGGGAGACCCCCAATGGCCTTGGACATCATTGTTGTAATGATCTATACCGCCGGCATGCTCGGGCTTGGCTGGTATGGCATGCGGCGCGCGAAAACCCATGAAGACTACCTGGTAGCCGGGCGCAACCTCGGCCCAGTGCTGTACATGGGCACCATGGCCACCACCGTGCTCGGTGGCGCGTCGACCGTCGGCACCGTGCGCCTGGGTTACGTTCACGGCATCTCCGGCTTCTGGCTGTGCGCAGCGCTGGGCCTGGGCATCATCGCGCTCAACCTGTTCCTGGCCAAACCCCTGCTGCGCCTGCGCATCTTCACCGTGACCCAGGTTCTGGAGCAGCGCTACAACCCGACCGCACGCCAGGCCAGCGCAGTGATCATGCTGGCTTATGCGTTGATGATCGGCGTGACCTCGACCCTCGCCATGGCCACCGTGCTGCAGGTGTTGCTGGACCTGCCGTTCTGGGCTTCGCTGCTGCTCGGCGGCGGTGTGGTGGTGCTGTACTCGACCATTGGCGGCATGTGGTCGCTGACCCTGACCGACATCGTCCAGTTCGTGATCAAGACCGTCGGCCTGATGTTCATCCTGCTGCCGGTGTGCCTGTACAAGGCCGGTGGCTGGGACACCCTGGTGGCCAAGCTGCCGGCGGCCAGCTTCCAGCTGACCACCATTGGCTGGGACACCATCATCACCTACTTCCTGATCTACTTCTTCGGCATTCTCATTGGCCAGGACATCTGGCAACGGGTGTTCACCGCTCGTGACGCCAAGGTCTGCCAGCGTGCCGGCACCACCGCCGGAGTGTATTGCGTGCTGTACGGCCTGGCCTGCGCCGCGATCGGCATGGCCGCGCATGTGCTGATGCCCGACCTGGCCAACCCGAACAATGCCTTTGCCGAGATGATCAAGACCACCTTGCCCGATGGCATTCGTGGCCTGCTGATGGCTGCGGCGCTGGCCGCCATGATGTCTACCGCCAGTGCCGGCCTGCTGGCGGCGTCGACCACCCTGACCGAGGACCTGCTGCCCAAGCTGCGCGGCGGCAAGCCGTCGAGCCTGGGCGTCAGCCGCCTGTTCACCCTGCTCACCGGCCTGGTGGTGCTGGGCATCGCCCTGGTGGTGAACGATGTGATCAACGCCCTGACCCTGGCCTACAACCTGCTGGTCGGCGGCATGCTGATCCCGCTGATCGGGGCGATCTTCTGGAAGCGCGCGACCACCGCCGGGGCCATCGCCAGCATGTCGCTGGGCTTTGCCACCGCCCTGCTGTTCATGTTCAAGGATGGGCTGGAGGCCAATACACCGATCTACTACAGCCTGGTGGTCGGGCTGGTGAGCTTTGTCGTGGTCAGCCTGGTGTCGCGCAAGCCGGCGGCGGCGGTGAAGCTGGCCTGACAGGGCTCGGCTAACCGTACCGGCCTCTTCGCGGGCTTGCCCGCTCCCACAGGTACTGCACCGCTCTCAGGCTGTGCGCGATCCCTGTGGGAGCGGGCAAGCCCGCGAAGAGGCCGGCACAGGCAACAGATTTTCATCGAACACAAAAAGGCCGCTGTACCCACCCAGGTGCAGCGGCCTTTTTGTGTATCAGCGACGACGCGGTTGGCGTTTGCGCTGCTCTTCATCAGTCGGAATCGGTACCGGCTGCAAGGGTGGTGGAATCAGCCCCAAGGCGACAGCCAGGTCGTGGAGCCAGTTGGACAGTGGTCTATTCATAATGCCCCCTTGACGGGTCAGCCTCGCGGTCATTCAATCCTGCGATGTTTCATACAGATCATAGCTCCATGCTCTGTATTACGCATGCCTCTATTCCTACAGATACGGGCCATTTTGATACGGATCAAGCCGTAACGGCGCATTCCGACGACTGGTTAATCGTTTCGCTTTGTTGCAAATCGATCCAGGCCTGCAAATTCGCCCCGCGCATGCCCTGGCGCCACATCAACCAGGTCACCGCCTGATCGAACGGTGCTTGCAGCGGGTGCACCCGTACCCGGTCACGCCCAGGCAGGCTGTCGAGCATCGAGCGGGCCATCAGGGCCACGCCTGCCCCGGCGATCACGCAGGCCAGCATGCTCTGGTACGACTCGATCTCCATCACCCGGCCCATGGGCGTATGGGCATGGGCATACCAGGCCTCCAGGCGCATGCGGTACGAGCAGCCCTGGCGGAAGGTGAACACAGCCTTGCCCGCCACATCCCGGGCAGTGTGCACCGCCGGGTGCTCGGGGCTGGTGATCAGCACCAGCTGTTCGTCGCATAGCGGCACGCCATCCAGCCCGGCCAGGTTCAACGGGCCGTCCACCAACGCTGCGTCCAGGCTGTGGTTGAGCAGCCCCTCCAGCAACTCGCCACTGGGCGCAGCGCGCACCTGCAGGTTCACCGCCGGGTAGGCCTGGTGGTAACGCGCCAGCAGCGCCGGCAGATGGGTCGCCGCCGTGCTGTACATGGTCCCCAGCACAAAATCCCCGGCCGGCTGGCCGCCGCGCACGGCTGCCAGCGCCTCGTCGCGCAAGGCTGAAAGGCGGTTGGCGTAGTCCAGCAACACCTTGCCCGCCGGCGACAGCTGCAAGCGCTGGCGCTCGCGCAGGAACAACTCGATACCCAGTTGCTGTTCAAGCTGGCGCAGGCGCGTCGACAGGTTCGACGGCACCCGGTGCAGGCGCTCGGCAGCGCGGGTGACCGACCCCTCCTCGGCGACGGCCTGGAAGATACGCAGTTGGCTGAACTCCACGACATTCTCCAAAACAGAACAACTTGCTCATCATTATTCAATTTTATTGAAAAAGAAACCGCCCTAACCTGCCAGCCATCGCTTACCTCGGCACAGGAGACCTGCCATGTCGCCACTCACTCAACTGCTGGCCAGCGCCGTGGCGCTGATGATGGCCATGGGCATCGGCCGTTTCGCCCTCACCCCGCAACTGCCGCAACTGATCGCCGAAGGCCAGTTCGACCTGACGGTGGCCGGGCTGGTCGCAGCGGCCAATTACCTGGGGTACTTCATCGGTGCGGTCGATGCCATGTTCGCCCGCTCGCCCGGCCAGGTGCGTTTGCGCCTGCATGGCGGGCTGTGGCTGTGCGTGCTGCTGACCTTGGCCTCGTGGGCCGCCGACGGCTTCTGGGGCCATCTGCTGTTGCGCTTCGGCACCGGCGTGGCCAGCGCCTGGGTGCTGGTGACGATCACCAGCCTCAGCCAGCAGGTGGCAAATGCCCATCACCACCCGCGCCTGGGCGCCCTGGTATTCGCCGGGCCCGGCCTGGGCATTGCGCTGACGGGCTTGCTGGCGCTGGTGGCGCATGTGGGCGGGCTGGGTTCGGCCGCACTGTGGCTGATCTATGCCGTAGCCGCGCTGGTAATGCTGCTGGCGCTCAGGCCTTGGCTACCGCGGGCACTGCAAGCGGCACCGGCGCCCTCCGTTGCCCGTCAGGGCCCGATTGGCAGCGTCGGCGTAGGCCGCCTGGGGCTGGTCTATGCGTTGTACGGTATCGGTTACATCCTGCCGGCCACCTTCCTGGCGCAGATGGCCAACCAGCAGTTCCGGGGCCAATGGCTGGCCGACCTGTTCTGGCCGGCGTTTGGCCTGGCGGCGGCGCTCGGGGTGCTACTGGTGAGTCTGCGACGCGGCGGCCGTACATCGACCTGGCTGACCGCCACCTTGTGGTTGCAGGGGTTGGGTGTGCTGGCCTGCCTGATGGGTGGCGGTGCGGGGTTGGCGTTGGGCGTGGTGCTGTGTGGCGGGCCGTTCCTGGCCTGCATGCAGTTGGTGATGCAACGTTCACGCGAACTGGCGCCGCACGCCACGCAGCGCAATGCCGGGTTACTGACTGCGTGCTTTGCCCTGGGGCAGTTGAGCGGGCCGTTGCTGGCAGCGGTCAGCAGCCATTACAGCGGTGGGTTGCAGCCGGCCTTGATGCTGGCGGCGGGCGGGTTGCTGGTGGCTGGGGGGTTGGTGCTGTTTGCGAGCGCTGCACAGCAGGGCAGCGCCTGTCAGGCCAAGGCTGCATCCTGAATGGTGGTCGCCTGCGCCGGCCTCTTCGCGGGCTCGCCCGCTCCCACAGGTACTGCGCAGGTCTTGAAGATTGTGCGGCCCCTGTGGGAGCGGGTTTACCCGCGAAGAGGCCGGCACAGACAACTCACTACCCCACAAACTTACGCAATTGCTGCCTCACCCAAGGCTCGGCGCTCACCAGCACCACCCCCAGCAACACCATCAACGCCCCCACCACAAAGTTCACGCTCAGCGGCTCATCCAGCAGCAACACGCCAAAGGTCACCCCGAACAGCGGGGTAATAAAGGAAAACACCGCCAGGTTCGACGCGAGGTATTTGCGCAGCAACCAGAACCAGGTCAGGTAGCTGATGAACGACACTACAATCCCCTGGAACAGCACGCTGCCCATCGCCAAAGGTGTCAGCGCCACCGCGCCGATCTGCCCGCTGAGCAAAGCGATCAACAGCAGCCCGGCAAAGCCCACCGCCAGTTGATAGAACAGCGTCAGGGTCGCCGGCGCCTCCGACAGCCGCGAGCAGCGCACCACCACCGTGGTCGCGCCCCAGGCCAGCCCGGCGATCACGCCAAAGGCATCGCCCAACAGCATACGGCCATCCATGTCTTCGAACGACATGCCGCCGGCAAACGCCATGGCTATACCGCCGAAGGCCAGCAGAATCCCCAGCCACTGCAGCAGCCGCAGGCGTTCGCTGGGTAGCCGGAAGTGCAGGCCCAACGCGGTGAACACCGGCGCGGTGTAGAGGAACACCGACATGTGCGCCGCCGATGTCAGTTTCAGCCCCTCGGCGATGAACAGGAACTCCACGCCGAACAACCCGCCCGCCAGTACCCCGGCGCGCCAGGTGACGCCGACCTGTTCCCAGCCACCGCGCCAGCACAGCATCAGCCCCACCAGCACGGCGGCAATGCCGTTGCGCAAGGCCGCCTGCATCACCGGCGCAATGTCCACGGCGGCGGTCTTGATCAGCACCTGCTGACAGCCCCAGATCAGGCACAGCCCCAGCATCACCTGGAAAGCAAAGGCATCAGGGTTCTTGCGGACCGCACTCATGGGCGGGCCTCTGGGGTAGTCGATGGCATGGGCAAGGGCTCGGCAGCGTTCGGAAGTTACCGATTATCGGGTGTTAACGCTTGCCCTTGCCAGCCTCAAAACGACCTCAGGCGATCTGCGCTTTCGCCGACACCTGCTCGAAAGTGGTTTCGTCCAGCGCATCTTCCTGCTCATCCAGCACCTGGCGCGGGTGCTCGAAGCCGGGGATGCTACTGTCGATCAGGCTCATCAGCCGCGAACCCCGCTCGGTCAGGACGAAGTTTTCGCCGTTGCCACCCTCTTCTTCGGGCCGGCTTTCGATGAAGCCGCGCTCGAACAGCAGCTTTTCGTACTGGCAAGCGCGGGTTTTCAGGTGGTCCAGATCGCCCACCGGCTCACCCTTGGCGGCCAGTGCTGCAGCGTGCTGCTCGGCATAGGGGCGTGGCGTGAAGCTGTGACCGGCGCCGTTCTGCACCTCGTGCAGCAAGCGTTCGATCAGGTCCCAGTCGTAGGCGATGCTCATGGTTATGGGCTCCTGTGGACGGAAGGGGTACACAGGTGGGACCGTTAGGGATGGTCGGGTGTTCCGAAAGTTCTCAACGCTGACGTTGTTGGGCCTGCATGTACTGGCGCAGCAATTGATTGATGCGGGTCTGATAGCCACTACCCTGCTCTTTGAACCAGGCGAGAACATCGGAATCCAAGCGAATGGTTACCGCCTGCTTTGCGGGCACGCGCAACTCTGCCTGGCGGAAGAAGTTCTGATCCAGCTCCGGAATATCCGAAGTATCGATATCCTTATCGTCCTGCCGGGCCAGGCGGCTCCAGTCAGTTCTTGATGATTTGGTCATAGTGTCTGGCCTCCCATCTGGTGGCTTTTCGCGCGCAGATGATGCGTATCACCTCACCCCGCCTTTCCGTATACACAACGACGCCTATCAGCGCCTTCAGCCATCCGAGGCTGACCCATCGCTCCGAGTCAGCATGGGATGATTGACTCGGAAATGGACTACTGCCAGGCGAAAACCAGCCACCGGTCGCAGCTTCTGAACTTCCAACCGTCCACACCCCTCAATCGCGCATAGCCACTGCTAGAGGTAGAAAGGATGAAACCGCTGCTACCCATTGCCTGCGCCACTGCCGTGTTGCTGGCCCTTCCTGCCTGGGCCTGCACACCGGAAGAAGCGACGCAGAAACGCGAAGAGCTGGCCGGGCTGGTCAAACAGTTGACCGAGCAGAACCCGCAGAAGGCCAAGGAGATCAATGACGAGCTTCAAGGGATGGAGCTGGGGACGGCGAGCAAGGACTTGCCCGACAAATGTCAGTTGATCGACAAACGGATCAAGGAATTGAAAGACGCGGAGAAAAAGGCTGAATAGGGGTTGCCTGCACTGGCCTCTTCGCGGGTAAACCCGCTCCCACTGGGAATCGCATAGAGCTTGAAATCAATGCAGTACCTGTGGGAGCGGGTTCACCCGCGAAGGGGCCAGCGCCGTTGCCGGGGCTTACTCAGCCACAACCTTGCGCTTCTTCAGCGGTGCCAGGCCGTCAGCGCTGGCCAGCGGTGCGTTGGCCTTCGGCTTGGCAGTCGGCTTGCGCTTGGCAGCAGCTTTCTTGTCGCCGGACTTCTTCTCGACCTTCTTTTTCTTGCTGCCGGCCGCCTTGCCCGAAGCCTTGACCTTCTTCGGCCCGTTGTAGGTGCCCTTCACTTCCTTGATCACCCGGCGCTCGAACTGCTGCTTGAGGTAGCGCTCGATGCTCGACATCAGGTTCCAGTCGTTGTGGGTGATCAGCGAGATGGCCAGGCCTTCGCCACCGGCACGGCCGGTACGGCCCACGCGGTGCACGTACTCGTCACCGCTGCGCGGCATGTCGAAGTTGATCACCAGGTCCAGGCCGTCGATGTCCAGGCCGCGGGCCGCCACATCGGTGGCCACCAGCACCTTGGAGCTGCCTTGCTTGAAGCGCTCGATGGCCAGCTTGCGGTCCTTCTGGTCTTTCTCCCCGTGCAGCACGAAAGCTTTCACATCCTTGGCCACCAGGTGACCGTAGATGCGGTCGGCCAGGGCCCGGGTATTGGTGAAGATGATCGCCTTGTCGAAGGTCTCGTTGGCCAGCAGCCATTGCACGATGTGCTCTTTGTGCTGGTCATGGTCGGCGGTGATGATCTGCTGGCGGGTGCCTTCGGCCAGCTGCGAGACGCTGTTGAGCATCAGGTGCTCAGGGTCTTTCAGCACCTTGCCGATGATGTCGCGCAGGGCCGCGCCACCGGTGGTGGCCGAGAACAGCAGGGTCTGCTGGCGGTTCTCGCACTCCTTGCACAGGCGCTCCATGTCTTCGGCGAAGCCCATGTCGAGCATGCGGTCGGCTTCGTCGAGGATCAGCACCTGCACATGGGACAGGTCGAGGTTGCCGGCATTGAGCTGCTCTAGCAGGCGGCCTGGGGTGCCGATCAGCACATCCGGCACCTTGCGCAGCATGGCGGCCTGTTCCTTGAAATCTTCACCGCCGGTGACCAGACCCGCCTTGATGTAGGTGAACTGCGAGAACAGCTGCACTTGCTTGAGGGTCTGCTGGGCCAGCTCGCGGGTTGGCAGCAGGATCAGCGAGCGGATCTCGACACGCCCGCCTTTGAGGTCGACCAGGCGGTTGAGCAGCGGCAGCACGAAAGCGGCCGTCTTGCCACTGCCGGTCTGCGCGGTCACGCGCAGGTCACGCCCTTGCAGGGCCAGGGGGATGGCCGCAGCCTGCACCGGGGTAGGCTCGACAAAGTTAAGCTCGGCCACGGCTTTCAGCAGGCGTTCGTGCAGGGCGAATTGGGAGAACACGGAGGTAACCTCAGGCAAGTGCGGGAAATTCAGTTGCATAGGGTAACGTTTTCTGCCGGCTTAGCCGAATTTCTTTTGGCAACTTTGTCGCCATCCGCGCTCTAATGGCGCTTCGTTAGGCAACACGACTGTACGCAAGCCCATGGATATCCAACGAATCTGGCGTGACTCCCTCGACCTGTGGGGCACCCTTGACCAACACCCGATGCTGCACGCGGCCATCGGCCTGGCCGTGCTGCTGCTGGTTTCGCTGGTGGTCGGCCGCCTGGCGCGCTTTCTGGTACTGCATGGCGCCCGCCTGCTGGCCCGCCAGCCAGCGCTGAAGTGGCTCGATGACCTGCGCAACAACAAGGTGTTCCACCGCCTGGCGCAGACCACGCCGTCACTGGTGCTGCAGTTCGGCCTGAAGCTGGTACCAGAGCTGTCCGACACCGCCCAGCACTTCCTCGGCAATGTCGCCCTGGCCTTTACCCTGCTGTTCATGACCATGGCGCTGTCGTGCCTGCTGGATGCCCTGCTCGACATCTATGCCCGCACCGAACACGCCCGCACCCGTTCGATCAAGGGTTACGTGCAGCTGGCCAAGATGATGCTGTGGATTTTCGCCTCCATCGTCATCGTCGCCACCCTGATCGACCGTTCGCCGCTGTTGCTGCTGTCGGGCCTGGGTGCGATGTCGGCGGTGCTGCTGTTGGTATACAAGGACACCCTGCTGTCGTTCGTCGCCAGCGTGCAGCTGACCAGCAACGACATGCTGCACGTGGGCGACTGGATCGAAATGCCCCAGGTGGGCGCCGATGGCGATGTGGTGGACATCACCCTGCACACGGTGAAAGTGCAGAACTTCGACAAGACCATCGTCTCCATCCCCACCTGGCGCCTGATGAGCGAGTCGTTCCGCAACTACCGCGGCATGCAGCAATCCGGCGGCCGGCGCATCAAGCGCAGCCTGTTCATCGATGCCGCAGGGGTGCGCTTTCTCACCCGCGAAGAAGAACAGCGCCTGAGCCAGGTGCACCTGCTGGCCGACTACCTGGCCGGCAAGCGCCAGGAGCTGCAGCGCTGGAACGAGGCCATGGGGCCGGTGGCCGAACTGTCGGCCAACCGCCGCAAACTCACCAACATCGGCACCTTCCGCGCGTTCGCCCTGGCCTACCTGAAAAACCACCCCAATGTGCACCCGAACATGACCTGCATGGTGCGGCAGATGCAGACCACCGCCGAGGGCGTGCCGCTGGAGATCTACTGCTTCACCACCACCACGGTGTGGGCGGATTACGAGCGGATTCAGGGGGATATCTTCGATTACCTGCTGGCGGTTTTGCCGGAGTTCGGGCTGAGCCTGTATCAGCAGCCGAGTGGCAATGACATGCGCGTGCGGGCGCTGCCGGAGCCATGCCTGTAAGGATCGTTTGAAAATAAACCCTCAAAGACAGTTGCTCCCACAGATTCCGCGCAAAATTCGAGACGTGTGCAGTACCTGTGGGAGCTGGCTTGCCGGCGATGGGCCGCAAAGCGGCCCCCAATTGCTTGACTGACAGGCATTACGCCTGAGAGCCCTGTTCTCGGGCGCTCTGGCAAGGTATGCCGGCTTCGATGCGGAACAGCGGATGGGTCTGGTTTTCACCTTGGTAGAGTAGTTTTGCCAACGGTGAACCTGGCTTCTTCTGTAGACATTGTTCAATCTCCCCTAAATCTCCAATGCCTGAGCTGGCCCTGTCGTCGGCAAGCCGAGCCCCCGCAGAGACAGCACCAGGCGGATCATGATGCGGTTAATGCAACGTCTGCGGCTCTGCTGGCTTCTGGACTTGAGCCAGCGCTAGTTCGAGCAACTTGCGAAGGGTTTCCAGTTCGTGCATCGACGTCATTATCAAGATCGAGACGGGTGATCTAGGTTGCATCAACACGGCTTGCTGGGCGACAGCTTCTGCGCATAGGGCGTAGTCCGCTGCCATCAGCAATGTGTCTTCCAGGGAGTGGAGGTTGCAGGGTGGACCGGGGACTATTTTCAGCATGGTGTAACCCTCAATTTGTGGTTGGGGACTACCGCCGTTTGCTGTCAAACAAAGGGTGGCAGCTGTGCACGGGTTGACAGACCGGTCAAATTGAGAAACCCGGCGCACCCGAAGGTGCCCCATGCACAGCCGCCATTGAAGGCAAAGCTGTGGATTGTAATTTGAGTCGGCCTGTCAAAGCCGGTCGTTGAATTGCAACGACCAGGCGAGACTAGTGATCAACTCGGAACACCACAATGGGTGGCAGTATCTTTGGGAAATGCCCTACAAGAAAGGGGCATAATCTGATTTTTTTAGCCGTTAGGCCTAACAGCATGTAACGCTTCCACTCCATGTGATCTGCTGCGTAGGGATTAGCAATACCCAGAAACGTTAGTAACGGCCTGGACTTGACCCAGTCAAGCCGGGCGCTGGCACCCCGTTTGAGAAAATGAACGAGGCTTGAGATTGCCGGGGCTGCTTCGCAGCCCATCGCCGGCAAGCCAGCTCCCACAGGTTCCGCGCAAAATACGAGAGTTATGCAGTACCTGCCAGTACCTGCCAGGACTGTTCCACCACCCGCATTTTAAAAGTCCACCTTACCCCGCCCCGCCTTGACTGTGCTGCGCCTGGCCTTCCCTTCCAGGCGGCGGGTTTTCGAGCCAAGGGTGGGCTTGGTGGGGCGGCGTTTCTTCTCGGTCTTGCCGGCGGCGATGATCAACTCGGCCAGACGCGCCAGGGCGTCAGCGCGGTTCTGCTCCTGGGTGCGGTACTGCTGGGCCTTGATGATCAACACGCCGTCGCCGGTGATGCGGCTGTCACGCAGCGCCAGCAGCCGCTCCTTGTAAAACGCCGGCAGCGACGAGGCCTGGATGTCGAAGCGCAGGTGCACGGCGCTGGACACCTTGTTGACGTTCTGCCCACCCGCGCCCTGGGCGCGGATGTAGGTCAGTTCGATGTCGGCATCCGGCAGATGCACGTTGTTGGAGATGGTCAGCATGTCATGGCCCTTGCGGTTGCCCCTGTTATCACAGCCTGCGCCGCCCTTTCATGGTACACCGACCGCTACCCCGCATACCCCAACAGGTACAACAACCCGGTCAAGGTCACCAGCGAAGCCACGGTCGACAACAGGATCGTCCGCGAAATCAGCCCGGCCTCACGGTTGTAGTACTCGGCCAGCATGAACGGCCCGGTGCCGGTCGGCAGCGCCGCCAGCAGCACTGCCGAAGCCGCCCACATGCTCGGCAGGCTGAACACCTTGAACGCCAGCACCCAGGTCAGCGCCGGCTGCCCCACCAGCTTCAGGCCGACCAACGGCCATGGGCTGGCCTGCGCACCCGGGCGCTTTTCTGCCAGGAATGCGCCCAGCGATATCAGCGCACACGGCGTGGTGGCCAGCGCCAGCATGTCGAGAAAGTGCAGCACCGGCTCTGTCAGCCCCAACCCGCTCATGGCCCACCCCGCCCCCGCCAGTGGCGAAATCACCAGCGGGTTCTTCGCCAGCGCCTTGCTCACCAGCAGGACGGCGCGGCCGATCTGCCGCTCTTGCTGCAGGCCGATCTCGATCAGCGTCAGGGAAATCGCGAACACCAGGCAGACCACGATCAACGACGAGATCAGCGCCGGCTGCAGGCCCGGCTGGCCGAACAGCAGCAGGCACAGCGGGATGCCGATGTAGCCGGTATTGGCATAGCCGGCACTGAGCCCGTCGATGCTCGCGGCTACCAGGCCATGGCCGCTGTACAGGCGCCAGGCCAGGGTCACGACGAACATCGCCAGCGCCCCGGTAGCGAAGGCGACAATGAACCCCGGGTGCCAGATCTCGCTCCAGGTCGCCGTGGCGGTAACCTTGAACAGCAACGCCGGCAGGCACAGCCAGACCACCATCTTGTTGATCTCGGCAGCGGCCTTGTCACCGAGCTTGTTGGTCTTGCGGCACAGGTAGCCAACCAGGATCAGGGCGAAGATCGGCGCGACGATGACGAAGATGGTGTGCATGTCAGGCCTTGCCGGCCAACGGCGTCTGCGCGCGCCCGCCCAGGCGGCTCAGCCACACCGAGGCGAGGATGATCGCGCCGCCGAGGAACAGCCGCCCCAGCGGTTCATGCTGGTTCCAGATCAGCAGGTTCAGCAGCAGCCCTAGCGGCACATGCAGGTTGTTCATCACCGCCAGCGTAGCGCCGGAAACCAGGCAGGCGCCCTTGTTCAACCAGTACAGGCCCAGCGCCGTGGGGCACAGGCCGAGGAACAGCAGCACCAGCCACTGCACATCGGTGCTCGGCAGGTGCTGGGCATTGCCGAACAGCAGGAACGCCGGCAGCACCACGATCAACGCGCCGAGGTAGAAATAGCCGAAACGCTTGTAGTGCGGCAGGTCGCTGGGGTGGCGGGCGACCAGGTGGCGGTACAGCACCTGGCCGGCGGCGTAGGTGAAGTTGGCCAGTTGCAGCAGCAGGAAACCGATGAAGAACTCGCCACTGATGGTATCGAAGCGGATCACCGCGGCGCCGGCTACCGCCACCAGCGCTGCCACCAGGGCCCAGGGGTTGAAGCGCCGGTTCATGGCGTCTTCGATCAGCGTCACGTGCAGTGGCGTGAGGATGGTGAACAACAGCACCTCCGGCACGCTGAGCACGCGGAAGCTCAGGTACAGGCAGACGTAGGTGATGCCGTACTGCAGCGCGCCGATCAGCAGCATCGAGCGCAGGAAACGCGGCTCGACCTGGCGCCAGCGGGTCAGTGGCAGGAACACCAGGCCAGCCAACACCACCCGGGCGAGTACGGCGAAATAGCTATCGACATGCCCGGCCAGATATTCGCCGATCAGGTTGAAGGAAAACGCCTGGATCAGCGCGACGATTATCAGGTAGCCCATGGTTGCCTCTCGTGGATCAAGGGCGCGACCTTAGCGGGTTGCGGCGAATGAGTTCAACCATGAGGAATGTGGGGCTGTGCCGGCCTCTTCGCGGGCTTGCCCGCTCCCACAAGTACACCGCAGGTCTTAGGTACTGTGATATCCCTGTGGGAGCGGGCAAGCCCGCGAAGAGGCCGGCACAGGCACCCACAAAATTTCAGGCACAAAAAAGCCCGGCCATGCAGGCCGGGCAGGTACACCCAAAGGAGCAACAACAGGTGTCAGGGTTGGGAATTCGCTAAGCCTCAGGCCACCGCTGCCAGTTTGGCCTTGGCCTGGTTGACGCCCTTCTCGTGGAAGTCGGCGCTCATGTTCAGGCCTTCGGCGTGGATGAAGTCGACATCGTGAATGCCGATGAAGGCCATCACCTGGCGCAGGTACGGTTCCTGGTGGTCGCTGGTAGCACCGGCGTGGATGCCGCCACGGGCGGTCAGGACGATGGCGCGCTTGCCGGTCAGCAGACCCTGCGGGCCGGTCGGGGTGTACTTGAAGGTGATGCCGGCGCGCAGCACATGGTCCAGCCAGGCCTTGAGGGTGCTGGGGATGGTGAAGTTGTACATCGGTGCCGCCATCACCAGCACGTCGGCCGCGAGCAATTCATCCGTCAGCTCGTTGGAGCGGGCCAGCGCTTCCAGCTCGGCGGCGCTGCGCTGCTTTTCGGGCTTCATCCAGCCACCCAGCAGGTTGGCATCCAGGTGCGGCACCGGGGTTACCGCCAGGTCGCGCACGCTGATCTGATCGGCCGGATGCGCGGCCTGCCACTGTTGGATGAAATCCCGGGTCAGCTGGCGGGAAACGGAATCCTGTTGGCGGGCACTGCTTTCGATGATCAGAACGCGGGACATGGGGAGCCTCCATCGGCAAAAAGGGTTGCGATTCGATGGAGGTGAGATTACGGCTTGACCTATCGATAAAAAAGCGTAAAAAGTGGGTTCAACCTATCGATTTATCGGTTTATTCTGCACTGCAGTTCAAGGCGATCCGCAGTTTGATGATCTGCCGGTTGAACTTGGCGGTGACATCGACGCTTTTACCGGCCGGTACGTTCACCCGGCGCACCCGTGGTGCCTCCGGGCCGTTGCGAAAGGTTACCTTGCACGCCGCCGGTACCTGCCCATAGTTGTTGAGGGTGATGGCGCCAATGTCATAGGCCGTGTCATAGGCGGTGTAGTCGAGCTTTACCCCGGTCAGTTCCTTCTCCACATCGATGGGATAAGCCATGGCCCCGAGGGGCAGGCACATCAGTATTGCCGCACAACATTTCTTCATGGGCCGCTCTCCTTGAAAGAGCGCAGCTTAGGACAACAGGAGCGAAAGATGAAAGCGCCGCGCGTAACCCTTGACCAGTGGCGAACCCTGCAGGCAGTGGTCGATCACGGCGGGTTTGCCCAGGCCGCCGAGGCCTTGCACCGCTCGCAGTCGTCGGTCAGCTACACCGTGGCCCGCATGCAGGAGCAACTGGGCGTGCCGCTGTTGCGCATCGACGGCCGCAAGGCGGTGCTGACCGAAGCCGGCAACGTCCTGCTGCGCCGTTCGCGCCACCTGGTCAAACAGGCCAGCCAGCTCGAAGACCTCGCTCACCATATGGAGCAGGGCTGGGAAGCCGAGGTGCGCCTGGTGGTCGACGCGGCCTACCCCAGTGCCCGCCTGGTCCGCGCGCTGGCCGCGTTCATGCCGCAGAGCCGGGGTTGCCGGGTGCGCCTGCGCGAAGAAGTGCTGTCTGGCGTGGAAGAAGTGATGCACGAAGGCATCGCCGACCTGGCCATCAGCAGCTACAGCATCGGCGGCTACCTGGGCGCCGAACTCAGCGCGGTGGAGTTCGTCGCCGTCGCCCACCCCGAACACAGCTTGCACCGGCTGGGCCGCGAGCTGACCTTCCAGGACCTGGAAAGCCAGTTGCAGGTGGTCATCCGCGACTCCGGCCGCGCCCAACCGCGCGATGTCGGCTGGCTGGGCGCCGAACAGCGCTGGACGGTCGGCAGCCTGGGTACCGCCGCCACCTTCGTCAGCAGCGGCCTGGGCTTTGCCTGGCTGCCCCGGCACATGATCGAGCGCGAGCTGCGCGAAGGCGTGCTCAAGCCGTTGCCGCTGGATCAGGGTGGCAGCCGCCATCCGCTGTTCTACCTTTATTCGAGCAAAGAGAAGACCTTGGGCCCGGCCACGCAGATTCTCATCGACCTGCTGCGCAATTTCGACACCGCGCCGCTGGACGTGCCCTTCGCAGCCCCCCCGCAAGCTTGAGAGGACCGCGCCCATGGCCTATTTCGAACACGAAGGATGCGCACTGCATTACGCGGAATATGGCCAGGGTGAACCCCTGGTATTGCTGCATGGCCTGGGTTCCAGCTGCCAGGACTGGGAGCTGCAGGTGCCGCTGCTGAGCCAGCATTACCGGGTGATCGTGATGGACATCCGCGGCCACGGCCGCTCCGACAAGCCGCGCGACGGTTACCAGATCGCCACCTTCAGTGCCGACCTGCTGGCCCTGCTCGAACACCTGCACACCGGCCCGGTGCACTTCGTCGGCCTGTCCATGGGCGGCATGGTCGGCTTCCAGTTCGCCGTCGACCACCCGCAATGGCTGCGCAGCCTGTGCATCGTCAACAGCGCCCCCGAGGTCAAGCGCCGCACCCGCAGTGACTGGCTCTGGTGGCTGAAGCGCTGGAGCCTGGCGCGCATCCTCAGTGTCGAAACCGTCGGCAAGGGCCTGGCCGAACGCCTGTTCCCCAAGCCCGGGCAGGCCGAGCTGCGAGAGAAGATGGCCCAGCGCTGGGCACGCAACGACAAGCGCGCCTACCTCAAGAGTTTCGACGCCATCGTCGACTGGGGCGTGCAGGAACGCATCGGCCAGATCGGCTGTCCTACCCTGGTGATTGCCGCCGACCACGATTACACCCCGATACGACTGAAACAGCGCTATGTCGCCCTGATGCCCCACGCCAGGCTGGTGGTCATCGACGATTCCCGGCACGCTACACCCCTCGATCAACCCGAGGTCTTCAACCAGACCCTGCTGCAGTTCCTTGCAGCTGCTTCCACCTCTCAAGGATCTTTGAGCCCATGCTGAAAAAACTCCTGCTCACCGCCTGCTCGGTCGCCTTCGCCACCAGCGTCATGGCCTCCGACAAGACCCCGCACGTTCTGCTGGACACCAGCTTCGGCCAGGTCGAGATCGAGCTGAATGCCGAGAAGGCGCCGATCAGTACCAAGAATTTCCTCGGCTACGTCGACAGCGGCTTCTACAACAACACCATCTTCCACCGGGTAATCCCGGGGTTCATGGTCCAGGGCGGCGGCTTCACTGAACAGATGGTGCAAAAGCCCACCCAGGACCCGATCAGGAACGAAGCCAGCAACGGCTTGCAGAACACCCGCGGCACCCTGTCGATGGCGCGCACCTCCGACCCGAACTCGGCCACCAGTCAGTTCTTCATCAACGTCGCCGACAACGACTTCCTCAACCCGGGTCGTGACGCCGGTTATGCCGTATTCGGCAAGGTCACCAAAGGCATCGAAGTGGTCGACCAGATCGTCAATTCGCCGACCACGGTCAAAAAAGGCATGCGCGATGTACCGGCCGACCCGGTGTACATCAAGTCGGCCAAACGCATCGACTGACCGCAAGTTTCACACGGATGTGAAACCTTCCAGGGTCGGGTAGCACAGGAGTCTTGTCACCCATGCTGTACCGCCGCTTCGAGCAACTGATCGATATATTCCGCGATGCGCCCAGCGAGTCGCCACCCAGCCAGGTCTGGCCGTTCTACCTGTATTACCTGCGCCAGGTGTGGCCAAGCTTCCTGGCCTTGCTGGTGGTCGGCCTGTTCGCCTCGCTGATCGAGGTGGCGATGTTCAGCTACCTCAGCCGCATCATCGACCTGGCCCAGGGCACGCCCAACGCCAACTTCTTCAGCGAGCACAGTGGCGAACTGCTGTGGATGCTGGTGGTGATCCTGCTGTTGCGACCGGTGTTCTTCGGCCTGCACGACCTGCTGGTGCACCAGACCATCACCCCCGGCATGACCAGCCTGATCCGCTGGCAGAACCACACCTACGTCCTCAAGCAGAGCCTTAATTTCTTTCAGAGCGACTTCGCCGGGCGCATTGCCCAGCGCATCATGCAGACCGGCAACTCGCTGCGCGACTCGGCCGTGCAGGCGGTGGACGCGCTGTGGCACGTGCTGATCTACGCCATCACCTCGCTGGTGCTGTTCGCCGAGGCCGACTGGCGCCTGATGCTGCCGTTGCTGGTGTGGATCGCCAGCTATATCGCCGCGCTGTGCTACTTCGTACCACGGGTCAAGGACCGCTCGGTGATTTCCTCCGACGCCCGCTCCAAGCTGATGGGGCGCATCGTCGACGGCTATACCAATATCGCTACCTTGAAGCTGTTCGCCCACACCGACTACGAGCAGCAGTACGCCCGCGAAGCGATCAGCGAACAGACCGAGAAAACCCAGCTGGCCGCGCGCGTGGTCACCAGCATGGACGTGGTCATCACCACCCTCAACGGCCTGCTGGTGGTCACCACCACCGGCCTCGCCCTGTGGCTGTGGAGCCAGTCGCTGATCACGGTCGGCGCCATCGCCCTGGCCACCGGTCTGGTGATCCGCATCGTCAACATGTCGGGCTGGATCATGTGGGTGGTCAACGGCATCTTCGAGAACATCGGCATGGTCCAGGACGGCCTGCAGACCATCGCCCAGCCGGTCACCGTCACCGACCGGCCGAATGCCCCGGCGTTGCAAGTCAGCCGCGGCGCAGTGCGTTTCGATGACGTCGATTTCCATTATGGCAAGGCCGCCAACGTCATCGAAGGGCTGAACCTGGACATCCGCCCGGGCGAGAAGATTGGCCTGATCGGCCCGTCCGGGGCTGGCAAATCGACCCTGGTCAACCTGTTGCTGCGCCTGTACGACGTCCAGGGCGGGCGCATCCTGATCGACGGCCAGGACATTGCCGAGGTCAGCCAGGCCAGCCTGCGCGCGCAGATCGGCATGATTACCCAAGACACCTCGTTGTTGCATCGCTCGATCCGCGACAACCTGCTGTACGGGCGCCCCGACGCCAGCGAGGCGGAGCTGATCGAAGCGGTGCGCCGTGCGCGGGCTGACGAGTTCATCCCGCAACTGTCGGACGCCCAGGGCCGCAGCGGTTTCGATGCGCATGTCGGCGAGCGTGGGGTCAAGTTGTCGGGCGGCCAGCGCCAGCGCATCGCCATTGCCCGGGTGCTGTTGAAGAATGCGCCGATCCTGATCATGGACGAGGCCACCTCGGCGCTGGACTCGGAGGTGGAGGCAGCGATCCAGGAAAGCCTGGAGACGCTGATGCAGGGCAAGACGGTCATCGCCATTGCCCACCGGCTTTCCACCATTGCGCGGATGGACCGGCTGGTGGTGCTGGACAAGGGGCGGATTGTCGAGATTGGTAGCCATGCCGAGCTGCTGGAGCAGCAAGGGCTGTATGCCCGCTTGTGGCATCACCAGACCGGGGGGTTTGTCGGGGTTGATTGAAGCCTGTGCCGGCCTCTTCGCGGGCTTGCCCGCTCCCACAGGGACTGAAGTTTGCGCGATCCCTGTGGGAGCGGGTTTACCCGCGAAGAGGCCGGCACAGGCAATACAAGACCCTCAGTCCCGACGATAAGGCAGCATCCCCCGCGCCTCCTCGGCATACCCCCTTACCCCTTCCCGCTCCTGCTGCAAAAAATCCTCTACCGCCCGCCGCAACCCCGGGTGCAACAGGTAGTGCCACGACCGCGTCAGCACCGGCTCGAACCCGCGAATCAGCTTGTGCTCGCCCTGCGCGCCGGCGTCGAAACGCTGCAAGCCCTCGGCAATGGCAAAGTCCATGCCCTGGTAGAAACAGGTCTCGAAATGCAGCCGGTCGAATTCATCCAGGCACCCCCAGTAACGGCCGAACAGGCTGTCGCCACCCACCAGGCTCAAGGCCATGGCCACATCACGTCCGCCCTGGCGCGCCATCACCACGCGCAGCGCCGCGGGCATGCGTTCGGCCAGCAGGCTGAAGAATTCGCGGGTCAGGTAGGGCGCACGGCGGCGCACCGCATAGGTGTTGGCGTAGCAGCGGTAAACGAAGTCCCATTGCGCCTGGTCCAGTTCATCGCCGCGGTACCAGCGAAAATCGATGCCCTGCCCTGCCACCTGCTCGCGCTCCTTGCGCATCTGCTTGCGCTTGCGCGAGCTGAGGCTGTCGAGAAAATCCTGAAAGTCGCGGTAGCCGTGATTGCGCCAATGGAACTGGCAGCCCAGGCGCTCCATCCAGCCTGGCTGGCCAGCGAGCTGTTCGTCCAGCGCCGGGTCGGTGAAATTGATGTGCGCGCCAGACAGCCCGCCCTTGCCCAGGTACTCCGGCAGCGCCTGCAACAGCAGCAGGCCATCGGCCGGGTCGCTGGCCAGCAGACGCGGGCCGCTGACCGGGCTGAACGGCACCGCGCCGAGCAGCTTGGGGTAGTAAGCGATGCCGGCCCGCTCGCAAGCATCGGCCCAGCCATGGTCGAACACGTACTCGCCAAACGAGTGCCACTTGCGATACGCCGGCAGCAGCGCCCGCACCTGCCCGTCACGCTCCAGCACCAGGTGCTCGGCGGCCCAGCCGGTGTTGCGCGCGACGCTGCCGCTGTCCTCCAGGGCAGTGAGAAACGCATGGCGCAGGAACGGTTGGCCGGCCGGCACCAAGGCGTCCCAAGTGGCTGCCGGAAGATCACGCAGATGAGCAAGGCTGTACAGGCTGGTCACGGTTTCGGCTCGCAGTCTCAAGGTGCCCAGTATCGCCAAGGAAGGCCCGCCACTCAAATCAGCGACGCGGGCCAGACCCTTTCATTCTCAATTAGTTAACCGCAGTGCCACTAATTCGACATTAATCTGTCATTCGCCCCCGCAATACTTGCGCCTGTTTTCCGGAACCCCAGAACCTGTCTATTCAGGCCCTTTCCGAAGACATGCCAATACAGGGGCGGGCGCTTGAGCCTTCCCCATCTTATTCAACAGGGAGAACCTTATGCGTCTTGTTTCTACACTTACCGGAGTGAGCCTCACCGGCATGATGCTGGCTCTGAGTACTCCGGCCAGTGCAGCTGTCGACGCCAAGCTGCTCGAAATGCTCCGCGCCAACGGCTCGATCAACCAGGCGCAGTACAACGAACTGCAGGCAGACCTGGCTCAAGAAACCAAGGAGAAGGCCGCTCAGAAAGCTCAGTCCGACCGGATGAGCTCCTTTGAACAGAAAGTGGCATGGGCCGCCAAGACCCAGGTCAAGGGTGACGTGCGCCTGCGTTACGAAGACGTCAACGTCGACAACCCGAACAGCAGCAGCGGCAACCAGGACCGCCAGCGCGTGCGTGCCCGCGTCGGCTTCTACAGCGAAATCAACCCGCAGGTCGATGCCGGCATCCGTATCGCCACCGGCAGCAGCGCCGACCGCCGCTCGACCAACCAGAGCTTCGACAACTACTTCGACAAGAAGTCGCTGTGGGTCGACCAGGCCTACCTCGACTGGCACCCGACCGCCGTTCCCAACTTGCACCTGATTGGCGGCAAGATGGCGCAGCCATGGGTGAGCATGGGCGACATCATCTGGGACAGCGACATCAACCCGGAAGGCGTGGCAGCCACCTACAAGACCGACCTGGGCGGCGCCGAAGTGTTCGCCAGTGCCGGTCAGTACACGCTCAAGGACAACGTCGATGGCGACGGCGTGCAATACAAGCATGACGCACAGGTCTACCACGGCCAGCTGGGTGCCAAGTTCGCCCCGGCAGACGTGCTCAAGCTGACCGTCGGCGCCAGTATCTATGGCTACGACAACGACAAGGAAGCCACCATTCTGCAGTCGTTCGGCAACACCACCAACGAGTTCAACCTGGTGGAAGGCTTCGGCCAGCTGGACTTCACCGGCTTTGCCATCCCGCTGTCGGCCTACGGGCAGTACGTGAAGAACACCGAAAGCACCGATGGCGAAGACCAGGCCTGGCTGGCTGGCCTGAAAACCAAGGTCGGCGCCTGGAGCCTGGACTACAACTATCGCGATGTGCAGCGTAACGCGGTGGTCAGCCTGTTCACCGACTCCGACTTCGGCAACGGCTTTACCGGTTCGCGCGGGCACAAGTTCAAGGTCGGCTATGAAATCGACAAGAACTTCTCGCTGGGTGCGGCCTACCTGATGGCCAAGACCGACCTGTCGCAATTGCCCAACAGCGATGCCGATGTAGATACCCTGCAGGTGGACCTGGAAGCCAAGTTCTAAGCGACACCCTGCGCTGCTTCAGCTGAAGCGGGAAATGCCGACCCCATCCGGCGTTTCCCGCTTTTTTTTGCCTGGTAGAAATGTGCCGGCCTCTTCGCGGGTAAACCCGCTCCCACAGGTTCGGCACATGCCTGGAAAGCTGTGCAGTACCTGTGGGAGCGGGCAAGCCCGCGAAGAGGCCGGTACAGGCGCCAGATAAATCAGCGCTTGCGCAGAATCACGCTACCAATCGAATACCCCGCGCCAAACGAGCTCAACACCCCCAGCGAGCCCTTGGCCAGGTCGTCCTGATACAGGTGGAAGGCAATCACCGACCCCGCCGAACTGGTGTTGGCATAACGGTCGAGAATCACCGGTGCATCTTCCTCGGCCACTTCCCGGCCCAGCAGTTTCTTGACGATCAGCTGGTTCATGCTGAGGTTGGCCTGGTGCAGCCAGAAGCGCTTCACATCGCTCGGTTGCAGCCCGTTCTCCTGCAGGTGCTCACCGATCAGCTCGGCCACCTTCGGGCAGACTTCGCGGAACACCTTGCGGCCTTCCTGGATGAACAGCTTGTCCGCCGCGCCCTCGCCCTCTTCCGCCGCGCGGTTGAGGAAGCCGAAGTTGTTGCGGATGTTGTTGGAAAATTCGGTCCACAGCTTGCTGCTGACCACTTCGAACTGGTGCGCCGAAGTAGCCTGGTCGGCACGCTCGAGCAACACTGCAGTGGCCGCATCGCCAAAGATGAAGTGGCTGTCACGGTCGCGGAAGTTCAGGTGCCCGGTGCACACCTCCGGGTTGACCATCAGTACCGCGCGCGCCTGGCCGAGGGCCACGCTGTTGGCGGCGGTCTGGATGCCGAAGGTGGCCGACGAGCAGGCCACGTTCATGTCGAAGGCAAAGCCCTGAATGCCCAGCGCCTGCTGCACTTCGATGGAGATGGCCGGGTACGGGCGCTGCAGGTTGGAGCAGGCGACGATCACCCCGTCGACATCGGCGGCGCTGCGGCCGGCACGCTGCAGCGCCTGGCGGGCGGCGGCCACGGCCATTTCGCTGAGCACCGACGGCTCGTCGTTGGAGCGCTCCGGCAGGCGCGGCTTCATGCGCTGCGGGTCGAGGATGCCGGCCTTGTCCATGACGAAACGGCTCTTGATGCCCGAGGCCTTTTCGATGAACGCCGCATCCGACAGCGGCGCCGCTTGCATTTCACCGCGCTCGATGGCGGCAGCGTTGTCCTGGTTGAATTGCTCCGCCCAGGCGTTGAAGGAGACCACCAGTTCTTCGTTGGAAATGCTCTGGGCCGGGGTGTAAAGGCCGGTGCCGCTGATCACGACGTTATGCACGGTCGTTCCTCTGGTCAAAGGCCATCGCCACGGGGCGCTGGCTGGGAATATGACAGGTTAATGGCACTTTAGTACCAATTTTCAGGCGAGGGCGGAGCCCTCATTCGCGGGCGCGCCCGCTCCCACAGGGATCGCGTCGCGCCGCGAAGGGCCGCCAAGCGGCCCCGAATTGCCTCAATATTGCCACAACTGGGGAAGTTTAGCCCTCCACCAGGCTCCACTGCTTGCTCAATCGTTTGTCAGAAATCGGCACCTTGGTCCCCAGTTGCTGGGCGAACAGCGAGACCCGGTATTCCTCCAGCCACCAGCGGTACAAGGTCAGCTGCTCGTCACGCTTGCCTTCCTGGGCATGCTTGTCGGCGCGGGCCTTGTACTGCGCCCACAGGTTAGCCAGTTCGGCGCTCCACACCCGGTCCTTCTGCACTTGCGAACCAAGCTTCTCCAGGCGCAGTTCCACCGCCTTGAGGTAACGCGGCAGCTCCTTGAACCAGGCCCCGGGGGTTTCCCGCACGAAGCCCGGATACACCAGGTTGCCGAGCTGTTGCTTGATGTCGTTCAGCGCCACCGCCTGGCTCAGGTCGATCTTGCCCTTGAAGCGCTTCTGCAGCCCATGCCACAGCTTCAGCACTTCCAGGGTCTGGCGTGCCAGGCGCTCGGCATGCTCGGCCCAGCTGCCGCGCTTGCGCTCGGCCAGGCCAGCCAGGGCCGCACCATCGCGCGGCAGCGGCTGTTCGCCTTCGAGAATGCAGCTGTCCAGGCTGGCCAGCAGAATGTCCTCGACCAACGCCTCGACCCGGCCCATTTCACGGTACAGCAAGCCCAACTCGGTCAGCCCCGGCAGCTTGCTGCGCAGGTACTTGGCAGGCTCGGCCAACTGCTGCAGCAACAGGCGCTGCAAGGCACGGCGGTGCTGGAACTCGGCTTCGGCCTGGGTCGAGAAGCGCCCTTCGCGCACGCTGCCGCTGTCTTCCACCAGCGCCGGGTACACGGTCATCGACAGGCCGGCGATCTTCTGCTGGGCGGTCTGCTTCACTTCGCTGAAGGCCTTGGCCTGCACCGGCTGTTCGCTTTTGGCGTCTCGCGGCACGGCCAGCGCTGCCTGGCTGGCAGCAGCGAAGCGTGCGGTCAGCTCGGCCAGGTCGCGGCCTTCGCCAAGGAACTTGCCCTGGCCATCGACCACTTCGATGTTCATCCGCAGGTGGCTTTCGACCAGGTTGACCGACTCGTCCCAGGCCTCGTCGGCCACGCGGGCGCCGGTCATGCGCAGCAGCTCCTGGCCCAGGGCCTGCGGCAATGCACCCTGGCCGAAGGTCATGCGGGCCAGCGAGGCCTTGACGAAGTCCGGCACCGGCACGAAGTTCTTGCGCAAGGCCTTGGGCAGGTTGCGTACCAGCGCCACGCACTTGGCTTCCAGCAGGCCCGGCACCAGCCATTCCAGGCGCTCGCCCGGCAGGCTCGGCAGCAACGGCGCCGGCACCCGCACGGTCACGCCATCACGCGGGTGGCCCGGCTCGAAGTGATAGCTCAGCGGCAGGCGCAGTTCGCCCACCTGCAGGCTGTCGGGGTACTGCGCCGCGGTGACTTCGCTGGCCTCACGCGCCAGCACGTCTTCCTCGCGCATGATCAGCAGGTTGGCGTCCTTCTGGCTGCCCATGCGGTACCAGGCGTCGAAGGTCGCGGTCTGGTGGATTTCCGCCGGCAGGCGCGCTTCGTAGAAGGCGTACAGCGTTTCTTCGTCGGCCAGGATGTCGCGCCGCCGGGCCTTGGCCTCGAGTTCGTCGAGGGTTTCCAGCAGGCGCTTGTTGGCCGCCAGGCACTTGGCCCGCGACTGGATTTCGCCACCTACCAGGCCCTCACGGATGAACAGCTCACGCGAGGTGACCGGGTCGATCGGGCCGAAATGCACCGGGCGGCGGCCAACTAGGATCAGCCCGTACAGGGTGATCTGTTCGTAGGCCACCACCTGCCCGCGTTTCTTCTCCCAGTGCGGCTCGAAGTGGTTCTTCTTGACCAGGTGGCCTGCCAGCGGCTCGATCCAGTCCGGTTCGATCTTGGCCACCATGCGTGCGTACAGCTTGGTGGTCTCGACCAGTTCGGCGGCCATCACCCACTGCGGGCGCTTGCGCCCCAGGCCCGACGACGGGTGCACCCAGAAGCGCCGCTGCCGGGCCCCCTGGTAGTCGCCCTCTTCGGTCTTCTGGCCGATCTGGCTGAGCAGGCCGCTGAGGATGGCCTTGTGCATCTTCTGGTAGTCGCACGGCTCTTTGTTCACCGTCAGTTGCAGGTCACGGCAGATCAGCGCCAGCTGGCGATGGGCATCGCGCCACTCGCGCAGGCGCAGGTAGTTGAGGAATTGCTTGCGGCACCAGTTGCGCAACGGGTTGGCGGTCAGCGCCTGGCGCTGCTCTTCGAAACCCCGCCACAGGTTGACCAGCGCGGCGAAGTCGGAATCCACATCCTTCCATTGCGCATGCGCCTGATCGGCGGCCTGCTGGCGCTCCGGCGGGCGTTCGCGCGGGTCTTGCACCGACAGCGCACTGGTCACGATCAGCACTTCCTGCAGGCTGCCCAGGCGCGCGCCTTCGAGCAGCATGCGGCCCAGCCGCGGGTCGATCGGCAGGCGCGCCAGCTGGCGGCCGATCGGGGTCAGCTGGTTCTCGCGGTTGACCGCCGAGAGTTCCTGCAAAAGGTTGAAACCGTCGCTGATGGCCTTGCCATCCGGCGGCTCGATGAACGGGAAGGCATCGATCGCACCCAGGCGCAGGTGCAGCATCTGCAGGATCACCGCCGCCAGGTTGGTGCGCAGGATCTCCGGGTCGGTGAACGCCGGCCGGCTGTTGAAATCCTCTTCGCTGTACAGGCGCACGCAGATGCCCGGCTCGACCCGGCCGCAACGGCCTTTGCGCTGGTTGGCGCTGGCCTGCGACACCGCCTCGATGGGCAGGCGCTGGACCTTGGCGCGGTAGCTGTAGCGGCTGATACGCGCGGTACCGGTGTCGATCACATAGCGGATGCCGGGCACGGTCAGCGAGGTTTCCGCGACGTTGGTGGCCAGCACCACGCGGCGCCCGGTGTGCGGCTGGAAGATGCGCTGCTGCTCGGCCGGCGACAGCCGCGCGTACAGCGGCAGGATCTCGGTGTGGCGCAGTTGCGCCTTGCGCAGGATCTCGGCGGCATCGCGGATCTCGCGCTCGCCCGGGAGGAAGATCAGCACATCGCCGGGGCCCTTGCCCTCGCTGCGCTCGTGCTGCGCCAGTTCGTCCAGGGTCGCGAGAATGGCCTGGTCGACTGTGAGGTCGTCCTCGATCTGGTTGCCCTCCTCGTCCTGCTCGCTAGTCAGCGGGCGGTACCAGGTTTCTACCGGGAAGGTACGCCCGGACACCTCGATGATCGGCGCACCGTCGAAGTGTTGGGAGAACCGTTCGAGGTCGATGGTCGCCGAGGTGATGATCAGCTTCAGGTCCGGGCGCCGGTGCAACAGGGTCTTCAGGTAGCCAAGCAGGAAGTCGATGTTCAGGCTGCGTTCGTGGGCTTCGTCGACGATGATGGTGTCGTAGCGCTCGAGGAAGCGGTCGTGCTGGGTTTCGGCCAGCAGGATGCCGTCGGTCATCAGCTTGACCAGGGTGTTGGCGTCGCTCTGGTCTTCGAAGCGCACCTGGTAGCCGACCAGCCCGCCCAGGGGCGTGCCCAGCTCTTCGGCAACCCGCGCGGCAACACTGCGCGCAGCGATCCGGCGGGGCTGGGTGTGGGCGATCAGGCCATGGCTGCCACGGCCCAGTTCCAGGCAGATCTTCGGCAGCTGGGTGGTCTTGCCCGAACCGGTCTCGCCGGCGATCACCAGCACCTGGTGTTCGGCCAGGGCCTTCTTGATTTCGTCACGCTTGGCGGCGATCGGCAAATTGTCGTCGTAGCGCACGGTCGGCACGCTCTGCTGGCGCGCGGTGACCTGGGCGCAGGAGGCCTGGACCTTTTCCACCCACTGCGCCAGCTTGGCCTCGTCCGGGCGCTTGCGCAGTTCATGCAATTGCCGGCGCAGGCGATGGCGGTCGGCGATCATGGCGTGGTCGAGGTTTTGCAGCAGTTTGTCGATGGCGTGGTCAGTCATGGGGCTTTTTGATGATGCAGGTGAGCCTGCTTTTCATGATCGGCATTCGAAGGATGCGCGATTGTCGCAGATTTGCCGGGTTTCTGCTGCCTGTGCCGGCCTCTTCGCGGGCCCGCCCGCGCCCACAGGATTGCATGAAGGCTGAATGTTGTGCGGTTCCTGTGGGAGCGGGCAAGCGCGCGAAGAGGCCAGCCGCAACAGCGCAAATGTTTAGCCAGGCACAATGTAAAGGTTGCCATTCACTGCTTTAATCAACCTTGACCCGCATGTGAGTATCAAAGGCATGACTCCCGTCCAGCCCATCGCCCCACCGTCGTCCCGCCCTTCGCCAGCGAAGGCCAGGCGCCGTGCCGGTGAGAATCCGCTGGTGCACATCATCCTCGCCTTCTGGGCCCTGTGGCATTGCCGTCACGCCCGCCCACCGGATTTCTCGCTCACGTCTTTGTGACCAAACCCGGCCAGCGTCTGGCCGTTTGATCCAACCGGGCCGCCCGTATGTGCGGTGGCCCTGTGCGCCCGTGAGCGAATCCATCATGCACTTTGCACCTGTAGAGCAGGCCAGCCGTTTCCTGGCCGACAACCCCGATATCGAGCTGTTCGAACTGTTCATCCTCGACGCCAACGGCGTGCCGCGCGGCAAGCTGCTACACCGCGAAGAACTGCTGGCCGTGTATCAGTCAGGCCGCCCGCTGCCCAGCACCATCCTCGGCCTCACCCTCAATGGCGACGATGTGGAAAACTCCGGGCTGGTGTGGGACGTCGGCGATATCGACTGCCGCGCCTACCCGCTTGCCGGCAGCCTGGTGCGCCTGCCCTGGCGCCGGGTACCGACCGCCGCGGTGCAGGTGAGCATGCACCCCAGCGAAGGCCTGCCGGCCAGCATCGCTGACCCGCGCCATGTGCTGCTGCGCACCATCGATGCCCTCAAGGCTGACGGCTACCACCCGGTGATGGCCTGCGAACTGGAGTTCTACCTGCTCGACCAGCAACGGGATGCCCAAGGCCGCCCGCAACCTGCGCTGGACAACGACGGCGGCCGCCCGCGCGCTACCCAGGTGTATGGCCTGCGCGAACTGGAGCAGATCGAGCCGTTCCTCGCCGACCTCTACGCCGCCTGCAAGGCCCAGGGCATCCCGGCGCGTACGGCGATTTCCGAGTACGCCCCCGGCCAGGTGGAAATTACCCTCGAGCATGGCGACGCCCTGCAGGCGATGGACCAGGCGGTGCGCTACAAACGCCTGGTCAAAGGTGTGGCCCATGCCCACGGCATGCAGGCCTGCTTCATGGCCAAGCCGTTCGCGCAACTGGCCGGCACCGGCATGCACATGCACCTGAGCCTGGCCGACAGCGCCGGCAACAACCTGTTCGCCAGTGACGACAAGGCCGGCACCCCGCTGCTGCGCCAGGCCGTGGCCGGCATGCTGCGCCACCTGCGCGACTCGCTGTTGCTGTTCTGCCCCAACGCCAACTCGTTCCGCCGCTTCCAGGCCAACAGCTATGCGCCACTGGCGCCAACCTGGGGCGTCGACAACCGCACCGTGAGCCTGCGCGTGCCGGGCGGGCCGGCCAACAGCCGGCACGTGGAGCACCGCATCTGCGGCGCCGACGCCAACCCCTACCTGGCCGCTGCGGCGATTCTTGCCGCCAGCCATCGCGGCATCCGCGAACAGCTGGACCCAGGCGCACCGGTGGAGGGCAATGGCTATGCCCAGGCCACCGAACACCTGCCTACCGACTGGCTGACCGCCCTCGACGCCCTGCAGCATTCGCATTGGGCCCGCGAGGCATTCGGCGAGGACTTCCTCGGCGTCTACCTGAAGGTCAAACGCGCCGAATACCGCCAGTTCATGGCCGAAGTCAGCGAACAGGACTGGCGCTGGTACCTGCACCAGGCCTGAGCCCCTACAGAACAAGGAACACCCATGAACGCAGCATCGAACAACGGCCCGGCGCAGCGCGCGCCGTCCTACTACAGCGCCACCCTCAACGACCAAACCGAGTACCCGCAGCTCAAGGGCACGGTGCAGGTGGATGTGGCCATCATCGGCGGCGGCTTCACCGGTGTCGCCACGGCGGTAGAGCTGGCCGAACGTGGCCTGAAGGTGGCCATCGTCGAAACCAACCGTATCGGCTGGGGCGCCAGCGGCCGCAATGGCGGCCAGGTCACCGGCAGCCTGTCGGGCGACGAAGCCATGCGTACGCAGATGCGCAACCGGCTTGGCAGCGAGGTGGACGACTTCATCTGGCACCTGCGCTGGCGCGGCCACCAGGTGATCGAGCAGCGCGTGGCGCGCTATGCCATCGATTGCGACCTCAAGCGCGGCCACCTGCATGCGGCAATGAAACCCTCGCACATGGCCGAGCTGCGCGCCTTCGAGGCCGAAGCCCGGCGCCGGGGCATGGGCGAGCAGGTGCAACTGCTGGACCGCGCCGGCATGGCCGAACACCTGCAAAGCCCGTTGTACCTGGGCGCGCTGAAGAACCTGCGCAACCTGCACCTGCACCCGCTCAACCTGTGCCTGGGCGAGGCCCGTGCTGCCCATGGTCTGGGGGCGCTGATCTTCGAGAACTCCGAAGTGCTGGACATCGTCCACGGCCCGCGCCCGGCGGTGGTCACCGCTCACGGCCGGGTCGAGGCGCGTCAGGTGATGCTGGCCGGCGATGTCTACCACAAACTGGAAAAGCGCCAGCTCAAGGGCAAGATCTTCCCGGCCATGGGCGGCATCGTCACCACCGCACCGCTGGGTGAGCTGGCCGAGCAGATCAACCCGCAGGACCTGGCGGTGTACGACTGCCGCTTCGTCCTCGACTACTACCGCCTGACTGCCGACAAGCGCCTGTTGTTCGGCGGTGGCGCCAATTACTCCGGGCGTGACTCGCGGGACATCGCCGGCGAACTGCGCCCGTGCATCGAGCGTACCTTCCCGGCGCTGAAAGGCGTGCCGATCGAGTTCCAGTGGAGTTGCGCCATGGGCATCGTGGTCAACCGCATTCCGCAGCTGGGCAAGCTGTCGGACAACGTGTGGTATTGCCAGGGCTATTCCGGCCACGGCATTGCCACCAGCCACATCATGGGCGAGATCATGGCCGAGGCATTGACCGGAACGCTGGAGAAGTTCGACACCTTCGCCCAGTGCAAACATGTGCGGGTGCCGATGGGCGACTTGCTGGGCAACCCGCTGCTGGCGGCGGGGATGTGGTATTACCAGATGCTCGAGAAACTGCGCTGATCACGCGTTCTCTGTGGGAGCGGCCTTGTGTCGCGAAAGGGGCGCGAAGCGGCCCCAGCAATTTCAGCATCACGGCTGAGACCCTGGGGCCGCTTCGCGCCCCTTTCGCGACACAAGGCCGCTCCCACACTGAGTGTGCAGGGCTCTGATCAGGCGATCTTCTTCAGCCCCTGCTTCTTCAGTTCTTCATCGCGCAGTTCGCGGCGCAGGATCTTGCCCACGTTGGTGGTCGGCAGTGCGTCGCGGAACTCGATCTGGCGCGGTACCTTGTAGCCGGTAACGTTGGCACGCATGTGCTCCATCACCTGCTCCTTGGTCACGGTCATGCCCGGCTTGACCACGATGAACACCTTGATCACTTCACCCGACTTCTCGTCCGGCACGCCGATGGCGGCGCACTGCAATACACCGGGCAAGGCCGCCAGCACATCTTCCAGCTCGTTGGGGTACACGTTGAAGCCCGAGACCAGGATCATGTCCTTCTTGCGGTCGACAATACGCATGTAGCCGTCCGGCTGGATCAAGGCGATGTCACCCGTCTTCAGCCAGCCTTCGCTGTCGAGGATTTCCGCCGTGGCGTCCTCGCGCTGCCAGTAACCCTTCATCACCTGCGGGCCCTTGACGCACAGCTCGCCGACCTCGCCCAGCGGCAACTCGTTGCCGGCGTCGTCGATGATCTTGCACAGGGTCGACGGCACCGGGATACCGATGGTGCCGACCTGGTTGGCCTCTGCCGGGTTCACCGCCGCCACCGGGCTGGTCTCGGTCATGCCGTAGCCTTCGCAGATGGCACAACCGGTAACGGCCTTCCAGCGCTCGGCCACGCTCAGTTGTAGGGCCATGCCGCCGGACAGGGTGATCTTCAGCGCCGAGAAGTCCAGGGCACGGAACGCCTCGTTGTTGCACAGGGCGACGAACAGGGTATTGAGGCCGACGAAACCGCTGAACTTCCACTTGCCCAGCTCCTTGACCATGGCCGACAGGTCACGCGGGTTGCTGATCAGCACGTTGTGGTTGCCGATCAGCATCATGGCCATGCAGTGGAAGGTAAAGGCGTAGATGTGATACAGCGGCAGCGGCGTGATGAGGATCTCGCAGCCTTCGTGCAGGTTGGAGCCCATCAGCGCCCGGCACTGCAGCATGTTGGCCACCAGGTTGCGGTGGGTCAGCATCGCGCCCTTGGCCACGCCGGTCGTGCCACCGGTGTACTGCAGCACAGCAACGTCGTTGGCTTGCGGGTTGGCCTCGGTCACCGGCTGGCCCTTGCCCAGCGCCAGCGCATCGTTGAAGCGCACGGCCTGCGGCAGGTTGTAGGCCGGTACCATCTTCTTCACGTACTTGATCACGCTGTTGATCAGCAGGCGCTTGAGCGGCGGCAGCAGGTCGGCCACTTCGGTGACGATAACGTGTTTGACCTGGGTCTTGGGCACCACCTTTTCGGCCAGGTGGGCCATGTTGGCCAGGCATACCAGCGCCTTGGCCCCGGAGTCGTTGAACTGGTGTTCCATTTCCCGAGCGGTGTACAGCGGGTTGGTGTTGACCACGATCAGCCCGGCACGCATGGCACCGAATACCGCCACCGGGTATTGCAGAACGTTGGGCAGCTGCACGGCAATGCGGTCACCCGGCTTGAGGTCGGTATGCTGCTGCAGCCAGGCGGCAAATGCCCCCGACAGCGCATACAGCTCGCCATAAGTGATAGTCTTGCCCAGGTTGCTAAAGGCCGGTTTGTCGGCAAAGCGTTGGCAGGATTGCTTGAGTACCGCCTGGATATTGGGGAATTCGTCAGGATTGATTTCCGCCGTAATCCCGGCTGGGTACTTATCCTTCCAAAAATGTTCGATCATGGAAGCCCACTCCTTCAGCAACAGCGAAGTTCGATTCACGCGTCGATGCGCTTATTATTGATATGTGATGACGGCTCGTTGCAAACCGGATCATCTGAAAGCGGGCCGAGAGTAACAGCTTTGCCTGGGGTCGCCTAGAGGCCAAAACAGGCCTCTCGGTCATAAAAATGACTCAATGAACAATGCAGGTCATTTTTAGAGTATTTATCCAAAATGTCGCGAATCGGGCTGTAAATAGCCTGGTAGAGCGGTTTTGCAGCATTCGCGGGCTTGCCCGCTCCCACAGGGCTGCACAGCACTTGAAAACTGTGAATGCCCTGTGGAGCGGGCAAGCCCGCGAAGTAGCCAACTCTGGCTCAAGCGATATCGCGCAGCTCCCGCCGCAGAATCTTGCCCACCGGCGTCATCGGCAACGACTCGCGCAGCACGATGTGCTTGGGCACTTTGTAGCCGGTGAAGTTGGCCTTGCAGAAGGCTTTCAGCTCTTCCACGCTCAGCCCGCCCTCGCGTGGCACCACGAACAGCTTCACCGCCTCGCCGGAACGTTCGTCCGGCACGCCGATGGCTGCGCAGTTGGCGACCTTGGGATGGGCCATCACCACATCCTCGATCTCGTTGGGGTACACGTTGAAACCCGAGACGATGATCATGTCCTTCTTGCGGTCGACGATGCGGGTGAAGCCGTCCGGGTCGATGATCGCGATGTCGCCGGTCTTGAACCAGCCTTGCCCATCCAGCGCCTGGGCCGTGGCCTCAGGCTGCTGCCAGTAGCCTTTCATCACTTGCGGGCCCTGGATGCACAGCTCGCCGCGCTCGCCCAGCGGCAGCTCGTTGCCGTCATCGTCGATGACCTTGAACGCCGTGCCCGCCACCGGAATACCCACCGTGCCCAGGCGCGCCAGCTGGCCATAGGGGTTGGTGCTGGCTACCGGGGAGGTTTCGGTCAGGCCGTAGCCTTCGACGATGCGGCAACCGGTAAGCGCCTCCCAGCGCTCGGCGGTGGCCTTGACCAACGCAGTGCCGCCGGAATTGGTGACTTTCAGCGCGGAAAAGTCGAGCTGGCGGAACCCCGGGTGGTCCATCAGCGCGACGAACAGCGTGTTCAGGCCGAGCAAGCCGGAGAACCGCCATTTGCCCAGTTCCTTGATGAAGCCTGCGATATCGCGCGGGTTGGTGATCAGCACGTTATGGTTGCCGGTGACCATCATGCACATGCAGTTCGCGGTAAAGGCATAGATGTGGTACAGCGGCAGCGGGGCGATCATCACCTCCTGGCCTTCCTTGATCAGCTTCTGGCCATCCGGCCCGTGCTGCGAGAAGCACGCCAGCACTTGCAGCATGTTGGCCACCAGGTTGCCGTGAGTGAGCATGGCGCCCTTGGCCAGGCCGGTGGTGCCGCCGGTGTATTGCAGCACGGCAATGTCGTCGAGGCCGAGCGGCACCGGCTTGTGCGACAGCTCGCGGCCTTGGCGCAGCACCTGCTTGAACGGCACCGCCTGGGGCAGCTGGTAGGCCGGCACCATCTTTTTCAGCTTGTCGACCACTGTGTTGACCAGCCAGCCTTTGGCGGTGGGCAACAGGTCGCCCATCTTCGCCTCGATCAGGTACTCGATGCCGGTGTCGGGCAGTACCTCCTGCACGCGCTTGCCGAACATGTTCAGGTACACCAGCGCGCGGGCGCCGCTGTCCTTGAACTGGTGGCGCATCTCGCGCTCGGTGTACAGCGGGTTGGTGTTGACCACGATCAGGCCGGCGCGCAGCGCACCGAACACGGCGATGGGATATTGCAGCACGTTGGGCATCTGCACCGCGATGCGATCACCCGGTTTGAGGTCGGTGTGTTGCTGCAACCAGGCGGCGAAGGCCGCCGAGTGGCGCTCCAGCTCGGCGTAGCTCAGCGTCACGCCCAGGTTGCTGAACGCCGGGCGGTCGGCAAAGCGCTTGCAGGAGCGCTCGAACACCTCGACCACCGAGGCGTAGGCGTTGATGTCGATGGTGGAGGGCACGCCCGCCGGGCGCTTGTCATTCCAGAAGTCGGCTTGCATCTTATTATTGTTCCTCTGCCTGGACCTGCTGTGTGTCCTGTAGTCCCTTGTACCTGCTCGCCCGAAGCGAGAAGGCGTTGACCCGACGTTAGCAGGTAAGCCCAAGGCGGCATATACGCCAAGTGCCGCCATTAACATTGTGAATCTTATTTGTGCCCTTCCTGCAATCCGAGCGGTTGTGCATACACTGTTCGGGTATCCGTGCGCACAAGGACCCGCCATGCCCCACGACGCCTTCTGGCTGCCCGCCAGCGAGCACTGCAGCCTCTACGTGCACCAATGGCTGCCGGCCACCCCGGTCAAAGCCGTGGTGTTGCTGGCGCACGGCATGGCCGAGCACGCCGGGCGCTACCAGCGCCTGGGCCATGCCCTGAGCGAGGCCGGCTTTGCCTTGATCGCCGCCGACCAGCGCGGCCACGGGCGCACCGCCGAGCTGGGCAGCCTTGGCCTGTTCGCCCGTCATCATGGCTGGAATGCCGTGGTCAACGACCTCGGGCTGCTGGCCCAGCACATCGGCCAGCTGTACCCGTGCACGCCGCTGTTCCTGTTCGGCCACAGCATGGGCAGCTACATCGCCCAGGCCTACCTGCTGCATCACAGTGGCAGCCTGCACGGGGCGATCCTCAGCGGCTCCAACTACCAGCCGGCGGCGCTGTACCGCGCGGCGCGGCTGATCGCCCGGCTGGAGGCCTGGCGCCAGGGCCCGCTGGGTCGAAGTGCACTGATCGAGTGGTTGTCGTTCGGCTCGTTCAACAAGGCGTTCAAGCCCAACCGCACGCCATTCGACTGGCTCAGCCGCGACGCGGCCGAGGTCGACCAGTACGTCGACGACCCGTTGTGCGGCTTTCGCTGCAGCAACCAGTTGTGGCTCGACCTGCTGCAAGGCTTGGCGCAGATCAGCCAGCCGAGTAACCTCGGGCAGATCGATCCGAACCTGCCACTACTGGTGATCGGAGGCGAATGTGATCCGGTCAGTGCCGGCAAGCGTCTCACCCACCTGGCCGACGCCCTGCGCGCGACCGGCAATCGACAGGTACAGCTGCGCGTCTATCCAGGGGCGCGGCATGAAGTGCTAAACGAACTCAATCGAGACGAGGTCACCGGCGATGTACTCGCCTGGCTGGAACAGGCGCTGGCCCTTGGCCGCCCTGCCCGCAGTGAATGATTGGCGCCCTCGCCCGCCCCTTAAGGAAGCCCCGATGTCCCAGGTCACCAACACGCCTTACGAAGCCCTCGAAGTCGGCCAGAAGGCCGAATACAAGAAGTCCGTCGAAGAACGCGACATCCAGCTGTTCGCCGCGATGTCCGGTGACCACAACCCGGTGCACCTGGATGCCGAGTTCGCGGCCAAGAGCATGTTCCGCGAGCGCATTGCCCATGGCATGTTCAGTGGCGCGCTGATCAGTGCTGCCGTGGCCTGCACCCTGCCCGGCCCGGGCACCATCTACCTGGGCCAGCAGATGAGTTTCCAGAAGCCGGTGAAAATTGGCGACACCCTGACCGTGCGCCTGGAAATCCTCGAGAAGCTGCCCAAGTTCAAGGTGCGCATCGCCACCAACGTGTACAACCAGAACGAAGAGCTGGTGGTTGCCGGTGAGGCCGAGATCCTCGCGCCGCGCAAGCAGCAGACCGTCGAGCTGGTGTCGCCGCCGAATTTTGTCGCTAGCTGAAGTCTGATGTAGCCAGTACCGGCCTCTTCGCAGGTAAACCCGCTCCCACAGGGTCGCATCAAATGCTGAATGCTGTGATGTCCCTGTGGGAGCGGGTTCACCCGCGAAAGGGACGGTAAAGCCAACATCATTCAATAGCCCGCAACCGCCGCTCGATATGCCGGCGCTCCGGCTCCTGCCGGGTCAGCGCCAGCGCCTGCCGCCAGGCCGCACGCGCCTCGTCCCTCTGCCCCAGTTGGCAATGCAGTTCACCCCGCGCCGCATGCGCCAGGTGATAGTCCAGCAACTCGCCCCGCGCCAGAATCCCTTCGACCGCGCGCAAGCCAACCGCCGGCCCATCCCGCTTGGCCAACGCCACCGCCCGGTTCAACTCCACCACCGCCGACGGCCAATGCCGCTGCAACACGTCATACAGCCCGACTATTTCCACCCAGTCGGTCTCTTCCGCCGTCGCCGCTTCGGCATGCACCGCCGCGATCGCCGCCTGTACCGTATAGGCACCGAAGGCCCGGCTCTGCAGGGCCTGGCGCACCAGTTCGCAGCCTTCGGCAATGCGTTGCCGGTCCCACAGGCTACGGTCCTGGCGCTCCAGCAGTACCAGGTTGCCGTCAGCATCGGTACGCGCCCGCTGGCGGGACGCCTGCAACAGCATCAAGGCCAGCAGGCCGACCGCCTCCGGGTCAGGCAGCAGCTGCACCAGCAACCGCGCCAGGCGAATGGCTTCGTCACTCAGCGCCTGCTGCAACAGCGCCTCGCCCGACGACGCCGAATAACCCTCGTTGAACACCAGGTAGATCACCCTCAGCACGCTTTCCAGGCGCTCGGGCAATTCGTTCAGTTCCGGCACCTGATACGGGATACCGGCATCGCGGATCTTGGCCTTGGCACGCACGATGCGTTGGGCGATGGTCGCCGGGCTTTGCAGGAACGCGCGGGCGATCTGCTCGGTGGTCAAATCGCATACTTCGCGCAGGGTCAGCGGCACCTGGGCATCGGCGGACAAGGCCGGGTGGCAGCAGGTGAAGATCAGCCGCAGGCGGTCGTCCGCCAGCAGTTCCTCTTCACTGGGGTCCTGCGCCTGGCCGTCGAGCAGCAGGCTCAGGTCCGCCTGGGAGCGATCGAAGCGGCTACGCCGGCGTAGCCCATCGATGGCCTTGAAGCGCCCGGTGGACACCAGCCACGCCCGCGGGTTTTGCGGGATACCATCGCGCTGCCAGCGCTCGACGGCGATGAAGAAGGCATCGTGCATGGCCTCCTCGGCCAGGTCGAAATCCCCCAGCAGGCGGATCAGCGTCGCCAGGATGCGCCGCGACTCGCGGCGGTATACGGCTTCGACCTCGGCGCGCACCTGCGCCAGGGTCGTCATCAGTCGGGCATCCGCTGGGTGACCACCTCCACCAGGCGGTCCAGGCTTTCCCCCCAGCCCTGGTGAAAGCCCATTTCCTCATGGGCGCGGCAGTCGGCGGCATTCCAGTGCCAGGCCCGGGCGGTGTAGCGGGTTTTGCCGTGCTCGTCGTCAAAACTGATCACGGCGGTCATGAAGGCCTTGTCCGAAGGCACCCAGCCCGGGCCGAAGGCATCGGTGAACACCAGCCGCCGGGGCGCGGCAATTTCCAGGAACACGCCCTGGTTCGGGTACTCGCTGCCATCCGCTGCGCGCATCAGCGTACGAAACAGGCCACCGGCCCATAACTGCATTTCGCACTCCGGGGTGCTCATGCCGTGCGGCCCCCACCACTGCATCAGCCACTGGGGGTCGGTCCAGGCCCGGAAGACCTTGGCCGGGGGCGCGTCGATCAGGCGGCTGATGGACAACTCGTGCTGCGCTTGCGCTGGGTGTGCAAGGGTCATGCTGGGGGTTCTCCGTTGTTGTCAGGGTTGCAGTTGGCGCACCGGCCGCACCTCGACACTGCCGACCCGCGCGGCGGGAATGCCCTTGGCGATGTTCAACGCCTCGTTGAGGTCGCGTGCCTCTACCAGGTAAAAGCCCGCCAGCTGTTCCTTGGTCTCGGCGAACGGGCCGTCGGTCAGGCTCATGTGGCCGTTGCGCATGCGCACCGTGGTGGCGGTCTGCACCGGCTTCAGCGCCTCGGCCGCCAGCATGCGCCCGGAGCCGTGGATGGCTTCGGCGTACGCCAGGCATTCGGCATCTTCCGGGCTGTCGGGCAGGCTATGCAGCAGCCCCTCGTCACAATAGACCAGGCACAGGTATTTCATGGTCGCCTCCAGGCGTTGGCAAAGTGCGTTTGGCGATAACGGCTCAGGGCTTGAGATCGAACAGGGCTTTCTGGCTCTGCATGTCGAACGGTGCCGACCAGTGTTCATGGATGACCTGCCACTGCCCGCCCTGACGACGATAGCCCACAGTGGCGCGCATGTAGCCGCACTGGCTGTCGTCGTCCGCCGGGCCGCAGCGGTTCAGCCAATGGGCCAGGGCCAGATCGCCAGCGGCATGCACGGTCAGCTCGGCACACTCGAAAAGCATGGCGCCGGGGCACATGCTCATGCACATTTCCCAGTGCGCCTGGTAGGTGGCCTTGCCCTTGAATTGCAGGGCCTGGATGGCATCGAAGGCGACGATGTCGTCGGCATAGGGGGCGATGATGTTGGGGATGTCGCGGTCGCGCACGGCCTGCATCCAGCGCTCGATCAACTGGCGAATCTCGGTTTCGGCTGCGGTGCTCATCGGGGGTTCCTCCGACAGGTCATGGGTGATCGGGCACGCGGTGCTGCGTGCCCTCACCCTATGGTCGAACGGACGGAGGAGGAATCGACAGGGGTCGAAATTTTCTTTGACGGCCTGGGGCCGCTATCGGCCAAACCTGCCTGAATGAAGAAGACGGCGATTTCAGGCCATTGCGGCCAGCTCGAAGACTTCGTCAGCCCACTGGTTCAGGCTTTTGCCCGCAGCACGGGCCGCGACACTTGCAGCGGCATGAACTTCAGGTCGAATACGCAGCATGACTTTTCCAGACGCAGGTTTTTCCGGCGTTATGCCCTGCTCTGCACAATCCGCCAGATAATCTTCCAGCGCATCGCGAAAAGCATCATGCAGCTCTGGCACGGAGCTCGCGTGAAAGCTGATGATGTCACGCATGCCAAGCACCCGACCGACGAAAATATCGTCACGCTCGTCGTACTCGACACGGGCAGCGTAGCCTTTGTAGCGCATGCAACTCATATCCTGACTCCTACCCGCAAGAGAAATTCGCGAGCTTCTTCAATCTGATACCGCTTGGCCTCTTTACCGGGATGAGGTCGGTGACACCTCCAGATCTGGTTACCCAGCATCAGCTTGACCCTGGAACCTTGCCGCTCCAGCACCTGTCCGCCCAGATGGCGTACCAATGCCTCGATCTCGGAGAACGCCAACGAAGCCGGAGTCGGCGTTCGGAAAATTGCGTCGAGGGTTTTGCGGTATCGAGTGTTCATGGAAAAATGCTATCAAATTAAGATAGCACTCTTTCCTCGATATTCATTCAGGATTTTTCTGTCGTCTGCACCGCACTCCGGTTGACGGACTCGTCACGGCAGACGAATACGAGGCCGCCAGAACCAGACACCCGGCGGCTCAACCCTGCTGACACCCCTCACCCATGGCACGGTACTGAATGGTGTGCACCTGGCCCTGGTGGTCTTCGTAGGTCATGGTCGCGGGTACCACTTCGCAGACGTTGGGGATGGTCGACAGGTTGATCACCCGCTTGATATCCAGGTTCATCGAATAGTCGTACTGCTGGGCCACAGGTTCGCTGGAAACAGGCTGGGCCTCGTCGGCGAGGGCGAGCGAGGACATCCCGACCAATGCAAGAATCAGTAATGGTTTCATGTAGGTAGGCCTTTCGAACATGCAAGCTGATCGATTGACTTCTGATGCCGTAACCGGCGCGGAGAAGTTGCCATCCACGTTGAAGATGGCACGAAGTACCGATCCCGCTTCGTACTGCCAGGGGGGATGGGTAAAAGTCTACGCCCGCCTCGAAATAGTTGAACCCTGGAGTCGGATATTCTCCCTTGCCGGATTTGCAACAATCTGCGACAAAATGCCCGCAACGCATCTGGCCAGCGCCTCTGGCCACGTTTCAGGGCAGGGCTGGTCATTTCTGAAAATCTTCATTGTTCGAAACTTGCGGCCGCGGAACGCCGGCTGCTGGACCACTTCTACCGCCAGCACGGCTCGCGCATGCGCGCCGCAGGCGACGCGCAGCTATGGGTGGCGCGGGCCGCAGGCATCGTCGCCGGGCTGAGCCTGAGCGCAGTGGACGATGGCCTGTGGCTGACCGGGTTGTTCGTGGCCCCGCCGCAGCGCGGCCAAGGGGTGGCCGGGCGCTTGCTGGAGGCGGCGCTGGCGCAGGCTGGCGGCCCGGTCTGGCTGTTCTGCCACCCGGACCTCGTTCCGTTCTACCAACGCCAGGGCTTCAGCGCGGCGCAGCACCTGCCGCAGGCCCTGGCCGGGCGCCTGCAGCGCTACCAGCGCAGCAAGCGCCTGGTGGCCCTGCAGCGTGGTCAGTCGTCGCTGGCGTCCAGCCCTGGGAACAGCACCTCGGTGTAGCCGAACCGGGCAAAGTCCTGGATGCGCGACGGGTACAGCCGGCCAATCAGGTGATCGCACTCGTGTTGCACCACCCGCGCATGAAAACCGTCGGCAAAGCGATCGATCGGCTTGCCCTGCGGGTCGATGCCCTGGTAGCAGATGTGCTTGAAACGCGGCACCACGCCGCGCAGGCCGGGCACCGACAGGCATCCTTCCCAGCCGTCCTCGAGTTCGCTGGAAGTCGGCGTGATGACCGGGTTGAGCAGAATGGTCTGCGGCACCGGTTCGGCATCCGGGTAGCGCTCGCTACGCTCGAACCCAAAGATCACCAGCTGCAGGTCGATGCCGATCTGCGGCGCGGCCAGGCCCACACCGCCAACATGACGCATGGTTTCGAACATGTCGTCGATCAATTGCTGCAGTTCGGCGCTGCCGAGCATGTGCTCAGGTACTGGCGGGGCGATGCGCAGCAGGCGCTCATCGCCCATCTTAAGGATGTCACGGATCATCGGGGGCTCGGCTCGGAAGGTTGCTGCTCGCTCGGTATCGGGTGCTCATGGCCCAGCACAGTACGGGTTTCCTGGGGCTGCTGCCCGTCGGCAACCTTTTCGCCCGGGTTCTTGCCCTCGCTCGACATGTGCTCGATCACGGCGTTCATCTCCGCGCCCAGCAGCAACACGGCGGCGGAAATATAGAAATACAACAACAGCACGATGATTGCACCGATACTGCCGTACATGGCGTTGTAGTCGGCAAAGGTCTTGACGTAGTAGGCAAACCCCAACGACGCCAGGATCCACACCACCACCGCCAATACCGAACCCGGGGTGATGAAGCGGAATTCCTGCTTCACGTCCGGCATCACGTAATAGATCAGCGCCACCGCCACCATCATCAAAATGATGATTGCCGGCCAGCGCAGGATGGTCCACACCGTGACGATCACCTCCTGCATGCCGACCTGGGCAGCGATCCATTCCATCACCTGCGGCCCCAGCACCATCAGCGCCGCCGCCACCAGCAGCATGCCGGCAATGCCCACGGTATAGATCACCGACAACGGGATGCGCTTCCACACCGGGCGGCCTTCGGGCACGTCGTAGGCCGCGTTCATCGCGCTCATCATCAGGCGCACCCCGGCCGATGCGGTCCACAAGGCAATCACGATACCCACCGACAACAGCCCGCCCTTGGACTGCTGCAACTGGTCGATCACCGGGTTCACCTGCTCCAGGGCCTGTGGCGGCAGCACCAGTTCCGACTGCAGGCGCAGCCACGAGAAGAAGTCCGGCAGGTGCAGAAAACCGATCAGGGCGATCAGGAACAGCAGGAACGGGAACAGCGAAAACAGCATCTGGTAGGCCATCGCCGAGGCGTAGGTAGACATCTCGTCGTCGAGGAATTCCTTGACGGTGCGTACCAGCACGCGGTGCAGGGGCAGGCCGCGCAGGTCGGGGAAAATCATAGCGTCTCCTTTCGCCGCTTGGTTCGTAAGTACATGGGGTAAGTCTAATAGACCCTGCCGTTACTGTGCTGATCCCGGCCATGCTGCAAGAATTTGCTTACGCCAGTAGCGGCCTCTTCGCGGGTAAACCCGCTCCCACAGATACGGCACAGCGCGTGAAGTCTGTGCAATACCCGCGAAAAGGCCGGGAGAGGTCGCTCAGATCAAGGCTTTTTCACCGCGTCCTTCACGTTGCCCTTGATCTGTTGCCCCTCGCCCTTCAGCTCCTGGGCCTCGCCCTCGGCGCGCAGGCGGTCGTTGTCGGTGGCTTTGCCGACACCCTGCTTGACGTTGCCGATCGCTTCGTTGGCCAAACCTTTCGCTTTGTCTTTGGTACCGCTCATGGCAAAACTCCTGCAATGGGGAGACACGAGAACCGTGTCGACAGTCGGTGGACCCAACGCCTGCGCCAGACGTTCCAACGGTTTTTTCATCCCCGAGCCAAGCGGTAACGCAACCGGCAACCTTGCCCCGCTACCCGCCACCCCTCACAATGCAGGCCTTCATAGCGTCAACCCGCAGGAACCTGCATGAAACTCGACAAACCCGCCGCCATCGCCCGGCGCAACGCAGCACTGGCCCGCCCGGTGCTGACCAGCAGCAATACCCTGTTCGCCATCCTCGACCACAAGCGCAACCTGTGGTGGTTCGAAGTGCCGGTGGCGCTGCTGCGCAAGGGCCAGCCCGACTGGGTCAACCTGCTGCTGCACACCCCGCAAAGCGACGAGCTGCAGCACCTGAAGGTGCCGATCAACTTCCTGCGTGCGCACCAGGAACAGATGGAAGTGCGCAACCCCGGCAAGCGCCGCTCGACCATCAGCCTTGCCCTCAGCGCCGACCGCGATTCGCTGCTGCGCGACACCCGCCCCGGTGGCGAGCAGCTGGACTTCCGTACCTTCGTGCAGGCCTGATCAGGCCTTTTCGATGCGATCGTCATGGATGACGATGCGGCCCTGCTTGAACAACCCGCCAATGGCCTTCTTGAAGTTACCCTTGCTGACGCTGAACAGCTTGCTGATCAGCGCCGGGTCGCTCTTGTCGCTCACATTCAGCACCCCGCCTTCGGCTTCCAGGCGCGCCATGATCTGCTCTTGCAGGCTGTCGGCCAGGGCCGCGCCCACCGGTTGCAGGCTAAGGGCGATCTTGCCGTCCTGGCGCAGTTCCTTGATGAAGCCCTTCTCGTGCATGCCCGAGCGCAGGAACTTGAACACCTCGTTCTTGTGGATCAGGCCCCAGTGGCGGTTGTTGATGATGGCCTTGAAGCCCATCGGCGTCTCGCCGGCCACCAGCAATTCGACCGGCTGACCCACCTGGTAGTCCGCCGGGGTGCGGTCCAGGTAGCGGTCCAGGCGCGAGGTGGCGGTGATGCGGCGGGTGCGCTTGTCGAGGTACACGTGCACCACGCAGTAGTCGCCGATCTTCAGCGGCCGCGCTTCTTCCGAGTACGGCATCAGCAGGTCCTTGGACAGGCCCCAGTCGAGGAAGATGCCAGCGCCGTTGATGTCCTTGACCTTGAGGCTGGCGAATTCGCCGACCTGCACCTTGGGCTTCTCGGTGGTGGCGATCAGCTGGTCTTCGCTGTCCAGGTAGATGAACACGTTCAGCCAGTCATCGACCTCGGTTTCGGCGTTTTTCGGGATATAGCGCCCGGGCAGCAGGATCTCGCCGTCGGCGCCGCCGTCCAGGTACAGGCCGAAGTCCACGTGTTTCACGATTTGCAAACTGTTGTAACGCCCAAGCAGAGCCATTTCCGATGTTCCTCAAGACAAGGTGGCTATTTTCCAGACATACACCTGCCGGTGTCAAAGCTCGAAAGCTTAGCTCTGCCCAAAGGTCCACGCCCGCCCCCTTCCTGAACAGCAACACTTCAATGTTCACAGCGCATTCGCTGGCAAGTGCATCGCCGTTGCGCCAGGACCAACGAAAACGGCGCCCGAAGGCGCCGTTGCGAATCGCTGCATCAGCCGACCGATTTCAATTGGGGACGCCCTTCCAGGCGCTCCAGCATGGTCGCGCAGTACCAATCGTCGAACTGGCAAACACCGTTTTCAGCGTTTTCGGAGAATGGGCCCGGCTCATAGGCAGGTGAGGAGACACCCGCAAAGGTGCCTTCAACCAGGCGACGATCCTGGTCGTTGGTGGCCAACCATACTTTGGTCAGGCGTTCCAGGTCGTAGTCGACGCCCTCGACGGCAGCCTCCGGCACCAGCCACTTGGTGGTCACCAGGGTTTCGCCCGGGCCGATCGGCAGAACGCGGAAACTCAACGCGTGATCGCCGAGAAAATGGTTCCAGGTCGATGGGTAGTTGAAGTAAAGCAGCGCACCGATGTCCGGTTCACCGCTCTTGTCCAGCCGCCCTGCCACTGCAGGCTTGCCATCCATGGTGTAGCTCACCGCACCGGCGGAGAGCGGAATGCGGGTCATACGGAAACGCCCCTTGGGGTCCATGTTCAACCGGCTTGGCATGCCTGCCGCTTCACACCGGTCCCAATGGGCCACAAGCTCCGGGTCTTCATCGCCGCCGACACCCGCGACCGACAAGTTCTCGACGAAGGAGTTGAGCAGCTCCGGGTGGGTACCGTCGCAGTGGTAACACTCACGGTTGTTTTCGAAGACCAGCTTCCAGTTGCCCTTTTCGATCAGGTTCGATTCGAAGGCGACCTTGCAGTTTTCCAGGAAGTGCGGCGCGATGAACGGGGTCACGGCGGCACGGAAGCCAGAGAAGTCAGGTGCCTCTTCGGCGACGCAGACATAGATGTAGGTGTGTACCACTTCGATATGAACGGTCTTCAGGCCGTAGTTCGAGCGATCGAAGTCGTTGCCCATATTGCCTGCATAGATCAGGTTGCCGTCGAGCTCGAAGGTCCATTTATGGTAGGGGCAGACCAACTTCGCCACCTTGCCGCTCGCATGTTCGCAGACCTTGGCGCCACGGTGGCGGCAGGCGTTGTGGAAGGCTCGAACCTCACCATCCTTGCCCCGCACGACGGCTACCGGGTAGTCGCCAATCTGCAGAGTGAAATACTGGCCGGTCTTGGGAATTTCGAAGGTGTGCCCAGCAAAGACCCAGTCTTTATGCCAGATGTGTTCGAGGTCCTGGCGATAAACCACAGGGTCGAAATAAAGCTCACGGGGCAACACATGGCGAGCCTTGCGTTGCTTGATCAGGCTAATGACGGATTCGTTGCTGTTCATTATTATCCTCCAGGCACCATGCCATTCCAGGCAGGCACAAACGACTGAAACATTATTTTTGTAAATATGTTCTTGTAAAAAGCCGCGCACGAAACCCTGGCAAAGAAAGACTGCTCCGTCGATAAACGGATTATTATTGGTCACGCGTGCAGACAGGGTATAGCTGTACTCAGCAACCACTCAAACTACATTTTTGCAGCCGAATCGATAATGTCAGGTTATCCATTTCGCGCTTGAACTTTCCACGCTGAGAACTTGGTCATGATCCAGTCCCTGACCCGGGCACAAGCGTCTTTTGCCACCGTATCTTCACGGCACGCCAAGTAATGAAGGCTGTTGCGCAGCGTGACCTGCTCTTTGACCGGTTTCACCAACCGCCCCGTCTCGACCATGTGCGCCACCAAATGATTCCAGCCGAGTGCTACCCCCTGATGGGAAAGCACCATATTGGTAATCAGGTTATAATCATTCGCATGGAAGATGGGCGGACTCTGCGGGTCTCTTTCATCAATATCAATATTCTGGAACGCGAGCCATACACTCCAGTCGACGTGCTCGGCCACACCTGACCTGCCATAGGGGCTCAAGTCCAGAAGTTCAGCGCTGCGCAGCCCTTCCAATGTGGTAATGTCAGGATGGCGGTCAACATACTCAGGCGAACACACGGGGTAAATGATGTCATGGCAGAGTGGATATACTTTATACCCCTCCCCTACATTGACGAATTTTGAAACGACGATATCGGGCTCCACGCCCGGCTCTCGAGCGTGGAAATTCTGAGTGGTAATCAGATTAAGCTCGATATCAGGATTTTTCGACCGAAAATCCTGAATATGATTTGAAAGCCAAAGTGCTGAAAACGCCGGAGAACACGATATGGTCAGCACGTGTTTGTCGACCGGCGCATTCCTGATGCGCTCTGCCGCCTGAGCGATATTCACGAAAGAAATTTGCGACGCATCGAAAAACACAGCCCCGGCAGGCGTGAGCTCAACGGCACGCCCCACGCGAATGAACAGTGGCGCGTTGAGGTACTCTTCAAGCTCGCGGATCTGACGGCTAATGGCGGCTTGTGAAACGCACAAAGCTTCCGCTGCGCGGGTGAAGCTTTCGTACTTGGCGGCTGCCACGAAGGCTTTCACCGCCCTGAGCGAGGGCATTTTGAGGAGCAGCGTATCTGGATCCACATGCTTGTGCGACATTCTTCGTACCGCTCCTGAACCACACCCATTCGATTACTTGCCCATCCTACGCGCGGAATAAGCAGCGTTCACCGGTAAAAAATTTACCAGCAGCATAACTTAAAGTTATGCGAAGGGCATTATCAATCTTGCGAAGGGGTAGCTTTCGTTCCACGGGTGGATTGATAACCAGACGTTATCCAAAAAAGCCCGGAAAAGTCGTTGGACCCGTTCATGACGCGGTCATTAAGCTAGTGCCCAACCTGATGATGGCTCTTAATCATCTAGAGAGCATGTCAATACAACAAATAAATTCAAGCATTGGGCTTGGGCTGCTAGGTACCCCAATGAAAACAATTACAAGAGCATTTAGCCGCACATTCGCCGACCGCAACTTGGGCTTCATGCCACATGCGCGCGGCGATCGTAAGCCCTCCCGAGTGGGTTTCCTTTTGCTCGAAAATTTTTCTTTGCCTTGCTTCACGCAAGCGCTGGATGTTCTGGTTACAGCGAATCTCATATCCCAAGGTGCGGTACGCATACACACTTTCAGCCACAACCATACTGAAGTCATGAGCGACCTGGGCATTCCCATCCGTCCTGATACGCCCCTCACAGACCTTCGTTTGTCCGACCTCGATCTTATAGTGATATGCGGCGGTCTGCGTGTCGCCCGCACTTTACCTAATTGGCTATCGTCACTGCTTAAAAAGATATCGAAGCTGCCTATCGCGCTCGGCGGCCTGTGGAATGGCGCCTGGTACCTTGGCGCTGCCGGGCTGCTGGACGGCTACCGCTGCGCCATACATGCCGAGCAACGCACCGCCTTGGCTGAGCGTGCGCCCCACGCCGTGGTATCCCAGGAACCCTTGGAACTCGACCGCGACCGAATGACGTCGGCAACCCCCAATGGCGCGTTCGACATGATGATCCGCTGGCTAGGTTACGGCGCGTGTGCCGAGTTGGCCAATGCCGTTCTGGACACCCTTGATTCCGATCAAAGCAAACATCGGAGTTTTCAGAAACCCCAACAGCCCAAGGTGAGCAAACCGTTGCGTGAAGTGATCACGCTGATGGAGTCCAATCTTGAGGAGCCGCTCAGCCAAGTACAACTGGCCCAGCTCGTGGGCCTTTCTGTTCGGCAAATTCAGCGACTGTTCAAATATCAGCTGAGTACCACGGCTCAGAAATATTACTTCCAGCTCAGAATAACCGAAGCTCGCCGGCTCATACAGAATTCCAACACATCGATCTTCGACGTATCGATCGCATGCGGCTTTGTCTCATGCACGCATTTCAGCAGGTCATACCGAGCTTTTTTTGGCCACCCGCCTTCCAAAGAGATCCGCTATGAAATGTAGCGACCCGAAACGCGTCAGCTACCTCATGCCATGTTGGACGCAAGCCTACCTCTCAGGATCACCCCAATGACAAAAATCACTTCTTTACCAGCCGATGACACGACATGCGGATGGTATCACTTGAGCAAAGGGCGTCGCGTCCAACCAGCGCACCAAGGCACTTCCAACGTGCGCTGGGCTATCGTCGGCGCGGGCTTTACCGGCCTGGCCGTGGCACGACAGCTCGCCCTGAACTTCCCGGATGACCAAATCGCACTGATCGAAGCTCAAGAAGTCGGGCTGGGCTCTTCGGGTCGGAACGCAGGCTTTGCCATCGACCTGCCGCACGACATCGGCGCTGATGATTACATCGGCGATATCGAAGTCGCAAAGACGACCCTGAAGATCAACCACTTCGGTCAGCATTCCCTGAAGGAACTGGTCGAGCAGTTCAACATTGATTGCCAGATGAAGCACTGCGGCAAATATCAAGCCGCCGTGGAGTCCCGCGGGATTGCAGTGTTGGACGCCTACCGCAGTGGCCTGGACAAGCTTGGGCAACCCTACGAAATGATCGAAGCGCACGCGCTGCCCGAGCACATCGGCACCCGCTTCTACCGCAAAGCACTGTTCACGCCGGGAACCTCGCTTATTCAGCCATCGGCACTAGTGAAAGGCCTGGCAGACTCACTTCCGGCTAATGTCGTGCTGTATGAAAACACCCCGATCATCGATGTCGAATACGGCGAAAAGGTTGTCCTTCGGCATCATAACGGTGCCATCACAGCCAGCAAACTGATCCTGAGCAACAACGCGTTTGGCATGCATTTCGGCTTCTTGAAAGGCCGTATGCTACCGGTCTTCACTTACGCCAGCCTCACCCGAACATTGTCCGAGCAAGAGCAGGCTGCCCTGGGCGGCAAGCCATTCTGGGGCGTGATCCCCGCCGATCCCTTCGGCACTACCGTCAGGCGCACACCAGACAATCGCATCCTGGTTCGCAACAGTTTCAGCTTCAACGCGGATGGCAGGAGCAACAGCAAGTACATCGAGCGGTTCGTCAAGAGGCATCGCGAATCGTTCGCGCGCCGGTTCCCAATGCTGCCCAAGGTAAACCTTGAATACACCTGGGGCGGCGCACTCGCGTTGTCGCGAAACCATGAGGGTTACTTCGGTCAGTTGGCCCCGAACGTTTATGGGGTCTTGTGCTGCAACGGCCTGGGGGTAACGCGGGGAACTGCGACTGGAAAGCTGATGGCTGACTGGCTTGCCGGTGAACATAACGAACTCATCGAGTTCTTGCTGAAATCGCCAGGCCCTTGTGCAAACCCACCGGAGCCGCTGGTATCCCTGGGCGTCAATCTGAACCTGATGTGGGGACAATACAAAGCAGGCGTTGAAGCTTAAGTCTTTTATCAGGAGAGAAAAATGATAAGTCCAAATATCTCAGTAGAAGATGTACCGCTGAACAGGTTCCACAAACTACTCACCTTACGCTCGGGCGGAGGCTCTTTCGTCGACGGCTACGTCTTGAGCATCATAGGTGTGGTGCTTGCGCACATCAGCACATCGCTTTCGCTCAGCAGCTTCTGGGAAGGCCTCATCGCGGCTTCCGCGTTGATCGGCATCTTTTTCGGTGGGTTTCTGGGCGGCTGGCTGACGGATCGGCTGGGCCGCAAGCGCTTGTTCTTCGTTGGCCCCACTCTTTTTATTCTCGCGTCCGTCGCTCAGTTCTGGGCTCAAACAGCTGAGGCGATTTTTATTCTGCGGCTGATCATTGGCATCGCGGTAGGCATCGAGTACCCCGTCGCGACTTCGCTTCTCGTGGAGTTCATGCCGAAAAAGTACCGTGGCCCTCGCCTGGCGATGCTCACGATCCTCTGGTTCACAGGTGCTGCCGCAGCCTACATCGTCGGCGAGCTGGTACTGCGCTTGGGCGGTGAAGAGGCCTGGCGCTGGGTGCTGGCCAGCTCGGCGATCATCGGCATGGCCTTGTTCATCGTACGCATAGGCACGCCGGAATCGCCTCGCTGGCTGCTGAGCAAAGGCCGTCAGGACGAGGCGCTGAAGGTCATCAGGCGTGTGTACGGCAACGACTATTCCCTGGCCAACCTTCCAGAAGAAAGCCCCAACTACAAGATCAATGTCTGGAGCCTCATCTACTCGGGCTACGCCAAGCGCATGGTGTTCGTCATCGTGTTCTGGACGTGCTGCATCATCCCGCTGTTCGCGGTGTATGCCTTTGCCCCCAAAGTGCTGACAGCGATGAACGTGAAAGGCGACAGCGCCTCGATCGGGTCAGTGCTGATCACCTTGTTCTTCGTGGCGGGATGCATCATCGCCACCCGGCTCATCAACACCATCGGACGTCGCAACCTGCTGCTGTACAGCTTTGCCGTTTCAGGCCTGGCACTGTTGTGCCTCGGCGCATCCAACAACGGCGCAGGCCCCTGGATCCTGGTCTTCTTCGCTATCTATGCGCTGTTCATCGGCGGGGCCCAGGTGCTCACCCTGGTCTACCCGAACGAGATTTTTCCAACGGAGATTCGTGCATTCGCGGTGGGTGCCGGCACATCGATTTCGCGCATTGGCGCAGCGGTCGGTACCTACCTTGTCCCTGTCTCGCTGGAATCCCTGGGCATCGCTCAGACGATGTACGTGGCCGCCGGCATCACCTTCTTCGGCTTGTTCCTGTCATGGGTTCTGGCCCCGGAAACACGCTCGCTGAACCTTCAGCAGGCGGCATCGCTTGGCTAAATGAAATCAGTGCCTGGCGACCTGGCCAGGCACTGATTGTGTTGTGGTGATCATAATCGGAGCGGCATCATGAAATTCGAAGGCATCTACACCCCCGCAATTACCCCACTGGCTGAAGACGGCTCGATCGACAAAGCCGCATTCAGCGAGGTGCTCGAGTACCTGGTCGAGTCGAAGATCCATGGCGTCATCATTGGCGGCTCCACCGGCGAATACTACGCGCACACTGCCCAGGAGCGCCTGGAACTGGCGGCCCAGGCCAAAGACGTACTCAATGGCCGCCTGCCGCTGATCATCGGCACTGGCGCCATCCGCACCGAAGACTCGGTGGCCTTCGCCAGGCACGCCAAGGAAATCAAGGCCGACGCGCTGCTGGTCGGCACACCGCCATACGCGCTGCCGACGCAGCAGGAAATCGCCCTGCATGTAAAAGCTGTCGATGCCGCCGCCGGCCTGCCGATCATGCTCTACAACTACCCAGGCCGCATGAGCATGAGCATGGGTGAAGCGTTCTTCGACGCGGTGGCCAACGTGAAGAACATCGTCGCCATCAAGGAAAGCTCCGGCGACATGGCCCAACTGCACCGCCTGGCCATCCAGCGCCCGAACATCCAGCTGTCCTGCGGCTGGGACGACCAGGCCTTGGAGTTTTTCGCGTGGGGCGCGAAGAGCTGGGTCTGCGCCGGCTCCAACTTCATCCCGCGCGAGCACGTGGCGCTGTACGAGGCCTGCGTAATAGAGAAGGACTTCGACAAGGCGCGCAAGATCATGGGCGCCATGATGCCGCTGATGGATTTCCTCGAAGGTGGCAAATTCGTTCAGTCGATCAAGTACGGCTGCGCCCTCAACGGCCTGCGCACCGGCGGCGTGCGCAAGCCGCTGTACGACCTGGAGGCTACCGAAAAGCAGGAACTCGAGCGCGTAGTCAGCGAGCTCAAGTGCACCATCGCACAGATCACTGGGGGTGCCTGAACATGGCTGAATTGCTGAGCAAGGAACAATACGCGGCCATCGCCGCCGACCTGCAACTGCGCACCAAGGCATTCATCGACGGTGAATTCCGCGAGGCCATTTCCGGTCGTACCTTCGTCACCACCAACCCGGCCACCGGCGAGCAGCTGGCACAAGTCGCCGCCTGCGACGTCAACGACGTCAACCTCGCCGTGGCTGCCGCCAAACGCGTGTTCGAAGCAGGCACCTGGTCGAAGATGCAACCGAACGACCGCAAGCACGTGCTGCAGAAGTTCGCCCAACTGCTGGAAGACAACGCTCACGAGTTGGCCGTACTGGAAGCGCTGGACAGCGGCAAGCCGGTCAGCGAGTGCCAGACCGTCGATGTGCCGGAAACCATCCACACCATCCGCTGGCACGCCGAGCTGATCGACAAGATCTACGACGCGACCGCTCCAACCGGCAACGCGGCAGTGACCATGGTGGTGCGCGAAGCCATCGGCGTGGTTGGCCTGGTGCTGCCGTGGAACTTCCCGCTGCTGATGCTGGCCTGGAAGATTGCCCCGTCGCTGGCCGCTGGCTGCTCGATCGTGGTCAAGCCGGCCAAGGAAACCACCCTCAGCGCCCTGCGCGTGGCCGAACTGGCCCATGAGGCGGGCATTCCTGCCGGCGTGTTCAACCTGGTGCCTGGCGGTGGCCGCGAAGTGGGCGAAGCCATCGGTCGTCACATGGACATCCCGATGGTCAGCTTCACCGGCTCCACCGAAACCGGTCGCCTGTTCCTCAAATACGCTGCCGAGTCCAACCTCAAGCGCATCGTCCTGGAACTCGGGGGCAAGAACCCGGCCGTGGTCATGAACGACTGCGAAGACCTTGATGAAGTGGCCCAGTTCGTCACCGCCGGTGCGTTCTGGAACATGGGTGAGAACTGCTCGGCGTCCTCGCGCCTGATCGTCCACAAAGACGTCAAAGACGAGCTGCTTAGCCTGATCGCCAAGCACCTGAAGGACTGGAAGCTGGGCGACCCGCTCGACCCGGACAACCGCCTGGGTGCCATGGTCAGCAAAGCGCACTTCGAGAAGGTCAAGTCCTACCTGGACTACGCCGCCGAGCAGAAGCTCAGCATCGTGCAGGGTGGCGAGACCGAGGATGGCGTATTCGTACAGCCGACCATCGTCGACAACGTTGGCCGCGACAACAAGCTGTTCGTCGAGGAAATCTTCGGCCCGGTGCTGAGCGTGACCAGCTTCGAGACCCTCGACGAGGCGATCGAGCTGGCCAACGACACCGTCTACGGTCTCGCGGCCTCGGCGTACACCGGCAGCCTGCGCAACGCGCTGCGCCTGTCGCGGGAAATCCGCGCCGGTGTGGTCACGGTCAACTGCTTCGGCGAGGGTGATGTGACCACGCCGTTCGGTGGCTACAAGGAATCCGGCTTCGGTGGGCGCGACAAGTCCATCTGGGCCCATGACCAATACACGGAGCTGAAGACCATCTGGATCAACGCTTCGTGATCTGAGCAGGACCGGTGCTGTTCTGACGGAGTTCAGCGCCGCTGGGGCCACTGTGCAGTGTGGGCAGTGGCCCCTCTCTTTTCGGCGTAATAGCGACCCGCTCTTCGATAACGCTACGTTATGAATAGTGGCTGATAAATGTTGATGGTCGCCAACGCCCGATAGGCTTAAATTCTATAAACGCCCATCTGGGGCCAGAAAAATAAAAAACCCAGGACGCCGCCATGCCTATTCCACCTTCTTGGTACTGTCTCCCCAAGTCGATACTGTCTTTGCCCAACAAAGATACTGTATCCCCTAAATCAAAGTTAGGAGGGAAGCCATGAGCCACTCAGATGAAATTCTTTCAATCCAGCATATCTACAAAGTTTTCGGGCCCCACCCTGATGTCGCCATGAAGATGGTGAAAGAGGGGTTCAGCAAAAAAGAAGTCTTCGAAAAAACCGGTCAAGTTATCGGTGTGTTCGACGCGACCCTGTCAGTAAAGCGCGGCGAAATTTTCGTCATCATGGGTTTGTCAGGGTCGGGCAAATCCACCCTGGTACGCTTGTTCAATCGGCTGATAGAGCCGACCTCCGGCAACATTTATCTGAATGGTCGAGAAATCACCGGGCTTTCAGACAAGGCACTGCTGGATGTGCGTCGCAAAGAAATGGGGATGGTATTTCAGTCATTCGCCCTGATGCCGCACATGAGTGTCCTCGAAAACACAGCCTTCGGCCTCGAAATAGCGGGTGTCAGCGAAACGGAACGCCAGAAGCGCGCGCGCGAGGCGCTTCTGCAGGTCGGGCTTTCTGGCCAGGAACATAGTTATCCGCACCAGCTCTCAGGTGGCATGCAGCAGCGTGTAGGCTTGGCACGCGCACTGGCCAATGACCCCACCATCCTTCTGATGGACGAAGCTTTCTCTGCCCTTGACCCGCTAATCCGTAGCGAGATGCAGGGCGAATTGATCAAATTACAAGCCGAGCAGAAGCGCACGATCATCTTTATCTCCCATGATATCGAAGAGGCCATCCGCATTGGCCACCGTATCGCAATCATGGAAGGCGGTAGAGTCGTGCAAATCGGCACGCCGCAAGAATTGATAAGTCAACCCGCCAATGATTATGTCCGCACATTCTTCAAAGGTTTTGACAGTTCCAAAATCTTGAAAGCGGGTGACCTGGCCCGTCTTGACCCTGAAGCCACTCGGCATATCGAAGCCCCTCGGGAGTTCAAACCAGGCATTGACTTTGGCTACCTGCTGAATGACCAAGGCCAGTTGGTGAGTGTTGTCGATGCAGACAGTAGCAACACCCACTACGCCCAGCATGAACTAGAGCCGGTCTATCTTGATACGCCTTTGCATGAGGTGTTGAACATTGCGGCAAAACTGCCCTACCCCGTGCCAGTTCTGGATCGAAACGGTTTTTTGAAAGGCACCTTGTCCAAAAATCAATTACTGCAAACGCTGGGCAGTCATTGAGTCATCGATCAGACCTGTAAGTTCGCACGTGCTTCACTTGCGAACCGCGTAATGAGGGTAGTTCAAATGTCCGACTTTAGTTTTCTCGATCCGTTTCAGACGACCGTCATCCCTCTTGGCGACTGGGTGACGAGCACGTTGAATTTTCTGGTGCATAATTTCCGTGATTTCTTTCGCGCTATTCGGTGGCCAATCGACCAGGTCCTGAATGGCATTGAATGGTTCCTGCAGAGCATTCCACCGTCTATCGGTATTCTACTATCCAGCCTGCTTGGCTGGCAGCTCGCCGGAAAGCGCATGGCACTGCTGTGCTTCATTACCCTCACATTGCTAGGCCTTATCGGCGTATGGTCGGCGTCGATGACAACCCTCGCCCTTGTCCTGACATCGGTGTTCTTCTGTGCTGTCATAGGCATTCCGCTGGGCATATTGTGCGCTCGCAGCGACCGTCTCGAACGTGTGGTCAGGCCGGTGCTCGATGCCATGCAAACCTTGCCCGCCTTTGTCTATCTCGTCCCGGTGGTGATGCTGTTCGGTATCGGCAACGTACCTGGGGTTCTCGTTACGATCGTGTTTGCCCTTCCGCCACTCGTACGCCTGACCAATCTGGGCATACGGCAGGTGCCCGAAGACAAGATCGAAGCCGCTCGCGCATTTGGCTGCACGCCGCGGCAGATGCTGGTGCGCGTGCAGTTACCACTGGCCACTTCGACCATGATGGCCGGCCTTAATCAGACGCTGATGCTGTCCCTTTCCATGGTCGTCATCGCATCCATGATTTCGGTCGGCGGCCTGGGCCAAATGGTGCTGAGGGGTATTGGCCGACTTGATATGGGACTGGCAACGGTGGGTGGCATCGGCCTGGTTTTACTGGCCATCTTCCTTGACCGCCTCACTCAGGCAATGGGTGACCGCACTAAAACCGACCCAAGTAGAAAATGGTACCAGACAGGCCCCGTCGGTTTCCTGCTGCGGATGTTCGGCACTGGCAAATCCTCCAGGCCAGAAAAAATTGCATGAAGGCATTTCTTGATCATGTTTTGCACTTCCACGCTTAAGGAACCCACCATGTCCATGATAAAAATTCCGCGCCGAGCCCTTAAAACCGCGACTGCACTTTACCTCGCCATTACAGCGCTGAGTTCATTTGCGTCCACCAACCCCGGGGAAGGCGTTAAAATCACCCCGATATTTCCACCGATCGCCGAAGAGCGTTTCCGCGGCGAAATCGCAATGCAAGGCCTTCGCGAACTTGGTTACAACGTTCAAGAGCCCAAGGAGACTGATTATGGTGTCATGATGATGGCACTCGCTAACGGCGATGCGGACTTCACCGTGCACCTTTGGGACAAGCTGCATGAAAAGTTTTATCAGCAGGCTGGCGGTGACGATGTCATGGTGAAAACAGGCGAGATCATGCCTGGTGTGCTTCAAGGCTACCTTATAGACAAGAAAACCGCTGAAGCCCATAACATCAAGTACATCACTGACCTGAAACAGCCTGAACTTGCCAAACTATTTGATGCTGACGGCGATGGCAAAGCGGATCTGACTGGCTGCAACCCCGGGTGGGGCTGTGAACTTATCATTGATCACCAGATGAAAGCCTACGGCCTCGAAAAAACCGTTCACGTCAACCAGGGCTCTTACTTCGCCCTGATGGCCGACACCATTACGCGCTACAAGGAAGGAAAGTCGATCCTCTACTTCACCTGGGTGCCCCAGTGGATCGCCAATGTGCTTGTGGAAGACAAGGATGTGGTCTGGCTGGAGGTTCCTGAAACAGACCTGCCCGGCGGAAAAAATGATATCGACACGACTTACAAAGGCAAGAACCTGGGGTTTGCCGTCGATAAAGTCGAAGCGGTCCTGAACAAGGAGTTCGCGCAAAAGAACCCGGCGGCCTTGAAGTTCCTGTCGCTGATGAAGATCAGCACCGCTGATGAAAGCGCGCAGAACCTGAAGATGCAACAGGGTGAAAAAAGCCCGGACGATATTCATCGCCACACGAGCGAGTGGATAGCCGCCCATCGGCAACAATTTGATGAATGGCTTCAATCGGCAAGGGCCGCTGGCACCCAGGCGAGCAACTGACCGTCAATGTTGAAGGCAGGCGCGCCTGCCTTCGATTTTTCCTTTCGCCAATACTGCCTCAGTCGTTAGCCAGCACACCCTGAGTATTGCCTGGAGACCGCAATGTCGGCACCCTTTTCTATCAACCCTGAGCATCGACGCATTGACCCTGCACGCCAGCGTAACTCGGCATTCAAGGCTGACGGCTCGATCGACGACAACGACCGGACGGAAATCGGCCCTACGCCACTCGCTTTTGCGGAATGGCATGCGCTGGGCTTGCAAGCGCCCCATCTGCCAACGATGCGAGCGTATCGGCTGGAGCGTATTCGCGCGCAACTGATCGCACGCGACCTGGGCGGCATCCTGCTGTTCGATCCGCTGAATATTCGATACGCCACCGATACGACAAACATGCAACTGTGGACCACCCACAACCCCGCGCGCGCATGTTTCATCGCAGCGAGCGGGCACGTTGTGCTCTGGGATTTCCATGGCTGCGATCACCTGAGTGCACATCTGCCGCTCATCAGCGAGCTGCGCAGCGGCGCTTCATTTTTCTACTTCGAGACAGGCGATCGCACCGATGAGCATGCTCGACGCTTTGCCTTGCAAGTCGAGGACATCCTCAGACAGCATGCAGGCGCCAATCGACGCCTTGCTGTCGACCGCATCGAATTGGCGGGTGTGCGGGCACTGGATGCGCTTGGCATCGAACTCTTCAGTGGTCAGGAAGTTACCGAGTTCGCTCGGGCGATCAAAGGGCCCGATGAAATCAAGGCCATGCGTTGCGCGGTCGCGTCTTGTGAAGCAGCCGTCTCGGAGATGCACCAGGCATTGCGCGAAGGCATGACAGAAAACGACGTATGGGCCGTATTGCATGCCGGCAATATCCGCCGGGGCGGCGAATGGATCGAGACGCGGATTCTAAGCTCGGGGCCACGCACCAACCCTTGGTTCCAGGAGTCCGGGCCGCGCGTTCTGAGCAATGGTGATCTGTTGTCATTCGACACCGACTTGATCGGTGTGTATGGCATGTGCGTCGATATGTCCCGTAGCTGGATCTGTGGCGGCCTGGAGCCCACTGCCGAACAGAAACGGCTGTACCGCATAGCTCACGAACATATCACCCACAATATCGAAATGATCAGGCCTGGCGTGCGCTTCACTGAACTCACCGGCAAGGGCCACCGGCTCCCTGAATCATGCCGGGCGCAGCGCTACGGTGTCATGTTCCATGGCGTGGGCCTGTGTGACGAATATCCCTGCATCCGCTACCCCGAAGATCTGCAGGCCTATGGTTACGAAGGCGTGCTGGAGCCCGGGATGGCGCTGTGCGTCGAGGCCTATGTCGGAGAAGTCGGCGGACGTGACGGCATCAAGCTGGAAAACCAGTTTCTGGTCACTGAGACCGGCTACGAGCTGCTGACCCACTATCCCTTCGATGCCAGTTTTCTCGAGGGCTGATGAAAGCGTTTTTCGGCTCTGCGACGCGTGCGCAGAGCCCTTCGCATGATTCACCCTGGCGATGATCGTAACCACTCGGCAAGGCTGAGCCCCATGGCCGTGATGTCGCGCCCATGGGGCACCACCAGGTAGTAGGCCTCCTGGGGTTTTATGCTCAGGTCTGACAAACGGACCAGGTCGCCCGATTCGAGCAGATGATCCAGCATCCGCCCCCAGCCCAGTGCTACGCCATGCCCGTGCAGCGCTGCCTGAATGGTATCGGTATACAGATGACAGCGCAGACGGTAATCAAGCTTGGGGGGGTGCCCGCCCAACGCTCGGAACCAGGTTGGCCATGTCATCCAGCCTTCGGTGGTGGCATCGGCATCCAGCAGGTCCGCGCCGTATAGCGCCTCCAGCGAGTCGGGCGCCTGGTTGCGCGCCAGCCAAGCCGGCGAACACACTGGAAACACTTCTTCGTCGAACAGATGCAGGGCAGTGCCATCCGCCCATTTACCAGTGCCATAACGCACCAGCAGATCGATGTCATGGTCGCGCAGGTCACCGGTGAACATCTGTGTGGCCAGGCGCAAGCGAATGTGCGGCAAGGCGGCTTGGAGCGAGCTCAGTCGCGGCATCACTCGCAGCTGAGAAAAAGTCGCGGTCGTGCTCAGTACCAGTTGCTGATCAGCACGCCCCTCTGCCAGGCGATCGAATACTGCTGCGACCTTCTGAAGCGACTCAGACATTACGGCAAACAACGTCTGCCCTTCATGGGTCAGGCTAACGCCACGGTGAAAGCGCTGGAACAACTGAACGCCAATGTTCTCTTCAAGCTGCCGAACCTGCTTGCTCACTGCCGCCTGGGTTACGCCCAGCTCCCGCGCGGCGAGGGTAAAACTGCTGTGACGGGCAACCGCCTCGAACTCCAGAAGCGCGGTCATCGAAGGAATGATGCGGCGATAACCGTTCTGAAGGTTGCCTTTCTCTGATGTTCTCATCCACCGTCCTGAAATGATGCGCCGCTCTGGCCAGAGCCTCAGCGAACATTGGCAGAAAATCTACGTGGTGAACAGCGCCGACAACGGCTAGGCCGCTAGACTCAAAGCCAGCGCGTCGCCCGACCGCTGATGCAGTGGAACCGTCAGCCCCTCGTCGCGTCTACCGTCTGGCCAGCCCCTGCAAGGAACAGCACATGCCGCTACGCCTGTTCAAAGCCCTGCTCATCGCCATCGGCTTCGCCCTGGCCCTGGCTGCCTGCAGCCGCATCGACCTGGCCTACCGCAACCTCGACCGCCTGGTGCCGTGGTCGCTGGACGATTACCTGGCCATGAACCGCGAGCAGAAGGCCCTGCTGGACGAGCGCCTGCGCGAGCACCTGGCCTGGCACTGCAAGACCCAGTTGCCCGGCTACCTCGACTGGCTCGACCGGATACGCGGCATGGTCGCCGACGGCCAGGTGACCGACCAGACCCTGCAGCAGCGCACCCGCGAAGCCCGTGCGGCGATTGGCCGGGTGGCCGAGGCCATTACCCCGTCGGCCACCGAGTTGCTGCGTGGCATGAGCGACGCCCAGGTGGCAGAAATGCGCGAAGCCTTCCGCGACGACATCGCCGAGCGGCAGAAGCAGTACGTGGACACGCCACTGGCGAAACAGATCGCCCGCCGGGCCGAGCGCATGGAAAAGCGCCTGACGCCCTGGTTTGGCGAGCTGAGCGCCACGCAGAAACAGCGCGTGCAGGCCTGGTCACAGGCGCTGGGCGACCAGAACCGCCAGTGGATCGCCAATCGCGCGCACTGGCAGCAGCAGCTGTTGCTGGCGATGAACCAGCGCAACGACGCCAGCTTCGCGCCACGCCTGGCGACGTTGCTGCAGCGCAAGGAAAGCTTGTGGACGCCGGAGTACCGGGCGGCGTTTCAGAATACCGAGCAGCAGGCGCGCAGTTTGCTGGTGGACCTGGTGCAGCAGAGTACCCCGCAGCAGCGGCAGTTTTTGCAGGAAAAATTGAGCAAGGTTCGTACTGATTTCAGTGAGTTGAAGTGTTTGAAGGGGTGACGGTGAAAAGCAGGCCTGGCCTCTTCGCGGGTAAACCCGCTCCCACAGGGACCCCACTAGTTTGAATCCTGTGCCGTGCCTGTGGGAGCGGGTTTACCCGCGAAGAGGCCGGGCCTGCTGAAATACTGTCAGCGCCCCTTGCGCCGATACGGAAACACATCGATCACCTTCCCCTCGCGTATCGCCGTCTGCAGCCCCTTCCAGTAATCCGCGTCATACAACTCGCCATGCAGGCGGCTGAACAACCGGCGCTGGCCGATATCGGCAAACAGGAACGGCGGGAACTCTTCGGGGAACACGTCATGCGGCCCGATTGAGTACCACGGCTCGCCCGACATCTCGTCCTCCGGGTAACGCGGCGGCGGGATATGGCGGAAGTTCACCTCGGTCAGAAAGCAGATTTCGTCGTAGTCGTAAAACACCACCCGACCATGACGGGTGACGCCAAAGTTTTTCAGCAGCATGTCGCCGGGGAAGATGTTCGCCGCCGCCAGCTGCTTGATGGCCAGGCCGTAATCTTCCAGCGCTTCCAGCACCTGGCCCTCGCTGGCCTGCTCCAGGTACAGGTTCAGCGGGGTCATGCGCCGTTCGGTCCAGCAGTGGCGGATCAGCACCGTGTCGCCCTCCAGCGCCACGGTCGATGGCGCCACCTCCAGCAGTTCGGCCAGGCACTCCGGCTCGAACTTGCTGCGCGGGAAGCGAAAGTCGGCGAATTCCTGGGTATCGGCCATGCGCCCGACGCGGTCGACGCTTTTCACCAGCCGGTACTTGTCGATCACCGTGGCACGATCGACCGTCTTCGACGGCGAAAAACGGTCCTTGATGATCTTGAACACAGTGTTGAAGCCCGGCAGGGTAAACACGCTCATGACCATGCCGCGCACCCCCGGCGCCATGACGAAGCGGTCGTCGCTGCTGGCCAAGTGGTTGATCAGCGCCCGATAGAACTCCGACTTGCCGTGCTTGTAGAAGCCGATCGAGGTGTACAGCTCGGCGATGTGCTTGCCCGGCAGGATGCGCTTGAGGAAATTGACGAACTCCGCCGGCACCGGCACATCGACCATGAAGTACGAGCGGGTGAAGGAAAAGATGATCGACACCTCGGCCTCGTCGGTGATCAGCGCGTCGGCCTCGATGCCGTGCCCTTCGCGATGCAGCAGCGGGATGACCAGCGGCCACTGTTCATCGCTGTTGAACAGCCGGCCGACCAGGTAGGCCCCCTTGTTGCGGTACAGCACCGGCACGAACAGCTCCAGCGCCAGCGCCGGGTCCTTGCACACCCAGTCCGGCAGGCACTCGCGCAGTTGCGCTTGCAGGCGCGTCAGGTCGCCCTCCAGGTCGGCGTACGGCACATCGAACGGGTAATCGGTGAAGACCGCGCGCAGCAGGCCCTTGAGCCCGTCGTCCGGGTGATAGGTACGGGTTTGCGCGGCACGCTCGCGGCCGCGCATGGAGGGCCGGGTGGTATGGATGAACATGCAGCCGTCGCTGATCAGGTCGTGGCTGAACAGGCTGCAGAACAGCGAGTTGTACCAGGTCTCGGACAGCTCATCGTCCAGCCGCGGGTCGATCAGGTGAATGTAGGCATTTTTCACCAGTGGCCATTGCTCGACGTCGAGCAGCACCTCCTCGGCAAAGCCCTGACGCAGCCAGCCGTTGACCTCGGCGACCTTCTCTTCGTAGAGGTTGATGCGCGCGGCGGCGGCGTGCTGGATCTCCTGCCAGCGCGCCTGCTCGAAGCGCTGGCGGGCACCGAGGGTGATGCGCTGGAAGTGGTCGCGGTAGTCGTCGAAGCCGGCGAGGATCATCCGGGCGATTTCGACGGCGGGCCTAGGCTGGGGCATGCGGGGGGCCTCGGGGCAAGGGTGAGATACAGAGCTTAGTCTGCTTGTCCGAAACAGGGGTGTCGGCACCGGCCTCTTCGCGGGTAAACCCGCTCCCACAGAGAGGGCATCACATTTGAAAGCTGTGCAGTACCTGTGGGAGCGGGTTTACCCGCGAAGAGGCCAGCACAGGTTTACACCGCAAGAAAGCACAAGAATCCCCCCGCCCCCTGGCGTACACTCGCGCCCTGCCCCGCCTCCGGAGACCGTTGTGAGCCCCATCGCCCTAGCCCGCCTGCTGACCCTTGCCGCCGTCTGGGGGGCGAGTTTCCTGTTCATGCGCATCATCGCCCCCGAGCTGGGCACGCTGCCGACGGCGTTCCTGCGCGTGTCCATCGCCTGCCTGGGGCTGGTCGCACTGCTTGCCGCAGCCCGCGTGCGCTGGGACTTCCAGGGCAAGCTCGGCGCCTGCCTGGTACTGGGCATGATCAACTCCGGGATCCCCGCCACCTTCTATTCGGTGGCCGCTCAGGTGCTGCCCGCCGGCTACTCGGCGATCTTCAACGCCACCACGCCGCTGATGGGCGTGCTGATCGGCGTGCTGTGCTTCCGCGAACCGATGACCCTGGCCAAGCTCTGCGGCATCTTCCTCGGCCTGCTCGGCGTCGGCATTCTCAGCGGTGCCGGCCCGGTAGCCCTCGACCTGGCCCTGCTGCAAGGTGCCCTCGCCTGCCTGGCGGCGACCACCTGCTACGGCTTTGCCGGCTTCCTCGCGCGCCGCTGGGTCAGCGGCCTGGACAGCCGCCTGTCGGCCCTGGGCAGCATGCTCGGCGCCACCCTGCTGCTGAGCCCGCTGTTCGCCTGGAGCGCACTGAGCCAGCCACCGGCCAGTTGGGGCGGCTGGCAGGTATGGCTGTCGCTGCTGGGCCTGGGCCTGCTGTGCACGGCCTTCGCCTACATCCTGTACTTCCGCCTGCTGGAAGAAATCGGCCCGGTCAAAGCCAGCACCGTGACCTTCCTGATCCCGGTGTTCGGCGTAGTGTGGGGGGCGTGGCTGCTCGACGAGCCGCTGTCGATGGCCCACCTGTACGGCGGCCTGCTGATTGGCGTGGCGCTGTGGCTGGTGCTGCGCCCGGCGCGCAGCTGATATGACCGGCGCGTACAAGAAGGTCCTGTTCCGCCTGCAGCAGGACGCGAACGGCTACCCACCGGCCTCGGTCGAGGGCCTGTGGGCCAAGGCGGTCGATGGCGGCCATGCCGTCGACAACATTCCCTTCCATGTCTATGGCATCGCCCCCGGCGATGTGATCGGCACCTGCGAACAGGCCGGCGAAACCTGGTTCACCGAGCTACGCCGCAGCAGCGGCAGCTCGGTGTTCCGGGTCATCGTCAAGCCGCCGGAAAGCCTCGACCAGGTACGCGCGGCCTTGCAGGACTTCGGCTGCAACTGCGAAACCGAGCAGGCCGTGAAGATGCTGGCAGTCGAAGTCCCGCCGCAGCGTTCGCTCGACACCCTGCTCTACTACCTGCTCACCCAGCGCGAAGCCGGCCTGCTGGACTTCGAGGAGGGTGTACTGCGCCACCCCATCCCCGAAGAGTTCCGCTAGCGCCTACGCCTCGGCCACGCGCGCGGCGGGCTTGCCGAACACGAACAGCAGGCCCACCACGATCAGCCCCATGCCCAGCAGGCTGAGCGGCGCCAGGCGGTTGCCGAAGATCAGCAAGTCCATCACCGCGGTCACGGCCGGCACCAGGTAGAACAGGCTGGTGACATTGACCAGGTTGCCCTTGGCGATCAGCCGGTACAGCAACAAGGTCGCCAGCAGCGAGACCACCAGGCCCATCCACAGCAGCGCGCCGACGAAGCCGCCGGTCCATTGCACCTGCAGCGGCTGCAGCGGCGCGAACAGCGCGCACAGGGCAAAGCCGGCCAGGTACTGCAACGGCAGCGTGCCCATCGGGTTGTCGCTGATGCGCTTCTGCAGGATCGAGCCAACGGTCATGCTGGCCAGCGCCAGCAGGGCGAACAGCATCCCCACCAGCGACACCCCGCCCAGGTTGATGCCCTGGTAGACCACCATGATCAGCCCAGCCAACCCCAGGCCCAGGCCGAACAGCCGGCTCCAGGAGCGCTGGCGCTCCATCAGCACCACGGTGAGGATCGGTTGTACCCCCATCACCGTGGCCATGATGCCGGGGGTGACCTGGCTGTCGAGCGCCAGCAGGTAGAAGATCTGGTAGGCGCCGAGCAGTACACAGCCGGTACCCAGGGCGCGCAGGATGGCGCCACGACTGCGCGGCCAGCGCAGCCGCAGCAGCGGGCCGATCAGCAGCAGCCCGGCCAGGGCCAGGGCCGAGCGCAACAGCAGGAAGGCGAACGGGCTGGCCTGCGCCAGGCCCAGCTTGGAAACGATCGCCCCGCTGCTCCACAGCAGGACGAACAGGCTGGTAGTGGCCGCCGAGGCCACGGATGCTTTGTTGAAGACAGACATGTATTGCCACCTGATAGTAGGCAGATAAGCCAGACGGCCGGCGTGCGCTTGCGCTTGGGAAGTGCCGACCGTGTTCAGTAGGTTGCGTGTGCGAAGGGATGCGGCCAGAAGCCGATCAGCCCAGCACGACCACGCAAGGAGGCGGAGCTACGCCGCCTACAACGCCACTGACAGGTGGTGGTGGATAGTGACTGATCATCGCCGGCTGCTGGCAGCCACGCACGACTCCGCCCGCGACTGGCGCGATGGCAAAGTTTGTGGTGGAAGGGCTGGCTGGCATGAACAGGTCTTCGGGGAGAGAACAATGGGCTGGACTATAGCCCGGTGCCCCATGCCTTGCAAACAGCTTTTGTGGGAGCGCCACCTTGGATGTTGATTAATTTCCCGCTACCCCGACTCGTCTGAATGCGAAACGCAGCCCGCATTCACCCGCTTCGAGGACCACCGATGAACGTATCCGCCTGGCTCTGCCGGCCAGCCCAGATCACCTGCCTGCTGCTGGCCAGCGCCCATGCCCACGCCGCCAAGCCCGGCGACGTGTTCAAGGACTGCAAGGACTGCCCGGAAATGGTCGTGCTGCCCGCCGGCAGCTACGTGATGGGCGCCCCTGACGACGAAGTAGGCCGCCAGCCCGACGAAGGCCCGCTGCACACCGTGACCTTCGCCAAACCGTTCGCCATCAGCCGCTACCAGGTCACCGCTGGCGAACTGGACGCCTACATCGAGGCCACCGGCACCGTCATCAAGAGCGGCGACGACCGCCCAGGCCGCTGGTGCGAAGCCAGCAAGCCCAGCTACCCGCAAGGCCCCCGCCAACCAGCGGTGTGCGTCGACTATGACGAAGTGCAGGGCTACACCCGCTGGCTGGCGAAAACCACCGGCAAGCCCTACCGCATGGTCAGCGAAGCCGAACGCGAATATGCCGCTCGTGGCGGCTCCACAGGCCCGTTCCCCTTCCCCTTCGACGAACCGGGCACGTACGAGATCAGCAAGCACGCCAACACCTATGGCCCCAAGGACGGCTATGCCTTCACCGCCCCGGTGGGCAGCTACCCGGCCAACGCCTTCGGCCTGTACGACATGCACGGCAATGTCTACGAATGGGTCGCCGACTGCTACCACGACAGCTACGAAGGCGCGCCCACTGACGGCAGCGCCTGGGTCCAGGACCCCACGTGCATCCGTGCGCACATGCGCGGCAACGACTGGGGCGAGCCGCCGATCTTCTCCCGCTCGGCCAACCGCAACGACCGGCTCAAGACCACCCGTGGCGACTTCCTCGGCTTTCGCGTAGCACGCGACCTGTGAAGTTGTGACGCGGTTAACGCAGCAGCCGCGGAAAAAATCGCCAATAAGAATCGTTCCGGTTTTTCCCAGGTGCTGCGTCTTATAGCTGACATAGAAAAAAACCCTCTGCCAACGAGACCGCAATAGATGTCCAAGTCCCTGCCCGGCCCGCTCAACCCGCTTGCCAAAGCGTTACTGATCCGTCATTCCCTGCGTCCCCAACGCGCGTTGTCCCGCATCGGCCTTGGCCTGGCGTTGGCCACCGCGATGGTTACCCAGGTGCACGCGCAGGAATGGACCCTGGACATTCCCGCGCAGCCGATGAACTCGGCGCTGCAGGCCCTGGCCCGGCAGACCGACAGCCAGTTGCTGTATAGCCCCGAGGACATCAGCGGGCTGCGCTCCACCGCCCTCCAAGGGCGCCATGACCTGGCGACGTCGCTGAGCATCCTGCTGGGTGGCAGCGGCCTGCGTTACCAGATCGACGGCAATAGCGTGACCGTCACGGCGAGCTCTGCCGCAAAGGACGGCCAGGTCGAACTTTCGGCGACCAACGTCAATAGCATGGGCCTGGGGGCCACTACCGAAGGCACTGGTTCCTACACCACCGGCGTGACCAGCACGGCCACCCGGATGAACCTGTCGATCCGCGAAACGCCGCAAAGCATCAGCGTCATCACCCGGCAACAGATGGACGACCAGCACCTGGCGACGATCACCGATGTGCTCAAGCAAAACCCGGGCATCACCATGTCCCAGGACGGTGGCGAGCGCTTCCACATCTATTCGCGCGGCTCGGAAATCAGCACCTACCAGCTCGACGGGGTGAACACCACGCAGGACTACCTGACGCGCAACATGCCCAACACGCTGATGGACATGGCCATGTTCGACCGCATCGAAATCGTCCGCGGCGCCACCGGCCTGATGACCGGTGCCGGCGAGCCCAACGGCGTGGTGAACATGGTGCGCAAGCGCCCGACGCGTGAATTCCAGTCCTATGTGCAGGCCGGCGTGGGCTCGTGGGACTACTACCGCACCGAGGCCGATGTGTCCGGGCCGCTGATCGAAAGCGGCAAGCTGCGTGGCCGCCTGGTGGCTGCCAAGCAGAGCAACCAGAGCTACATGGACTGGTACAGCCAGGACCGCGACCTGGTCTACGGCGTGCTCGAGGCCGACCTGACCGACACCACCACCGTACGTTTCGGCATGGACTACCAGACCTACGACGCCAACGGCGCACCGGGCGTGCCGCTGTTCTTCAGCAATGGCCAACCCACCCACTTCTCCCGCTCGACCAGCTCCGGCCCGCGCTGGATGTATGAGGACTACACCACCAAGAACTACTCCTTTGGCCTGGACCAGGAGCTTGGCAATGGCTGGCAGCTGAAAATGGCCGGCAACTACATGGATGTCGATCGCGACTCGCTGTCGGCGTTCTACCGCACCGGGGCGGGGGTTTCCACCCTCGACCAGGCCACCGGCAACGCCAAGGCCGACCTGTTGCAAGTCGATGCCCATCAGGTTCAACGGGGCATGAACATCACGCTGCAGGGGCCTTTCGAACTGTTTGGCCAGACACACGAGCTGGTCACCGGCTTCGACTACATGGATTACGAGAACAACCACTTCACCGGAACGGCTGGGGAAGCCACATTCAACTTCTACACGTGGGGCAACCGCCTACCGCAACCTGGCAGCTATTCACCGTTGCTGGACTATGACCTGAACATTCGCCAGACCGGCTACTTCATCGCTACCCGCCTGAACTTCACCGACGACCTGCACATGATCCTCGGTGCTCGTACTACCAGTTATCGTTCGGACTCGAACCAGGTGGTGTTGACCACGGGTATCGGCAACCCTTCCCACTTGCAGGAGCGCGGCGAAGTCACACCCTATGCGGGCCTGATCTATGACCTGACCGATGAGCAGTCGGTGTACGCCAGCTATACCGATATCTTCAAGCCCCAGACCAGCCGCGACCGTACCGGCAAGGTGCTGGACCCGGTGATCGGGCAGAACTATGAAATGGGCTGGAAGGGTGAGTTCTATGACGGCCGCCTGAACGCCAACGCCGCGATCTACCTGATCAAGCGTGACAACCTTGCAGAAGAAGACACCGGCTTCGGCGTGCCGGGGGTGCCTAACTCCACCGCCTACCGCGCGGTCAGCGGCGCCGAAACCAAGGGCATCGATCTGGAACTGTCCGGCGAAGTGGCTCGCGGGCTGGAAGTTCATACCGGTTACAGCCATTCGCGCACGGAGGATGCCAATGGCACTCGCCTGACGTCGCAATTGCCGCTGGACACCTTCCGCCTGTGGACCACCTACCGCCTGCCTGGCGAATGGGACCGCCTGACCGTCGGCGGCGGGGTCAACTGGAATTCCCAGCAATCCCTGGCCACCCGCTACAACACGCGGATCACCCAGGAAGACTACGCCGTGGCCAGCCTGATGGCCCGCTACAAGATCAGCGAGCACCTGGCCGCCACGCTGAACGTGGACAACCTGTTCGACAAGAAGTACTACGCAGGCCTGGCCGGCAACTACGGCCACTACGGCGCGCCGAGAAACGCAACGCTGAACCTGCGCTACGACTTCTGACCACCCCACAAAAAAGCGGCGCCTCCTTATTCGGGAAGCGCCGCTTTTTTTGTGCCTGGCGGTGCATGGCACCGGCTACGCCGGTGTTCGCGGCGAAAGCCGCTCCCACAGGGTTCAGCGCAAGCCTGAGGCGTACGCCCAACCCATTGTGGGAGCGGGCAAGCCCGCGAAGCAGGCAACGCGGTGCATGGCACCGGCTGCGCCGGTGTTCGCGGCCACGGCCGCTCCCACAGGTACCGCGTAGCCCGGTGCTGCACCGTCCTCTGTGGGAGCGGGTTCACCCGCGAAGCAGGCGGCGCGGTGCATGGCACCGGCTGCGCCGGTGTTCGCGGCTAAAGCCGCTCCCACAGGGTTCAGCGCAAGCCTGAGGCGTACGCCCAACCCATTGTGGGAGCGGGCAAGCCCGCGAAGCAGGCGACGCGGTGCATGGCAGCTCCCACAGAGACCGCGGAGCTACTGGCTTACCGGCTCTGCCAGCATCAACCTGGCAATCATCCCCTCAAGCACATCCGCATGCTCAAGGATGTCGTAGTGCCCAGCATCGATACCAATATCCTCACCGCTACCGGCAATGCTCCCCCCATGCGCGCCCTCGCCCGCCCACCAGCAACTCGCCGCTGCCTGGGTTGCCGGCAACTGGCTCAACTGACGCGACAGTTCTTTGAGCTTCATCGCCACGACAAAGGTCTGCGCCAGGTCGGCATCGCCGATATCGACATAGGCCGACTCCGCTGCCTGGCCGGCACGCAGCGTTTCGATCACGCCTTCCACCGCCTCCCGAGTACTGCCAGCCGGGATCGCCGGCACCACCAGCGCATCAGCCGCAACCCCCAGCACCACGGCCAGGAAGCCTCGCAGATCAGCGCTCCAATCCCTCTCCTGCACCGCCTGCCCCGCCGCAGGCACGAAGCTGTCGACCAAGGCCAGCGCGGCAACCCGCTGCCCCTGGTTTTCCAACTCTCGCGCCACCAGCACCGCCAGGCTGCCGCCCAACGACCAACCCGCCAGCTGATAAGGGCCTTCAGGCTGCTTCTGGCGAATGTACTGGGCGTAGTCGATCGCCATCGCTTCCAGCGACTCATCCACCCAGGCAGGGTCCAGCAGCATCCGGCATTGCAGGCCATACACCGTGCAGCGGCCCTCCAGCCGGCGCGCCAACGGCTCGTAATCGAACACCGTGCCGAACCCGGCATGCAGGCAGAACAACGGCGTGCTGGCGCGCACTCGGCTGTTGAGCAGCAACAGCGGGTCGAGGCTGGTCTGCTCGGGTGCATATCCCGACAACTCGGCGATGGTCGGCCGGGCCATGACATCGCGCAGTTTCAGCTCAATGGGCAACGCCTCGCAGGCACGCACCCTGGACAACATCCTGAGCACACGCAGCGAGTCACCGCCCAGCTCGAAGAAATTGTCATCGACCCCGACCTGCTCCACCTCGAGCACGTCCTGCCAGATCGCGGCCAGTGCCTGCTCAATGGCATTGCGCGGCGCGACCTTCGCCCGGCCTGCGGCAAATTCCGGCGCTGGCAAGGCATTGCGGTCGATCTTGCCATTGGGCGTCAGCGGCAGCGCCGCCAGCATTACCAACCGGGCCGGGACCATGTGCTCCGGCAGGTCGGCGCGCAGGGCTGCACGCAATGCCTCGGCGCTGACCTCAGCGCTGGCCGCCACCACGTAGCCGATCAGTTGCTTGCCCTGGCTGATGTCCCGCGCCACCACCACCGCATCGCGCACGCCTGCCAGGTTGCGCAAGCGCGCCTCGATTTCGCCCGGCTCGATGCGGAAGCCGCGAATTTTCAGCTGGTTGTCCAGCCGCCCGAGGAAGTCGATGACGCCATCGGCGCGACGACGAACCCGGTCACCCGTGCGGTACAGGCGGCCACCGCTGGCAAACGGGTCGGCGACGAAGCGCTCGGCCGTCAGTGCCGCGCGCTGGTGATAGCCGCGCGCCACGCCGGCGCCACCAATGTAAAGCTCCCCGGCAACGCCATCGGGCAGCGGGTTGAGGTGCTGGTCCAGCACGTGCAGCGTGCGCTCGCCAACCCGCTCACCGATGGGCGCATACACCGCGCCACAGCGTTGTTGCACCGGCACTTTCCACAGCAGCGGCGTGACCACGGTTTCGGTCGGCCCGTAGCCATTGGTCAGCCAGCGCGGGCGCAGCGTGCGCTTGACCTGTTCGAACAGGGCATCCGGCACCGCATCGCCGCCAAAGCAGTACACCCGCACCGCCGGCGCGGGTTGCGGCTGGCGCTCGGCGAACTCGGCCAGCTGTTGCAGGTAGGCCGGCGGGAAGCAGGCGATGTCGATACGCTGGGCATGCAGCGCCTGCCAGGTTTCCTCGGCCGTCCACAGCCGATTGTCACGGACCACCAGGCAACCACCTGAAGACAAGGTCGACAGCCAGCGCTCCTGGGCGCCGTCGAAGGCGAACGACATGAACAGCAGCTCGCGGGTCTGCGCGTCCATCTCGTACAACCGGGCGATCGCCTGGCAGTGCATGGCAATCTGGCCATGGCTCACCGCCACGCCCTTGGGCTTGCCGGTGGAGCCGGAGGTGTAGATCAGGTAGGCCAGGTTATCGGCGCTCGCGCACTGTTCAGGCGCGCTTGCCGGCAGATCCTCCAGCACCTGCTGCTCGAGTTCGACACAGCGCGCGACCTCGGCAAAGCGCTGGCGCAGGCCGCTGCTGGTGATCAGCAGGTGCATGGCCGAGTCCTCGATGATCCATTGCAGGCGCTCAGCCGGGTAATCGATGTCCAGCGGCACATAGCCAGCGCCAGTCTTCATCACCGCCAGAAACGCCACGATCATCTCTACCGAGCGTTCCAGGGCAATGCCTACGCAGGTTTCCGGACGTACGCCCTGGGCGATCAAGTGCCGGGCAAGGCGGTTGGCGCGCGCATCCAGCTGCGCGTAGCTCAACTGCTGGCTGCCACAGATCACCGCCAGCGCCTCGCCACGCGCCTGGGCATGCCCGGCGATACGCTCGGCGAGCAGCGGCTGCGCGCGGCCCGCTGCGCCAAGCTGGTTGCGCAAGCCGGCGTGCTGCAGCTGTGCCGGCGTCAGCATGCCCAGGCTGCCAAGCGTCGCCTGAGGGTTGTCGAGCATGGCCGACAGCAAACTCTCGAAACTGCCACGCAGGCATTCGACGGCCGTTTCGGTAAAGCGGTTGCGCAGGTACAGGAACTCCACCGAGAAGGTTTCGCCCAGTTGCACCGCCAGGTCCATGGCATAGTTGGTGACGTCGCGGTTGCGCACCTCGCCAAAGCGCAGGCTGGCATCGCCACCCTCGCGCAAGCGCTCATCGACCGGGTAGTTCTCGAACACCACGATGCTGTCGAACAGCGCTTGCCCGGGCCGCCCGGCCCAGCGCTGCACATCGGCCAGCGCCGCGTGCTCGTGGTCGCGCAGCTCCAGGTTGTACTGCTGCAGCTGCTGCAGCCAGTCACTGACGATGTGCTGGGGTTGCGGCGTCTGTACCACCGGCAGGGTGTTGATGAACAGGCCCAGCATCTGGTCTGCGCCCGCCAGGCTGGCAGGGCGCCCGGCTACGGTGGCGCCGAAGCATACCGTGGCCTGGCCGGTATAGCGTTGCAGCAGCAACAGCCAGGTGGCCTGCACCAGGGTGTTGGGGGTGACCCGCAGGCGCCGGGCCTGGTCGCGCAGCTGTTGCGTGCGCTGCGCATCCCAGCGCAGGTACAGCGCCTGGTGCCCGCCCCGCTCGCCGTCCGCTTGCGGCGCGATACTGTCGGCCAACAGCGTCGGGCCGTCCAGGGCCTGTAGCTGCTCGCGCCAGAACTGCTCCAGCCGGCCCGGCGGTTGTTCACCAAGCCAACGGAGGTAATCGGCAAAGCGCCCCGCCGCGTGGCCGACAGGCCGGCCGTGATACACCTGCAGCACTTCGCCGAGCAAGCGCGAATTGCTCCAGCCATCCATGAGGATGTGGTGGCGCGACCAGATCAGGTGCAGGCGTAGCTCATCGCACTGCACCAGGGTCAGCCGCATCAATGGCGCACAGGTCAGGTCGAAACCTTCGGCGGCATCTTCGCCTGCCAGCGCCTGCAAGGCCTCGTTGCTCACCTCTCGGCCGCGCCAGTCGAGCAGGCGCAGCGGCAGGCTGGCCTGACGCAGCACCAGCTGCAACGGCTCGGGCCACTGCGCCGATGACAGGAACACCGTGCGCAGGATGTCGTGGCTGGCGATCACCTGGTTCCAGGCCGCGACGAAGCGCTCGATGTCCAGGCCGTGCACATCCACCGAGGTCTGGTTGATGTACAGCGCCGCTGCGGACTCCTGCAGGGTGTAGAACAGCATGCCCTGCTGCATCGGCGACAGCGGGTAGATGTCGGCAAGCTGCGCGACAGGCACCGGCAGGTCATCCAGTTGCGCCTGGCTCAGGCGCGCCAAGGGGAAGTCCGATGGCGTGACGCCGCGGTTGCCCGCCTGGCAGCAATGCTCGATCAGCGCCTTGAGCTCTTCACCATAGGCATCGGCCAGCCGCTGGATGGTCGCGCTGTCGAACAGCTCCCGGCTGAAGGTCCAGCCCAGTGTCAGCTCGCCGCCATACACCTGGCCGTTCAGCGCCAGCAGGCCGCTCAGTGGCGCGTCCTCGGCCTGGTTCGGGCCGGCGCTCTCGGTGGCCGGCTTGAACAGGCCAGTCTGTTGGTCGAAGCTGCCGTCGAACTGCCCCAGGTAGTTGAAGATGATCGAACCCTGGGCCAGCGCCGCCAGGCTCTGCTGCGCTTCGCTGCTGCCCAGGTAACGCAGCACGCCGTAGCCGAGGCCCTTGGCGGGGACCGCGCGCAGCTGCTCCTTGATCGTCTTGATCGAGCTGGCCAGCTCGGGCTGCGGGCTGAGCCGGACCGGGTACATGCTGGTGAACCAGCCCACCGTGCGGCTCAGGTCGAGGCCCTCGAACAGCTCTTCACGGCCATGGCCCTCAAGGCGCACCAGCACCTGCGCCTGCGCGGTCCAGCGGCTGACCACACGGGCCAGTGCGGTCAGCAACAGGTCGTTGATCTGGGTGCGGTAAGCGGCGGGGGCCTGTTGCAGCAGCTTGCGTGTCCAGGTGGCGTCCAGCCGGGTTCTGACCGATGTGGCGTGCTTCTGCAGGTTTTCGCCCAGCGGGTGATCGCAAGGCAACCCATCGCTGGCGCCTTGCAGTTGCTCACGCCAATAGCGCAGCTCATGCTGCAGCGTCGGGCTGGCGGCATAGGCCTGCAGCTGTTCGGCCCAGGCCTTGAATGCGCTGGTCTTGGCCGGCAACTGCACGGGTTGCCCGAGGGCATGTGCCTGGTAGGCCTGTTGCAAGTCTTCCAGCAGAATCCGCCATGACACGCCATCCACCACCAGGTGATGGATGACCAGCAGCAGCCGTTGGCTGCCGTCCGCCAGCGTTGCCAGCACGCCACGCAACAGTGGCCCCTGGGCCAGATGCAAGCTGCGCTGGGCCTGTTCCGCCAGGCGTGCCAGCGCCTCGGCATCAGCGCATTCGCGCAGCCACAGCAACTCGGTAGCGGCTGGCGCGGCCAGCGCAGCTTGCCAGTGGCCATCCTGCTGCCGGGCATTGAGCCGCAGCAGATCGTGATGGGCATACAGGTCGTCCAGCGCCCTGCGCAACAGGTCGCCATCCAGTGCCTCGCCAGGCTCGAGCAGCACCGACTGGTTCCAGTGCTCAGGTACTGCCAGCCGCTGTTCGAAGAACCATCGCTGCACCGGAATCAGCGGCACAGGGCCGCTGATCAGCCCCTGCTCCAGCACCGGTGTTGCGTTGCGCCGCGCGACCGAGGCCAGCCCCTGCACGGTCTGATGCTGCAGCAATTGCTTGGGCGTGAACTTGATGCCTGCCTGACGAGCGCGGCTGACCACCTGCAGCGAGATGATCGAGTCGCCGCCCAATTCGAAGAAGTTGTCGGTCAGGCCGACTTGTGCAAGCTTCAGCACATCGGCCCAGATCGCCGCGATCTGCTGTTCCAGATCGCTTTGCGGGGCGACGTACTCGCCCTGCAACTGGCTGGCATCCGCCTGCGGCAGGGCCTTGCGGTCCAGCTTGCCGTTCGGCGTCAGCGGCAGTGCGTCGAGCAGCAACAGGTGCGTCGGCACCATGTAGTCCGGCAGGCTGGCCTTCAGTGCTTCGCGCAGTGCGCCTTGTGTTTGCGCACTGTCGGCAGGTACCACATAACCCACCAGTTGCTTGCCGTTCGGCCCATCCTGGGCCAGCACCACCGCTTCCTGCACACTCGGCAGCTCCAGCAAACGCGCTTCGATCTCGCCCAGTTCGATGCGCAGGCCGCGAATCTTCACCTGGTGGTCGATGCGCCCGGCATAGTCGATTACCCCGTCGGCGCGGTAGCGCGCCAGGTCGCCGGTGCGGTACAGGCGCCCGCCGCTCGCGCTGAACGGGTCCGGCACGAAGCGTTCGGCGGTCAGCGCCGGGCGTTGGTGGTAACCCCGCGCCAGGCCCACGCC
>NZ_PUQD01000006.1 GCF_003331055.1 Pseudomonas sp. AFG_SD02_1510_Pfu_092 | reverse complement strand
GCGTTTTTTTGGGGGGGGCGGTGGGGGCGTGGCGGGGGGGTCGCCCCGCCCACCCCCCGCCTGTTTTTGGGGGGGGGGCGGCTCCCCCCGGTTTTTTGGCCGGCACAGGTTTAGCTAAAGCTCACCCCAAGCGGTGCCACTCCCGCTTGTCCCGCACCAGCAACTCATTACCAGCCTCGGGGCCGTCATCACCCGCCGGGTACTCGTGTACCTCGCCACCCTGGGCCCAGGCGTCGAGAAATGGCTGCACCGCACGCCAGCCGTTCTCGATATTGTCGGCACGCTGGAACAAGGTCTGGTCACCGGTCAGGCAGTCGTAGATCAGGGTTTCGTAGCCGGTCGCCGGGGTCATCTTGAAGAAGTCCTTGTAGGCAAAGCCCAGCTCCACATTCTCCATGACCAGCTCCGGCCCGGGGCGCTTGGCCTGCAGGTCGAACCACATGCCCTCGTTGGGCTGGATCTGGATCTTCAGGTAATTGGGCTTGGGCCGTTCCAGTTCCGACTCGCGGAACTGCGCATAAGGTGCGGGCTTGAAACAGATGGCGATTTCGGTGTCGCGCACGCTCATGCGCTTGCCGGTACGCAGGTAGAACGGCACGCCGGCCCAGCGCCAGTTGTCGATCATCACCTTCAGCGCCACGTAGGTCTCGGTCTGGCTGTCTGGGGCGACGTTGGCCTCCTGGCGGTAGCCAGGCAAGCGCTTGCGCCCCTGTTTGCCGGCGCTGTACTGGCCACGCACGGAGTTTTTCAGGGCCATCTTCGCCGACCACGGGCGGATGGCGCCGATCACCTTGGCCTTCTCGCTGCGCACGGCATCGGCGGCGAATGCCGCCGGGGGCTCCATGGCTACCATCGCCAGCAACTGGAACAGGTGATTGGGCACCATGTCACGCAGCGCGCCGGTGCTGTCATAGAACGCACCACGGGTCTCGACGCCGACGGTTTCGGCGGCAGTGATCTGCACATGGTCGATGTAGTGATTGTTCCAGAACGATTCGAACAGGCCATTGGAGAAACGGCTGACCAGAATGTTCTGCACCGTCTCTTTGCCCAGGTAATGGTCGATGCGGTAGATCTGCCGTTCGCCCATCACCTTCAGCAGGCAGGCGTTGAGCGCCTCGGCGCTGGCCAGGTCGGTGCCGAACGGCTTTTCGACCACGACACGGCGAAAGCCGCCGCCCGCTTCGTCGAGCAGCCCGGCCTGCCCCAGGCGCTGCGCCACTTCGGGGAAAAAGCGCGGCGAGGTGGCCAGGTAGAAGATGGCGTTGCCGTGGCTGGTCTTGTCGATACGCCTGGCAATGGCCTCGTAGGTGGCCATGTCGAGGAAGTCGCCGGTCTGGTAATCCAGGCGTTTGGCCAGGCGCGCCCACAGCTTGTCGTCCAGGCATTTGCCCGCGCCCTCGCCGCCCTGGTCGCGCTCGAGCATGAACGCCCGCAGGCGCTCGGTGAAGTCCTCGGCGCTGGCCGGGTTATGGTCGACGCCGACAATACGCAGGTTGCGGTCCAGCAAACCGTCGCGGCTGAGGTTGTACAGCGCCGGCATCAGCAGGCGCTTGACCAGGTCGCCATTGGCGCCGAACAGGAACAGGGTGCAAGGAGGTGCCGCCGGAATGTGCTGTCTGGTCATTCGCCTTTCTTCTCGATGTGGCCACCGAAGCCCAGGCGCATGGCAGACAGTATCTTGTCACCGTAAGTACCCTGCTGCTGGCGCGAGCGGAAGCGGGCGAACAGCGCGCTGGACAGCACCGGCACCGGCACCGCCTGCTCGACGGCGGCGTCGATGGTCCAGCGGCCTTCGCCACTGTCGGACACCGAGCCGCTGAACTGCGACAGCTGCGGGTCGGCCACCAGGGCGTCGGCGGTCAGGTCGAGCAGCCACGAGGTGACCACGCTGCCCCGCCGCCACACTTCGGCGATCTCGGCCACGTTGAGGTCGAAGCGCTGCTCTGCCGGCAGTTCGTTGCCGCCCTTGCTGCGCAGCAGGTCGAAACCTTCGGCGTAGGCCTGCATCAGGCCGTACTCGATGCCGTTGTGCACCATTTTCACGTAATGCCCGGCACCAGCAGGGCCGGCGTGGATATAACCGTGCTCGGCGCGCTGGTGTTCGCCGCTGCGGCCATGGGTACGCGGGATGTCACCGACGCCCGGCGCCAGCGCCTTGAACAGCGGTTCCAGGCGTTCGAACACCGGCTTTTCGCCACCGATCATCATGCAGTAGCCACGCTCCAGCCCCCACACCCCGCCCGAGGTGCCGACGTCCAGGTAATGCAGCCCGCGCCCGGCCAGTTCAGTGGCACGGCGCATGTCGTCCTTGTAGAAGGTGTTGCCGCCGTCGATGATCGCATCGCCCGGCTCCAGCAACTCGGCCAGTTGGGCGATGGTCTGCTCGGTGGGCTCACCGGCTGGCAACATTACCCACACCGCGCGCGGTGCTTTCAGCTTCTGCACCAGCGCACCGAGGTCATGCGCGCCCTGGGCACCTTCGCCCTCCAGGGCGTCGATGGCCTCGCGGTTGCGGTCATGCACCACAGTGCGGTGGCCGGCGCGCATCAGGCGCCTTGCGATGTTGCCGCCCATGCGGCCCAGCCCGATGATTCCCAGTTGCATGAGCCGATGCTCCCCTTGCGAAATAAATGACGACACAGTCGGTTTTCAGGTTAGTCCAGCGAACCGTTCGAGGGTTCAGCGACGAACGGCGAGACCACGATAAACAAAAAAGTTCCCAAGACCTGAGAAAGAATTCAAAATGCGCCCGCATGAAGCGTCTACGCTTTAACTTGTCACTAGCCAATACCGCGAGGTGTGCTCATGGGTACCTTGATGCCTGCAACTCCAACCCAGACCCTCTATGTCTCCGTGCGCCGTGATGAGCTGCGTAAACTGAAGGATGAACGTGACCTGCTGCGTCAGCAGGTTGCCCAGCTGAACCTGCTGCTGGCGCAACAGCGCGCCGATGACAACGCCGTCAGCCTCTGATTACCTTCCCTCCCGTGGGAGCTTGACCGCTCCCACCCTGCTGATTTCGTCTCAATTCAGCATTTCCAGGTCAGCCCTGCTCGGCGGCGAACCTGCATCCATTAAAGATCCCGACCCGGCACTGCGCTCCATTATGGTGCATTAGCGGCTGCAAGCTACAAATCGGCGCATCTTGCCAACGCTGCCCCGCGCCCCTTTCACATGCGGTCACAAACGCCAACGTTTGCGTCTGTTACGCGGTGCGCAATTGTGACCAGCGGGTCACCTTTTCCGCTTTTTCTCTCCTACACTCGGGTTTCGGCCCGCCATTTGCTCAACGGAAGAGTGACGAAAAAAAGTCGAACTTTCCGCAACGCAGGCCGGTCAGGAACTAAGTAGGCCAAATGCAGGGGGCTTCCCCGGCACCGGCCCACACACCCCAACCAGTCCAATCGCCTTCGGCCGGAATGCCGATCGCGCTGTGCCTGCGCGCACGACCCTGGGGCATGGAATGCACTACGCAGCCATTAGAAACAGAGAGAACCAACACGAGACATCGCCACGGGTGCCAGCACCCGACCAAGCATAGGGACGGAGAGAAGTATGATCAGTGCCGCTGTCGAGCCACACGTAGACTCATTCAACCCGGAAAACCGCGAGCCGCTTACCCCGGATTTCGCCACGACAGGCAAGGCACCCGGCGCCCAGCGCCAGCACAACCGCAACAAGCGCAAGATCTTGTTCGTGACCTCGGAAATCGCCGACCTGGTGAAAACCGGTGGTCTGGGTGATGTGTCCGCCGCCCTGCCCCGGGCCCTGGCGCACCTGCACGACGTGCGGGTGCTGATCCCCGGTTACCGGCAGGTGATGGAGAGCGACAACCCCATCCATATCGTCGGTGAACTGGGCGGCCACGCAGCCCTGCCACCGTGCAAGATCGGGCGCATGGACATGGCCGACGGCCTGGTCATCTATGTGCTGATCTGCCCCGAACTGTACGAGCGCGACGGCACACCCTATGGTGCCAACAACGGCCGCGACTGGCCCGACAACCACATCCGCTTCGCCCGCCTGGGCCTGGCGGCCGCCGAAATCGCCGCTGGCGAAGGCCGGATCCACTGGAAGCCCGAAGTGGTGCATGCCCACGACTGGCCCGCAGGCCTGGCGCCGGCCTACATGCACTGGCGCGGGCTGAGCACGCCGACCCTGTTCACCATCCACAACCTGGCCTACCAGGGCGTGTACAGCCGTGGCTGCAGCCCGGAGCTGGCGATCCCCGAGCACGCCATGCAACAGGAAGGCATGGAGTTCTACGGCAAGCTGTCGTTCCTCAAGGCCGGCCTGGCCTATGCCAGCCACATCACCACGGTCAGCGCCACCTATGCGCGGGAAATCACCACCCCGGAATTCGGCTGCGGCCTCGACGGGTTCCTCGCCAGCAAGGCCCAGCAAGGCCTGCTCGGCGGCATCCCCAACGGCATCGACGAGAGCTGGGATTCGGCCACCGACAAGCACTTGCAGCACAACTTCAGCATCAACGACTGGGAAGGCAAGGCGCGCAACACCCAGGAAGTGCGCGAGCTGTTCAAGCTGGAGCCCTCCGAAGGCCCGTTGTTCGCCGTGGTTTCGCGCCTGGTCTACCAGAAAGGCCTGGACCTGACCTTGGGCGTGGCCGACTACATCGTCGAGCAAGGGGGGCAGATCGCGATCATTGGCCGTGGCGAGCCGGAAGAAGAACAGGCCATGCGCGAGCTGGCGCTGCGCCACCCGGGGCGCATCGGCGTGCGCATCGGTTTCAACGAAACCGACGCCCGGCGCATGTTCGCCGGCAGCGACTTCCTGCTCATGCCGTCGCGCTACGAGCCGTGCGGCCTCAGCCAGATGTACGCGCAGCGCTTCGGCTCGCTGCCGGTGGCGCGCAACACCGGCGGGCTGGCCGACACCATCGAGTGCGGGGTTACCGGCTTCCTGTTCAACGAATCCACCGTCGAGAGCTACCGCGAGGCCCTCAGCCGGGCCTTCTATGTGTACGGCAAGAAAGACCTGTTGAACGCCATGCGCTGCCTGTCGATGACCCAGCCGTTCAACTGGTGCCAGGCGGTGGAACCCTACGCCCGGCTGTACGAGGACCTGGTCAAGCAAGCGCAGTTCAGCCATCACTGAGTAGGGAGCCGAAGATGCACAGGCATGGCGCACAGCTGCTGGACGCCACGTCGGCGCGCTTCGCCCTCTGGGCACCCGATGCGCGCAGCGTGAGCTTGGAACTGGAGCAGCAGCCGGCCATCGAGCTGCTGCCTGACGACGACGGCTGGTACACCGGGGTTGCCCCGGCCCGGGCCGGCGACAATTATCACTACCGGATCGACGGCCAGCTGCAGGTGGCCGACCCCGCTTCGCGCTACCAGCCTGCCGGGGTGCACGGCCCCAGCCAGGTGGTGGATGTGGCCAGCTACCCCTGGCAACACCCCTGGCAAGGCCGGCCTTGGCACGAGGCGGTGATCCAGGAAGTGCATGCGGGGGTGCTGGGTGGCTACGACGGCGTCGCCAGCCAGCTGGCACGCCTGGCATCCACCGGCATCACCGCCATCGAACTGATGCCCGTTGGCCAGTTCCCCGGGGAGCGCAACTGGGGTTATGACGGCGTGTTGCCGTTCGCCCCGCAGCACAGCTATGGCACCCCGCAGCAGTTGTGCAGCCTGATCGACCAGGCGCACGGCCATGGCCTGATGGTCATGCTGGATGTGGTGTACAACCACTTCGGCCCGGATGGCAATTTCCTGCACCAGTACGCCAGCCCGTTCTTCCGCGAAGACCGGCAGACGCCGTGGGGCGCGGCCATCGACTTCCGCCGCCCGCAGGTGCGCGAGTACTTCATCCAGAACGCCCTGATGTGGCTGTGCGAGTACCGCTTCGATGGCCTGCGCCTGGACGCGGTGCATGCCATCGACCAGCCCGATTTCCTGGTCGAGCTGGCGCAACGGGTGCGTGCGGCCGTCGAACCCGGCCGCCAGGTGTGGCTGGTGCTGGAAAACGAACACAACCAGGCCTTCCTGCTCGAGCAAGGCTTCGATGCCCAGTGGAATGACGACGGCCATAACGCCTTGCATGTGCTGCTCACCGGCGAAACCGAGGGCTATTACGCCGACTACCAGCAGCAGCCGATCGACAAGCTGGCCCGTTGCCTGAGCGAAGGGTTCGTGTTCCAGGGCGAAGCCAATCGTCACGGCCAGCCCAGGGGCGAACCCAGCGCGCACCTGGCGCCCAGCGCGTTCGTGCTGTTCCTGCAGAACCATGACCAGATCGGCAACCGGGCGCTGGGCGAGCGCCTGAGCGTACTGTGCCCGCCGGCGGCGCTACGGGCAGCGACCGCTGTGTTGCTGCTGAGCCCGATGATCCCGCTGCTGTTCATGGGCGACGACGACGGCAGCCGCGCCCCGTTCCTGTTCTTTACCGATTTCCATGACCAGCTGGCGGACGCCGTACGCGAAGGCCGCCGTGGCGAATTCGCCCACTTCGCCGCCTTCGCCGACCCCGAACAGCGCGCGCGCATACCCGACCCGAACGCCGCGCAGACCTTCGCCAACTCGCGCCCGGACGCGCACGATGTGCTGGCCGGCTGGCACGGGCTCTATCAACAGCTGCTGTCGGTACGCCGCCAGCAACTGATGCCGCGCTTGCCCGGCAGCCGTGCCCTGGGCGCCAAGGTGCTCGGCGCCAAGGCCCTGAGCGCCAGCTGGCGCCTGGGCGACGGCAGCACCCTGCGCATCGACCTGAACCTGGCGGCCCAGCCGCAGCCGGTCGCACTTCCCGAGGCCCGGCTGCGGCTGTTCGACAGCAGCGACGACGCCCACCCGGACTCCACCCTTTGCCCTTACAGCTGCGTGGTCAGCCTGCTGCCCGCCAGCCCGGAGACGCCATGAGCGAACCTTTGCTACACCAGCTTGCCCAGCGGGCCGGGTTGGCGCGCGACTGGGTCGACGCCAACAACCGCCCGCAGCAGGTCAGTGACGATGTGCTGCGCCAGGTACTGGAAGCACTCGGCCATGGCTGCGCCGACGATGCCCAGGTGCGTGACAGCCTGGCCAGCCTCGAGCGCAGCGACGATGCCGAACATGTGCCGCCGCTGCTGACTGCCGATGAAGGCCAGGCGCTTGCGCTCGCGCGCTACTTCGCCGCCCACAGTGCCGTAGAGTGCCACCTGGAGGACGGCACCCGGCTGCAACTGCAGCTGGATGCCCAGGCCCGCCTGCCCGGGCAGTTGCCGAGCGGGTACCACCGGCTGCAGGTCGAAGGCCATGGGTTCACCCTGGCTGTCGCGCCACCCGCTTGCCTGGCGTTGCATGACCTGGTCAGCGCGCCGCCGGCGCGCTGCTGGGGCATCGCGGTGCAGCTGTACAGCCTGCGGCGCCCGGGCGATGGCGGTTTTGGCGACTGCATGGCCCTTGAACAATTGGCCCGCAGCGCTGCCGAACGCGGCGCCGACGCCCTGGCCATCAGCCCGATCCACGCGCTGTCGGCGTTCGACCAGCAGCATTACAGCCCGTACTCGCCTTCCAGCCGGCTGCTGCTCAACAGCCTCTACGCCAGCCCTGCGGCAATCCTGGGCGAGCGCGCCGTGCGCCTGGCGGTAGAGGCCTGCGGCCTGGAACAGGCCCTCGAAGCGCTGGAGCAGGAGCCGCTGGTGGACTGGCCGCGCGCGGCCGACGCCCGGCAGCGGCTGTTGCAGGCGCTGTACAAGGACTTCAGCCAGGCTGACCACCCACTGCGCGCCGACTTCGAGAGTTTTCGCGAGGCCGCCGGCGAAGCGCTGGAACACCATTGCCGCTTCGAAGTGCTGCAGGCCGAAGCCGTCGACCGCGGCCTCGGCGCGGACTGGCGCAACTGGCCGCAGGCCTGGCGCGACCCCTACCACGCCGAGGTGCAGAGCTTTGCCGCCAGCTACCCGGCGCGCATCGAGTTCCACGCGTTCTGCCAATGGCTGAGCGAACGCAGCCTGCAGCGCGCCCACGAGGCCGCACGCGGCAACGGCATGGCTGTGGGCCTGATCGCCGACCTGGCGGTGGGTGCCGACGGCGCCGGCAGCCAGGCCTGGAGCCGCCAGGACGAGCTGCTGGCCAACCTGACCGTGGGCGCTCCCCCGGACATCCTCAACCGCTCGGGCCAGGACTGGGGCATTTGCGGCTTTTCCCCGGAGGGCCTCAAGCGCAACGGCTATCGGGCCTTCATCGAAATGCTCAGGGCCAACCTGGCACACGCCGGCGGCCTGCGCATCGACCATGTCATGGGGCTGCGGCGCTTGTGGCTGATTCCCCGTGGGGCCAAGCCCAGCGAAGGGGCCTACCTCAATTACCCGCTGGACGACCTGCTGCGCCTGCTGGCGCTGGAGTCGGTACGGCACGGCGCGATCATCCTCGGCGAAGACCTTGGCACCGTACCCGCCGGGCTGCGCGAAGCCCTGGCGCAGCGCAACGTACTGGGCATGCGGGTGCTGCCGTTCGAGCAGGCCTCACCCGGCAATTTCACCCCCATCCTGGACTGGCCGGACAACGCCCTGGCCACCACCGGCACGCACGACCTGGCACCACTGGCGGGCTGGCTGGAGAACCGGGATATCGACTGGAGCCACCGCTTGCAACTGATCGATGCCGCTACCGAACTGCATTGGCGCCATGACCGGCAGAAGGAACACGCCGGCCTGCGCCGTACGCTGCAAGCCAACTATGGCCCGCTGGCGGGCAACGACGCCGTGATCGACGCCGCCATTCGCTATGTCGGCCACACCCGCGCGCCGCTGGTGCTGGTCCCGCTCGAAGACCTGCTGGGCTGCGACGAACAACCCAACCTGCCCGGCACCACCGAGGGCCACCCCAACTGGCGCCGGCGCTTTGCCCGCCCGGTGCGTGAGCTGCTCGACGATGAAGACGCCGCCCGGCGCCTGGAACTGCTGGCCCAGGCCCGCGAGCAAGCGTGGGAGCGTGACCGATGAAAGCCCTGACCGCCACCCTGCGCCTGCAATTTCACAGCGATTTCACCCTGGACCATGCCGTACCGCTGGTGCCGTACTTCGCCCAGCTGGGCATCAGCCACCTGTATGCCTCGCCCATCCTCAAGGCCCGTGCCGGCTCCCGCCATGGCTACGATGTGGTCGACCCGACCTGCGTCAACCCCGAGCTGGGTGGCGAAGCGGCGCTGCAACGGCTGGTCGCCGCCCTGCGCCAGCACGGCATGGGGCTGGTGCTCGACACGGTATCCAACCACATGGCCGTGGGCGGTGCCGACAACCCCTGGTGGCAGAGTCTGCTGGCCTGGGGCCGGCGCAGCCCGTACGCCGAGTTCTTCGACATCCAGTGGCACTCCAGCGACCCGTTGCTGGCCGGCCAGTTACTGTTGCCGTTCCTGGGCAGCGACTATGGCGTGGCGCTGAAGAATGGCGAGATACCGCTGCAGTTCGACGCCCAACAAGGGGTGCTGCAGATCGCCCACTACGAACACCGCTTCCCGATCTGCCCGGTCGACTACGGCTGGATTCTCGCCCTCAGCCCGGACCCGGCCCTGAATGCCCTGGCCGAACGCTTCACCGCGTTGAACGCAGCGGCCACGCCGCTGGCCGACGCCCAGCCGCTGCACGCCGAACTGGCGCGCCTGGTGGCGGACGGCGCGGACCTTGCCTCGGCGCTGCAGGCCTTCGACAGCCGCAGCGAGCACGGTTTCAAGCGCCTGCACCTGCTGCTGGAACGCCAGACCTACCGCCTGGCCAGCTGGCGCACCGCGGCCGACGACATCAACTGGCGGCGCTTCTTCGACATCAACGAACTGGGCGGCCTGCGCGTGGAGCGCGCGGTGGTGTTCGAGGCCACCCACGCCAAGCTGTTCGAATTAATCGAGCGCGGCCTGGTGGACGGCCTGCGCATCGACCATGTCGACGGCCTGGCCGACCCGCGTGGTTATTGCCGCAAGCTGCGCCGACGGGTCGATGGCCTGCTCGCGCGGCGGCCGCTGCAGGCTGCCCTGGAGCATTTCCCGATCTATGTGGAGAAGATCCTCGGGGCCAACGAGCACCTGCACCGCGACTGGCTTACCGACGGCACCACCGGCTACGAGTTCATGAACCAGGTGTCGCTGCTGCAGCACGACCCGGCGGGCGAAGCGCCGCTGAGCGAACTGTGGTCCACCATCAGCGAACGCCCGGGCTTCCCCGAAGAGGTGCGCCAGGCGCGCCATCTGGTGCTCAACGCCAGCCTGGCCGGTGACTGCGAGTCGGTCGCCCAGGCCCTGTTGCAGGTTGCGCGCAACGACCTGATGACCCGCGACCTGACCCTGGGCGCCATCCGCCGCGCCTTGCAGGCGCTGGTGGCGCATTACCCGGTGTACCGCACCTACATCAACGCTTGCGGGCGCCCGGCGCAGGACGAAGGGTTTTTCCAGCAGGCCCTGGCCAATGCCCGCCAGGACCTCGCCGAAGCCGACTGGCCGTTGCTGGAACAGCTTGAACAATGGCTGGGCGGCCAGCCCTGGCGCCAGCTGCCTGCGGGCCGCGCGCGCAAGCAGCTGCGCCACGCCTGCGTGCGCTTCCAGCAACTGACCGCACCCAGCGCGGCCAAGGCCATGGAGGACACAGCCTTCTACCGCAGCGCGCGGTTGCTGTCGCGCAACGACGTGGGCTTCGAGCCGGCCTGTTTCAGCGCCCCGCTCGAACACTTCCACAACGAGGCGCAGCGGCGCCTGCGCGACTTCCCCGACAACCTGCTGGCCACCGCCACCCATGACCACAAGCGTGGCGAAGACACCCGCGCGCGCCTGGCCGTGCTCAGCGAACGCGGCCCATGGCTGGCCAGCCGGGTCGAACACTGGCGCGAACTGGCCGCGCCATTGCGTAGCCAGTTGGACGATGGCCCGGCGCCCAGCCCCGGCGACGAACTGATGCTGTTGCAGACCTTGCTCGGCAGCTGGCCACTGGACCTCGACCTGCACGACGACAACGCCCTGCGCCAGTACGCCGAACGCGTCCGCCAGTGGCAGCAGAAGGCCCTGCGCGAGGCCAAGCTGCGCAGCAGCTGGAGCGCGCCGAACGAGGCCTACGAAAGCGCCTGCGCGCGCTACCTCGACGGCCTGTTGCTGGACAGCGAGAACCACCAGCTGCGCCAATCGCTGGCCGATGCCGCGCAGCTGCTGGCCTGCCCCGGCGCCCTGAACGGGCTGGTCCAGGCCCTGCTGCGCATGACCACGCCCGGCGTCCCCGACCTGTACCAGGGCAACGAATACTGGGACTTCAGCCTGGTCGACCCAGACAACCGGCGCGCCGTGGATTACCCCAGCCGGCGTAACACCCTGGACGCCGCCACGCCGCTGCCCGAACTGCTGACGCACTGGCGCGACGGCCGCATCAAGCAGGCCCTGACCGCGCGGCTGCTGGATTGCCGCCAGGCCCACGCCGAGCTGTTCCGCCGTGGCGCCTACCTGCCGCTGACCGTGCACGGCCGCCACGCCGACAAGGTGGTGGCTTTCGCCCGCCTGGGCGAAGGCGAGCAGGCCGTCATCATTGCGCCACGCCTGGCCAGTACCCTGCTGGGCGATGCGCCGATACCCCTGATCCCGGCACAGAACTGGGACGACACCCGGGTGAGCCTGCCGTTTGCCTGGTCGCCTGGCAACTCGACGGGACTTTTCCCCAGCACTGCGGTCAGCTCTTCCAGGGAGCTGTTGTTGAGCGCCGTTCTGGCGGAGTTTCCAGTCAACCTGCTGATACAAAAATCTTGAGCATCAGGAGCGTCATGATGAGTGTTGATGAAAAGCGTATCCGCGAATTCGCCTACCAGATCTGGGAGTCAGAAGGTAAGCCGGCCGGCCAGGAAGAGCGCCATTGGGACATGGCCCGCAAGCTGGCTGAAGCCGAAGCGCTGGCGCCTAAAGCGGCGCCGCGCAAGCGCGCCCCGGCCAAACCCAAGGTAGCGGCGGCGCCGACGGCCCCTGCCGAGCCCAAGGTGGCTGCCCTGCCGGGGGTCAAACCGGCAGCGGCGGCGAAAAAGCCCCGGGCGGCGAAAAAGCCTACTGCCGGTTAAGCCTGGGCCGGCCGCTTCGCCGCCAACCCCGCTGCCAGGAACGTCGTGCAGCGGGTTTAGCCGCGAACAGGCCGCAGCAGGACTGCCTACCCATCCAGACCAAGGCCATAGAGGATTGCCATGAGCCCCCGCACCCCGAAGAAAACCCGCTCGGTCGCCCCATCGCGTATCCGTGAAGGCCTGCCCTTCCCCCTCGGCGCCACCTGGGATGGCCTTGGGGTCAACTTTGCGCTGTTCTCGGCCAACGCCACCAAGGTCGAACTGTGCCTGTTCGATTCCACCGGCGAGCACGAACTGGAACGTATCGAACTGCCCGAATACACCGACGAGATCTACCACGGCTACCTGCCCGACGCGCACCCAGGGCTGGTCTACGGCTACCGCGTACATGGCCCCTACGAGCCGGAGAACGGGCACCGGTTCAACCCCAACAAGCTGCTGATCGACCCTTACGCCAAACAGCTGGTCGGCAGCCTGCAATGGTCCGAAGCGCTGTTCGGCTACACCATCGGCCACCCCGACGGTGACCTGTCGTTCGACGAGCGTGACAGCGCGCCCTTCGTGCCCAAATGCAAGGTGATCGACCCCGCCTTCACCTGGGGCCGTGACCAGCGGGCGCTGATTCCCTGGGAACGCACCATCCTCTACGAAGCGCACACCCGTGGCATCAGCATGCGCCACCCGGCCGTACCGGAAGAACTGCGCGGTACCTTCGCCGGCCTGGCCAATGACGAGCTGCTCAAGCACATCAAGGAACTGGGCGTTACCAGTATCGAGCTGCTGCCGATCCATGCCTTCGTCAACGACCAGCACCTGCTGGACAAGGGCCTGAACAACTACTGGGGCTACAACAGCATCGCCTTCTTCGCCCCGCACCCGCGCTACCTGGCCAGCGGCAAGATCGCCGAGTTCAAGGAAATGGTCGCGCACCTGCACGACGCCGGGCTGGAGATCATTCTCGATGTGGTCTACAACCACACCGCCGAAGGCAACGAGCGCGGGCCGACGCTGTCGATGCGCGGTATCGACAACGCCTCGTACTACCGCCTGATGCCGGACGACAAGCGCTACTACATCAACGATTCCGGCACCGGCAATACCCTGGACCTGAGCCACCCCTGCGTCCTGCAACTGGTCACCGACTCGCTGCGCTACTGGGCCGGTGAAATGCACGTGGACGGCTTCCGCTTCGACCTGGCGACCATCCTCGGCCGCTACCACGACGGTTACAGCGAACGCCACGGTTTCCTCGTCGCCTGCCGCCAGGACCCGATGCTGAGCCAGGTGAAGCTGATCGCCGAGCCCTGGGACTGCGGCCCGGGTGGCTACCAGGTGGGCAACTTCGCCCCCGGCTGGGCAGAGTGGAACGACCGCTTCCGCGACACCGTGCGCGCTTTCTGGAAGGGCGACGAAGGCCAGCTGGCCGACTTTGCCTCGCGCATGACCGCCTCGGGCGACCTGTTCAACAACCGTGGCCGGCGCCCCTATGCCTCGGTCAACTTCGTCACCGCCCACGACGGCTTCACCCTGCGCGACCTGGTGTCGTACAACCACAAGCACAACGAAGACAACGACGAGAACAACCAGGACGGCACCGACAATAACCTGTCGTGGAACTGCGGTGCCGAGGGGCCCAGCGATGACCCTGCGGTGAATGCCCTGCGCATGCGCCAGATGCGCAACTTCTTCGCCACCCTGCTGCTGGCCCAGGGCACGCCGATGATCGTCGCGGGCGATGAGTTCAGCCGCACCCAGCATGGCAACAACAATGCCTACTGCCAGGACAGCGAGATCGGCTGGGTGAACTGGGAGCTGGACGAAGAAGGCCAGGAGCTGCTCAAGTTCGTCAAGCGCCTGACCCGCTTGCGCCTGACCTACCCGGTACTGCGTCGATCGCGCTTCCTGGTGGGTGACTACAATGAAGCGATCGGGGTCAAGGATGTGACCTGGCTGGCACCGGACGGCAACGAGATGAGCGTGGAGCAGTGGGAAGACCCGCACGGGCGTTGCCTGGGCATGCTGATCGACGGTCGTGCCCAGGTCAGCGGCATTGCCCGGCCAGGCGCCGAGGCCACCGTGCTGCTGATCGTCAATGCCCACCATGACATCGTGCCGTTCAAGTTGCCGGCCGTGCCCGAAGGGGATTACTGGAGCTGCCTGGTCGATACCGACCGGCCGGAACTGCGCAAGGGCCAGCACCTGCAGTTCGACAGCAGCTTCGAGGTGAAGGGGCGCTCGCTGTTGCTGATGGTGCTGCAGCGCGATGAAGAGTGAACCCTGCGCACTGCGCAGGCTCCATTGAGTATCGGCCTCATCGAGGAGTAACCGTGGACCCCGAAGCCGGCGACAAAGGTTTCGCCACCGTCAACCAGGCCCCAGCCGTGAACCGGCTGCGGGTGCTGACGGTGAACACCCACAAGGGTTTCACCGCCTTCAACCGGCGCTTCATCCTGCCGGAACTGCGCGAGGCGGTGCGCAGCACCCAGGCTGACATCGTCTTCCTCCAGGAAGTGCTCGGCAGCCATGACCGCCACGCCGCGCGCTACCCGGGCTGGCCCCAGACCTCCCAGTACGAGTTCCTCGCCGACAGCATGTGGAGCGATTTCGCCTACGGCCGCAATGCGGTGTACCCCGACGGCCACCACGGCAACGCGCTGCTGTCGAAGTACCCGATCATCGAACACCGCAACCTCGATGTATCGATCACCGGCCCCGAGCGCCGGGGCCTGCTGCACTGCATCCTCGATGTACCCGGCCAGCGTCAGGTGCATGCCATCTGCGTGCACCTGTCGTTGCTGGAAAGCCACCGCCAGCAACAGTTGCAACTGCTGCGCAAGCTGCTCGAATCATTACCGGTCGACGACCCGGTGATCATCGCCGGCGACTTCAACGACTGGAAGTCTCGCGGCAACCGCACCCTGGGCCTGCAGCAGGGCCTGCACGAAGCGTTCGAACGCCACCACGGCCAGCTGGCCCGTACCTACCCTGCCCGCCTGCCGCTGCTGCGCCTGGACCGGGTGTACCTGCGTAACGCGCAAAGCCATGGGCCGCGGATTCTGGGGCACAAACCTTGGTCGCACCTGTCGGACCACCTGCCGTTGGCGGTGGAAGTCAGGCTCTAACAATCATTTTTCATAGGCCCGGCGCGGCAAATAGCCAACCCCGCTATCGGCAGGTAATTTCCAAGACAAATCAACGCCTTGAGCATAACCATGGAATTTGCACACTTCCTTCACGCTTTCTTGACGCAAGCGGCGACCTCCTCTTAGCTGAAACTATCTGGCAGTAAATGATCTTGCGCCGGGCCTCTAGCTCGCGCCTTCGTGCGCGCTGGCGAAAGCCTGGCGTGCTGGTTTGGGTCGCCTACTGTTTTTGGCCGTACAGCTCGTGACCACAGGCCAGGTCCCAGGGCTGTAACACCAAAACAACGGAGATCCGCCATGAAAAGCACCGCGAACCCCTTGCGCTTCGACCACATTTTCTACGCGGTTTCCACGTCGCTGCTTCTGGCAACCCCGGTGGAAACGAGCGCGTACGAACTGCCAGATGAACCGGCCTCGCCGGGCTTCCTGCAACAACCAGCAACGCCGCAGCTGCCGCTCGACCCGCTCAGCGCCAATGAATTACTGATCGGCCCGGACCTGTTCGTGCGCAAAACCGCAGCGGGCAACGTGCACCGCGCCGGGATCATCGTCGGCCAGAACAACCTGCAGACCCGCTTCCACGGCATGCGCCGGCTGCTCGGCGACAAGCAGCGCAACGCGCTGAACATCAGCGGCGAGGGCCTGGGGGTGTACTGGAGCATGACCCATGAACAGGGCTGGCACCTGGACGCCGTGGCCATGGGTTCGCGCATCGAGGTCAATGGCCAGCGCCTGGACGACAGCGGCCATGCGATGACCTTTTCGCTGGAAGGCGGCATTCCCATCGGCCTGGGTGGTGGCTGGGTGATCGAGCCGCAGGCACAGTTGATCAACCAGCAGTTCTTCCCCGGCAACCGGGCGCAGCAGCAGACCTTGCAGGCCCTCGACAGCCAGCCAAGCTGGAGCGGCCGGGTCGGTGCGCGGTTGTCCGGGCGCTACGATGTGCGCGGCATGCCGATCGAGCCGTATGTGCGGACCAACGTGTGGTATGACTTCAGCAATGCCGACGAGGTGAAGCTGGACCAGGTCGACAAGATTTCCAGTTCGCGCTACTCGACCACGGTGGAACTGGGGTTGGGGCTAGTGGCGCGGGTGACGCCTTCGGTGGCGCTGTTCGTCAGTGCCGATTACAGCAGTGATGTGGATGACAATGACTTGAACGGGTTGATTGGCAGCCTTGGGGTGCGGATGCGGTGGTAGGCAGGTCTGGCCTATTCGCGGGCATGCCCGCTGCCACAAGGGTGGCGCGGTCCCTGTGGGAGCGGGCATGCCCGCGAAGAGGCCAGTACAGCCAACCAATCAGGCTGGCTTCATGATCAATACCCCAAGCGGCGGCAGGTTCAGCGCCAGCGACAGCGGTTGCCCATGGCTAGGCAGCGCTTCACTGGCCACCGCGCCCAGGTTACCGACGTTGGACCCGGCATACAGCTCGGCATCACTGTTCAGCAGTTCCTGCCAGCGCTCGCCAAACGGCACCCCGATGCGATACCCCTCGCGCGGTACCGGGGTGAAGTTGGCCACTACCAGCACCGGTTCGCCACTGCTGCTCCAGCGCAGCCAGGCATACACGCTGTTTTGCGCATCGTCACCGATCAGCCACTGGAAGCCCTGCGGCTGGCAGTCCTGCTCGTGCAGCGCCGGCACCTCGCGGTACAGGCGGTTGAGGTCGCCGACCAGGCGCTGCACGCCCTGGTGCTCGGGATACTGCAGCAGGTACCAGTCCAGCTCGCTGTCGTGGTTCCATTCGCGCCACTGGCCGAACTCACAGCCCATGAACAGCAGCTTCTTGCCCGGGTGCGCCCACATGAAGGTCAGGTAGGCGCGCAGGTTGGCGAACTTCTGCCAGCGGTCGCCAGGCATCTTGTCGATCAGCGAGTGCTTGCCGTGCACCACCTCGTCGTGGGAAATGGGCAGGATGAAATGCTCGGAATAGGCATAGATCAGCCCGAAGCTCATCTCGTTGTGGTGGTAGGTGCGGTGTACCGGGTCGTTCTGGATGTAATGCAGGGTGTCGTGCATCCAGCCCATGTTCCACTTGTAGGCAAAGCCCAGGCCGCCTTGCTGGGTCGGCTGGCTGACCCCGGGCCAGGCGGTCGACTCCTCGGCGATGATCAGCGCGCCCGGGGCCTCGTGGGCAGCCACGCCGTTGAGGTGGCGAATGAAGTCGATGGCCTCCAGGTTCTCGCGCCCGCCGTGGCGGTTGGGCACCCATTCGCCGGCCTTGCGCGAATAGTCGCGGTACAGCATCGAAGCCACCGCATCGACGCGCAGGCCGTCGATGTGAAAGTGCTTCAGCCAGTGCAGCGCCGAGGCCATCATGAAGCCGCGCACTTCGGTGCGGCCAAGGTTGTAGATCAGCGTGTTCCAGTCCTGATGGTAGCCTTCCAGCGGGTTGTCGTACTCGTACAGGGCGGTGCCGTCGAACCGCGCCAGGCCGTGTTCGTCGGTGGGGAAATGCGCCGGCACCCAGTCGAGCAGCACGCCGATGCCGGCCAGGTGGCAGGCATCGACGAACGCGGCAAAGTCCTCGGCGCTGCCGTAGCGCGAGGTCGGCGCGAACATCGACAGCGGCTGGTAACCCCAGGAGCCGCCGAACGGGTGCTCCATGATCGGCAGCAGCTCGATGTGGGTGAAGCCCAGTTCCTGCACGTACGGCACCAGGCGTTCGGCCAGCTCGCGCCAGTTGTAATAGCGGCTGACTTCCCCCGCCTCATCCAGCTCGCAACGCCAGGAGCCTGGGTGCAGCTCATAGATCGACAGCGGTGCATTGTAGGCATGGCGCTGCGCCCGCTGCGCCATCCAGTCATGGTCCTGCCAGGGGTGGCTGAGCGCCCCCGCCACCTTGGACGCGGTGCTCGGCGGCAGTTCGGTGGCGCGCGCCAGCGGGTCGGCCTTCAGCGGCAGTATGCCGTCCTTGCCGAGCACCTCGAACTTGTAGGTTTCGCCCACGCCCAGGCGTGGCACGAACAGCTCCCACACCCCGGCGCTGTGGCGCAGGCGCATGAGGTGGCGGCGGCCATCCCAGTTGTTGAAGTCGCCGACCACCGACACCCGCCGGGCGTTCGGCGCCCACACCGAAAAGCACACGCCGTCGATGCCATCGACCTGCATGGGCTGGGCGCCGAAACGCCCGGACAGGTCGCGATGGTTGCCTTCGGCGAACAGGTAGAGGTCCATGTCGCCGAGCTGTGGGCCGAAGCTGTACGGATCTTCGGTCACCTGCTCGCCGCCGGCCCAGCCGATTTGCAACAGGTACGGATGTGCCTCATCGAGGTGCGCCGTGAACAACCCGGGCAGGCTGCCCTGCTCCATTTCGGCGAGGATGCGCCCGTCATGCCGGGCCAGGATGCGCGCATTCAGGGCATTGGGCAGGAACGCGCGGACCACCTGCCCGCCTGCGCCGTCGCCATGGGGGCCGAGTACCGCAAATGGATCGGCGTGCTCGGCGCGGGCCAGGGCGTCGAGGTCCCGTTGCCGAAGGCCGCCGTTTTCACGCGTTGTAACGTTCATTCTGACTCTCCCCAGGTACTGATCAGTCCATGCAGGCCATGCAAAGGCACGGCCAGCCAACTCGGACGGTTTTCGGCTTCGTATGTAATTTCGTAGGCGGCCTTCTCCAGGCAGAACAGCTCCAGGGCGGCACGCTCGCCTTCGGCCTGCTGCCAGGCGTGGGGCATGGCAGCGGTGGCCAGGCCATAGGCTTCGACAAAGGCATGCCGCGACTGGTGCAGGTACTGCCGGGCGACCCGTTGCCGGGCTTGCCGCGCCGGGTCGGAAAGGTCCACCGCAGACGCGCTGCGCAAGATCATCGCAGCAGCATAGTCGAACGAGCGCAGCACGCCGCTGACGTCCTTGTACGGGCTGTGCATTGCCCGGCGCTCTTGCAGCGGCCGGGACGGCTCACCCTCGAAATCGATCAGGTAGGCATCGCCCTGCACCACCAGCACCTGGCCCAGGTGCAGGTCACCGTGCACGCGCATCAACAGGCCGCCTTCGGCCTGTCGGGTCAGCTCGGTGATGTGCTGGGCGAGGCCGTCGCGCTGTTGCTGCAAGTCGTCGACCAGCGCCTGGCTGTCGCTGTCCAGGCTGCCTCGGTGCTGCACCAGCAGGTCGAGGGCATGGGTCAGTTCGGCACTGATCTGGGCGCTCCAGCGTTCGCTGTCGGCGGCATCGCTCGGGCGCGGCTGGAAGGCCTGGTCGTCGGTCGGTGCCGCCAGCAGCAGGTGCATCTCGCCCAGGCGCTGGCCGAGCAAGGCGGCAAAGCCGGTGAGTTCGGCCAACGCGTCGGTGTGGGCCTCGGCGTCAAGGCTGGTGGGTTCCATCTGGTCGCGGATCGCCCGCTCGAGGGTGTTCTGGGTCCAGGCCCAGGCATCGCCCTGGTTGCTCAGGTAGCCCTGGGCGATCATCAGCAGGTGCGGCTCTGCCTGCTCGTCCACCCGGCTGACCCAGGCCAGCAGCGGCGAGATGTTGGCAAAGCCGGCGGCGGTCAGGTAGGCGCTCATTTCAAGCTCCGGATGCACGCCGGGGTTGACCCGGCGGATCAGCTTGAGCACCACCTGGTCGCCAATCACCACCGAGCTGTTGGACTGCTCGGCGCTGAGGTAGCGCACCGGGCTGTCGTCGGTCAATGCCAGGCCGGCCAGCTGTGCCGTGGCCTGGAAATGCAGTTCGCCTTCGCCATTGCCACAAGGCAGCTGCTGGCCCTCCTGGCACGCGCGCAACACCGCACGGATGAACGGTTCGAGGACGAAGGCGTCGGTGATCAGGCCAACCTGATGGGCGCGGCGCACCCGCGCCAGGGCCAGTTGCTGCGGCAACGCGGTGCTGATCTGCTCTTCGGGCAGCAGGCCGAACGGCAGTTGGTAGCGGGTCGCCACACCGTCGCTGGCCACCTCGATTTCACTGAGCAGCACCGGCGTGGTGGCGGTGCCGAAACGCACGCCGTAGCACAACCGCACCTGGTCGATCGGCCCTTCCTTGCCGGCGAACCAGCGGCGTTTGGGCAGGTAGCGCGGCAGAATGGCGCCTTGCAGGGTGTCGCTGGAAGGCGCTTGCAGCAGCTCTTCCATGCGTTTGCGCAGAACCAGTGTGGTCAATTCGGGTAACCCCTCGGTGGCCTGGATGTGCCAGCTGGGCATACGGTCGTGTTCAGCCAGCAGGAACCAGTAGAAGGCATAGGGTGGCAACGTCAGCAGGAACGGCAGTTGGCCGATCGGCGGGAAGGCACTGCCGCCGAGCATCTCCACCGGTACTTTGTCGGCGTATTGTGACAATTCCAGTTCAGCCGCCTGGGCGGCGCGGGACACGTTGGCCACGCACAGGATGACCTCGGTGTTGCCGTCGGCGTCGGTGTACTCGCGGATGTAGGCGAGGATGCGCCGGTTGTTCGGCGTCAGGGTGCGCAGGCTGCCGCGGCCGAAGGCCTTCTGCTGCTTGCGTACCGCCAGCATGCGCCGGGTCCAGTTGAGCAGTGAGTGCGGGTCGTTGGCCTGGGCCTCGACGTTGACCGTCTGGTAACCGTACAGCGGGTCCATGATCGGCGGCAGCACCAGGCGCTGCGGGTCGGCACGGGAGAAACCGCCGTTGCGGTCCGGCGACCATTGCATGGGCGTGCGCACGCCATCGCGGTCACCGAGGTAGATGTTGTCGCCCATGCCCAGTTCGTCGCCGTAATACAGGGTCGGCGTACCGGGCATCGACAGCAGCAGGCTGGTGAGCAGCTCGATGCGCCGCCGGTCACGCTGCAGCAGCGGCGCCAGGCGCCGGCGAATACCCAGGTTGATGCGCGCGCGGCGGTCTTCGGCGTAGTAGTTCCACAGGTAGTCGCGCTCGCGGTCGGTGACCATTTCCAGGGTCAGTTCATCGTGGTTGCGCAGGAAGATCGCCCACTGGCAATTGGCGGGGATTTCCGGGGTCTGGCGCAGGATGTCGGTGATCGGGAAACGGTCCTCCATGGCCAGGGCCATGTACATGCGCGGCATCAGCGGGAAGTGGAAGGCCATGTGGCATTCGTCGCCCTCGCCTTCGCCGAAGTATGGGCGGGTGTCTTCGGGCCACTGGTTGGCTTCGGCCAGCAGCATGCGGTCGGGGTAGTTGGCGTCGATTTCGGCGCGGATCGCCTTGAGCACCTGGTGGGTTTCGGCAAGGTTCTCGTTGTTGGTGCCGTCGCGCTCGATCAGGTACGGGATGGCGTCCAGGCGCAGGCCATCGACCCCCAGGTCGAGCCAGAAACGCATGACCCCGATCACCGCCTTGAGCACTTGCGGGTTGTCGAAGTTGAGGTCGGGCTGGTGCGAGTAGAAGCGGTGCCAGAAGTATTGGCCGGCGACCGGGTCCCAGGTCCAGTTGGATTTCTCGGTGTCGAGGAAGATGATGCGCGTGCCGTCGTACTTCTGGTCGTCATCCGACCACACGTAGAAGTCGCGGGCCTTGCTGCCGCGCTTGGCATGGCGGGCGCGCTGGAACCACGGGTGCTGGTCGCTGGTGTGGTTGATGACCAGCTCGGTGATCACCCGCAGGCCGCGCTTGTGCGCCTCGGCGATGAAGCGGCGGGCATCGGCGAGGTTGCCGTAGTCGCTGTGCACCGCCTTGTATTCGGCGATGTCATAGCCGTCGTCACGCCGTGGCGAAGGGTAGAAAGGCAGCAGCCACAGGGTGTTGACGCCCAGCTCGGCGATGTAGTCGAGCTTGCTGATCAGGCCGGCGAAATCGCCGATGCCGTCGTTGTTCGAATCGAAGAACGACTTGACGTGCAACTGGTAGATGACGGCGTCCTTGTACCACAGCGGGTCATCGATGAAGGCTGTCGGGCGGGAACGCTTGGCCATGTGCGACTCCTTTCAAAGCATTCTGGGGCTAGCGTGCTGTCCTGTGGGAGCGGGTTTACCCGCGAAGCAGGCAACTCGTTGTATGGCACCGGCTTCGCCGGTGTTCGCGGGTAAACCCGCTCCCACAGGGAACAGCGTGCGACTGTTAATGCGCCTTTTCGATGCGCCAGATCCCGAACGGCTGGTGCCAGGGTTCGATACGCATGAACTGGGTTTTGCCATACCACGACCAGCGATGGCCGTTCATCAGGTCTTCGCCGTGGGTCTCGGCGTTGTCGTCCAGCCCCAGCTCCCACAGCGGCAACTCGAAATGCGCCTCCTGGGCGTTGTGCGGGTCGAGGCTGATCGCCACCAGGATGTAGTTGTCGCGCTCGGGCGTGCGCTTGGCGAAGTACAGGATGTTGTCGTTCCAGCAGTTGAAGAACGCCACGCCCAGATGCGTCTGCAAGGCCGGGTTCTGCCGGCGAATGCGGTTGAGCTGGGCGATCTCGGCGACGATGTTGCCCGGCTGGCTGTAGTCGCGCGGGCGAATCTCGTACTTCTCCGAATCCAGGTATTCCTCCTTGCCCGGCAGGCCCGCCGCTTCGCACAGTTCGAAGCCCGAATACATGCCCCACAGGCCCGAGCCCATGGTCGCCAGCGCTGCGCGAATGAGAAAGCCGGCACGCCCGGAGTGCTGCAGGAAGAACGGGTTGATATCCGGCGTGTTGACGAAGAAGTTGGGCCGGTAGCACTGGCTCCACGGCGGCTGGTTGAGCTGCTCGAAGTACTCGCGCAGCTCCTGCTTGGTATTGCGCCAGGTGAAGTAGGTATAGCTCTGGGCATAGCCGACCTTGCCCAGGCGCGCCATCATCGCCGGCTTGGTGAAGGCCTCGGCGAGGAAGATCACGTCCGGGTACTGGCTGCGCACATTGGCGATCAGCCATTGCCAGAACGGCAGCGGCTTAGTGTGCGGGTTGTCGACGCGGAAGGTTTTCACGCCCTCCTCGACCCAGCCGATCACCACATCGCGCAGGGCCAGCCACAGGCCTGGCACCGCATCGGGGGCGTAGAAATCGACGTTGACGATGTCCTGGTACTTTTTCGGCGGGTTCTCGGCATAGCGGATGGTGCCGTCCGGGCGCCAGCTGAACCAGCCGGGGTGTTCCTTCAACCAGGGGTGGTCCTGGGAGCACTGGATGGCGAAGTCCAGGGCGATTTCCAGGCCATGCTGGGCGGCAGCCGACACCAGCCGGCGGAAATCCTCACGGCTGCCGAGCTGCGGGTGAATGGCCTCGTGGCCGCCCTCCGGGCTGCCAATGGCGTACGGGCTGCCGGGGTCGCCAGGCTGCGCTTGCAAGGCGTTGTTGCGGCCCTTGCGGTGCTGGGTGCCAATCGGGTGGATGGGTGGGAAATACAGCACGTCGAAGCCCATGTCGCGGATCATCGGCAAGCGCTGATGCACATCGTTGAAGGTGCCGTGGCGCTCGGGGCGGTCGGTGACAGAGCGTGGGAACAGCTCGTACCAGCTGGCGAACTGGGCCGCCGGGCGGTCCACATCCAGCGGGTACTCGATGCTGCGTGTGAGGTAGCTGCGGTGCTCGGCCTCGCCCATCAGCCGCGTGGCCTCGGCGCCCAGCAACAGGGCCACCTGGTCGTCGTCATCGAGCGTGGGCAGGCGCTCGGCAAGTGCCTGCAACTGGTCGCGCAGGGCGCCGCCGCTCAGCTCGATGCCCTTGCCCAGCAGCAGCCGGCCTTCTTCGAGCTCGAGCCTGGTATCGACGCCGGCCTGGTATTTTTTTTCCAGGTCGTAGCAATAGGTGGCGTAGGGGTCGATCCAGGCCTCGATGCTGAACAGGTGCGGGCCGATTTCGGTGGGGGTGAACTCGGCCAGCCACAGGTCATTGCCTGCCGAGGTCATGGGCACGCAGTGCACGCGCCGGCTACCGGCCTGCCGCCAGTTCAGCACCACCGCCATGCGGTCGTGGCCGTCGCTGAACACCTTGCTGCTGACTGCAACGGGCTGGTTGCTGATGGCCTTGGCCGCGAACAGGCCGCCGTCGAGCACCGGCTGGGTGTCCTCGATGGCAATGCGCGGCGCCAGCAAGGCCTGGGACAGGCTGATGCCCTGGTCCGGGTGGTCATTGGCCATAGGCACGCTTTCGAAGGGCTCGTTCAAAGACATCAGGCCTTGCTCCCTTGGGCTGGTGGCGGTAAGGGTTCAGAGCCATGCGCAGGCGCGGGGGTTCAAAAAAATTGAGCGAACGGCCGCTGGCAGCGGTCGAAGCCTGCAGCACCTCTTCAATTACCCACGCGAGGTCAGGCCATGAACATTCCCATTCCACCGGAAACACCCGATCCCAACATCGACGACCCGAGCCTGCCGCCACCCGTGCCGGAGCAAGACCCGGACGAGTTGCCGATCAAGCCGACCGTGCCGCCGACGGTGGGCGACCCGCCGAACCAGGAGCCACCGGTGAAGGCTTAAGGGTAGACCAGGATCCAGCGCTGGACGGGCCGGCCTCTTCGCGGGTAAACCCGCTCCCACAGGTACAGCGCCGCGTTCGAGGTTGGCGCGGCCCCTGTGGGAGCGGGTTTACCCGCGAAAGGGCCGGTAGACCAAACCAATCAACCGTCAGATACAGCCGAAAGCTCCGCCACACTGATTTCGCGCATGCGGAACTTCTGCACCTTGCCGGTCACCGTCATCGGGTACTCGTCAACGAAACGGATATGCCGCGGCACCTTGTAGTGCGCAATGCGCGCCTTGCACCACGCCTGCAACTCCTCGGCCGTGGCGCTGTGCCCCGGGTGCAGCTTGATCCAGGCCACGATCTCTTCGCCATATCGGCTGCACGGAATGCCGATCACCTGCGCATCGGCCACCGCCGGGTGGGTATAGAAGAACTCTTCCAGCTCCCGCGGGTAAATGTTCTCGCCCCCACGAATGATCATGTCCTTGTTGCGCCCGACGATGCGCACGTAGCCGTGCTCGTCCATCACCGCCAGGTCGCCCGAATGCATCCAGCCGGCCGGGTCGATGGTATCCGCCGTGGCCTGGGGGTTGTCCCAGTAGCCGAGCATCACGCTGTAGCCGCGGGTGCACAACTCGCCGATCTCGCCGCGCGGCACGATGCAGCCGTCGGTGTCCACCAGCTTGTTCTCCAGCTGCGGCTGGGTGCGGCCGACGGTGGTCACGCGCAGTTCCAGTTCGTCGTCCGGGCCGGTCTGCAGCGACACCGGGCTGGTTTCGGTCATGCCGTAGGCGATCTGCACTTCGGCCATGTGCAACTGCTGGATGACCCGGCGCATCACCTCGATCGGGCAGGTGGCGCCGGCCATGATGCCGCTGCGCAGGGTCGACAGGTCCATGTGCGGGCGCGCCGGGTGGTCGAGCATGGCGATGAACATGGTCGGCACGCCGTAGAGAATGCTGGCGCGCTCTTCGGCCACCGCGCGCAGGGTGAGTTCGGCGTCGAAGGCGTCGTTGGGGTAGACCATGGTGCTGCCGTGGGTGATGCAGCCGAGGTTGGCCATGACCATGCCGAAACAATGGTACAGCGGCACCGGGATCACCATGCGGTCGCGCGCGGTCAGGCCCAGGCTTTCGCCGACCATGTAGCCGTTGTTGAGGATGTTGTAGTGGCTGAGCGTGGCGCCCTTTGGCGCACCGGTGGTGCCGGAGGTGTACTGGATGTTCACCGGCTGGTCGAACTGCAGGCTGTGCTGGCGTTTCGCGCAGGCCTCGACGGAGGTCTGCCCTGCCCACTCGGCCAGCGCCTGCCAGGGCAGGAAGCCAGCCGGCGGATTGGCGGCCAGGCTGACCACACCGCGCAGGTCGGGCAGGCGCTCACTGGCCATTTCACCGGGGCTGGCGCTGGCCAGTTCCGGCACCAGTTGCTGGACCATGGCGTGGTAGTCAGACGTCTTGAAAGCATCGGCACACACCAGCCAGCGACAGCCGGACTGGCGCAGTACGTACTCCAGCTCGCCCACGCGGTAGGCCGGGTTGATGTTGACCAGGATGGCACCGACCTTGGCACTGGCAATCTGCAGGATGCACCACTCGGCGCAGTTGGGCGACCAGATGCCAACCCGGTCGCCGGTGTTCACGCCCAGGGCCATCAGCGCGCGGGCCTGCACCTCGACCTGCTCGGCCAACTGCCGCCAGCTGTAGCGCAGGCCTTGGTGGCGCGACACCAGGGCCTCGCCATCGGCACAGCGGGCCACGGTGGCATCGAAGGCCTGGCCGATGGTCTGGGTCAGCAGGGGCTTGTCCTGGCGACCGCGGGTATAGCTTGGTTGACTCATGAGTGTCCCTTCTTGTGGTTGTTCTGGGCACGGCTGAAGCAAGCGGGAATACTCTGGCGCAGATTTACGTTTACGTAAAGGTGATGAGTCGATTGACAGCGACTGCATGCAGGCTTACGTTAACGTAAAGGTGAAAACGACATCAGGTTTGTCGGCGTACCACCGCCCCTGTGGGAGCGGGTTCACCCGCGAATGCGGTCATCCAGGCAATGACGGTGGCCCTGCTGACGCATTCGCGGGTAAACCCGCTCCCACAGGGCTGGTGATAGCCCTTGAGCTACGGTGTTACCCAATTTCAAGAACAACAAGGTGCCCCAGCATGCATTACCCCTCCCTGAACTTCGCCCTGGGCGAAACCATCGACATGCTCCGTGACCAGGTGCGCACCTTCGTCGCCGCCGAACTGGCGCCACGCGCCGCGCAAATCGACCACGACAACCTGTTCCCCGCCGACATGTGGCGCAAATTCGGTGACATGGGCCTGCTCGGCATCACCGTGCCGGAAGAGTACGGCGGCGCCGGCCTGGGCTACCTGGCCCACGTGGTGTCGATGGAAGAAATCAGCCGTGGCTCGGCCTCGGTGGCGCTGTCCTACGGGGCCCACTCCAACCTCTGCGTCAACCAGATCAACCGCAACGGCAGCCACGAGCAGAAGCTCAAGTACCTGCCCAAGCTGATCAGCGGGGAGCACATCGGCGCCCTGGCCATGAGCGAGCCGAATGCCGGCTCCGATGTGGTGTCGATGAAGCTGCGCGCCGAGCAACGCGGCGATCATTACGTGCTCAACGGCAGCAAGACCTGGATCACCAACGGCCCAGACGCCAACACCTACGTGATCTACGCCAAGACCGACCTGGACAGGGGCGCCCACGGCATCACCGCGTTCATCGTCGAACGCGACTGGAAAGGCTTCAGCCGCAGCAACAAGTTCGACAAGCTGGGCATGCGCGGCTCCAATACCTGCGAGCTGTTCTTCGACGACGTCGAAGTGCCGCAGGAAAACATCCTCGGCCAGCTCAACGGCGGCGTACGCGTGCTGATGAGCGGCCTGGACTACGAGCGTGTGGTGCTGTCCGGCGGCCCGACCGGCATCATGCAAAGCTGCATGGACCTGGTGGTGCCGTACATCCACGACCGCAAGCAATTCGGCCAGAGCATCGGCGAGTTCCAGCTGATCCAGGGCAAGATCGCCGACATGTATACCCAGCTCAACGCCAGCCGCGCCTACCTGTATGCCGTGGCCCAGGCCTGCGACCGTGGCGAGACCACCCGCAAGGACGCCGCCGGGGTGATCCTGTACACCGCCGAACGCGCCACCCAGATGGCCCTGGAGGCCATCCAGATTCTCGGCGGCAACGGCTATATCAACGAATTCCCGGCAGGCCGCCTGCTGCGCGACGCCAAGCTGTACGAGATCGGTGCCGGCACCAGCGAAATCCGCCGGATGCTGATCGGCCGCGAACTGTTCAACGAAACCCGCTGAACATAAAGGACGGGCGCACATGGCTACCTTGCATACCCAGATCAACCCGCGTTCGGCGGAGTTCGCCGACAACCGCGCGGCCATGCTCGAACAGGTCCAGGCCCTGCGCGGCCTGCTCGCCCAGGTGGCCCAGGGCGGCGGGCCCAAGGCCCAGGAGCGGCACACCTCGCGCGGCAAGCTGCTGCCACGCGAACGCATCGACCGACTGCTGGACCCGGGCTCGCCGTTCCTCGAAATCGGCCAGTTGGCCGCCCATGAGGTGTATGGCGAAGACGTACCCGCTGCGGGCGTGATCGCCGGCATCGGCCGGGTCGAAGGCGTGGAATGCATGATCGTGGCCAACGACGCCACGGTCAAAGGCGGTTCGTACTACCCGCTGACGGTGAAAAAGCACCTGCGTGCGCAGACCATCGCCCTGCAGAACCGCCTGCCGTGCATCTACCTGGTGGATTCCGGCGGTGCCAACCTGCCGCGCCAGGATGAAGTGTTCCCCGACCGCGAGCATTTCGGGCGGATCTTCTTCAACCAGGCCAACATGAGCGCCCAGGGCATTCCGCAGATCGCCGTGGTGATGGGCTCGTGCACCGCTGGCGGCGCCTACGTGCCGGCGATGGCCGACGAAGCGATCATGGTGCGCCAGCAGGCGACCATCTTCCTTGCCGGCCCGCCGCTGGTCAAAGCCGCCACCGGTGAAGTAGTCAGCGCCGAGGACCTTGGCGGCGCCGATGTGCACTGCCGCACCAGCGGCGTGGCCGACCACTATGCCGACAACGACGAGCATGCCCTGGCCCTGGCCCGGCGCAGCGTGGCCAACCTCAACTGGCACAAACTGGGCAAGCTGCAGCGCCTGGCGCCAGTCGCGCCGCTGTATGCCGCCGACGAGCTGTACGGCGTGGTGCCGGCCGATGCCAAGCAACCGTTCGATGTGCGCGAGGTGATCGCGCGCCTGGTGGACGGTTCGCTGTTCGATGAATTCAAGGCGTTGTTCGGCACCACCCTGGTGTGCGGTTTCGCCCATCTGCACGGCTACCCGGTGGCGATCCTGGCCAACAACGGCATCCTGTTCGCCGAGGCCGCGCAAAAAGGTGCGCACTTCATCGAGCTGGCCTGCCAGCGCGGCATCCCCCTGCTGTTCCTGCAAAACATCACCGGCTTCATGGTGGGCAAGAAGTACGAAGAAGGCGGCATCGCCAAGCACGGCGCCAAGCTGGTCACCGCCGTGGCCTGCGCCCAGGTGCCGAAGTTCACGGTGATCATCGGCGGCAGCTTTGGTGCCGGCAACTATGGCATGTGCGGCCGGGCCTACGACCCGCGCTTCCTGTGGATGTGGCCCAACGCGCGGATCGGCGTGATGGGCGCCGAGCAGGCCGCCGGCGTGCTGGCCCAGGTCAAGCGCGAGCAGAGCGAACGCAGCGGCCAGCCGTTCAGCGCGGAAGACGAAGCCAGGCTCAAGCAGCCGATCCTCGACCAGTACGAGCATCAGGGCCACCCGTACTACTCCAGCGCGCGCCTGTGGGACGACGGTGTCATCGACCCGGCACAGACCCGCGACGTGCTCGGCCTGGCGTTGTCTGCCGCGTTGAACGCGCCGATCGAACAGAGCCGCTTCGGCATTTTCCGGATGTGACCCATGAGCGATTTCAGCACCCTCGAAGTGACCCGCGACCCGCGCGGCTTTGCCACCCTGTGGCTGAGCCGCGAGGACAAGAACAACGCCTTCAACGCCTTGATGATCCGCGAACTGATCGTCGCCCTCGACCAGCTGGCCGAGGAAGCCAGCCTGCGCTTCCTGCTGCTGCGCGGGCGTGGCCGGCATTTCAGCGCCGGCGCCGACCTGGCCTGGATGCAGCAATCGGCGCAGCTGGACTTCAACACCAACCTGGATGATGCCCGCGAGCTGGGCGAACTGATGTACGCCCTGCACCGCTTCAAGGCGCCGACCCTGGCGGTGGTGCAAGGCGCGGCCTTTGGCGGCGCACTGGGCCTGATCAGCTGCTGCGATATGGCGATCGGCGCCGAAGACGCCCAGCTGTGCCTGTCGGAAGTGCGCATCGGCCTCGCCCCGGCGGTGATCAGCCCGTTCGTGGTCAAGGCCATCGGTGAGCGCGCCGCGCGCCGCTATGCGCTCAGCGCCGAGCGTTTCAGCGGCGTACGCGCCCGCGACCTGGGCCTGCTGGCCGAGGTCTACCCGGCCAGCGAACTGGACGCCCAGGTCGAAGCCTGGGTCGACAACCTGCTGCAGAACAGCCCGCAAGCGCTGCGCGCCACCAAGGACCTGCTGCGCGAAGTGGACGACGGCGAACTCAGCCCGGCCCTGCGCCGCTACTGCGAAAACACCATCGCCCGCATCCGCGTCAGCGCCGAAGGCCAGGAGGGCCTGCGCGCCTTCCTGGAAAAACGCCGCCCCGCCTGGCAAACCGATGACAAGAAGGAGCCGCGCCCATGAGCCGCCCCGCTTTGACCACCCTGCTGGTTGCCAACCGCGGCGAAATCGCCTGCCGGGTGATGCGCACCGCCAAGGCCATGGGCCTGACCACCGTCGCCGTGCACAGCGCCACCGACCGTGACGCGCGGCACAGCCGCGAAGCCGATATCTGCGTCGACCTCGGCGGCACCAAGGCCGCCGACAGCTACCTGCTGATCGACAAGCTGCTGGCCGCGGCCAAGGCCAGCGGCGCCCAGGCCATCCACCCGGGCTATGGTTTCCTGTCCGAGAACGCCGGTTTTGCCCGCGCCATCGAACAGGCCGGGCTGATCTTCCTCGGCCCGCCGGCCAGCGCCATCGACGCCATGGGCAGCAAGTCGGCCGCCAAGGCATTGATGGAAGCCGCTGGCGTGCCGCTGGTGCCGGGTTACCACGGCGAAGCCCAGGACCTGGACACCTTCCGCGCCGCCGCTGAACGCATCGGTTACCCGGTGCTGCTCAAGGCCAGCGCCGGCGGCGGTGGCAAGGGCATGAAAGTGGTCGAAGAGGAAAGCCAGCTGGCTGACGCCCTGGCCTCTGCCCAGCGTGAAGCGCAGGCGTCGTTCGGCGATGCCCGCATGCTGGTGGAAAAGTACGTGCTCAAGCCGCGCCACGTGGAGATCCAGGTGTTTGCCGACCAGCACGGCAACTGCCTGTACCTGAACGAGCGCGACTGCTCGATCCAGCGTCGGCACCAGAAAGTGGTCGAAGAAGCCCCCGCCCCGGGTCTGTCACCGGAACTGCGCCAGGCCATGGGCGAGGCGGCGGTACGCGCGGCCCAGGCCATCGGCTACGTGGGCGCCGGCACCGTGGAGTTTCTGCTCGATGCCCGCGGCGAGTTCTTCTTCATGGAGATGAACACGCGCTTGCAGGTGGAGCACCCGGTTACCGAGGCCATCACCGGGCTCGACCTGGTGGCCTGGCAGATCCGCGTGGCCTGCGGCGAGGCGCTGCCGATCACCCAGGCGCAGGTGCCACTGATCGGCCATGCCATCGAAGTGCGCCTGTATGCCGAGGACCCGGCCAATGAATTCCTGCCCGCGACCGGCAGGCTGACGCTGTACCGTGAGTCGGCGCCTGGCGACGGCCGGCGGGTGGACAGCGGGGTCAGCGAAGGCGATGTGGTGTCGCCGTTCTACGACCCGATGCTGGGCAAGCTGATCGCCTGGGGCGAAGACCGCGAACAGGCACGCCTGCGCTTGCTGGCGATGCTGGACGAATTTGCCATTGGCGGGCTGAAGACCAACATCGCCTTCCTGCGGCGCATTCTGGCGCATCCCGCATTTGCTGCTGCAGAGCTGGATACCGGCTTCATTCCGCGTCACCAGCAGGTTCTGCTGCCAGCGCCACACGTGTTGCCCGCCAGCTTCTGGGAAGCGGCCGCCGAGGCCTGGCTGCAAGGCCAGGGCGGGCAACAGCGCGAGGACGACCGTGACTCCCCCTGGGCCGAGCGCAACGGCCTGCGCCTGGGCTTGCCTGCGCGCAGCAGCCTGCATCTGCTGAGCGCCGGCCAGGACCAGGCGGTTGCCCTGGAGCGCAGCGCCGCGTCTACCTGGCAATTGCGCGGCGAGCAGCTGGTGCATGAGCACGATGGTGTGCGGCGCCAGCACCTGGCGATGCGCCGGGGTGGCACGCTGTACCTGCAGTGGGAGGGCGAGATGCATGCTATCGAAGCCTTCGACCCGATTGCCGAAGCCGAGGCCAGCCACAGCCACCAGGGCGGCCTGGGTGCCCCCATGAACGGCAGCATCGTGCGGGTGCTGGTGGCGCCCGGGCAGCTGGTGGAAGCAGGTACGCCGCTGGTGGTGCTGGAAGCCATGAAAATGGAGCACAGCATCCGTGCGCCGCATGCCGGGACAGTGAAGGCACTGTTCTGCCAGGAAGGGGATATGGTCAGCGAAGGGACGGTGCTGGTCGAGTTGGCGGAATAGCCGTAGCGGGGCCGCTCCGACCGGGAAAAATGCCGGTCGGGCTTACGCTGTACCTGTGGGAGCGGCTTCAGCCGCGAACACCGGCGAAGCCGGTGCCAGATACCGCGTTGCATTCTTCGCGGGTAAACCCGCTCCCACAGGGTAAGCGACTCGCTCTCGGGCTGGGTTGCAAGCTGTCGTGGGAGCGGCCTTGCGTCGCGAAAGGGCTGCACAGCAGCCCCGGCCATCTAGAAGGCCCCGTGCACCCGCACGACAACGCCCAGGAACTCGCAGCCTTCTTCACAAAGAACAGTCGGATAACGCGTATTCAGCGGTTTGAGCATCTTGTCACCGCCCTCCTCGACCAACTGCCGTAACACTGCCGGCCGCCCAGGCTGCCGTGCAATCACCAGCCTGCCTGGCTCGGCAGGCAGGCCTGTATCCACCAGCACCCGCATCCCCTCAGGCACACTCCTGCCACTGGAAGCGTTCATCGAGTCGTTTTCCACCACCAGCCAGAACGCATTACCTGCGGGCATATAGTCAGTCTGTTCGTGGCTCTTGTTTTTTTCTGGCAGAGGTCCCTGCAAGTCAGCCCAGCTAAGCACCGGGAAGCGAAAGCTTGCGTAAAGCAGCGCTTCGGCAGACACCGGCTGCTCGGCGGCATAGTGACCAGGAGATTCACGTACTACATCGCGCTCCACCACCATGACTTGAGCTTCCAGAAACACCAGCCCAAGCTTTTCGAGCTTTTCGTTGATGGTTTCCAGCGTCGGCCGCCGCGTACCGCGCAACCAATGACCTACTCCGCCCTGAGTCATGCCCAATCGTTCGGCCAGCTTGAGCTGACTGAGATTGTGTTCGCGCTTGTAGCGCTTGAGAAATGCGTTCCAGTTTTCCATGAGCGGCAACAATACGGACTGTATTGATCACAGCAATACACAATCTGAATTATTTATTTGTCAATAGAAAGTACAGATTGACCTATCCTGCAATTCCAGTGTGCTTGAAGGGAAATCAGAAGGTACTGCGATGAAACAACCGAAAAACGACGAAACAGATCTCGACAGCGAAGCAGCCCGCCGCGCCCTCGATTACTACCTCAACCCCAACCCGCCGCGCCCTACCCTGGATAACCAGATCTGGACCCTGCACGATGGCGTGACCAGCGCGCAGGCCCAGGAGCACGCAATCGCCCTACTGCGCTGCGCCGCCGCTACTGCCCAGGAAACCGCCACCCACCAGCACGGCAGCCAGCGCGAACTGACCTTCGCCCTGATGCACATGATGGACATGGCGCGCGCGCTGCTGGAGCACAAACGCATCGGGGAGGCGGGTTAGCGGAAAAGAAGGGAGAGAACGTGATGGCCGGGTAACGGCAAAGGCCCCGATTGCCGGGACAAGGAAGCGCAGCGGTAATATTTTTTTACCGGAGCAACGAAAATTCATTTGACTGGCAAATGATAACGATTATTATTGCACTCAGCTGATCGCAAGATCCGCTGGATAACCTGGAGCTTAGGTCGCTCTCAGATTATCTCCTCATCAGGCTAATCACGGTTTTTGACCCAGCTTTTTGCTGGGTCTTTTTTTTGGCTCTTCAGGCTAATGAAGATCGTGAATGGCGCGCATGATAGCAAAGGTGTTTCAGGCCGTGAATGTTCATTACAAAATTTTGCGCAATCAGCACTTGAGAATCAATCTCGTTTCACCTACGCTGATCACGCATCACGGAAGATGCCCCCACCTTCCTCCCCTGATAGAACAAGGAGCTGTTCATGGCCCGTCTGCTGCTGCCCCTTGAACACCCGGCCGCTGCTGCCGAACACCTTGCCGACGATGCCTTGCTGCATGCGCTGAAGCGCCTGCCGCGACGGGTACAGCAAGTGTTCCTGCTCAACCGCCTCGACCAGCTGGACTTCGCCAGCATCGCCACCCGCCTCGACCTGCCATTGGCAAGCATCGAGCGGCATATGGCGCAGGCACTGCAGGCCGGCCACTCGCGCCACGATGTGCTGGCCAGTGTTGCCGAGCAATGGTATATGCGGTTGCAAAGCCCACGGGTGACCGCCTGCGAGCGCATCGACTTCCGCCGCTGGCTGGATGCAGCCCCGGCCAACCTGCAGGCGTTTCAGCAAACGGAACTGCGCTGGCGCAGCCTGTTGCCAGCGGCAAGGCAACTGGGCCATGACGGCTGGTACCGACAAGGTCGGGCGGCGCTGTCGTTGGGCGGCTGTTCGGTTGCGGTCGGGCTAGGCGTGGCGGCGTTGCTACTGTTCGGTTACTGGGCCTGATCAACGGTCAGCAACGCTGCAGCTCATTGTCCTTGATGCAGGCAAGCAACAGCCATCCACATGAACTGACGCTCAGAAACAGCAGCCCCAAGCTCAGCGGCAGCCCACTTTCGATACCCGCAACAACGCTGCCAGCCAAACCACCGCCCGCAAACAGCAAGGTCGTGTTGAGCGAAGCTGCTGCGCCAGCCTGCTGCGGGTAACGCGCCAAGGCTTGGGTCGTTGCAGCAGGACGCACCAGCGTTGTCCCGGTCGTGCATCGGAATTGTTGAGCCATCGCTATAACCGCATCCGACAAAAAAAATTACCTGTTCATTAGGATTTTCAAACTTGAGTAACGGTTCGATTAAGGATTCATTCAGCGCGCCAGTCAACCATGTTTTCATTCTACGGGCAGTGGCCGCCAACTGGAACGTCTGAGCTACATGGCCAATCTCTATCAATGCCATCCGATAAGCGCGCGAATGTTGGTATTTCCACCACAACTTATCGAACCTGGAGGTCAAAAACAGTCCCATCGGTATATCGTTAGCGAAATGCTGCCCTGAAATCAAATCGCCGAGCCTAGTTGCCAACTGGCTGCGCCAATGCAACTGATGATGTTGAGGGTCATAGTAATATATTCCCGGCTCCAACCCTTGGACATTAGCTACATATACATAGCCTCCAGTAGAGTTTAGGCCACCGGCTGAGGGACTACTCCGACGCTCGGAGAACTGCTCAACGCCTCCTTCCAAGCTAGAAAATTTTCGACCCTCAACAAAGCCTATGTATGATGTAAGATCCGCCCCAACTCAGCCAAGGGAATTGATAACTGATGAAATGCTCTTACAGTTGCACGCTGTGCGAACAGTTCATCCAACTCATCAGTAGCGCACAAATCAGGTAATCGGATACCACTTCCGGCACCGCAAAATTGTTCAACAGGTGACGTTTCATCCAGGACTTCATTACAATGCTGCAAGTATTGAGCAGCCCATTACTGCTCGCTGGCTGGCTGATTTTCCAGCACAATATCTTTGGTCCCAAAATGAAAAATCCTTGAAAGAATATCCCACCCCCAGGCGGCATCACCTTCATCAGAATCCAAAATCACCTTACAGCGCTTTAAATCTTGAGCCACAGCGTCATTTGAATCATTGAACGCCTGATTATAAATTATTGAAACCAACCGATGCGCATGCTCCGCCGAAAGTTGATATTGCTTATGCCGCTTGAAATCCCAACAAATCAGCGCATTACCTAAAGAAAAAAAAGCAGTCCTTACTTATCATATACCCCTCCTAACCAAAGCGCAGGCCGGCACTGCGCTTCGGTGTTTTCTGATTAAAGCTTATTTAGCCCTCTTCACCAGAAGAGCCAGGTTTGCCAGCTTTACAGATTCCATCTTGATAGGTTTCATATCTTAGTCTATATACAAATGCCGCGAAATTGCGACACGCCTAATAATAGCGAGATCCGGAAGAAGCACAAGCCGACGAAGGCAGCGATATTTCTGATGATGTTGTAGGGAATTTTACCGCAACACTTACAGATGACGTATCTAATTGCTCGCGAGGCGTCTAACACGCGCCAAACCAACGATTAAAACGCAAACTCGCTCGATTGAGTGATTCAATTTTAAAGCAACATTGGGTCGCGGCACTCGAGCAGGAGGTCAGATTTTCTTCAAGCGGATCCCTTTCATAGATGTTGGCCACTGGTGCGATTGCTTCAGCATCTTTGTTCCGGGCGCAGCCAACGTCAGCCACGATCCACGGTGTCGACTGTTCATCACTTGCGGGCCGGGCTCCTGAGGTTGGGTTAGCTGCAGCTTTTCCTCGCTTCGCCGAAGGCCAGCATGCGTCTCAGGTCTGGAGCCACTCAGTCATGATTATTGGACCCACGCTGCGCCCCGACTTGCTTGGCTGAATGCAATCAGGGCCTGGCCCATTGATTTCGGGCAGACAGGCTTGCCGTGTGCCCTACAGCTTGTCTTGAACGGCAGCCACGAAGCATGGGCATTGATCAGCCCTCGCGAAGGGCATATCAGTAGGCTATCGGAGTCACCTCGGACAGAGGGCAACTTGAAAGCTTTCAGCACTGATTTGCATCAATAAAAAACCGCAGACCCTGCTGTAAACAGCACACCAAACATTGGGGAATGCCGTTTGATGAGCGAGTCCAACCAGGCCACCAGAATTATCTGCAACGATCTTGAACTGGCCGATCAACTGCGCCACGTGTTGGCGCCTATCGCACCTGATTGCGAAGTGTTAAGCGCACCTGGCACATGCCGGGCCGTACCGCTCTGCCGCTGGTTCGGCGCAGCACAAATGGGCACGGCTGGGCAGGTACAGGCCGCATTGCTGGATGCAACCGAAGTACTCGAACAGACCCGCCACGCGTTCAAGTCCCGCGAGCTGGGGCTGCTACGTCGGCGCTTGGTTGCATTGCTGGATAAATTGTCGGAAGATCCGCAATGATGTGAATACGCCACCATCCGGTTCCGCCCTGCGGGAACCCGCTTTGCCGAGCAGGATATCAGGCCTGAAAGACGAAGCGCCGTGGCAACACGTTCTTGACCGGAACGTGTTGCCACGGCGCTTTTTTTTGTTCTGCAGAAAGCAATCTTCATCAATATCGGGGATGCGAATGAAGGTGACAAAAGACCTCGAGGAACTCATCAAGCGAATCCGTCTCGACCCGGCGGAGATCGTCGAACGCTTTCGCTTCCTCGAATGGAGCACCGACGATGCCGAGCGACTGGCCGCAGCTGCGCCGTGCATGGCCACGGCGCAGCAGGCCTTCGTCGATCGCCTGTACCGTCATCTTGCGCAGTTCGCCACGCCGTCGGCGCTGCTGCGCACGCCGGAAGTCACCGCCCGCCTGAAACAGAGCCAGGCTGAGTATTACCAGTGTCTGTGGGGCGGCCCCTACGACGAAACCTACGTCAACGGCCGCCTGCGCATCGGGGTGATCCACCAGCAGATCGGCCTGGAGCTGAAGTGGTACCTCGGCAGCTATCGCCTGTACCTCGAAGCCATGCTGGAAAGCGTGTTTGGCGACAGCACGGCAGCCACGCTTTATTCAAGCCTGTTGAAGGCCGTGTTCTTCGACATGACGCTGGCCATCGATACCTACAGTGCGGCCCAGCACAAGGCGCTGGAGGACAGCGAGGCGCGCTTCGCCCGTGCGCTGCGCGGGGCCAACGACGGGCTGTGGGACTGGCATGTCGACCAGGATCGGCTTTACGTTTCGGAGCGCTGGGCAAGCATGCTCGGCCTCAGCCGCGACAGCATCGGCGAGAGCAGTTCCAGTTGGTTCCTGCGCGTGCACCCGGACGACCTGCCGGACTTTCGCCATGCCATCGACGCCCATCTGCAAGGGCTGACATCCTCCGTTCACCATGAATACCGCATCCGCAAGAACAACGGTGACTACCTCTGGGTGCTGGCGCGAGGGGTCGCTGAGGTGACCACACCTGGCGAGCTGCGCATGGCCGGTTCGCAGACCGATATCAGTGCGCGCAAGGATGCCGAGCAACGCCTTAAACATACCGCCCAGCATGACCCGTTGACCGGCCTGGCCAACCGCATCCGGCTCGATGAGCAGATGCAGAAAACCATCATGAAGCCGCGCCAGGGCGGTGACTACGAGGCGCTGCTGTTCATCGACCTGGACCGCTTCAAGCTGATCAACGACAGCCTCGGCCACAACGTCGGTGATCGGGTGCTGGTGGAAGTGGCCTTGCGCCTGAAGGACTCGCTGCGCCCCACCGATCAGCTGTTCCGCTTCGGCGGCGACGAATTCATCGTCCTGCTGCATGATTTGACCTGCGACCGCGACGCCGAGCAGGTTTCCCAGCGCATCCTCGACAACCTCCATCGGCCGCTGCAGGTAGACGGTCGCACCCTGGTGGTCAGTGCCAGCATCGGCATCGCGCCATTGCATGACCATGGCAAAGCCCTGGATGTTCTGCAGGCCGCCGACCTTGCCCTTTACCGGGCCAAGTCTGCCGGCAAGGCGCGGTTCGCCCATTACGACGAAACCCTGCAGGACACCGCACAGCAGCATCTGGAACTGGAGTCGGCGCTAGGCCAGGCCTTGCAACGCAACGAATTCGAACTGTATTACCAACCGATCTATCGCCTTGCGCAAGGTACGCCGCAGGTGACCGGGGTCGAAGCCCTGCTGCGCTGGCGCCATGGCGAACGGCTGATCTCGCCACTGGAGTTCATCCCGGCGCTGGAAGAATCGGGGGAGATCATTCGCGTCGGCGAATGGGTACTGCGCCAGGCCTGCCAGCAGACCCGGCTGTGGCAACTGGCCGGGCATGAGCGCCTGCGCTGCTCGGTGAACATTTCCAGTACCCAGCTGCAACAAGCCGATTTCACCCTTCGGCTGATCGACATCCTGCAGGAAAGCGGCCTGCCGCCAGCCAGCCTGATCCTGGAAATCACCGAAAGCCAGATGATGCATGACGACATGGACACCCTGGCCTGCCTGCATGAATTGTCCAGCCTGGGCGTGTTGCTGGCGCTGGACGATTTCGGCACGGGTTACTCCTCGCTTGGCTACCTCACGCGCTTTCCGCTGCACATCCTCAAACTGGACAAAAGCTTCGTCAACGGCGTGCCGTGCGATAACAAACAGCGCGCGATCAGCCAGGCGATCATTGGCCTGGGCCGCAGCCTTGGCCTGGAGGTCGTGGCCGAAGGCATCGAGACGCCGACGCAACTGGAATTCGTCATGGGCGAAGGCTGCCATTACGCCCAGGGCTACTGGTTCAGCCGGCCGCAACCCGCCGCCCGAATACACCCTCTGCTCAGCGCGGAACACTGTTTCGAAGGGAGCGCAGTGGCCCAATGGGTGCCCTTCAGCTCAGGAGAAAAACAATGAAAATCAATCTTCCGGTCAGTGGTCGTGCAGTCGAGTTCAGTGCCAATGCGAACATTCTTTCAACGACCGACCCCAAGGGCGCCATTACCTACGTCAACCCGGACTTCATCAACATCAGCGGCTTCAGTGAGAGCGAGTTGCTTGGCGTCAACCACAATATCGTGCGTCACCCGGACATGCCGCCGGAGGCCTTCGCGCACCTGTGGCAGACACTCAAGGCCGGGCGCTCGTGGATGGGGTTGGTAAAGAATCGCTGCAAGAATGGTGACCACTACTGGGTCAGCGCCTACGTCACGCCGATGCAGCGCAATGGCGAAACCGTAGAATACCAATCGGTCCGCACGCTGCCGGCGAAAGCCCTGGTGGATGTTGCCGAACAGCTCTATACGCAGCTGCGCAGTGGTAAAAAGGCCCGCTGCCTGCGCCTGTCACGGCTGCCTGTCGGCATGCGCCTGGCGCTGCTCGGCAGCGGCATCAACCTGCTGGGCTTCACTGCCTTGGTCCTGCTGGGCGCGTTACCCTGGGGCCATGCCGCGCTCGGCACGCTGTTACTGAGCGTGTCGCTCGGCGCTGTGTTGCGCTACAACCTGCGCCCGCTCGACGCCCTTGCCCGCAAAGCCGCGAACATCGCCGACAACCCACTGAGCCAGATACTTTACAGCGGCCGCCGCGATCAGTTCGGCCAGGTCGATTTCGCCCTGCAGATGCTCGAAGCCGAAACCCGGGCAATCGTCGGGCGCATTGCCGACTCGTCCCGCCAGTTGAGCCAGGAAGCCGAAGCGCTGGTCGCTGCGGTGGACAGCAACAATGACGCGGCCCTGCGCCAGCAGGGGGACACCGCCCAGGTGGCCAGCGCGGTAAGCCAGATGGCCAGCAGCGTGCAGGAAGTGGCGCGCAACGCGCAGCTCACCGCCAGCGCGGCGAACCTGGCCAATCAGGCGTCGGACCGCGGCCAGCAACTGGTCGAACAAACCCGCCAGCACATCGATAGCCTCGCCAGCGAGGTGCAACAGACCAGCGCGGTGATTCATCAGCTGGAACAGCACGGCAATGAAATCGACCGGGTCCTCGAGGTCATTCAAAGCATCGCCGAACAGACCAACTTGCTCGCCCTCAACGCCGCCATCGAGGCGGCTCGCGCCGGCGAGGCCGGCCGGGGTTTCGCCGTGGTCGCCGACGAGGTGCGCGGGCTGGCTTCGCGCACCCAGCAATCGACCGCGCACATCCAGGGCACCATCGACACCTTGCGCCGCTCCACGGGTGATGCCGTGCTTGCGATGCAGCGCAGCCACAGCCAGGCCGAGGTCAGTGTCGAACAGGCGCAGCTGGCCGCCCGGGCGCTGGACGGGATCACCCAGCGCGTCGACGAGATCAGCGGCATGAGCGTGCAGATCGCAGCGGCAGTGGAACAGCAAAGCGCGGTGGGTGACAGCATCCAGTGCAGCCTGGCGGATATCAGCCAGACCACTCACAAAAGTGTGCAGGCCAGCAGCCAGAGCCGCAGCACGGCGGCGCATGTCGCCAGCCAGGCCGAACGCTTGCAACTGCTGTCGGCGCAACTTTGGGGGCGGCAATGCAGTGAGTGAGGGGGACGTGCGGGCGGGTGATTGCTGGCGATCAGCTCACGGGGCCATCATCACGCAGTCTCATTTTTTCGAAGCGAACGGTCTCCAGCGTCCAGCTCGCCGCATGCACGACTTTCAGGCACCAACCGAATGTCCACCCGACGATTTTCTGCTCGCCCTACCAAGGTATCGTTGCTGTTAACCGGTTGACTGGCAGCAACACCTTGAACGGCAAAGCAACTGTCCGGAATATCGCCCATGCGTTGCATCCAGTCGCGAACAGCAGAAGCACGGGCACGAGAAAGCTCGAGATTCTTGACGGCATCCCCTTGCGAATCCGCATGTCCGGAAATAACGATCAGCCAGCCAGGCTGGGCTTTGATACCAACCAGAGCATTGATCAATAGTTTGGTTGAGCCGGGCTTAAGGTCGGCACTGCCCGGATCGAACAGGTTCAGGCTGTCGAGCTGGACTGGCTCGGGCGTCAAAGAGTCGTGGGTTTGTCTTGATTCCCACGCTTGCCATCCCAACCATCCTGTGAAAGCGATCGTGACCAGTAACGTCAGCAGCCACGGTAATACAGCACGCTTCTGCAGCGAAGGCCGGACTACAAATCTGTAAGTAGAAAGCGGAGCCGCTACAGCGGCAAATCGAGGAGTGACAGATGGCTCAGTTGCCGTCGTCCCTGACTGCAGCGCAAGCGGCATCGATACAGCACAGCCTCCGGTCATTCGTTGCAGGGCACTGGTGATCTGATTCCGGAAGACCTGAAGTGAATACACTGGCGCATGACCCAAGCGCTGCTCAAGACGGTTCAACTCGACAATCAGTTCGCTCAGCGCCGCCGAACTTGACCTGCCCCACTCCACCATACGAACCATTGGATGCAACTGAGTAAACAACCATGCGATGAGATCGATGCGAGCTGACGCCTGCACTGGCCATACGCGCGACCACTCTTCGGTGAGTGACGAAAGCAGTGCCAACCCTTCCGTCAAGCCCGCCAGCCCGGTGCGGTAGCTACGCGCGAGTACGAACGCGACAGCGGTCTGCAGCTCAACCCCGTTCTGCTCGAAAAGTCGCAAGGACAGTCCCTCAATGCTTGCCCAGTCCACATCTGGGCAGGCTGGGTGATTGAGCTTCGCCAACTCATCGAGCAACATCCTGTATTCATCAAAGTTGCCCGGATTCCCACCCAAGCGAACACGCATTTCAAAACGCGCCGTCATCTGGCCCCCTGTTAGTTCTATTGCATGGGAAGGTAGCGTTCCTGCTTGAGGTGTCGCACCACTACCCTGCCGTCAATGCCAAGCGTGGTTCCAAAAGACGCCTTGCCGCCGCCCTTGATGAGCACGTCAAGGGCGTATTCAAGGTGCCCAGGACGAGACTGAGGTAACAGCTGAACGCTCACCTGGGCCAGCCGTGGCTCATAGCGGCGCAACGTTCGTGCGATGTCGTTCATCAAGCCATGGGCTGAAGCCGGTAGCCCTTGCAGCACCGTGCCCATGTCCGGCAAGCCATAGTCGGGCAGATGCGAGAGTGAACCTGCTCGGCTATTGAGAATGCGCTGAATGTTGTCCAGCACCGAGAGGGTCAGCCGGTCATCTTCATTCACCTGGTCCAGCGCTAGCTCACCGCGGAAGTTCTGCAACAGGATTTCGTAAAGAGAAGGGCTGGCTTCAGGCATGCGTCAGCCCTCCACGCGCTGTCGGAGCGTCAATCGGTTATTGCCCAATTCGAGCACTCTGGCCTGATCCGGTTCGAGGTCATCCCGCTGCAAGACAACGCGCCACGTATTTTCGATAACGTCTGGACTTCGGAACAGAGCAACCACCGCAACGTACCGAGCGTCGCTTTGCAGGGGGGTACTCAGCTGCGCCGCCTCACCGGGCTTGATCACCACCACGCGTTCATCGAGCAGGTCATCGCGAAGCACACGCTCCCCCTGGCTTAGCAGATCGTCATAGCGGGCGTTCTCCAACACCTTGTTGTCCTTCAACTGGTAGACCCGCACCAGCACTGGCACCGACAATCCGCTCATCTCTGCGTCATCGGTATTTATCGCTGACCGGCCGTTGAGATCCAGATGAAGCGTTTTGACTTGCTTGTAGAAGATCGCCTGGGCAGTAGACGCCGTACCGTCTGCCACCGTTTGTGCAAGGCCACACCCACTCAGAACAGTAATCAGCGTTGATGCCATGAAGCAGTTAAAAACGGTACGCCACATGCTGTACCTCCTTCCTGCAAGGGTTCGGCTGCAGACCTTGATATCGGCCCAGGTTGATCGTGATCGTGTCGTCTTGGGGCGATGCGAGCACGCCCTCCGCCCGCCTCAGTACAGCGGTCATGCCAAGCATTGACCGAGTGCGTCCTAGTACAGGAGCCGGCACCATCTCGCGTGGAATCGAGAGCTGCAGCAGCGCTGTGCAACGCCACCCCAGGTACACCTCAAGCAACACCCGCAAATCGGCTATCAGCTGGCCACCCGGAAGCCACTCACGCGCTTCATCTTCGTCCTCGGTATACAGCCGCAGGCGCAGTTGGCTGTTCGCGTCGTGCCCGACAGCACCCAATGGCATGCCCTGTCCCAACCTCACCGGACGCTCGGGTGCAAGGCTGGCAGGTTGCTCAAGCACAACTCTCTGCGGCCAATGTCCGGTCACGTGCGTATCCGTATGCGGTGCCAGCAACTTCACCAAGGCACCGATCCCCTCCGCGTTGCGCGTGGGCAGGCGCATCACACTGAGCAGAGCCAGAAAACGTGACATCGGTGTGGCGATGCGCTCTGCCGTACCGGGAATGCCCAGCCCTATCAAGCCCAACAGACACTGTGAAGTGGCATCGCGTCCGCCCGGCTCGAACGTTGCCGGGTAGGAGTACTTGCGCCAGATCCGGTAGAACTGGGTGAATAACCGATGGTTGAAGATATCGAGGAAGTGCTCCAGCGCCTCATGGCCTTCGCGTCGCTGGGCGATATCATCCAGATAGCCCGTGGGCAAGGGAGAGTCGACGCCATACAAACCCAGCAGCCGGGTTCGCACTGTCAGCGGTCGGTGTGGAGCAGACTCGTCGATTTCAATGGCCTTCAACTCGCCTGCTGGAAATCCCATACCAGGGTCTGGCCGGAACCTCACCCGGTCATCGCCGGGATGTGCAGTGCTGCCCAACGGTGGTTGTTCAGCCAACACCTGCTCCAGCACCTGGCAGAAGCGGTAGACGTTAGCGGTTGATACCTGTTCAGCCAGCACGTGCAGAATGCCTTCGGCCTTTAACCGGGAATACGCTGACTGTGATGTTCGTTCCATCGCAGGCACCTCCCTGTCGGTTGCAGAATCATCGTCAGTTGAGTGCACAAATGAATGTCCGCATACAGCGCGAAGAACCGACTGAGCATTTCACCAAATAGGCAGATGTCCCCCTCGCCTGAAAAGCCGTTGCCATCGACCGTCACCTCGATATCCACACCTCGCAGCAAGAAGCCTTTTTCGAAGCGCTGAATCAGGTGATGCTTGACGTCGACAATGGCCTCCAGACGGCGGCGGTTGGTTTCGCTGCCCGTCCACTCGTACAAGGCCAACGTGCCACGCAGTACTTCAGCACTGTTGAGCATCGGTAGAAAATTCGATCCCAGGTGACTGAGTACTCGCCAGTGAAAACGGTCGCGATTGGGTGGGTAGCACGGTAGTGTCGGCGCGGTCAGGTTGCGGATTCGCAAACCTGCCTGGGTGGATTGCGCCGCAGCATCGAGCAACGTACTGCGCAATGCTTTGCGCGGCAGCTGGCCATTGGTACCAGTCAGGCGCAATGACAGGCTTTTGCGGTTGAGCAATACATCGTTGTCAAAGCCCTCCCCGCCAAGAATCAGCCAGGTGTCATGCAAACCATTGGCGCCGCGCCTCAAGCGGGTATGGAAGTAGCGCTCGGGGGCCTCATCGCGGAGCATCCCCCCTTTGTGGCGAAAGCTGCTGAAAGGCACATAGTCCTGACGCACGCTGTCCTTCGTTCCAGAAACCTTGTCTACCGAGTAGATCTCTGTATGGCCGTCCTGCAAGCGCATTGGGCGAAGCAGGTATTCATTCTGCAACGGGTCCAGGGTGAGCGGGTCCGCCTCCAGTGCAAACAGGTTGATCACGGGAACCGCGTGCAGACGAATGTGCTCTTGTGTGGGCGTGAACGTATGCGACCAAGTCTCACTGAGCACGACTTCAAGCTCGAACCATGGGGCGTCTGGGGGCAACGCGAGCGAATCGAGGCCACAGAGCGTGACGAACATGAATTTCTCACGGAATGTGAAGTACTCCAGCAACAGCTGATAACCACTGAAAGCGCTGTCGCCCTTAGGCCAAAGGCGATCATCGTCGGCAAAACCCTTTGGCTTGAAATGCCCCGCAAATGCCTTGCGCTGCGCCGCGCCTGGCAAGCGCACATGCAGCGCCTGCACGTTCAATGTCAGCGCCTGGTGCAGCACACTGGCAAGCGCCGCGTCGGCATTCAGATACAACGGGATATGCGCGAGGTCGAGTTGATCCCAGTTGGCCAGTGCTCCGCGCGCGAAGCGCAGGCGCAGAACTGCACATCCATCTGGCTCATGGTCAAGTCGCACGGTTTCCAGATTGAGCGGCCGTAGCGTCAAACCCTGCGTGGTCGAGTAGCGGCAGCGGGTACGGTGTTGCCCCACCGGCTGTGACAGCACTTGAAAGTCTCTTGCAACCGCCTCGCAGCCTTTCATCTGACTGACATCTGGCATCAGTTCGACGATGGCCAGTGACGGGATGGTGCGCAAGTAGTGGGGCCATAACAGGCTAACCAGCCCCTCCGTCAGCTCGGGCAGGTCGTCGTCCAATTTCTCGCGCAAACGCCCCATCAGGAACGCAAAACCTTCGAACAAGCGCTCCACAAAGGGGTCTTCAGCGCCGGGTTTATCCAGGTTGAGCTGCGCCGCACGGTCCGGAAAAGCCTGGGCAAACTCCTTGCCCGCTTCGCGCAGGTAGCGCATTTCAGCATCGAAGTAACGCAGGGTTAGGTTGTCCGTAGTCAAAACAGATTCCTGATCAAAGTGAATTAGCTGCACAGCACTGCAGCACGTACCGGGTCAATGGATACGAGTGCTGCCAGCTGCTGTTCCATTTGCCGCGCCAACGCAGGCCGGTCAGCGTCGTTGCGCTGGGCCTTCAAACGCAGCAGCTTGAGTAAGCGCGCCTTGACCTCGAAGAGCAGGTCAGGCTCCCAATCGGCAAAGGTGTGGCGTTGCGCGGCAGCGTCCAGCTCAGTGAACAAATGAATGGCCAGCTCGGCCTTGCCGCACTGCTCGGCCACTCGCGCCATCAGCAAACGCAGTAACCAACGCTGTCGCCCGGTCTGCACATCGGGCCGGCTCGCCAGCCAGGCCAGCGCCTGTTCCACACCGTCAGCATCCGCTTGCGCCAGTGCCTCGGGTTCCAAGGCGAGTATTTCGCATGCGGCCGCCGACGGTGCGGGGGCCGCTGCGGGCAGCCATTGCTCTGGGCGGTTACCGCTGACCTGCTGGTTGATCCACTCACGCGTGGGTTCATCAGCGAATGACGAGCCATCGCTCCAACACAGCAGCTCCACGCCCGGCAGACGGTGCAGCAGCATGGCCAGATCGTGTTTGACGATATCCGCCCAGCTTTTGTAGGGATCAGCCGATTTGCTCAAGGCCTGATGGAGGTACCATTGCAAATCCAACCAGAAGTGATTGACGCCTTCGGCATACATCTGCTCGACCTGATCAATCAACTCGCTCCAGCTTTGCTGCAGGTGCAAGCGCTTGAGCTGAGCGCGATATTCGCCGCGTGGCGGCGCCAGGCGGGTAATCCCCTGGGCATTTTGCGGCGGTACCTGATGCACGGTGTCCCAACGTAGGCTCTTCATCAGCCGATGCGCCGCCAACCACCCTTCGGGCTGATCACGTAGATAGCTGGCTAGCCCTCGACCACTGTCCAGCAGATCTCGACCGGACGTTATGCGTGTCGGGCTTGGGCCAGCCGCCCAACTGTCTCCAGGTGAATCACTCCCAGTCTGCGGGACGATTGCATCAACACCTCCCGACACAGCGAGTCGAGTGCTGAGGGCGCCATACAAGGCGTCCAGTCGTGGTTTTTGGTCTTCTGGCCACCGGCTGAAGCCGTGCTCCAACCACACCAACGCAGCCACCGTTCGCTCGGTTTCAGCCTTGACCACTTGAGGGTACAGCGACAGGCTTCCCAGGACCCTGCTGCCGGCAAGCCACTCCAAGGCCATCTTGCGGCTATTGGGACGCACCGGCAGGATGTCGTAGGCATAGCGTTCCATCAGCGCAGCCAGCAAACTCAGGCCATCTGCCAAACCGGCCTCACCGTCCCGGTGCAAGCGAGCCCACAGGTAGTAGGTGGCAACGCGAAGGTCTTTGCAGGACTGCTGGAGCAGCTTCTGCGCCAGTTGCGCCACAAGGTCCACATCCGCTCCGGAGAGTTTGTTGACCTCTTCGCGCATGCGCTGGAAATCATCGTCGTAGCCCGGATCCTCTCCCACCGGTGCACCACCGCTGATGGGTGTTAGCCAAGGCTCCCAGGATTCGCTGTGTTTGCGGGCTATGACCAGTGGCTCGCTGGCGGGCAAACAGCTTTCGACCAGGCTTTTCAGGCTCATTCGAAGCCCCCATTCCGCGTGTACTGCGGGGTAGCCCGGCCCTCTACCAAAAAGATCTCTCGCGGCAAGCTGAACCCGCGCAACTTGAGCAGTGCCAACGGGCCTTCGCCCAACTCAGTGCGCAAGTGCCAGGTCAGGCCCAGGCCATCCGGCGCACTCAGCACGACCCTAAAGCGACTGTCGCCATCGTCCAGCGCCGTGGCATCGGCCTGCTCCAGCAGACGAATCAGCCCCCAGGTGCCCTGGTAGTCCGCAAACAGACGTTCGCCGGTGTGAACGCTGCTCCACGTCAGGCTGATGCCCGGATGGTCACCCTGCCCAGGCCAGCGAAAGCGTTGCCAGCTTTCTCGCTGGTTGAAGTAATGGTGCTTTTCACCGTTGAGCACGAAGGTGGTCTGCACCACATCACGCACAGGTTTGCCTTGCAGCTCGAAGCTCAAGCCCATGCCGCCATCGGTGTACAGCACATCGGCCAGCTGACTGAGCTGATTGATCGCTGTCAGAAAGTCCGGGTTGAAACGTAGCCCCTGACCTTGCCGCGAGTCTGCTACCCAGCGGCTGCCCTCCTTGCGCAGAAGCCCTGTGAGCTGCTGTGCTAGAAACTGCTCGATCCGCCCGGAGTCGGCTCGGATCATCTGTCCCAGCATGGGCAAGGAAGCGTCACTGCTGGTGGCGGCGAAGGGATACCGGCCGCTGAAAGCGCCCTGCCACTCATCGACGATCGCGCGCTGCCACGCCCTGTTGAGGCCTGCCGACGACGGCTGCAAAATCTGTTGCCAGGCCTGATCCAGCGGCTGCACGAACAGTGTGTTGGCCGCTGGACCCCAGTCGGCGCCCAGGCTGGCGGCGATCAGGTTGCCATAGGCCTGGGTGTCGGTCAGGTCCGCGCCCTTGCCTTGGAATACCGTCTGCGCCAGTGCCTGGATCATTGCCTCTGGATCAGGTGCATTAACCACCTGCTGCAGCTTCAAGCGCACGGCGGTGACCCGCGTGAGGAAGGTTTGCAGGCTCAGACGGTCATCACCCGCTCGGCCTTCAGCCTCCTTTCCCAGAAGCGACAGCAAGGGGCCGAAGGTACTGTCGAGCGGGCCGCTGGGTGTTTGGGGAAGTTGATCGACTATCGGCGCTGCTTTTTGCCCTACCAACTTCTGCGCTGATTCGATCAGGGAATCGGCCAGGGCCTGGCCACGAACGCCGGCCTGACCCTGGTAACTCAACGTGTTCATCAGGGCAATCAATGGCGACTGGCGCACATCACTCATCAGCGTCAATTGTGCAATCACATCGCTCAGGCCATGGCTCTGCCGCCAGCGCAGGCTGTTGAGGAAGCCCAGCCAGGCACTGCTGTAATCCTGGAAGTAGCGGGTGGTCAGCCGCTCCCTGAGTTGCTCGGGGCTCAGCGCCTTGGCGATGTCGTTAGGGTGGTCGCTGAGTACCCAGTCGATCTCTTCGCGCCGCGCCTGCGCCGCGTCTTCAATGGCTGCGCGGACCTGCCCTTCCCAGGCTTGACGGGTGAATACACCTGGGACCTGTTCAGCACTTGTGAACAAGGCGCTTGCATCAGTGTCGCCGACCATCTGCTGCAAGCCCAACGCAGGGTAATGGTTCGCCGCGTTGTCGAGGACCTGCTGGTACAGGCTGCTTTCAGCATTTCGTTGCCCCAGCTCGCGCAGCAGCACCTGGCGCGTTTGGGCGATCAACCTGAGGTCGGCCTTGATCGCCCAGTCAGGGTGCTCGGGCAGATGCTCGCCGTAGAACGTCCACAATGCCGGTTCGGCTGCGCCCAGGGTCTGAGCCAGGAACGCGGCATCGGCCTTCTCCGGGCGCGCCAGCATCAGATAGGCTTTGAGGTAGTCGTACGTCTGCTGTGCCTGCTTGGCGCGCTGAGGGCTCACCGGAGGCAAGTTGACCAACGCTTTGAGCCGTTTTTCCAGCTCAGCGACGGCTGGGTTACGGAGCTGCTGGTTATTGGCCTGCGTATAGAGCGGCCACACCGCTTCACGCAGCTCGTGCGACCGGTTCAGGCCAAAGCGCTGGTACCACGGTGCGCCGTGTTCTGATCGGTAGTCCAGGCGGGAGAGTTCACGTACCAGCTCGCCCAGTGCCTGTTTGGTGTCGGTGCCTGCTACGGGCTGCTGCAACGCGCTGTACGCCGCCGCGATCTGACCGACCTCGGCACGGTTGCTGGCAAAGGACAACAACAAGCCGATGCCCCAGATGGAGGCCAGGCCCAGTGCAGAAACGTAGGCGACTCTGGCGGGGTGCCAGCCCAGTCGTCGGGCTCGTGCGGACCGGTCGCTGAGGATCCCTGACCAGGCAGGGTCTTCGGGCCAGTGATGATCGATTACCGGCGCAGATCCAGACCTATGAACTGGCAAGCTGAACCACACGCCACGGATCTGGATGCCACGTGTGGCCCTTCCTGAAAGGGACTCAATCAGGCGATACCATCGAGCAGCACCGTCAACCTGGAGGTCACGCGCAAGCCGCAGAAGAAAGTCGTGCGCTATCTGGACCTGCATCTGCGCCAAACCCTGTTCGCGCAGCGGCTGTTGCAAGTTACGCAGACGCTCAGCTAACTGGTCTGGAGAAAATCGCGATGGCAATAGGCAGCCTACCGCCCGCACGTCGCGGGCTGGCTGTGACCATTCGCTCTGGCAGATCTGCCATACATGGACGGGTACCTTCCAACCTGAGAGCCGGGCAAGTCCCTGCAACCGATTGAAAGCAAAGCCCAAAGACTCGCTATCGCTACATTGAGCTTTGTTCACCACCCAGAGAGTGCCATGCAGCCCTCCTCTGTGGCCTAGCGTGCACCATTGCTCTATCAACGTTTGATCAAGAGCGGTCTGTACACTGCCACCCCAGAGCAGAACCGTATCCTTTCCCGTCAACCACAGCTGATGCGTCAGACCGGGCGCGACCGCTTCGACTTCGGCCGGCTCACCTATGACTACATACAACCGGACCCGACGCCGCCAGAATTGACCATGATGCTCACGCAAATGCTGCTGGATTTGCGCACTCATATCTGGAGGCCCAGTTTCGACCTTCAGATCAGACGATTGCACCCAGGGACGATGCACAAGGCCTCGGATACCGTGCAGCACTGCCTGCCATACGAGCACCGCGGTCACGAAAAGCAGTCCCCAAAAGATCAGACCTTTGAAAATATGGTCCATGAGTGAAGCCCGACTGCTGGGGTGCCCAGCCCAGAACCACCAAGCCGCCCCACAGGCGGTGACAATTAAAGCCATCGTTACAGCGAGTAAAATAACCGTTCGCCAAGCAGATACTTTTTGTGATTCAGCTACCTGATTCATGGGGCCGCACAATTCCAAGGGTCAAGGTGAAATGAGGGTCTGAAGCCAGCCATGCGCAGGGCACGCCATGCTGCTGGACGTACCAAGCGGCAAGGGTCTGCACGACCATAGCTTCCAGTTGTTCCAACGCGCCAAAGTTGGCGTCCTGAGCGTTGGTTTTGGCATCCCAGCCGATTGCGGCCAGATCAGGCACATGAGGCTGAGAAAACGCTATACAGATCTGCGCCGGTGCCTCTAGCAGGCTTTGCTCGACAGCCCGCTCGGCAACAGTCGCCAGATCCTCGTCTGCCTGCGAGAACCACTCGCCACGAAAAAAGGCCACGTCTCCTTCAGCGCCAAGTAGCCATAGCACTGCGGCCTCACCTGCCGGCAAAGAACTTGCACGATCAGGTGGGGAACTCCGACAACCGGCACAGAGCACACGCGCACCATCAGGAGCCCCTTGCATCTGATCGATGATCGCCTCAAGGCTAAGAATCCCATCCCATGTCTGAGGATATTCAGGCAGGTGCACGTCTGGACAGCACTGCGCCATCTGCTCGACGAATGCACGCCATGCTGCCTGCGAGCCATGCCAGTAACAGCTTGATGGAGTCAGGCCCTGATCGGTGTCACGCTGTGCTCCCCACTTCAGTGCGAGCAGCGTTGCCAGTTCTTGCTCGCGCTGCTTCGCGTCGCGTCCAAACACCTGGAGCAAACGAAGCGCCAAGCCTTCACCCGTCTCCCGTGCCACGGGTGACTGTTTCGAAGGGTCCAGCAAGCCATCCAGATCCTCCGGGCTACCGCACGAAGCGCTCAGCAGAACCGACTCGACCAGCGCAGCTTTCTGGCGATGCTGTGCCCACCAAGCCTGCTCTTCCCGCTCCACCGCTTCGCCATAGCACTGGGCGTTGTGGCGGTTGAAGCGGAAATAGAGCACATGAAGCAAGAATGCCAATAAACCAGCGAGCAACAGCCCCCCCACCGCAAAGGCGACAAGGTGCGGTGCAACCAGGGAAGGCGGTAGGACACTTCCAATACCGAGCAATGCCAACAACCCGATTGCTCCTGCAAACCAGCGCGAATAGCGAGGCTCACGTGCCAATGGATAGGGTGCAAACACCGGAAATCTCTTCATGAAGCAGCCAAGGCATCGGGTATGGAACTGACCAGGCTACAGCCGCAAGCACAGCGGTGAGCGTGCAGTGCCACCGGGCAACCATCGATCTCAATGAGGTCACTGCCTTCGGCAATCACCGTCAGCCCATGCAGGTTGCACCGCACAGCGTCCCCCTTGCAGGCAATCGGCTCGCCGTCACACAGATAGTGCCCTTCGAGCACCTCGCCGCCTGCCTCCCGTACGCTGTCACCCTTTCTAATGAACGCGCGCATTACTGTTGCTCCTGTTGGTCAGAGCTTTTGGCAGGACATGACTGCGGCTCCGGCAATTGCAGCGGGGTCTTAATCGGGTACTCGGGGTTGCCGTAGGCGTAGCAGGAGGTGGTGACCTGAATGTCATCACAGGGCAGGAAATGCACGGTGATGCCACAGACTTTCTGATCGGTGTAATCCGGGACGGGGACGACTTTGCTATGTCTGCGCTTCTGCGCGAGGATCTTTTCTCTCCAAGCCTCAAACTTCAGCCGATCTCCAAATCCAGGAAAGTCAATTGTGCTTCCAGCACCCGTTTCCCAGTCAACCCGTACCGTCAGGCCTGGATACCAAGGTGCTGGTGCGACGTAACAGCACCCACCACCTCCGCCTTGATATGGACCAATAATGTCAACGGCTGAACGGCCATCGACACTGAACCGGTTGATCGCCCAATGGGTATGGTTGACGCCATAGATCGCGCTGGCATCAACAGGCCGGGCGAGCATGAGCAGAGACAGGCCGGCATAGATGGCAAGGACAATGCGATTCAACGAAGGCATGACTGCGGCTCCGGCAATTGCAGCGGGATTTTGATCGGGTACTCAGGGCTGCCGTAGGCGTAACAGGAGGTAGTGACCTGAATGTCATCACAGGGCAGGAAATGCACGGTAATGCCGCAGACTCTCTGGTCGGAGTAGTCGGGCACAGGGACAAATTTCTGGTGCCTGCGCTTTTGTGCCTCGATTTGTTGCAACCAGGCGTCATACTTCGCCTCATCGGCAAATCCAGGGAATCCTTTTGTGCCCCCTACTCCGGTTTCCCAATTGACCCGTACCGTCATCCCTGACCGCCACTGCGGTGGAACGGTGTAGCAGCACCCTCCACCGCCGCCTTGGTATGGCCCAATAACGTCAACGGCTGAACGGCCATCGACACTGAACTGGTTGATTGCCCAATGAGTGTGGTTGACCCCATAAATGGTGCTCGCACTGGCTACCGTAACGCCCACAACCATCGCCACAGTGCCGAGAGCAACGTCCAATACATGGCGCCGCATGAACTTGACTGCACGTTTTGCTTTGACTTGCTGCACTCCCCTGTCAGCCAAGCCCATTGCTCACCTCGTTCACCGTAGCGTAATGGGCATCCCAGACTGCAGTGATGCGTTGCTGGCGCTCAGCCCTTTGCTGAGCTTCCTCCACTGGCATCGTCTGAATATGCCCTGAGGTCGCGGCAATGCTGAGCGCAGGCGCTGACTCCCCGTCAGGCTCGACCCTCAACGCCAGATCCCTTCGGTCAGACTCACCGAAAAACACCATGCGTTCGTTGAAGTAACTGCCCCAAGGTTCACGTCCCGCCGACAAACTTACACCTAGGTAGCGATTGTTGAGCAAGGCGTGCAGAAACCAGGCACGCGAGTCATGTACCTGGTCATCGAACAAGGCCCGCAAAAGCCCTTCTGGCTTCTGGCTATTGCGGTGCTCGTCGACACTACCGCGTGAGGCCTCTGTAGTATGGTTGCGCTCACCTGGTGGTGCAGGGAAGAGCTGACTGACTTTTTCACGCCCAGCTGCCTTGAGGCGTTCTCGTTCGGCTCGGGTTTCGGCACTGTTGTGGTAAGTCAACCTTGCAATGGGATTCACTTGCTTCGCTATGCGCAAGAACGTTAGGTAGGGGTCGCTATCAAGGTTTCGATAAATTTTTCCAAACTCTTCAGCAGCTTCACGCAATTGAGTTTGTGCTCTATCGGGATCGAAATCGGGGATGCCAGGTTCCAGCGGCATACTTGGAGCACCTTTGCGCTCGCGGGCTTTTTGCTGCAGGCGACGGGCCTCGACCTTCGCCTGCCGTTGCTCCCGCTCTGCTTCTGCGCGCCTGAGGGCGTCCTCCGTGCCATGCGTATCACTGGCATTACGGTAAAACTGTGTGGTCTTGAGGCTGGCAAAGGCGTAACGATCGATGCGCCATGCAGTGATCCAAGCAAGTTGGACACGAATTGCCTCTTCCAGCGAGACTGCTGCCAGCGAAGGTTGGTATTGTTCAACTTGGTCAAACGAAAGTGAACCTTTTGTAGGTATTAGATTAAGCGTCGCGTGCCGCCAGGCATTGAAACGATCAACCAGCGTCCCAGAAATACTAAATTCTTTCACTACATCAGCACCCATAACTCTCCAGCGCTGATTACTTAGACCTATAGGTAAAGTCTCTTCCGGCACCTTCAGCGGTGCTCCATGGGTCAACGCGTCAGCATACATATCATTCAGCGCGATCTGCGAAAGCAGCAAGCGATCATCCTGAGCAACTGCCTTTCCCTGATCACCACGTGGATATCCCCCTCCTTGATCCGAATGCACTCCGGGATAGATTACCTCCACGCTATTTTTTGGATACTCACCATCCTCCCTGCGGATCGATTCCAACGGAAAACTCAAACGTTGCTCGTGACTCGCAACAATATGCAGACATCTGGCTATTAGTTTCCCTGCCGGCAGTACTTGGCTTCGATCGCCCCAACTCATATGCCCCGTCGCCCCTGGCGAGATATCGGCAAACCCCACCGATACTACAGTATCCAGCAGCCCTAAATATTTCACAGTGACCGGTAGCTTGATGTCATAAAGCGTAAGTGTTGGTTCGGCCTCGCGGCGAGACAACAGCAAGTTCAGCCAGTTGACAAAGGCCCGTGCCGCCGCTGCCCCACGAGAGAATCCATAGACATAGAGTTTGAGCCCGAGCAACTTGGACTTCCCAGACGGGGGCTTTTCATCTAAGACAAGACGCAAGTCCGGCGCAATGGCTTTGAGTTGCTTACGGAACTCTAGATTTCGGTTCTGATCGCCCTTCCACTCACTCACCCCCATCCAGGTACTCATGGCGTTGACAGATTTTTGCAAGTCTGTATTGGTTAACCCGGATAGTCCCAAGGCACGCCGTAGTGCATCAATCAGCATCAGTAACCCCCAATTGATACGCTCTTCACCACGGCGCGCAAAAGCGAGGCCTTCACTGCTGTAATCCAAGTCATCCACTTCCGGAAACGGTGTGCCCACACCCGGTATGTAGTACTTAAAGTACTGACCGCTATCAATACCCGCTGCGTCAGTCAAACTCTGCGCGCGGCCGTGATGGCTAGCACCGTCCACGTGACCGGCGCCGATGCTCGCGCGAAACAGCCGTGCGATATTAGTGGGGTGAGCAACCTTGGACTCGAACAGGTCGTTATTGAGGTTGTTGCCCGTACCGTCGAAAAACAGGCTGATGTGAACAGTCTTGCAACAGGGAGGCGACTGACGGTAACCGGAAGCCAGGCAAAGTAAATCATGATAGCCACGCTCTTGCTCACACTGCTGTAGGATGTTCGCCTGAACCTGCTCCATACGCTGAGGCAACCGGCCCTGCTGAGGGAACTGCGGGGGATAACTAACAGGCGTCTTTCTCTGAGACATGAATTTGGCTCCTGGCTATGCAGTGGTTTCTTGGTAGAAAGTGCGGGATCAATCACTTTGGCGGGCAGCAAGTTGGCCAGCAACATCCCCCCTTTGCCAGTCAGCGAAAGCCATGTCATCCGTCCTTCCCACCATTGCAGGTTCACTTCCCCAAATCTGGCGCAAGTGTTCGAAGGTATAAGCCTCTCGCTGAGCGCTTGTCAGCAGACCGGCCGCGCTGGCAGCCAACATCCCGCTATAGCAACCGCGGAAACGCTGTTCCGCACCCCATTCGCCGGGAAGTTCCGCAGCTAGGCTTGCCATTGCTGCGGTAGCATCGCTGGCACAACAGAGCACGTCGATCTGACTGTCACTGAGTTCAAGTGGCGTGAACGAGTCGTCGATCACTGGACTTTCGGCTGCTCCAAGCAGGTGCTGGGGCAAGCCATCGCGGTCAAGCCAACTCCAGAACAAAGCGGGCTGTAACCATGCTTGGTGCTGTTCGGGCGCCAGTACGTGACTGAACAGCAGGGGAAACAGCCGCGGATCGTAGTAGCGCAGTATGCCCAGGCATCCTCCGTTGAGTGCCTCAATGCAGCGACCAAGGTGCTCTGCGAGCATCGGAAAGGGCCAATCAGATGCCAGGGCCATTAACACTGGCAGGCCTTGGGTGGCGTTCAGCAAACCGAGAAACCATTGCCTCTGCAGTGGCTGCGTCAAATCAACCCGCACCAGCAGGGGGGCCAGATCCTCGGCACCTTCCTCAGGCAGCCCAGTGAACAGGGAGTAGCAATCCAGCGGCGGGTCGACGCTAAGCACACTGGGGCGCATCGGTGACTCGCAACCAGCCTGGTCGATGATCACGTGCAGATAGGTGGTCTGTGCCTCCTCGCACGCGCACAGCAGAAGACTGAGCCACGTGGTGGCCGATTGTGTGCTCATGCCTGTGCCTCCCTGAGTACGAAGCCCTGTGCAGCGGCTTGCGCCCTCTTCAAGCATTCCTTACATACAGCCCCCGGCAACTCAGGCAGTTCGAAGGCCTCACCCGCCGGGGGGTTAAATCGATGTTTGCCCTTGAGACTGATCAGTCCCGGGCTATGAATCTGAATTTCACCTTGATCTGTAATACGGATGTAACCGCCGCCACAGCCGAGCGTAATGCCCTTCTTTGCGGTCAATTGAATGTGCCCCCCCACAGACTGGACAGTAATGTCTTGCTGAGCAATCAGATTGAGCAAGTCGCCATGCGACTCGATTTCCAAGGGGCCTTTGCCGGAGACCAGACGCATACCTTGCAGTTGCGCTAACAACGAGATGCCCTGGCCGGAGTGGGCAAACAGCCGCTTGCCTGCAGTCAAGTTGAGTTCTTCGTCAGTTTGAACACTGAGTGCTTCACCGCTTTTCAAGAGCAAACTTGCCGGCGTCACTGCACCAATACCATCAGGTGCACTAAGAAGAATTGCGGAGCCTTTGAGGTTTTTTGCCTCAGCCTTGAACCGGCTAAACGCCTCGACATCAGGCTGGCGGCTGCGATGGGTCTGAGCAATTTGGCTCCACTGGGCCAGTTGTTGCTTCGCGCTCTCTAACTGGGTGTTGGCGCCGTCCATGGTGAGCACGCCGCCCGCAGCATTAGCCTGTTTGTCAGCACTAATGAATACGCCCTTGCCGCCACGAATCGCCCCCCAAGCATCGGTTCGCAACTCAAAGCCTTCTCCTCGTTTCTGATTGTCCGAATCCACCAAATGTCCCAAGTTGAGCTGGCTCTTGCCACTGTGCTCGGTACTGAGCTTGATGTGCTCCTGCCCACGCGTATCGTCCAGGCGCAACTTGTTGTTCGCCGGGGTTCGAAGCACATTGCGCTTGTAGTTGCGCAGCGTCACGTGGTCGGGATGTTCACTGTCGTGCAAGGCATGGGCGATGTAGGGCCGGTCTGGATCACCTTGCGCGAACGCCACCGCCACTTCAGTACCGCAGATCAACGGCAAATGCAGGCCATGGGTGTCACCGGCGTAGGGGCGTGCCAGACGTAGCCAGACGCTTTCCTCGCCTGCTCGCCAGGTGTCCCGGTCGAACAGGAAATTGACCCGGTAGCGTCCCTCCATATCGATATGGCCATAAGGATCGTTCTTTTGCGTACTGGTGACCCGCGCCGGCACCGTACCGGCAATCTGTGGTTTGCCCAGCAATTTTGGCCGAAATCCTATCGTCTCCGAGTAGGGGATCGCTTCGAACTTGGCTTCCAAGCTCCGGTCGCGTGCTGCCTCGACGGTCAGATGGGTGATGACCACGCCAGGCTCAAAGACCTGCGGCGCCCCGTCAGTGACCGTCAGCACTTGCCCTGGGGCCAGCGTCACGCTGCTGCTGACACCGTTGCAACGGGTCTGGTCGTTGAGAAAGCGTTCATGATTCAGGCGCGCATAGAAGTAGCCGCTTTCGCTGAGCAGGTCTTCATCCCGGTCAATTGCGTCACCCAGCGCGGTATAGGGTTCGCCGTAGTGATAGCCTTCGCCGTAAGTAGTGGTAGCACCCCGGCTGTGATCAACCTCGCCATCCAGGAAGGCGGCTGCGTCCCGGTGGTGATAGGCACGCACATTGATGTGTTGCTCCACCACCTGATGCTGAACTTGCAGCGCCCATACGCCGTCCTGACCATTGCTGGTCAAACCCGACAGGGGGCGATGCGGCAGCTTGATGCCGAACTGGTAGTGCCGTTGATGGTCGTGAAACTCGACCACATCAATGTACAGCCGATCGTTGTGGGTGAAGCGATACCAGATGCCGACTTCCGCCAGCAGACGGCTGATGAAGGCCAGATCGCTCTCGCCGTACTGCATGACCTGTTCACGCTTGGGGTATTCGCGTGCCAGGTCGAACACGAAGTGCTGCCCTTCCAGCTGGTGGCGACTGCGCAGGATGCTTTCGACGATCTCCGGTACCGACTGATGCTGATAGATCCGGTACTGCTTGCCACGTCCGAGCAATGCCAGGTGCGCTTCAAGGGTGACTTGGTAGCGGGCTTCATCCCGGGAGCCGGAGACACGCTTGAAACCCGTGATCACGCCATGCACTGTGCGTGACGCCCCGTCAGGCATTGGAAGCTGAGTGATCAGTTCAGACTTGCCCAGATGGAAGCTGGCATCCTTACCAAGGATCTGCGCCGCCTCGATATCCTGCTCTTGGGAAGTGAACGCAATGGTGTACTTGAATGGCTGGCTTAGCCATTCCTCGCCTTTGAATGACAGTACATCGAGTTCGGCCGTGAGGTCTTCAACTTCTAACTGATAGCGGTTGTGGGTGGAACCCATTATTGGCTTCGCCATGATCAGGTCCTCTCGGTAGCCAGCAGCGCTGGGTCGTGTTCATCCGAAAAGCTCAAACTGATACCAGCGTCTTCGCAGTACCCGAGCGTCACAGCTTGTGTTGGCTGACCGAGGGCTTGGCGCTGCAGCAACTGTTGGCTGAGGACCGGCAGGATCTGCTGGTTGAGCAAGCTATCGATATTGCGAGCGCCGGTATCGGGCAAAAGGCAGGCGGCGACCAGCGCTTCGTAGAGCGAGTCATCAACCTCACATTGCAGGCCGTAATGGCGTAGCAAGCGTTTGGCCACTTGATCAAGCTTGATGGCGACTATGCGCTTGAGTGCATCGCTCCCCAGCGGGCGGAAGATCAAGGTCTGGAAGCGCGCCAACAGCGCAGGCTGGAAGTGCTCGCGCAACACGGGACGCAGTAGTTCGTGCAGTACCGCTTCCCCAATGTCTGGCTGCTGCTCGACACTGCCTTGCAGCAGGTCGCTACCCAGGTTGGAAGTCATCAAGATGACCGTGTTGCGAAAATCGATCTCCCTTCCTTCTCCATCACGCATGAAGCCGCGGTCGAACACCTGATAGAACAGGTTGAGCACGTCACGGTGGGCCTTCTCGACTTCATCCAGCAACACGACGCTGTAGGGGCGCTGGCGAACGGCTTCGGTGAGCACCCCGCCCTGACCGTAGCCCACATAGCCGGGCGGCGAACCTTTGAGTTGGCTGACGGTATGCGCCTCCTGGTACTCCGACATGTTCAGCGTGATCAACGATTTCTCACCACCGAACAGGCTGCTGGCCAATGCATGGGCCGTCTCTGTCTTGCCGATACCACTGGTCCCGACCAGCAGGAACACGCCCATCGGTGCTTTGTCATCAGTGAGGCCCGTTCGGGCGGCACGCAACCGTTGGGCAAGCGCAAGCAGCGCGAGGTCTTGACCAACAACACGCTCGGCCAACTGATCTTCCAGGTTCAACAAGCTGGCATGTTCGTCCTTCAGCAAGCTGCCGAGAGGCACGCCCGTCCAGTCGGCGATCACTTCAGCCACACTGCGTGCGCACACGTCGAGTGACAGCAGTGGCCGACTCCCCTGCACATAGCTGAGTTGATCTTGAAGCCGAGCGCAGACAGTTGTATCGACCTGCTCGGCCTGGCGAGCATTGAGCAGCTGGTGGGTGAGATCGAGCTCTTGTTGGTACTGCAACTCCAACGCGGCTTGCTGACTCTCCAGCTGCACCAGTTGGGCAGTGATCTTCGCCAAGCGAGATTCATCCGAATTACCGGTAAGCTGTGCGTCGTCTTCCAGCGCCATCCGCTCTGCCGTGAAAGCCATCTTCTGCGACTTCAGCTGGACCAGAGCCTGAGGTTCGCAGTCCAAGCTCATGCGAACCCGCGCACAGGCGGTATCAATCAGATCCACCGCTTTGTCCGGTAAACGTCGCCCCGTCAAAAAACGGCGAGACAAGCTAACCGCTGCCTGCACCGCAGCGTCTTGGACATGCACGCCGTGGTAGCTGGCATAACGCGCTTTGAGCCCTCGCAGCATCACACAGGCATTGGCATCATCTGGCTCATCGACCTTGATCATCTGGAAGCGCCGCTCCAGCGCCGCATCGCGCTCGAAGTACTGCTTGTATTCACTCCAGGTGGTGGCAGCGATGGTGCGCAGCTCCCCACGTGCCAAGGCAGGCTTCAACAGATTCGCGGCGTCTGCGCCCCCTGCCTGGTTACCAGCCCCGATCAATGTGTGAGCTTCATCGATGAACAGCAGCACCGGAGTCTCTGACCGCTGAACAGCGTCGATCACATTTTTCAGCCGTTGCTCAAACTCGCCTTTGACCCCGGCGCCCGCCTGGAACAACCCCAGGTCCAGCGTACGGATGCACACCGGTTTCAGGCTATCGGGGACATCGCCGCTGGCGATGCGTAAAGCCAGCCCCTCGACCAGCGCGGTTTTGCCGACACCTGGATCGCCTACCAGAATGGGGTTGTTCTTGCGCCGACGGCTCAGCACATCGATCATCTGACGGATCTCATCGTCGCGGCCGAAGACCGGATCAATCTGCCCTGCTGCAGCCTTGGCAGTAACGTCATGGCTGAACTGATCCAAGATGGCGAGTAGTGCCGAATCACCGCCTGTACCGACCACAGCCTCAGCCTTTCCTGGCACTTCTGGCTTGAACAATGACCTCTGCTCTGATTGATGTTCTTCCGAGTCAAATTCGAGCAGCGTTTTCATTTGCTCCGATTGCATAGGACCGATGCTCAATACAGGCCAAGCGGCTGAACACTTAAGCAGGTTTGGAGCTTCAAATAACGCCCCCAGCAGGTGAACGGATCGCAACTGCTCACAGTCACGATCCAGCGATGCTAACAACCAGGCATTGGTGATCAGCTGCCGCACTTCACCGCTCAGCTGAGGTTTGCTGAGAACGCTGCGCGGCAATGTGTTGAAGTGGTCGAGCAGTCCCCGCCAGATGGCATCCATATCCCACTCGTATCGGCGGGCGATGACCACGAGATCACCCTCGCCTTGTTCAAACAATTTCAACAGCCAGTGTTCAACGGTGATATGACTGTGCCCACGTGCCTGGCAAAGTGAAGCTGCTGCCGTGAGTGCCTGGGTACAATAGGCGTTTAGCCGGCGAAGCAGGCGTGTAGGATCGTGTGCCATACAGGGCATCCTTGTCGTCAATGATCAACATGTCGCCACAAGTGCGAGCGCATCTGACTATCTGAGGTGTATTTGGCTGAACGTCCGCGCACGGACGCTCAACCCAAGACACTGGGGGCCGTCAACCAACTTGGGCTGACAGCCAGTCTTTATCCAGCGGCAGCGGCGCTAGGGCGTTCATTCCAAGAATCCGAATGGATGATGTTTCCATCCTTGAAAGCCCAAGTGATCTTCTCGTAGCGCAACTCGACCAATTCCAAGTGATTGTGTTTCTCTTTCGCTGGGTCTTTGACGTCGTGCATCTTTGGTGCAACTTTCACGACCTTGACGTTTTCCAGTTTGGTGTTGAAATACTCCACCTCCTGCCCGGCATCATTGATTTTGTACCATTTGAACTCCGCTTCTTTAAGCGTCTGCCCGGTCGTCACAGCCTTGTAGAGGTAAGGAGAAGAGGCGTCTATCTCCTTGGTGAAAACAAAAGGTGTATGGATACGCGTACCGGTTAATTTGCCGGTGTTGTTATCGGTTGGGATATACAGATCATGATCTTGACCGACCACTTCAATACTACCTTCGCGGCCCTTTACATCCACCGAGCCTTTGATATCGGCCCCGCCATCGTCTTTCAGCCACAGGTAAACAGGGATAGCCATTTAGAAGTTCCTCATTTCAAGCGTTGGGCGTCGCGGAGTGCGACAGGGGTTGCAATCCCGAGGCCGTAGTCGAGGACTGACAAGCCCCCGCCTCGGGCACCAGGCGAATTTCAACTCGGCGATTGGCCGACCGTCCTTGTTCCGTGTCATTGCTTGCAACGGGCTCACTCGCCCCCAAGCCTTGTACTGCGAAGCAATTGCTGGGTATGTCACCCATGTGTTGAATCCAGTCGTGAACCGCAGCGGCGCGTGCTCGCGACAAGCGCAGGTTCTGTTCGTCACTACCCGTCGTATCCGTGTGACCCGTGATCACGATCAACCAACCTGGCTGGGCCTTGATGCCCGCAAACGCATTCACCAGGAACTTGGTCGACTCTGGCTTCAACTGCGCGCTGCCACTGTTGAACAGCGACAAGCTGTCCAGGCGAACCGTGCGTGGCTTTTCAGGCACGCCTTGAGGCACGGTCGGTATGCGGTGGCCGTTGATCGCAGCCAACAGTGACGGACGTAATCTTTCGCCTTGATACAGCCCGATACCAAGTGACCACGGCTCCCCCTGGCGGTAGTAGTGATCCAGGCGCTGCGCATCCTGGCGAAGCACCATCAGTGCCTCCTGGCGTTGCGACACTTTGTCCGCATCGGGGATCAGCGAAACAGTGCTGTAGCGTCGCAAGTCATCGGTGACCTGGCGTATCAGGAGCGTGTTTTGCCTGGCAGAGCTGATCAGTGCGACGCAAGCCGTCAGCACGAACAACCAGACCCCTATCACCAGGGCCCCGCTTCGCCGACTGTGTTGAGCCCTGCCGGGCAGCAGATGTAGCAGCGCATCAGGAAAGGGCAATGACGCGTTGGCCTGATTAGCCACACCACTGAAGGAAAGGCCTGTCCGCTCCTGCAGCCAACGGTGCCAGAGGTTGCTGTCACGCGCCCCCTCAGACCTGGGAACAAATGCAACCGCAACGGCGAACGCAGATGCCATTTCTGCGCGAGAATCGCGCCTGCCCATTTCGGGCAAGCACGCTCCGTTCAGCCAACCAACGGCTGCGTTCAACTGCACCGTGGCTCGTAGTCGATCGGCTTGGCTTCCAGGTTCTGTGCCCCTGTGCTGCCATTCGGTAAGTGTCAGGCACTCACACGCCTCACGCACTCGCACAGTTGATACTTCAGCCTCCCAGCTGAACCAGGGCGACGCCCCAAATGCGCTCGGGAAGTAGCCCACAATCAGCAGCGGCAGCGAAGTACCTCGCTTGCGCACTATCACGACCTGATGGCACAAGCTTTGTATCTGGTTCGCAAGCACTGCGCCGTCAGTATGGGCACTGGGGGTTACGACCCACATGACGCTGAGCTGCCCACCCCACTCTGGCCGCTCCAGCAAGAGATCGGCGACGGTTACGGGCAACTTCGAAAGGTCGGGCACTGGCACATAACACCCCTCCCCTGTTACTCGTGGAGCCAACTGCTCAGCAGACGAGGCCTCAAACAGCTCAGCCAGGCAATCACCTACCACCAGAACAACGGGATGACGATACGATCCAGCAGGCAGGCTGACACCGCTGCTCCACTGCAGCTGTGTACGTTTTCCGGTAGCACGTAATATCCGGCGCCAACCCACCGCCACCAAAGCACTGACTAGCAGAGCCGCGATGGCTTGAACCCCTGCAGCCAGCGGCAACGTGGCAATCAACAACAAGGACAGCGCACCGGCCCATAGCCAAAGCCCTTGTCTGTGTATCCCCGGCATTACGCTCACTCCTGCACCGGCAAGAGTGAGGCCACTGCCTCACCTAACGCGTTATCAAGCCCCCACCAGGCGCCTACCAACAGCGCAGCGGCCATCACGATGTGAACCAGAGGAGCGCGCAGCCATCCCCAGATCGGCATCCGTGGACCAGTGTCTAGCGGGATGACCAGTGACTGGCTTGTGACCAGAGGTGGCACCTCGGCAGAGATGGCAGTCAACAACTGCTGCCGCTCCGGGTGATTGGCATCTCGATAGCGGCCCAAGAAGCCAAGCATCAGCACCCGCTGAAAGACCGTGAGTACGTGAGGGTGCACAGAGGCCTCGCGCAGCGCAGTACGCATATCTTCGTAGAGCGACTCACCCGCCTGGTGGCTGCTGAAGAACTTTGCCTGCAAGGTCTCCATCGCCCAATCCTCATGGGCTCGACCCTCGGCGCAAGCAAGCACTGTCTCGTCCAGAAGGGCACATTGCGCATGACTGATCAGCTCGATACTACGATGATCCAGGCCGCCCTCTTGAAGCGTGGCGCGTACATGCTCGACATCAGCAACGCAACGTGACCACAGCTCTGGACTGGTGTGCGCCCCAGTACCGTGTCGCAACTCGACCACCAACAGATAGGTATCCTGTAGCAGCGCGTCGATATCCACCTTGGCTGTGGCGTTCTTTTGTGTCGCACGATTCATGAGTGAAGCACCGCAAACAATTCGAGCTGGATATCCTGAAACATACTCGGGACATAGACCGCACAGACCCCATTAGCCAACATCGCACGCCCTTTTGCATGGCCGAGGTCGAGTGCGAAGTACTGATTCTCCAGCCGCAACGGTATTGCCGCCGGCACATGGCTCAAAGGTTTCAGAGGAACGCCATCGAGCGCCGCATTGACGAGATGGTCCACGTCATCGGGAGAACCGATCTTGCACAGCCGGGGGAACTGGCTTTGAATCTGAACGGCCGGAAGCCGGCAGCGAACCGAGAGATAGAAGTCAGCACCATCTGGCTCAAGCAGACGCGGATCGCTCAGAGAAACCTGCCAACGGTTTGCGCTGCGTGCCTCCAGTGACAAGGCCAGCACACGTGACGGCAGGCTCGCCTCCAGCAATGTAGAAAGGGTACGCATCAACGGCGGAAAAACCGCCTCAAGATCTGCGTGCTGGTAGGCAGGTATGTCCTCTATGTGCTGGTCTAACGAGAAGGTCAGCAGACCACCTGCAAGCTTCACCAATTCTTGATACACCTGTTCCGGATGCCTAGCAGGTTGCGCTTTCAGGTCTGCCAACACAGGCTGATAGGTGTTCAGTGCGTTGAGCAACCAGAACAACGTGACATCCGCAACAGCAAAGTCCGCCATGCGCTGGTTGCTCTCCCGGCGCATCCCCATCAAACGCTCACGCTTGGCGGACAGCTGAGTCAGCAAGTTGTCGAGTTGTCGCAACAACCCAGCATGAGCATCAAACCTCAGCAACGGCGGGATGTAGGTATCATCAATGGCCCACCCATCCTTGCCATCACGCAGCAAACGAGCCACGGGGCAGGTCACGTAATCCGCATTATCGTCATCAGCCAGACGCAAGCTCAGTGCATGTTCGAGCACGCTGATGGACTGCATTTCATCGGTGTAGAGATCCTTGGTATCACGCCATGCCTGGTGATATCTGACGGGCCGCTCGGAGCTGTTGCCCTCAAACAGGCAGTTGTTACCATTGGCCTGTTCCAGTGGCAAAGCGAGCACAACCGTTGCCGCCTGGACATCACCGGGCAATACCCGAGAGAGCTCAAGAGCACTGGGTAGTCGATCCAACCGCTCGGTATCGATCAAAGTACCGTCTGGCAGGCACAACTGAAGCCGAGTGGTTATCAGCTTACCCAACCTCAGCGCATCTGCATCAAACGCTATATTTCGGATGCCCCAAAGATGGACCAAGCCCAGTGAGGCAATACTCTGATTGGTCCACGATTCAAAGCGGGCCTGCTGTTGAAACTGCTGCGCAGACAACACCACTCCGGATGCCCATAAAGGCCGATCGATTTTCACGACATACACTCCCGCAACCGCAATCAAGATTTTGCTTTGGGCATCTGCGAAACTAATGAGAGGTTGATGTCCATGCCCTCAACCTGGAAATGCGGCACAGCGAACAACTTGACCCTGAAGAAGCCCGGATTGTCATCAATGTCCTCGACAATCACTTTTGCCTCCCTCAGCGGATGAGAAGCTTGCAAGTCATCTCCTGGATCCGTCATCTCGGTGACCAAGCCACTGACCCACCTATTGAGTTCCAGCTCCAGTAAACGACGGTCTTTCGTTGTGCCAATGTTCTCCCGCTGTATCAGTTTCAGATAGTGTGCAATGCGGGAAAGCAGGAACACGTAAGGCAACCTAGAGTTAATGCGGCTATTCGCGGTGGCCTCCGCCGTGTCATAGATCGCCGGCTTATGAGCCGAGTTAGCCGAAAAAAAACAGGCGTAGTCACGATTCTTGTAGTAAGAGAGCGGAATCAAACCTAAATTAGCAAACTCGAATTCTCGGGTTTCCGGAATCATCACTTCCGAAGGAATCTTGACTTGACTGCCTGTTCCCATGTCATACAAATGAATCGGCAGGTCGGTCACCGCGCCACCCGACTGTGGACCTCGAATCTGCACGCACCAGCCATTGGCAATAAAACTCTTGACCATGTTCGCCGCAAAAGCGAATGTCGAGCTTACCCACAAGTATTTGCTGTGATCCGGCCCCTTGACTCGCTCCTCATAGTTGAAAGACCGCACAGGGTTTGTGTCAGGCCCATAAGGCAGACGACCCAATGTGCGTGGTGTTGTCCCACCCACATAACGCGCATCGTCACTTTGCCTAAAGCCGTGCCACTTAATGTATTCCGCACGATCCATGTAGTTGCCAATATCCTTGATCGCGGCAACTTCCTCCATGGTACTTTTGCCGAAGAAGGCCGGACCAACCGCGTACAAAAACGGCATATGGGAGGCAGCCGCTACCTTCGAAACATTGCGCAATAATGCGATATCTTGCGCCCCTCGCCCAAACTCATAATTCGAAACTGCCGCCGCGATGGGCTCCCCACCAGGCGTATCGTATTCCTGGGTATAGGTGTGCAGATACAAACCGCTTTGCGAGATCTCCGGTGCATCCTCAAAGTCCTGCGCCAGATGCTCCTTACTGACATCAAGCAGCTCGATCCGGACGTTTTGACGGAAATCCGTTTGGTCAATCAATGACTTCGCGCCGCGCCAGATTGATTCGACCCGCTGGAAATCCGGATGATGCATTATCGCATCCAGCTGGCTGCTGATCTGGGCATCGATCGAGGCGATTTGCTCATCCAGCAACGCCCTGTCCAGCCGCTCCACCTTCGGCGAGACTTGCCTGAGCCGATCCAGGAAAACACTTACCGACGCGGTAACGCGTTCATTAGCCGTCGCCTCCGATAAAGCCTCCAGGCTTTGGAACGCCTCAATGCCTCCCATTTGATCAAGTGGCTCAAGGTGTATTCTTTCGAACAGCGCGTGATAGACGCTTTGACTTTCTTCCACCTGCACGGTGGCGCCACGCGATTGCGCAGAAGATTGCTCTTCGGACATTGATTAGCTTCCCGTCAATCGATATGAAAATTTTCTAGCGTTGATCCAGAGGCGCCAGAGCCGCTAGTTCCTTGCGCAGTTCTTCACTCAGCGCCTCATCTTTAAGTATCCGCTCCAACTCAGCTCTGAACGTTGCATTGTCCAAAAGATTGGCCTTCAGTTCACGCAGTAAATTCCGCATCGCTAACAGCGCACGCAACTGCGGAATTTGTCGGGCAACCTGTTCTGGTTCGAAGTCTTTCATGCACTGAAAGCTGAGTTCGACTGGCGTCTCCCCACCCTCATCCGATAGCGTATCCTCGACAATAAGCTTGAGACTCGGAGAAAGATCGGAGAGCACATGGTCAAAATTATTCTTGTTGATATTCAACTTAGGCCGTTCTGACAGCGGACGTTGCTCTTCTCCGTTGCTGTAGTCCCCCATCAGCATCAGCTTTAGCGGAAGCTCAACCTTGCGCTGAGCACCGCCAGTGTGAAGATCAAGCTTGATGTTGACCCGCGCCTTGGGCACCTCGTTCTGAAAACTGTTTGACGCCATGGTTCCTCCTGAATAGCCAGCAGTGCACTTGAAAAAGAGCAGTTCGCAGCACAGGATTCGACAATCCGGCGATGCCCCACCCCGATCCAACCGAGAAATGCTTCCCTGACTAATGTGAACCACGTTTTTGCTTTTCGCTACCCCTTGCGCAAAACTAGGACGTTTCCTACAAACTGTGCTGGGCCCAACGACTAACAATACACCTTGCGCACTTTATTTATTCAGCAAGCCACGCCTTGACCCATATCAATACATCTACCAATATCTGCAGAATGGCAGAAAATTGGAAGTCATCGGCTCAGGCCACTCCTCAAAAAATAAAATTTAAGTTAACACGCACAGCGCATCCCGACGCACCCGTCGAACATGACCATTACTCCCAGAAAGCGCAGGAATGTACCTACTTCGAACAGCAGTAATTAAACCAATCAAATACACAAACCCACCTGAAAATTCGTCAGCACTTGCGTCGCACATGATCGATCTTCAGGCTTCATTCAGCCAATGACCGAGCAAGACATGTCTCTTCTCGCCGAATACCGGGCGCTCGAACACCTTCTCGCCGTCAAGCAATCCCAGCTGAAAGATACAGCTGGATGCTCATTTGAAACGCAATTTATGAATTTGAGCGAAAGCTTCGCAAGCTTCTTGCCGAGTATCGCTTCGGGGTATCCGAGGTTTAGCCATTCTGGGAAGGGAAGATTTGGCCGCTGAAGAGCCATTTTCAGCACAAAAAAAAGCCCCGAACAAGGCGGGGCGTTTTTTCTATGGCCTGCCAGTGTGCTTTCACACAGCCTGAAAGGTCTTTTTTTCTCACGACTGCAGACCCTGATGGAAATCTGCAGATCTTTAATTTTGGAGCGGGAAACGAGACTCGAACTCGCGACCCCGACCTTGGCAAGGTCGTGCTCTACCAACTGAGCTATTCCCGCGTCGTGATGGGTGCCATTCTAGCGATTTCCAAAACGGCGTCAACCCCTTGATTCAAAAAAGTTTTATTTCTGCTCGGAGCCTTCGCGCAGGTGCGGCCAGGCGGCCAGCAGGTAGTGCACCATCGACCACAAGGTCAGCCCCGCCGCCACCAGCAGCAGCGCGTAGCCGAGAATGACCCAGAAGGTCACTGCCGGCGGGTTGGCCAGTAGAATCACCAATGCCAGCATCTGTGCCGCGGTTTTCCATTTGCCGAGGTTGGACACTGCCACATGCGCCCGTGCGCCCAGTTCGGCCATCCACTCACGCAGCGCCGACACCACGATCTCGCGGCCGATGATCACCGCCGCCGGCAGGGTCAGCCAGAAATTGGCGTGGGTCTGCACCAGCAGCACCAGCGCCACCGCCACCATCAGCTTGTCGGCCACCGGGTCGAGGAACGCACCGAACGGCGTGCTCTGCTGCAGGCGACGCGCCAGGTAGCCGTCCAGCCAGTCGGTGGCGGCGGCAACGGCGAATACGCTGCTGGCGGCCATGTAGCTCCAATGGTAGGGCACATAGAACAGCAGGATGAAGATCGGGATGAGCAGGACGCGTAGAACGGTGAGCAGGTTTGGAATATTCATCGGTACGACTGGCTGCAAGGTGAGCCCGCATTCTACTCGCTATGCAGGCTGGCATAAATCGACTCGGCAAGCTTTTTACTGATGCCGGGGGCTTTGGCGATTTCATCGATACTGGCGCGGTTGAGCTCCTGCAGGCCGCCGAAATGTTTCAGCAGGTCGCGGCGGCGCTTGGGCCCTACCCCGGCCACATCCTCCAGGCTCGACACCCGGCGGGCCTTGCCACGCCGGGCACGGTGGCCGGTGATGGCAAACCGGTGGGCTTCGTCGCGAATCTGTTGGATAAGGTGCAGGGCCGGCGAGTCACCCTTGAGGGTGAACTCATGGTGCACATCGTTCAGGTACAGGGTTTCGAAACCGGCCTTGCGGGTAACGCCCTTGGCCACGCCCAGCAGGGTCAGTTCGCTGAAGCCCAGTTCCTGCATCACGTCACGGGCCATGTTCAACTGGCCTTTGCCACCGTCTACCAACAGCACATCGGGCAGCTTGCCCTCGCCGTCCTTGATCCGCCCGTAGCGGCGGGTCAGGGCCTGGTGCATGGCGGCGTAGTCGTCGCCGCCGGTGACACCTTCGATGTTGAAACGACGGTAGTCGGACTTGAGCGGGCCTTCAGGGCCGAACACCACGCAGCTGGCCACCGTGGCTTCACCGCTGGAATGGCTGATGTCGTAGCACTCCAGGCGCTGCGGCACTTCGTCCAGGCCCAGCACCTCGGCCAGGGCCTCGAAACGCGCCGCCATGTGCTGGCGGTTGGCCAGGCGGGCGTTGAGCGCCTGTTCGGCGTTGGTCACTGCCAACTGCTGCCAGCGCGCGCGGGTGCCACGTACCCGGTGGCTGATGCTCAGTTCGCGGCCACGCAGGGTTTGCAGCGCTTCGCTGATGGCGGCGAAGTCTTCGTGCACCACGTTGACGATCAGCTCGCCGGGCAATTCGCGTTCGGCATTGCCCAGGTAGTACTGCGACAGGAACGCGGCCATCACTTCGGCCACCTCCTCCTCGATGCCGACCTGGGGGAAGAAGTTCTTGCTGCCCAGCACCCGCCCACCGCGCACGCTGATCAGGTGCACGCAGGCGCCACCGGGGTTGACGAAGGCGGCGATGACATCGACGTCGCCGCTGCCGCCTTCGATGTACTGCTGGTCCTGCACGCGGCGCAGCAGGGCGATCTGGTCACGCAGCTCGGCGGCCTTCTCGAAATCGAGCGCCATGGCGGCCTTTTCCATCTCGGCATTCAGCTCGTTGCCCAATTGCTGGCTGCGCCCTTCGAGGAACATCACCGAGTGGCGCACGTCCTCGGCATATTCCTCGGCGCTGACCAAGCCGGTGCACGGCCCCTTGCAGCGCTTGATCTGATACTGCAGGCACGGCCGGGTGCGGTTGGCGTAGTAGCTGTCCTCGCACTGGCGCACCGAAAAGGTCTTTTGCAGCAGGCTGAGGCTTTCACGAATGGCCCCGGCGCTGGGGTACGGGCCAAAGTAACGGCCCTTGGCCTTCTTCGCCCCCCGGTGAATGCCCAGCCGCGGGAATTCGCCGTCGGAAAGGAAAACGTAGGGGTAGGATTTGTCGTCGCGCAGGAGGATGTTGTACGGCGGCCGCCATTCCTTGATCAGGTTCTGTTCCAGCAGCAGCGCCTCGGTTTCGTTGGCGGTGATGGTGGTTTCGACCTGGGCGATGCGCGCCACCAGCGCGGCGGTCTTGGGCGCCAGGCCGGACTTGCGGAAATAGCTGGCCAGACGCTTCTTGAGGTTCTTGGCCTTGCCGACGTAAAGCAGCCGGGCTTCGCCGTCGAACATCCGGTAGACACCCGGGCGACCACTGCAGGTCGCCAGGAAGGCGCTGGCATCAAACACTTGAGACATGAGGTTTACAGGCTTGCGTCGACCATACCGTGGCGAACGGCCAGCAAGGTCAGTTCGACGTCGCTGGTGACCGAGAGTTTTTCAAAGATCCGATAACGGTAAGTATTGACGGTCTTGGGCGAGAGGCACAACTTGTCGGAGATGATCTGCACTTTCTGGCAGCCGACGATCATCAGGGCGATCTGGATTTCCCGCTCCGACAAGGCATCGAACGGCGAGCCCTGTGGCTGGAATGACTTCAACGCCAACTGCTGGGCGATCTGTGGGCTGATGTAGCGCTGGCCGGCAAAGGCCAGGCGAATGGCCTGGACCATTTCGTCGAGGCCGGCGCCCTTGGTCAGGTAGCCGGCGGCCCCGGCCTGCAGCAGGCGCGTGGGGAACGGGTCTTCCTCGCACACCGTCACCGCAACCACCTTGATGTCCGGGTGGCTGCGCAGCAGCTTGCGGGTGGCCTCGAGGCCGCCGATGCCGGGCATTTTCACATCCATCAGCACCACATCGGGCTTCAGCTCGCGGGCCAGCTTGAGCGCCGACTCGCCCGAATCGCCCTCACCCACAACCTGCAGGCCATCGATGTCGGCCAGCATGCGTGTAATACCGGTTCGTACCAGATCGTGATCGTCGACCACTAAGACCCTAATCAAGCACACACCTCGTCAGCAGGGCGATTGGATCCCGCCACCTTAACAAAATTTTTCACGGCGGGCCTAACGCATTCCTTCTGTCAGAAACGACTGATGTGCAACCGTGAGCGGCCGCACTGTCTGACGGGGTTTGTCGCTATTGGCCAAACGCCGCAGCAGGTGCCAAAGTGCCGCCTGATCGTCGAGCGTCAGCTGGCGTAAAGCCGCGAGCAAACCGGACTCGTCGGTGCTCAAGCCGTCGAGCGGTGCGGGGGTGCGGATGCCGCTGAGCACGTACTGGGCATCCACGCCCCGGGCCGCCAATGCCGCCAGATAATCAACCCGTGGCGTGCGCTCGCCGCTTTCGTATTTGCCCTGCGCGTTGGGCTCGACCCCACCGATATCGCCAAATACGCGCTGGGTCATGCCCAGCCGTTCACGTTCTTCGCGCAAGCGCAGACCGATTCCATTCATAGGGTTTCTCCTTTCACCAACGGTCACTATGCCCATGCGCTCCAGCCACGACAAGCCATCATTGAGCCATTAGCCGATCGTGCGCTGCATGCGTACGAAACAGTCGTCCTCGCCCATTTCGACAAAGCCATGACGCTGATACAGCAGGCGCGCCGGGTTGCTGCGAAACACCATCAAGCGCAGCAGCGGCAGGCGGCGTTGCCTGGCCCACAACGCCAACTGTTCCAACACCCAGCTGCCGACGCCCCGGCCACGGTGCTCGGGCAACAGGTGCAGTTCGCGAATGAACAGCGCCTGCCGGTCCTGGCTGAGGCTGCAGAAGCCCAGCAGGGTGTCGTCCTCGGTCACCTGCCATTGTTCGCGCCAGCCCCAGGCCTCGTCGAAGGCTTGCTCGATCCACAGCAGATCGAACTCGCGGTAGTAAGGCAGCATCGCGCGGCGCGTGAGGTCGCGGGCGAAGGTGCGGTGGGTGTCGTTGGCGGGGATCAGTTGCAGAGGCATCACATTTCGGACTCTTCGGTTTGCCAGGCCCGGCCCTATCGCCGGCAAGCCAGCTCCCACAGGGAACGCGTCAGCTTCTCGAAATTGAACAAGCAGTTGCTTCCACAGGTATAGCAATAACCTTGAACGCAGCGCTGTACCTGGGAGCTGGCTTGCCGGCGATAGGGCCAGCACAACAACTATCAAATCATGGGGCATAACACACCGGCGAACTGCCAGGCCCGCGCTTGTCCAGTTCATCCTCGAGCCATTCGGCCAGCACCCGGGCATTGTTGTGCTCGGTGTCCTTGCCGGCATAAAGCAATGTCAGCGTGCCCTTTCCGGCCAGGTCCAGCAGCGGGTACCAGTGCTCGGGATGGGCTGCCAGCTCCTGCTGGTAACGCTGGGTGAAGCCGGCAAAATCCACTTCACCCTGGTGAAATGCCTTGCGCAACGCAGCCGAGGGTGCAACTTCGCGCAACCACTGCCCCTGCAGGTCTTGCTTGCGCTTGTTGCGCGGCCACAGGCGGTCGACCAGCACGCGCTGGCCGTCCTCTTCGGCGACCGCAGCGTAGACACGCTTGCAGCGGATCATGGCGTTCTCCTGTCATTACCGTCCGTCTTGAGCCTAGATAAATCATTGATCGAGGTCACGGCCGGTTCACCAATTGTTTCTATGCTCAAGGCCTTTGGCACCCTCGCCAACGCCAACCGGAGCCCCCATGGCAACCCCGTCACTGGCCAGCCAGCCGCAGCTGGCCCCCTGCGATGCCCGCCCGCAGCTTGCGCACAAGCCTGGGCGCGCCACCTTGGTGTTGTTCTTCGGCCTGCTGCTGGCCGGCATCGCCTACACCGCCTGGAGCCTGAAACAGGATGTGACGGCAAGCGGCACGGTGATCACCACGGTCATGCCGTTCCTGCTCCTGGGCCTGGCCTTGCTGATCGCCCTGGGCTTCGAGTTCGTCAATGGCTTTCACGATACCGCCAATGCAGTGGCCACCGTCATCTACACCCATTCCTTGCCGGCACCGGTGGCGGTGGTGTGGTCCGGGCTGTGCAATTTTCTCGGCGTGCTGTTGTCCAGCGGCGCGGTGGCATTCGGCATCATCGCCCTGCTGCCGGTAGAGCTGCTTCTGCAGGTCGGCTCCTCGGCGGGCTTCGCCATGGTCTTCGCCCTGCTGCTGGCGGCGATCATCTGGAACCTCGGCACCTGGTGGCTGGGCCTGCCGGCATCTTCCTCGCACACGCTGATCGGTTCGATCATCGGCGTGGGCGTGGCCAATGCACTGATGCACGGGCGCGAGGGTACCAGTGGCGTGGATTGGGCCCAGGCCAGCAAGGTCGGTTATGCCCTGTTGTTCTCGCCGCTGATCGGCTTTGTTTGCGCGGCCTTGTTGCTGCTGGCCCTGCGCGCGCTGGTCAAGCGCAAGGCGCTGTACCAGGCGCCGCAAGGTCAGACACCACCACCGTGGTGGATCCGCAGCGTACTGATTCTGACCTGCACCGGGGTGTCGTTTGCCCATGGCTCCAACGACGGCCAGAAAGGCATGGGCCTGATCATGCTGATTCTGGTCGGCACCCTGCCGATGGCCTACGCACTGAACAAGACCATGCCCAATGAGCAGGCTTTGCAGTTTTCCGCAGTGGCCGAAGCGACTCGCCAGGCGCTGGTACGCAACGACCCGCAGGCAGCCCCGGCCGACCCGCGCCAGGTGCTCACCACGTTCATCGGCGAAGCCAAGGCCAGCCCGCAACTGGTCCCGGCACTGGCTGCGCTGACCGGCACCATCGGCGATGAGGTAAAGGGTTACGGTTCGCTCAAGCGCGTACCGGCCGAAGCCATGGCCAACGTGCGTAACGACATGTACCTGGCCAGCGAAGCCATCCGCCTGATCGAGAAGCACCAGCTGGTGGCGTTCGATGCCGACACACGCAGCCAGGTGCTGCTGCTCAAGACCCAGCTGGACGACGCCACCCGCTACATCCCGCTGTGGGTGAAAGTGGCCGTGGCCATCGCCCTGGGGCTGGGGACCATGGTCGGCTGGCGGCGCATCGTCGTGACCGTGGGCGAGAAGATCGGCAAGACCCACCTCAGCTATGCCCAGGGGGCTTCAGCCGAAGTGGTGGCGATGTGCACCATCGGCGCGGCAGACATGTTCGGGCTGCCGGTGTCGACCACCCATGTGTTGAGTTCCGGGGTGGCCGGGACCATGGTGGCCAATGGGTCGGGGATCCAGACACGAACCCTGGTCAACCTGCTGATGGCCTGGGTGCTGACCCTGCCAGCGGCAATGCTGCTGGCCGGCAGCCTGTACTGGCTGTTGCAGCACATTTTCTGAATCTGCACACCGTCCCTGTGGGAGCGGGTTTACCCGCGAATGCGTCGGTCATGCGCCTCGAGCTTGAGCTTTTCTGTGTCCACGCGGACGAACACCGAGTCGGCGGTCACGGTCAGCACATCGTCGGCCCAGACCTCACAGATTACCCGGGTCTTGCGCCCGACCTCACCTTCCACACGCGCCTTGAGCAACAGTTCGACGCCCATGGGGGTGGGCTTGAGGTAATTCAGGCCGAGGCTGCCAGTGACACAGTCGATACGCGGCAAGCTGCCCGCTTCGCGGCCTTCGGCACGGTAGTGGTAAGCCATGGCCGTCCAGTTGGAGTGGCAGTCGACCAGCATCGCCAGCAAACCGCCGTAGACCAGGCCGGGCCAGCCGATGAAGGTGCTGTCTGGTGCATGCCGGCACAACAGATGGACGCCGTCGGCGTCCCAGTGGCTTTGCAGGTGCAGGCCGCTGGGGTGCGAGCAGCCGCAGCCGTAACACGTGCCGTCGGGGGCGGCGAGGGCCTGCAGGGAAAGGCTGTGGTCGTTCATACGCTTCCTGTGCTTATCGAAAGGGGGGCGCGCAACGCCCCCATTAAAGCAGAAAGTTCACGCCGTCTGGGCAACCATCCTGGCGCGCCGTTGGGTCAGCGAAACCAGCAGGATGAACGCGGTCACTCCGGCGGTCATCAGCGTCTCGTAGCGGTAGGCATCGCTGAACAGCATGTAGCCCAGCACCATGACGATGGTGCCGATCACCAGCCAGGTCAGCCACGGGAACAGCCACATCTTCAGCTCCAGCGGCCGTCCTTCACGCTCGGCACGGGCCCGCATGCGCAACTGCGACACGGCAATTACCAGGTACACCAGCAAGGCGATGGCACCAGTGGTAGACAGCAGGAAGCCGAATACCTTGCCCGGGAACACATAGTTGACCAGGCACCCGGCAAAGCCGGCCAGGGTCGAGAAAATCACCGCCACGGTCGGCACGCCAGCGCCAGAGATGCGCTTGGTAACGCTCAGCGCCTGGCCACGGGCCCCCAGCGAATAGAGCATGCGCGACGCGGTGTACAGGCCCGAGTTCATGCAACTGGTCACGGCCACCAGCACCACGATATCCACCAGCAGCTTGGCACCCGGCACGTTCAGCACTTCCAGCACGCGCTGGAACGAACCCACCGCTTTCAGCCCCGGGTCGTTCCAGGCCACCAGCGAAACCACCAGAAAGATCGATGCCAGGTAGAAGATGGCGATGCGGTACACCACCAGGTTGGTGGCGCGGCGGATCTTGTCTTTCGGGTTGGCGGTTTCGTCAGCGGCGATGGTGACGATTTCGGCGCCGAAGAACGAGAAGATGGTGATCAGTACGCCACCCAGCACCGTGCCGAAACCGTTGGGCATGAAGCCGCCGTTGTCCCACAACCGGCTGACCCCGGACACCTCGGCCAGCGGCCAGACGCCGAACACTGCCAAGCTGCAAACCACGATGAAGGCGATGATCGCCACCACCTTGACCAGCGCGAACCAGTACTCGAACGCGCCGAAATTCTTCACGCTGACCAGGTTGGTGGCCGAGAGCACCAGCATGATCAGGAAGGCGAACAGCCAAGACGGCACAGCCGGGAACCAGGCATGCAGGATGTCGGCGCCGGCAATGGCCTCGACCGGAATGATCAGCACCCAGAACCACCAGTACAGCCAGCCGATGGTAAAGCCTGCCCACGGGCCGATGGCTTCGGAGGCGTAGGTGGAAAACGAGCCGCTGTTGGGGTTGGCGATGGCCATTTCACCCAGCATGCGCATTACCAGCAGTACCAGCAGGCCGGTCATGGCGTAGGAGATGAGAATGGCCGGGCCGGCGGTGGCAATGGCGTTGGAGGAACCGATGAACAGGCCGGCGCCGATGATGCCGGCGATGGAGATCATGGAAACCTGACGGGACGTCAGGCCGTGCTGCAGGGAACGCTGTTTGTTGTTGTCTAGCGAAGCCATGAAGAACCCTCGAATGGGTCGGCCGCAGCGGAGCGGCTGAAGACTGGAGCAGAATTCTTGTAAATTTCTGATGTTGTTTTTTTGTTGTTTTGCAGATGCCGGAAGCAGTACTGACCTCCTCTTCGCACGACCGGTTGTAATCGTTGATGCAGGTCAGTATTAATCTATAGAGCGGGGTCAACAAACGACCTTTTCGAACCACATCATTCTTTTCGGGAATGAACTCCTTCCTTTTTTGCTCGGTATTCGCTCGTCATGTCCAAACGCCTGATGCCTTCGACCACCGCCCTTCAGTGCTTCGAAGCGGCCGCCCGCCACCTCAGCTTCACCCGCGCGGCCCAGGAACTGCACCTGACCCAGAGCGCCGTCAGCAAGCAGGTGGCGCAGCTCGAGGACATGCTTGCGCACTCGTTGTTCCAGCGCATTCGCCGGCGCCTGCACCTGACCCCGGCCGGTGCGCTGTACCTCACCGAAGTGAACAAGATCCTCACCCAGATCGACATGTCCAGCCGCTACATCCTCAGCTACGGCGACGAGACCGAAGTGCTGCGCATCGCCACCCAGCCCACCTTCGGCGCGCGCTGGCTGATCCCCCGGCTGAAGGGTTTCGGCGACCGCTACCCGCGCATTCACCTGGACATCCGCAACGAGCTGGAGCCGTTCGACCTGGTGCAGGCCAAGGCCGACATCGCGTTCTTTTTCGGCCAGGGCACCTGGCCCGGGGCAACCTGCATCGAACTGTTCAGCGAAGCAGTGGTGCCGGTGTGCAGCCCGCAGCTGCTGGCCAGCCAGCGTTTCGACAGCGCCCAGGCACTGACCGAACATCGCCTGTTGCAGTGCGTGTCGCGCCCCGAAGCGTGGCACGAATGGTTTTTGGGGCTGGGCTTGCACAGCCAGAACAGCTACCACGGGCCGCGCTTCGATACGTTCTACCTGTGCATCCGCGCCGCTATCGCCGGCTGCGGCATCGCCCTGATTCCGCGCTACCTGGTGGCCGAGGAACTGAGCGAGGGCAAGCTGGTGGTGGCCTGGGACCACCCGGTGGCGAGCAATGGCCGGCACTTCATCGCACATGCCGAACATGCGGCCGAAGTGCCGAAGATTCGGGCTTTTGTGCAGTGGATTCGGGAGCGGGTGGCTGAGGGGGATTGATTCAACCTGTAGCGGCCTCTTCGCGGGTAAACCCGCTCCCACAGGGATCTGCAAATGTTCGAGCGTGCTGCATACCTGTGGAAGCGGGCGAGCCCGCGAAGAGGCCGGCACAGGCGATACAAATCAGCCGCCAGTTCACGAATCCATGGAATGACCGCAATCGAATAATTCGTTTGCGGAATAACCTGCCGACACGCTTGGATAATAAGAAACTCGAACAAGGTCCCGCGTGCTCATGAACCAGGAAAGTATCAGCCAGTCCATTGCCATCGTTCACCCGATCACACTTTCCCATGGCCGTAACGCCGAAGTCTGGGACACCGACGGCAAACGTTACATCGACTTCGTCGGCGGTATCGGCGTACTCAACCTGGGCCACTGCAACCCGGCGGTGGTCGAGGCGATCCAGGCCCAGGCCAGCCGCCTGACCCACTACGCCTTCAACGCCGCCCCACACGGCCCGTACCTGGCCCTGATGGAGCAACTGAGCCAGTTCGTGCCGGTCAGCTACCCCTTGGCCGGCATGCTCACCAACAGTGGCGCGGAAGCGGCGGAAAACGCCCTGAAAGTGGCCCGCGCGGCTACCGGCAAACGCGCCATCATCGCCTTTGACGGCGGCTTCCATGGGCGCACCCTGGCCACCCTGAACCTCAACGGCAAGGTCGCCCCGTACAAGCAACGGGTGGGTGAACTGCCCGGCCCGGTGTATCACCTGCCCTACCCCAGCGCCGACAGCGGGGTTACCTGCGAGCAGGCGCTCAAGGCCATGGAGCGGCTGTTCAGCGTCGAACTGGCGGTCGAAGACGTGGCGGCCTTCATCTTCGAACCCGTGCAGGGCGAAGGCGGCTTCCTCGCCCTTGACCCAGCGTTCGCCCAGGCCCTGCGCCGCTTCTGCGACGAGCACGGCATCCTGATCATCATCGACGAAATCCAGTCCGGGTTCGGCCGCACCGGCCAGCGCTTCGCCTTCCCGCGCCTGGGCATCGAACCCGACCTGCTGTTGTTGGCCAAGAGCATTGCCGGCGGCATGCCGCTGGGTGCAGTGGTCGGGCGCAAGGCGTTGCTGTCGGCACTGCCCAAGGGTGGCTTGGGCGGCACCTATTCGGGCAACCCGATTGCCTGCGCGGCAGCCCTGGCCAGCCTGGCGCAGATGACCGACGAGCACCTCGCCACCTGGGGTGAACGCCAGGAACAGGCCATCGTGCGCCGCTTCGAGCGCTGGAAGGCCACCGGGCTGAGCCCGTTCATCGGCCGCCTGACCGGGGTCGGTGCCATGCGCGGGATCGAGTTCGTCAACGCCGACGGCAGCCCGGCGCCCGCGCAACTGGCCAAGGTGATGGAAACGGCGCGGGCCAAGGGCCTGTTGCTGATGCCGAGCGGCAAGGCGCGGCACATCATCCGCCTGCTGGCACCGCTGACCATCGAGGCCGAGGTGCTCGAGGAAGGCCTGGATATCCTCGAGCAGTGCCTGGCCGAACTGGGGGCGTAAGAAGAACGGGGTTTACAGGCCCAGTTCCTGCGGGGTGAGCATGTCGGATTCGAAGGCGATCCAGCCGCCTTCGAGTTCGGCATGGCCGTTGACGATCGGGCCGTAGTAGGTCAGGCCGTTCTCCAGGGTCACGCAGATGTGCGTGGCATTCTTTTCGGGCGCCGCGAGCGTACCGACGAAATGCACCTTCTTCAGGGTTTCGGTCACCGCCTCCAGGCCAACGCGCATGTTGGGGTTTTCCGAAGCCTCGGTATCACCGCCACGGTCTTCGGCGCTGATGGTGACGGTGGCGATGTACGGGTACTTGGTGCTCAAGCGGGGTTACCTCGGTGACTAGGTAGACGAATGGGCGCGTAGAGTACGGCAGGCGGTCTCCGTTGTCTCTAGCGGCCTCTTCGCGGGCATGCCCGCTCCCACAAAGGTTCGGCGCGATCACTGTGGGAGCGGGCGCGCCCGCGAAGAGGCCAGGCCTGCAAAAGATGATCTGCCAGGCCCGATCTGTTAGGGTGCCCGCCGATGCACGCCACACCACACGAGGATCCCCAGTGAGCGCCGAAGAACCCCTGATCGCCGACCTGTTCGATGTCGACAAACGCCTGTCCCTCAAGCCTGTGGTGGACTTCAACAACTACCTGCGCAACGCCTTCGGCGAAGGCCCGTGCCGTTGCCACCGTTGCGCCGAGGGTGGCGACGCAAGCACCTACAGCCACGCCCACAGCTTTACCTTCGACGGCCGCCAGTGGCACCGCCGCTTCGCCAGCACCTCCGGCAGCGACGTCGCCCAGGTGCTGAAAAAGGCCTGGCTGTCATACACCAAGGCCGAACTCAACCTGGTCGGCGCGCTGGACCTGGCCACCCTCAAGACCTTCACCGAAGCCGCCCTGCACACACGCCTGCTGGCCCTGTTGCCGGCCAGCGGCCTGGCCCGCGAAGTGGATGGCCAGTGGCTGCTGCAGGCCCAGGCCGACTGACGGCCGGGCGGCACGGCAGGATTCTGCCGGTCTGCTAACGTGGGAGAATCCGCCCATCCGCAGGTAGTCCGCCATGGCCCGCACAACGCCCATCGAGCTGTACCGCAATATAGGCATCGTCGCCCACGTGGACGCCGGCAAGACCACCACCACCGAGCGGATCCTGTTCTACACCGGGGTCAACCGCAAGATGGGCGAGGTCCACGACGGCGCCGCGACCATGGACTGGATGGCCCAGGAGCAGGAGCGCGGCATCACCATCACCTCGGCCGCGACCACTGCCTTCTGGCAGGGCTCGACCAAGCAGTTCGCCCACAAGTACCGCTTCAACATCATCGACACCCCGGGCCACGTCGACTTCACCATCGAGGTCGAGCGCTCGCTGCGCGTGCTCGATGGCGCGGTGGTGGTGTTCAGCGGCGCGGACGGGGTCGAGCCGCAGTCCGAGACCGTCTGGCGCCAGGCCAACAAGTACCATGTACCGCGCCTGGCCTACATCAACAAGATGGACCGCCAGGGCGCCGATTTCCTGCGTGTGGTCCGGCAGATCGACCAGCGTCTGGGCCACCACCCGGTGCCGATCCAGCTGGCCATTGGCAGCGAAGAAAACTTCCAGGGCCAGATCGACCTGGTGAAGATGAAGGCCATCTACTGGAACGACGCCGACAACGGCACCAGTTACCGCGAAGAAGCCATCCCCGCCGAGCTGCAGGCGCTGGCCGACGAATGGCGTGCGCATATGGTCGAAGCAGCGGCCGAGGCCGATGACGAACTGACCTTGAAGTTTCTCGATGGCGAAGAGCTGAGCATCGAAGAAATCAAGGCCGGGCTGCGTAAACGCACCCTGAACAACGAGATCGTACCGACCATTCTCGGGTCGTCGTTCAAGAACAAGGGCGTGCCGCTGATGCTCGATGCGGTCATCGACTACCTGCCCGCGCCGTCGGAAATCCCGGCCATCAAAGGCACCGACCCGGATGATGAAGAAAAGCACCTCGAGCGCCATGCCGACGACAGCGAACCATTCTCGGCGCTGGCGTTCAAGATCGCCACCGACCCGTTCGTCGGCACCCTGACCTTCGCCCGGGTCTATTCCGGCGTGCTCAGCTCCGGCAATGCGGTGCTCAACTCGGTCAAGGGCAAGAAGGAACGCATCGGCCGCATGGTGCAGATGCACGCCAACCAGCGCGCCGAAATCAAGGACGTGTGCGCCGGCGACATCGCCGCGCTGATCGGCATGAAAGATGTGACCACCGGCGACACCCTGTGCGACATGGACAAACCGATCATTCTCGAACGCATGGACTTCCCCGACCCGGTGATTTCCGTGGCGGTGGAGCCGAAAACCAAGGCCGATCAGGAAAAAATGGGCATCGCCCTGGGCAAGCTGGCCCAGGAAGACCCGTCATTCCGCGTGCGCACCGACGAAGAGACCGGCCAGACCATCATCTCGGGCATGGGCGAGCTGCACCTGGACATCATCGTCGACCGCATGCGCCGCGAGTTCAACGTCGAAGCCAACATCGGCAAGCCACAGGTGGCCTACCGCGAGAAGATCCGCAACACCTGCGAGATCGAGGGCCGTTTCGTCCGCCAGTCCGGCGGACGTGGCCAGTACGGCCACTGCTGGATCCGCTTCGCGCCTGGCGACGAGGGCAAGGAAGGCCTGGAGTTCATCAACGAGATCGTCGGCGGCGTGGTCCCCCGCGAGTACATCCCGGCGATTCAGAAGGGTATCGAAGAGCAGATGAAGAACGGCGTACTCGCCGGCTACCCGCTGATCAACCTCAAGGCGGCGGTCTTCGATGGTTCGTACCACGACGTCGACTCCAACGAGATGGCGTACAAGATTGCCGCTTCGATGGCTACCAAGCAGTTGTCGCAGAAAGGCGGCGCGGTGTTGCTGGAGCCGGTGATGAAGGTTGAGGTGGTGACACCCGAGGAGTATCAGGGCGACATCCTCGGCGACCTCAGCCGGCGCCGCGGGATGATCCAGGACGGTGACGAAACGCCGGCTGGCAAGGTGATACGCGCCGAAGTGCCGTTGGGCGAGATGTTCGGCTACGCCACATCGATGCGCTCGATGACCCAGGGCCGGGCCAGTTTCTCGATGGAGTTCACCCGCTATGCCGAGGCCCCGGCGAGCATCGCCGACGCCATCGTCAAGAAGAACCGCGGGGAGTAATTCAGTCGCCTGTGCCGGCCTCTTCGCGGCTAAAGCCGCTCCCACAGGTACTGCGTGAGCCCTGGGCCTGCGCGATCGCGCCAGCTTTTAGAAATTGACCAAGACAATTGCTCTCCCAGGGACAACACAGCCAGTGAATACTGTGCCGTCCCTGTGGGAGCGGCTTTAGCCGCGAAGAGGCCGGCACAGCCAACAACCAACCCTCAGTGCTGCTCCCCCGCCCGCTTCAACAGCTTCTTGCACCGCTCCGACAAATGCACCACGCGCAGATGCTTGCCCGCCTTGGCATAGCGCTCACGCAGGGTCTGCAACGCCGCAATCGCCGAATAATCGACAAAGCTCAAGTGCTGGCAGTCCAACGTGACCCTGGCCGGGTCGCTGGCCGCGTCGAACTGCTCGAGGAACGAGGCAGTCGAGGCGAAAAACAACGTGCCATGCACCTGGTAATATTTGCCGCCTTCGCCATCCTCGCGGCTGTCGGCATACAGCTCCCGCGCATGCTGCCAGGCAAAGTTCAGCGCCGCGATGATGATGCCGAACAGCACCGCCACGGCCAGGTCGGTAAACACCGTGACCACCGTCACCGCAATGATCGCCAGCACATCGTTCAGTGGCACCTTGTGCAGCACCCGCAGCGAGGCCCAGGCGAAGGTCTGCTGCGCCACCACGAACATCACCCCGACCAGCGCCGCCAGCGGAATGCGCTCGATCAGCGGCGCCAGGAACAGCACGAACAGCAACACCATGCCCCCGGCCACCACGCCCGACAGCCGGCCACGGCCAGCGGAGCTGAGGTTGATCACCGTCTGGCCGATCATCGCGCAACCGCCCATGCCGCCGCACAGGCCTGAGACCATGTTGGCCGCACCCAGCGCAACGCACTCACGGTCCGGGTAACCACGGCTCTCGGTGATTTCATCGGTAAGGTTGAGGGTGAGCAAGGTTTCCAGCAGGCCGACCATGGCCATCAGCACCGCGTATGGCGCCACGATTTTCAGGGTTTCCAGGTTCCACGGCACATCCGGCAGGGCCAGGTGCGGCAGGCCACCGGCGATGCTCGCCATGTCGCCGAGGGTGCGCGTGGGCAGGTCGAGCAGGTACACCAACAGGCCGACACCGAGGATCGCCACCAGCGCCGGCGGCACCGCGCGGGTCAGCTTCGGCAGTACGTAGACCACCAGCATGGTCAGCGCCACCAGGCCGATCATCAGGTACAACGGCATTCCAGTGAGCCAGTGTTCACCCTGCTTGAAATGCTCGAGCTGGGCCAGCGCGATCACGATTGCCAGGCCGTTGACGAAGCCGAGCATGACCGGGTAAGGCACCAAGCGCACCAGCTTGCCCAGGCGCAACAGGCCGAACAGCATCATCACCACGCCGCCCAGCAGCACGGTGGCCAGCAGGTACTGTGCGCCGTGCTGCACCACCAGCGCGACGATCACCACCGCCATCGAACCGGCGGCCCCGGAAATCATCCCCGGCCGGCCGCCGAACAGCGCCGTCAGGGTGCAGATGATGAAGGCGCCATACAGGCCCATCAGCGGGTTGAGGTGGGCCACCAGGGCGAAAGCGATACACTCGGGCACCAGGGCGAACGAGGTGGTCAGGCCGGCGAGCAGGTCGGCGCGGAGTCGGGCGGGTTTCATGAGCATCCTGGGGGCGGTCCGGGCGGACGGGACAAAAACAAGGGCCGCGATGTTACGGAATTTGCCCGTCAACAGCCACCGTTCAACGCACCCGGTCGCGACTCTGTACGGCCAGGTCCAGCGCCCGCTGCATGTCCAGCCGCGCAGAGCGGCCAAGGTCGGGGTGATGCAATTGGCCGTTGCGCTCCGACGGCAGAATCGGCGCGGTCAGGTCCTCGGCATCCATGGCTTCGAAATCCTGTTCGGCGCCCAGGGTAAGGGCGCTGCGCCGCAACAGCATGCGCACCTGCTGCGGGGTCAGGGCCGGGTTGATCGCCAGCATGGTCGCCACGGTGGCGGTCACCAGCGGGGTCGCATACGACGTACCGCAATGCGCCTCGGCGGCCGGCGCCGGGCGGATGCAGGCAGCCGCACTGATGTCCACGCGCATGTCGATGTTGGAACTGTGGCGTTTGCGCACATGGCGCGGGTCTTCGACCGGCACCGGTCTGTCACTGCGCTGGTGGCCGCCCACCACCAGCAATTGCTCGGTGATGAACGAGGACGGCAGCCGATACTCATCGGTCCCCGACCAGGACGCACCATTACCGGCCGAGTTCACCACGACCACGTCAGGATGCTTGGCCCGCAACCAGAGGAAGAACTCTTCGAGCAGTTCTTCATAGCCGCTCATCGCCAGCCCGGAACGCACCAGCGAATCGACCTCGTCACCTTTCACGTTCTTCGCCCCGACCCGGTGAATCCCCCAGCTCCAGTTCAACACCCGCACGCCGTCTTCGACCAGGTTCACCGAGGCAGCGATGTTCGCCGTGATGCCGGCATCGGAGTTGCGCTCGACGATGACATCGAAGCCGGGGTTTTGCTTGCCCAGCCCCGGCAGAAAGCCGTCGCCCTGCGCTGCCAGGATGCCGGCCACATGGCTGCCGTGGCTGGTCGGGCGGTCGCCGTCGCGGCCGTACAGGCAGGTCCGGCCCGTGTCGCAGCGGCCGCGATAGCTTTCGAACGCCGGCGCGTCGAAGTCGAGATCGCGCTCGATCACCCCCACCCGCACCGGCTGTACCGGCACAGCGGCGGCAGCGATACGCCGCTGGAAGAAGTACAGGGCGTCCATGAAGCGGTTGGCAGCCCATTCATCCGCCTGAACGATGGCCGCCTGCGCGCGCCCGCCACCCTCCTCGCCGCGCTCCGGGGCGGACTCCTCGACGATCACCGCATCCACGCTGACTTCGCTGCCCATGCGCAGGATCAGCGCGTCGCGCTGCACCAGGTCACGCACTGGCAAGCGCAGCTGGTAGACATTCAGCGGCGGGATGGCGCCGACGACCTGCGCACCGTACTTATCGGCAATACGTCGGGCCTCGGCGGCGCCATCGTGTTTTTCCTCGATCAACAGGCTGACCAGATCGAGGTAGGTGGCAAGCCCGTCCATGTTCCTGGCCACTTCGCTCGGCCCCGCGGCCACCACGTGGCTGCGCCGACGGGTCAGCCACACCGGGTTGCTGCTGCGGCCACCCGCCTCCAGCCACAGCGGCGCGCTGTGTTGCGCGCCCTTGGCGAGTTTCAGCGTCAGCCTGTCACCCTGGCGCTCGACATCCGTTGCCGGCAACTGCACCCCACCCAACCAGATCGCCGGCATGCCCGCTGTCAGCCCTTGCGCACGCAGGCACCATTGCTGCTGATCGTCATCAAGCAGGTCGCCGCAGCGCTGCAGCTGGGTGATCCGCAACGAATCGGCTGCGGCCTGCAGCCCAACGCTGTACAGGCACAGTAACAAGATCAGTGCACGCTTCATCCGTCAGCTCCCGCCGCTCCCTGTGCTTGCGACTTGCAGGGCTGATCAAAGGTTCAGCCCTGGCGCGCAGGCGCATTATCCGCAGAGCGAGAATTCATGGCTTGGCGGATAATGACAGCCAGAAGGCCAGGCGCTGATCTGGCGCCAGCAAGATGCCAGCAAATTTGCCATCATGTTGCTTCCACCTGCGGAGATCATGGACATGCCGCTACGCCCCCTTTTCGCTTCCCTGCTGCTGGTCGCCAGCCTCAGCGCCCACGCCGCCACCGAAGTCGTACCGCTACAACACCGCAGCAGCGCCGAGCTGTTGCCCGCCGCGCAGGCATTCATCGGCAAGGACGGCAGCGTCACGGCGTTCGAGAACAAGCTGATCGTCAACGCCAGCGCCGAGCGCATCGACGACCTGCGCAGCTTGCTGCAACAGCTGGACACCGCCCCCAAGCGCCTGTTGATCAGCGTCGACAACAACGACAGCAATTTCCAGGACAACCGCGGCAATGCGCGCGTCATCCACTATGGCACCAGCAACCGTGACGGCGGCATGCAGCAGGTACAGGCCAGCGAAGGCCAGCCGGCGCTGATCCAGGTTGGCCAGAGCATCCCGATCACCAGCACTAGCACCGACGGCTACGGGCGCATCCAGAGCAACACCGAATACCGCAACGTGACCCAGGGTTTCTACGTCACCCCGACGTTGACTGGCGAAACGGTTCGTCTGCAAATCAGCAGCAATAATGACCGCATCAGCCAGGAACGGGCGGATGTAGTGAAAGTGCAGAGCACCGACACAACGGTCACCGGCAAGCTTGGCGAATGGATCACCCTGGCCGGGTACAACCAGCAGAGCCAGGCCGAGCGCAGCGCGTCAAGCCACAGTTACAGCACCCAGCGCGGTGAAAATATGACTTTGCGTGTCAAAGTCGACCTTCTCGACTGAGCCCAGGCAGTTCAGGGCCTCGACCAAAGGCCTTGAAACTGACTGCCAAGTCGCATTAGACCAAAGATGTAGTAACCACAAAAAACCACTACAAAACATTTGACAGGGTCTTTTTACCGAGGGCATGATGGCCTCGCTCCCGCTAATCAGGGGCCCTGGCAAGGGCCTTCGAGGCGCGCTCCTCCCACCCCTGGAGGCGTCTCGTGTCTATACGGCCCACAAGGCGGTTCGACGGGATTGCGACTGCAACGAAGAAGTTGTCCCGAGGGACGGAAGCGCATCACCGCAGTACCGGCAATCGCGTAGCACCGCAGCAAGGCATCCACGAGCCGACCTGCCGGAGCACACCTGCGCCTGGCCCTGCACACCCTTCCCCTTCGAGCCTTCGCGTTCGCCGCCGCACTCCTGCGACCAGGACAGCCGTCAGCCCCCTGATCTGCTCCGAGCATCAGCACAATTACCCCAAGATCGATGCGACGAGGTTTATTTCCATGGCACTGACACGCGAACAGCAAATTGCAGCCCTCGAGAAAGACTGGGCCGAGAACCCGCGCTGGAAAGGCGTGACCCGTACCTACACCGCCGCTGATGTCGTTCGCCTGCGTGGCTCCCTGCAGCCGGAGCACACCCTGGCCCGCCTGGGTGCAGAAAAACTGTGGAAGCTGGTCACCGAAGGTGCCCACCCGTCCTTCCGCCCAGAAAAAGATTTCGTCAACTGCATGGGCGCCCTGACCGGCGGCCAGGCAGTGCAGCAGGTCAAGGCTGGCATCCAGGCCATCTACCTGTCCGGCTGGCAGGTTGCCGCCGACAACAACTCGGCCGAATCGATGTACCCTGACCAGTCGCTGTACCCGGTCGACTCGGTACCGACCGTGGTCAAGCGCATCAACAATGCCTTCCGTCGTGCCGACCAGATCCAGTGGAAAGCCGGCAAGAACCCGGGCGACGACGGCTACGTCGACTACTTCGCGCCGATCGTGGCTGACGCCGAAGCCGGTTTCGGCGGCGTGCTGAACGCCTACGAGCTGATGAAGAACATGATCGAGGCAGGCGCTGCCGGCGTGCACTTCGAAGACCAGCTGGCCTCGGTGAAAAAATGCGGCCACATGGGTGGCAAGGTACTGGTACCGACCCAGGAAGCCGTGCAAAAGCTGGTGGCCGCGCGCCTGGCCGCTGACGTATCGGGCGTACCGACCATCATCCTGGCCCGTACCGACGCCAACGCCGCCGACCTGCTGACCAGCGACTGCGACCCGTACGACCAGCCGTTCGTGATTGGCGAGCGCACCCGTGAAGGCTTCTACAAGGTACGCGCCGGCCTCGACCAGGCCATCGCCCGCGGCCTGGCCTACGCGCCGTACGCCGACCTGATCTGGTGTGAAACCGCCAAGCCGGACCTGGACGAAGCCCGTCGCTTCGCCGAAGCGATCAAGAAGGAGTACCCGGACCAGATCCTGTCGTACAACTGCTCGCCTTCCTTCAACTGGAAGAAGAACCTGGACGACGCCACCATCGCCAAGTTCCAGCGCGAACTGTCGGCCATGGGCTACAAGCACCAGTTCATCACCCTGGCCGGCATCCACAACATGTGGCACGGCATGTTCAACCTGGCGCACGACTACGCCCGCAACGACATGACCGCCTACGTGAAACTGCAGGAACAGGAATTCGCCGACGCCAGCAAAGGCTACACCTTCGTCGCGCACCAGCAGGAAGTGGGCACTGGCTACTTCGACGACATGACCACCGTGATCCAGGGCGGCGCTTCGTCGGTGACTGCACTGACCGGCTCGACCGAGGAAGAGCAGTTCCACTGATAGTAGGTAGCTGTTGAATGATAAAGGCCCGGGGCTTGTGAAAGCCCTGGGCCTTTCTTTTTGCGGGTACTGGCGGGCAACAGGCCAGCGCCAAACATGTGGGAGCGGCCTTGTGTCGCGAAAGGGCCGCAGAGCGGCCCCGGCAATCTTGCGCTGAAGCACCGATCCCGGGGGCGCTTTGCACCCCAATCGCGACGCAAGGCCGCTCCCACAGGAGAAATCGCGCCTGTCGGTAGTACCTCAGTGCTTCATGCCCAGCTCTGCATCGTGGCCCAGATCATCATCGGCTTCTCAGCCATCAGGCCTGTGATGGTCAGTTCGCGCGCATATCCCATCAATTCCGAAGATTGCTCGCGGGCGTCGCGGCAGGAATGCCTGGGCAGGCCTCTTCGCTGGCGCGCCCGCTCCCACAAGTACTGCACAAATATTGAAGACTGTGGTGATCCTGTGGGAGCGGGCATGCCCGCGAAGGGGCCGGCACAGGCCAAAGCAAAACCCAGGATCATGTCTATGCTTGTGACAGCACAGCCGCAAGGACCGCCCATGCTTCGTCCAAGCCACCTGATGATGCTCGCCCTAGCCGCCGCTGCCCTCTATCTATATGTACGGGCCAGCGACAACACCCTGCTTGGCCTGCTGGCCAAACCGATTCCGGTACTGGCCCTGATTGCCTGGCTACGCAGCGCTTCCGCCACACCTTATCGCGGCTGGATCGACCGCTTCATCAGCCAGCCGGCGCTCAATCGGTAAAGTATTGACCCAGAGCGGTGCGAGCAGTGTCGGAAGCTGCTAGAACAGGCATTTTTTTGCGTTTGCAAGTAGGGGGCAGCCGCAGATGAACTTTACAAGGCCCAGGGCAGACAAAATACAAGACAGCAGAGTAAACGATATCAATTATCATTACGAAACTTGCAGTTCGTTACCCGCACCAAGAAACATAATTAACAAAACCGCACGCAATCCCCGAATCTCAAGGCTTTCAGCCAGTTACAAGCAGGTTTTGTACTTAATCCTACGAATAAATTTGCGACAGAAATTTTACTTGCACGGGCTTTACCCATAAAATCAGCGCGATTGATTCAGCTGCGACATTTGGTCACTGCATGTGCGACACCAGGTCGCCGCTCTACACTTATTTCAGACTGCAGAGCTGGGTCTCTGTATAAGGATTTCTAGCATGTCCGATTCGGCAGGACTCATCGCCCACAACTGGGGCTTTGCCATCTTCCTCCTGGGTGTCGTCGGCCTGTGCGCCTTCATGCTCGGCCTGTCCAGCCTGCTCGGTAGCAAGGCCTGGGGCCGCGCCAAGAACGAACCCTTCGAATCCGGCATGCTGCCCGTCGGCAGCGCCCGCCTGCGCCTGTCCGCCAAATTCTATCTGGTCGCGATGCTGTTCGTGATCTTCGATATCGAAGCCCTCTTTCTCTTTGCATGGTCTGTGTCCGTCCGCGAAAGCGGCTGGACCGGATTCGTCGAAGCACTCGTTTTCATAGCAATTCTGTTGGCTGGTCTTGTCTACCTATGGCGCGTCGGGGCACTTGATTGGGCTCCCGAAGGTCGCCGCAAGCGGCAAGCGAAGCTGAAACAATGAGGCTTTGGCATGCAATACAATCTCACCAGAATCGATCCGGATGCGCCCAACGAGCAGTACCCGGTCGGTGAACGGGAAACCGTCACCGATCAACTGCTGGAGGACCAGGTCCACAAGAACATCTTCATGGGCAAGCTCGAAGATGTGCTGCGTGGCGCGGTCAACTGGGGTCGCAAGAACTCCCTCTGGCCGTACAACTTCGGCCTGTCCTGCTGCTACGTGGAAATGACCACGGCCTTCACGGCACCCCACGACATCGCCCGCTTCGGCGCCGAAGTCATCCGGGCCTCGCCGCGTCAGGCCGACTTTATGGTCATCGCCGGTACCTGCTTCGTGAAGATGGCGCCGATCATCCAGCGCCTGTACGAGCAGATGCTCGAGCCGAAATGGGTCATCTCCATGGGTTCGTGCGCCAACTCCGGCGGCATGTACGACATCTACTCGGTCGTTCAGGGGGTCGACAAGTTCCTCCCCGTGGACGTCTATGTGCCTGGCTGCCCGCCACGCCCTGAGGCTTTCCTGCAAGGCTTGATGCTGCTGCAGGAGTCGATCGGCCAAGAACGACGCCCGCTCTCCTGGGTTGTTGGTGATCAAGGTATTTACCGTGCCGAGATGCCAGCCCAGAAGGACCTGCGCCGCGAGCAGCGCATTGCCGTAACCAACCTGCGCAGCCCCGACGAAGTCTGATCCAGCGACCTGCCGCCCGCTCCCCCGGAGCCGGCGGCCTGGCTTCATTCTTAACGTTGACCCAAAGCGACCGAGACCATGACAGCGGACAACGCTATTTTCATTCCGCCCTACAAGGCTGACGACCAGGATGTGGTCGTCGAACTGCACAACCGTTTTGGCGCCGAAGCATTCGTCGCTCAGGAAACCCGCACCGGCATGCCCGTGCTGTGGGTCAAGCGCGAGCAACTCAAGGAAGTGCTCAGCTTCCTGCGTGGCGTCGCCAGGCCGTACAGCATGCTGTACGACCTGCACGGCGTTGACGAACGCCTGCGCACCCAGCGCCGTGGCCTGCCGGCCGCCGACTTCAGCGTGTTCTACCACCTGTTGTCGATCGAGCGTAACAGCGATGTGATGATCAAGGTGTCGCTCAGCGAAGGCGACCTGAACCTGCCGAGCGTGACCGGTATCTGGCCAAACGCCAACTGGTACGAGCGCGAAGTCTGGGACATGTTCGGCATCGACTTTGCCGGCCACCCGCACCTCAGCCGCATCATGATGCCGCCCACCTGGGAAGGCCACCCGCTGCGCAAGGACTACCCGGCCCGCGCCACCGAGTTCGACCCCTACAGCCTGACCCTGGCCAAGCAGCAGCTTGAAGAGGAATCGGCACGTTTCAACCCGGAAGCCTGGGGCATGAAGCGTCAGGGCGCCAACGAGGACTACATGTTCCTCAACCTCGGCCCCAACCACCCGTCCGCGCACGGTGCCTTCCGTATCGTCCTGCAACTGGACGGTGAAGAGATCGTCGACTGCGTACCGGACATCGGCTACCACCACCGTGGCGCCGAGAAGATGGCCGAGCGCCAGTCCTGGCACAGCTTCATCCCTTACACCGACCGCATCGACTACCTCGGCGGGGTGATGAACAACCTGCCGTACGTGCTCGCGGTCGAGAAGCTGGCCGGCATCAAGGTGCCGCAGAAGGTCGACGTGATTCGCATCATGCTGGCCGAGTTCTTCCGTATTACCAGCCACCTGCTGTTCCTGGGTACCTACATCCAGGACGTCGGCGCCATGACCCCGGTGTTCTTCACCTTCACCGACCGCCAGCGCGCCTACACGGTGATCGAAGCGATCACCGGTTTCCGCCTGCACCCGGCCTGGTACCGCATCGGTGGCGTCGCCCACGACCTGCCACGCGGCTGGGACAAGCTGGTCAAGGACTTCGTCGAATGGCTGCCCAAGCGCCTCGACGAGTACGAAAAGGCTGCCCTGCAGAACAGCATCCTCAAGGGCCGTACCATCGGCGTTGCCGCGTACAACACCAAGGAAGCGCTGGCCTGGGGTACCACCGGTGCCGGCCTGCGTGCCACCGGTTGCGACTTCGACCTGCGTAAAGCCCGCCCCTACTCCGGCTACGAGAACTTCGAGTTCGAAGTACCGCTGGCCCACAACGGCGATGCCTATGATCGCTGCATGGTCCGTGTCGAGGAGATGCGCCAGAGTATCCGCATCATCGACCAGTGCCTGCGCAACATGCCGGAAGGCCCGTACAAGGCGGACCACCCGCTGACCACGCCGCCGCCAAAAGAGCGCACCCTGCAGCACATCGAAACCCTGATCACGCACTTCCTGCAAGTCTCGTGGGGCCCGGTCATGCCGGCCAACGAGTCGTTCCAGATGATCGAGGCGACCAAGGGCATCAACAGTTACTACCTGACGAGCGATGGCGGCACCATGAGCTACCGCACCCGGATCCGTACCCCGAGCTACCCGCACCTGCAGCAGATCCCTTCGGTGATCAAAGGCAGCATGGTCGCCGACCTCATTGCGTACCTGGGCAGTATCGACTTCGTTATGGCTGACGTGGACCGCTAAGCATGAACAGCACGCTTATCCAGACAGACCGTTTCGCCCTGAGCGAAACCGAGCGCTCGGCCATCGAGCACGAAATGCATCACTACGAGGACCCGCGCGCGGCGTCCATCGAAGCCCTGAAGATCGTCCAGAAGGAACGTGGCTGGGTGCCGGACGGCGCCATCCACGCCATCGGCGAAGTGCTGGGCATCCCGGCCAGCGACGTCGAGGGCGTGGCCACTTTCTACAGCCAGATCTTCCGTCAGCCGGTCGGCCGCCACATCATCCGCGTGTGCGACAGCATGGTCTGCTACATCGGCGGCCATGAATCCGTGGTCAGCCAGATCCAGAGCGAGCTGGGCATCGGCCTCGGCCAGACCACCGCCGACGGCCGTTTCACCCTGCTGCCGGTGTGCTGCCTGGGCAACTGCGACAAGGCCCCGGCGCTGATGATCGATGACGACACCTTCGGTGACGTGCAACCGGCTGGCGTTTCCAAACTGCTGGAGGGTTACGTATGACCATTACTTCCTTCGGCCCGGCCAACCGCATCGCGCGTAGCGCCGAAACCCACCCGCTGACCTGGCGCCTGCGTGACGACGGCGAGCCGGTGTGGCTGGCCGAGTACGAGTCGAAGAACGGCTACGCTGCCGCGCGCAAGGCGCTGGCGCAGATGTCCGCCGACGACATCGTGCAAAGCGTCAAGGACTCCGGCCTCAAGGGCCGTGGTGGCGCGGGCTTCCCCACTGGCGTGAAGTGGGGCCTGATGCCCAAAGACGAATCCATGAACATCCGCTACCTGCTGTGCAACGCGGACGAAATGGAGCCGAACACCTGGAAGGACCGCATGCTGATGGAGCAACAGCCCCATCTGCTGGTCGAGGGCATGCTGATCAGCGCCCGCGCCCTGAAGGCCTACCGTGGCTACATCTTCCTGCGTGGCGAATACACCACTGCGGCGAAGAACCTCAACCGCGCCATCGAGGAAGCCAAGGCCGCCGGCCTGCTGGGCAAGAACATCCTCGGCAGCGGTTTCGATTTCGAGCTGTTCGTGCACACCGGTGCCGGCCGCTACATCTGCGGTGAAGAAACCGCGCTGATCAACTCGCTGGAAGGCCGCCGCGCCAATCCGCGCTCCAAGCCGCCCTTCCCTGCCGCCGTGGGCGTGTGGGGCAAGCCGACCTGCGTGAACAACGTCGAAACCCTGTGCAACGTGCCGGCCATCGTCGCCAACGGCAACGACTGGTACAAGTCGCTGGCCCGCGAGGGCAGCGAAGACCACGGCACCAAGCTGATGGGCTTCTCCGGCAAGGTGAAAAACCCGGGCCTGTGGGAACTGCCGTTCGGCGTCACCGCCCGCGAACTGTTCGAAGACTACGCCGGTGGCATGCGCGACGGCTTCAAGCTCAAGTGCTGGCAGCCAGGCGGCGCCGGTACCGGCTTCCTGCTGCCCGAGCACCTCGACGCGCAGATGTACGCCGGTGGCATCGCCAAGGTCGGCACCCGTATGGGCACCGGCCTGGCCATGGCGGTGGACGACAGCATCAACATGGTGTCGCTGCTGCGCAACATGGAAGAGTTCTTCGCCCGCGAGTCGTGCGGCTGGTGCACGCCGTGCCGTGACGGCCTGCCGTGGAGCGTGAAGATGCTGCGCGCACTGGAAAAAGGCCAGGGCCGCGCCGAAGACATCGAGACGCTGCTGGGGTTGGTCAACTTCCTCGGCCCAGGCCGCACCTTCTGTGCTCACGCACCGGGTGCCGTCGAGCCATTGGGCAGTGCCATCAAATACTTCCGGTCCGAGTTCGAGGCCGGTGTCGCTCCAGCTGCGGCTGGCGATGCCCTGCGCCCCAACCTGGCCGGGCCGATCGTGGTCGGCGCATAACAAGATGATTGAGGCGGGTGGTCCGTGCCACTCGCCAGCTTGCCGGCAGGCCCGAGTGATCGCGGCGTGTCGCAAGCTCACCGATTTCCATTAGCCACGCCCGCTCACGCGGGCCAACGAAGAACTTTGAACAATGGCCACTATCCACGTAGACGGCAAAGCGCTCGAAGTCAACGGTGCAGACAACCTGTTACAGGCGTGTCTGTCGCTCGGCCTCGACATCCCTTATTTCTGCTGGCACCCGGCGCTTGGTAGCGTTGGCGCCTGCCGGCAGTGCGCGGTCAAGCAGTACACCGACGAGAACGACACCCGTGGTCGTATCGTCATGTCCTGCATGACCCCTGCCTCCGACGGCACCTGGATCTCCATCGACGATGAAGAGTCCAAGGCGTTTCGCGCCAGCGTCGTCGAATGGCTGATGACCAACCACCCGCACGACTGCCCGGTGTGCGAGGAAGGCGGTCACTGCCACCTGCAGGACATGACGGTAATGACCGGCCACAACGAGCGCCGCTACCGTTTCACCAAGCGTACCCACCAGAACCAGGACCTCGGCCCGTTCATCGCCCATGAGATGAACCGCTGCATCGCCTGCTACCGCTGCGTGCGCTACTACAAGGACTATGCCGGTGGTACCGACCTGGGCGTGTACGGCGCCCACGACAACGTGTACTTCGGCCGCGTCGAAGACGGTGTGCTGGAAAGCGAGTTCTCCGGCAACCTGACCGAGGTCTGCCCGACCGGCGTATTCACCGACAAGACCCACTCCGAGCGCTACAACCGCAAGTGGGACATGCAGTTCGCCCCGAGCATCTGCCATGGCTGCTCCAGCGGCTGCAACATCAGCCCGGGCGAACGCTACGGCGAACTGCGTCGCATCGAGAACCGCTTCAACGGTTCGGTCAACCAGTACTTCCTGTGCGACCGCGGCCGCTTCGGCTACGGCTACGTCAACCGCAAGGATCGCCCGCGTCAGCCACAGCTGGCCGACGGCACCAAGCTGGGCCTGGACGCCGCCCTGGACAAAGCCGCCGACCTGCTGCGCGGGCGTACCATCGTCGGTATCGGCTCGCCGCGCGCCAGCCTCGAAAGCAACTACGGCCTGCGTGAGCTGGTCGGTGCCGAGTACTTCTACTCGGGCATGGAAGCGGGCGAACTGGCCCGCGTGCGCCTGGCCCTGAATGTGCTGAACAACAGCCCGCTGCCGGTGCCGACCCTGCGCGACATCGAAGACCACGACGCCGTGTTCGTGCTCGGTGAAGACCTGACCCAGACCGCTGCCCGCGTAGCCCTGGCCGTGCGCCAGGCCACCAAGGGCAAGGCCGAAGCCATGGCCGAAGCGATGAAAGTGCAGCCGTGGCTCGACGCCGCGGTGAAGAACATCGGCCAGCACGCGCTGTACCCGCTGTTCATCGCATCGCTGGCTGAAACCAAGCTGGACGACATCGCCGAAGAATGCGTGCACGCCGCCCCGGCGGACCTGGCCCGCATCGGTTTCGCCGTGGCCCACGCCATCGACCCGAGCGCACCGGCCGTCGCCGGCCTGGACGATGAAGCCAAAGCCCTGGCCCAGCGCATCGCCGACGCCCTGGTCGCGGCCAAGCGCCCGCTGGTGGTCGCTGGTACCTCGCTGGCCGACCCGGCGCTGATCGAAGCCGCCGCCAACATCGCCAAGGCCCTGCAGCTGCGCGAGAAGAACGGTTCGCTGAGCCTGGTGGTGCCTGAAGCCAACAGCCTCGGCCTGGCCATGCTCGGCGGCGAGTCGGTCGATGCCGCGCTGGACGCGGTCATCAGCGGCAAGGCCGACGCCATCGTCGTGCTGGAAAACGACCTGTACACCCGTGTACCGGCCGCCAAGGTCGACGCCGCCCTGGCCGCAGCCAAGGTGGTGATCGTTGCCGACCACTCGAAAACCCCGACGGTCGAGCGCGCCCACCTGGTGTTGCCGGCGGCCTCGTTCGCCGAAGGCGACGGCACCCTGGTCAGCCAGGAAGGCCGTGCCCAGCGCTTCTTCCAGGTGTTCGACCCGCAATACCTGGACAGCAGCATCCTGGTTCACGAAGGCTGGCGCTGGATGCACGCCCTGCGTGCCACCCTGCTGAACAAGCCGGTCGACTGGACCCAGCTGGACCACGTTACCAGCGCCTGCGCCGAAGCCGTCCCGCAACTGGCCGGCATCGTCAACGCCGCGCCGAGCGCCGCATTCCGCATCAAGGGCCTGAAACTGGCGCGTGAACCGCTGCGCTACTCGGGCCGTACCGCGATGCGCGCCAACATCAGCGTGCACGAACCACGTACCCCGCAAGACAAGGACACCGCGTTCGCCTTCTCCATGGAAGGCTACTCGGGTTCGGCCGAACCGCGCCAGCAGGTGCCGTTCGCCTGGTCGCCGGGCTGGAACTCGCCGCAAGCCTGGAACAAGTTTCAGGACGAGGTCGGTGGCCACCTGCGTGCCGGTGATCCGGGTGTACGCCTGATCGAATCGCAAGGCGACCGCCTGCACTGGTTCAACGCCATTCCGGGCGCCTTCAACCCGGCCCGTGGCACCTGGACTGCCGTGCCGTTCTTCCACCTGTTCGGCAGCGAAGAAAGCTCCTCGCGCGCCGCCCCGGTGCAAGAGCGCATCCCGGCAGCCTACGTGGCCCTGGCCAAGTCCGAAGCCGACCGCCTGGGGGTCAATGACGGTGCCCTGCTGAGCCTGATCGTGGCCGGTGTGGCCCTGCGTCTGCCGCTGCGTATCAATGAACAGCTGGGCGCTGGCCTGGTCGCGTTGCCGAAAGGCCTGGCTGGCATTCCGCCTGCCATCTTCGGTGCATCCGTCGAAGGTCTGCAGGAGGCAGCACAATGAGCTGGTTCACCCCCGAAGTGATCGATGTGATCCTCACCGTGCTGCGGGCCATCGTGGTCCTGCTGGCGGTGGTGGTCTGCGGCGCGCTGCTCAGCTTCGTCGAGCGGCGCCTGCTGGGCTGGTGGCAGGACCGTTACGGTCCGAACCGCGTCGGCCCGTTCGGCATGTTCCAGATCGCTGCCGACATGCTGAAGATGTTCTTCAAGGAAGACTGGAACCCACCCTTCGTCGACCGGGTGATCTTCACCCTGGCACCGGTAGTGGCCATGAGCGCCCTGCTGATCGCCTTCGTGGTCATCCCGATCACCCCGACCTGGGGCGTCGCCGACCTGAACATCGGCCTGCTGTTCTTCTTCGCCATGGCCGGCCTGTCGGTCTATGCGGTGCTGTTCGCCGGCTGGTCGTCGAACAACAAGTACGCCCTGCTGGGCAGCTTGCGTGCCTCGGCGCAGACCGTGTCGTACGAAGTGTTCCTGGGCCTGGCGCTGATGGGCGTGGTGGTGCAGGTAGGTTCGTTCAACATGCGCGACATCGTCGAATACCAGGCGCAGAACCTATGGTTCATCATTCCGCAGTTCTTCGGCTTCTGCACCTTCTTCATCGCTGGCGTCGCCGTGACCCACCGTCACCCGTTCGACCAGCCGGAAGCGGAACAGGAACTGGCCGACGGCTATCACATCGAGTATGCCGGCATGAAGTGGGGCATGTTCTTCGTCGGTGAGTACATCGGCATCATCCTCATCTCGGCGCTGCTGGTAACCCTGTTCTTCGGCGGCTGGCACGGCCCGTTCGGCATCCTGCCGCAGCTGTCGTTCCTGTGGTTCGCGCTGAAGACCGCGTTCTTCATCATGCTGTTCATCCTGCTGCGCGCCTCGATCCCGCGCCCACGCTATGACCAGGTGATGGACTTCAGCTGGAAGTTCTGCCTGCCGCTGACCCTGATCAATTTGCTGGTGACCGCTGCGATCGTGCTCTACAACACGCCAGCCGTCGCGGCCCAGTGAGGATTTGACCCATGTTCAAGTATATCGGCGACATCGTTAAGGGCACCGGCACCCAGCTGCGCAGCCTGGCAATGGTGTTCTCCCACGGGTTCCGCAAGCGCGACACCCTGCAGTACCCCGAAGAACCCGTGTATCTGCCGCCGCGCTACCGCGGCCGCATCGTCCTCACCCGCGACCCCGATGGCGAGGAGCGCTGCGTAGCGTGCAACCTCTGCGCGGTGGCCTGCCCGGTTGGCTGCATCTCGCTGCAGAAGGCCGAGACCGAGGACGGCCGCTGGTACCCGGAGTTCTTCCGCATCAACTTCTCGCGCTGCATCTTCTGCGGCCTGTGTGAAGAAGCGTGCCCGACCACCGCGATCCAGCTGACTCCGGATTTCGAAATGGCCGAGTTCAAGCGTCAGGACCTGGTGTACGAGAAAGAAGATCTGCTGATCTCCGGCCCCGGCAAGAACCCTGACTACAACTTCTACCGTGTTGCGGGTATGGCGATCGCTGGCAAGCCGAAGGGCGCTGCACAGAACGAAGCCGAGCCGATCAACGTGAAGAGCTTGCTCCCATAAGGACAGAAAGATGGAATTCGCTTTCTACTTCGCAGCCGGGATCGCCGTGGTTTCCACCCTTCGGGTGGTGACCGGCACCAACCCTGTGCACGCCTTGCTTTACCTGATCATTTCGCTGATTTCCGTGGCCATGATCTTCTTCGCCCTGGGTGCGCCGTTCGCCGGCGCCCTGGAAGTGATCGCCTACGCCGGTGCCATCATGGTGCTGTTCGTGTTCGTGGTGATGATGCTCAACCTCGGGCCGGCTTCGGTCGCCCAGGAGCGCGGCTGGCTCAAGCCCGGCATCTGGGCCGGGCCGGTGATCCTCGCCGCCCTGCTGCTGCTGGAGCTGCTGTACGTGCTGTTCGTCACCCCGAGTGGCGCTGGCATCAGCGGTACCACCGTTGGCCCGAAAGCCGTCGGCATCAGCCTGTTCGGCCCGTACCTGCTGGTGGTCGAACTGGCTTCGATGCTGCTGCTGGCTGCAGCGGTCACCGCCTTCCACCTGGGCCGCAACGAGGCGAAGGAGTAAATCATGGGTGCTATCCCTCTCGAGCATGGTCTGGCGGTCGCCGGTATCCTGTTCTGCTTAGGTCTGGTTGGCCTGATGGTCCGCCGCAACATCCTCTTCGTGCTCATGAGCCTGGAAGTCATGATGAACGCCTCTGCCCTGGCGTTCGTCGTCGCCGGTGCCCGTTGGGTCCAGCCCGACGGCCAGGTGATGTTCATTCTGGTGATCAGCCTGGCAGCCGCCGAGGCCAGCATCGGCCTGGCCATCCTGCTGCAGCTGTATCGCCGCTTCCACACTCTCGACATCGATGCTGCCAGTGAGATGCGCGGATGAACCTTCTCTTCCTGACTTTCGTCTTCCCCCTCATCGGCTTCCTGCTGCTGTCGTTCTCGCGCGGGCGGTTCTCGGAGAACCTGTCCGCGCTGATCGGCGTCGGCTCGGTAGGCCTTTCGGCGGCCACGGCCGCCTACGTCATCTGGCAATTCAACGTCGCCCCACCTGAAGGCGGCGCGTACAGCCAGCTGCTGTGGCAGTGGATGTCGGTAGACGGCTTCGCACCGAACTTCACCCTGTACCTGGATGGCCTGTCGGTCACCATGCTCGGTGTGGTCACCGGTGTCGGCTTCCTGATCCACCTGTTCGCGTCCTGGTACATGCGTGGCGAAGCCGGCTACTCGCGCTTCTTCTCGTACACCAACCTGTTCATCGCCAGCATGCTGTTCCTGATCCTGGGCGATAACCTGCTGTTCATCTACTTCGGCTGGGAAGGCGTGGGCCTGTGCTCGTACCTGTTGATCGGTTTCTACTACAGCAACCGCAACAACGGTAACGCGGCACTCAAGGCATTCATCGTCACCCGCATCGGCGACGTGTTCATGGCCATCGGCCTGTTCATCCTGTTCGCCCAGCTGGGTACCCTGAACGTGCAGGAACTGCTGGTGCTGGCACCGCAGAAATTCCAGGCCGGCGACACCTGGATGGTGCTGGCGACGCTGATGCTGCTGGGTGGTGCGGTCGGTAAATCGGCCCAGCTGCCACTGCAGACCTGGTTGGCCGACGCGATGGCAGGCCCGACCCCGGTTTCGGCGCTGATCCACGCGGCCACCATGGTGACCGCAGGCGTGTACCTGATCGCCCGGACCAACGGCCTGTTCCTGCTGGCGCCGGACATCCTGCACCTGGTCGGCGTGGTCGGTGGCGTGACCCTGGTACTGGCCGGCTTCGCCGCGCTGGTGCAGACCGACATCAAGCGTATCCTCGCCTACTCGACCATGAGCCAGATCGGCTACATGTTCCTGGCCCTGGGCGTGGGTGCCTGGGACGCGGCGATCTTCCACCTGATGACCCACGCCTTCTTCAAGGCCCTGCTGTTCCTGGCTTCCGGTGCGGTGATCGTGGCCTGCCACCACGAGCAGAACATCTTCAAGATGGGCGGCCTGTGGAAGAAACTGCCGCTGGCCTACGCCAGCTTCGTGGTCGGTGGCGCTGCCCTGGCTGCCTTGCCGATCGTGACCGTGGGCTTCTACTCCAAGGACGAGATCCTCTGGGAAGCCTTCGCCAGCGGTAACACCGGCCTGCTGTACGCCGGCCTGGTGGGCGCGTTCATGACCTCGCTGTACACCTTCCGCCTGATCTTCATCGCCTTCCACGGCGAAGCCAAGACCGAAGCCCATGCTGGCCACGGCATCAGCCACTGGCTGCCGCTGGGCGTGCTGATCGTGCTGTCGACCTTCGTCGGCGCCTGGATCACCCCGCCGCTGGCAGGCGTGCTGCCGGAAAGCGCCGGCCATGCCGGTGGCGAAGCCAAGCACGCGCTGGAGATCACTTCGGGTGCCATCGCCATCGCCGGTATCCTGCTGTCGGCCCTGCTGTTCCTGGGCAAGCGCCGCTTCGTCAGCGCTGTCGCCAACAGCGGCATCGGTCGTGTCCTGTCGGCCTGGTGGTTCGCTGCCTGGGGCTTCGACTGGATCTACGACAAGCTCTTCGTCAAACCGTACCTGCTGATCAGCCACATCCTGCGCAAGGACCCGGTTGACCGCACCATCGGCCTGATTCCGCGGATGGCGCGTGGCGGCCACGTCGCCATGAGCAAGACCGAGACTGGCCAACTGCGCTGGTACACCGCCTCTATCGCCGTGGGTGCCGTGCTGGTGCTCGGTGCCGTGGTAGTGGCTGCGGTATGACTATGAATCTTGCGACTTTGCCAAAGGAAACCAACCCGTCATGATTTTGCCTTGGCTGATCCTGATCCCCTTCATCGGCGGCTTCCTGTGCTGGCTGGGTGAGCGCTTCGGCGCCACCCTGCCGCGCTGGATCGCGCTGCTGACCATGTCCCTGCTGCTCGGCATCGGCCTGTGGCTTTGGGCTAACGGCGACTACACCCTCGCCCCTGCGCCGGGCGCCGAGCCTGCCTGGGCCATGGAATACAAAATCCAGTGGATCCAGCGCTTCGGCATCAGCATCCACCTGGCCCTCGACGGCCTGTCGCTGCTGATGATCCTGCTCACCGGCCTGCTCGGTGTGCTGTCGGTACTGTGTTCCTGGAAAGAGATCCAGCGCCATGTCGGCTTCTTCCACCTCAACCTGATGTGGATCCTCGGCGGCGTGGTCGGTGTATTCCTGGCCCTGGACCTGTTCCTGTTCTTCTTCTTCTGGGAAATGATGCTGGTGCCGATGTACTTCCTCATCGCGCTCTGGGGTCATAGCTCGTCGGACGGCAAGAAGACCCGGATCTACGCGGCGACCAAGTTCTTCATCTTCACCCAGGCCAGCGGCCTGATCATGCTGGTGGCGATCCTTGGCCTGGTGCTGGTCAACTACAACACCACCGGCGTGCTCACCTTCAACTACAGCGACCTGCTCAAGGCCGAATTGCCGGCTGGCGTCGAGTACGTGCTGATGCTGGGCTTCTTCATCGCCTTCGCGGTGAAGCTGCCGGTGGTGCCGTTCCACTCCTGGCTGCCTGACGCTCACGCCCAGGCACCGACCGCAGGCTCCGTGGACCTGGCGGGCATCTTGCTGAAGACCGCGGCCTACGGCCTGCTGCGCTTCGCCCTGCCGCTGTTCCCGAACGCTTCGGCCGAGTTCGCGCCAATCGCCATGACCCTGGGCCTGATCGGTATCTTCTACGGTGCCTTCCTGGCCTTCGCGCAAACCGACATCAAGCGCCTGGTCGCCTTCTCCAGCGTCTCGCACATGGGCTTCGTGCTGATCGGTATCTACTCCGGCAGCCAGCAGGCCCTGCAGGGCGCGGTGATCCAGATGCTGGCGCACGGCCTGTCGGCTGCCGCGCTGTTCATCCTGGCCGGCCAGCTGTACGAGCGCCTGCACACCCGTGACATGCGCGAGATGGGTGGCCTGTGGCACCGCATCGCCTACCTGCCGGCGATCAGCCTGTTCTTCGCCGCCGCCTCCCTGGGCCTGCCGGGTACCGGCAACTTCGTCGGCGAGTTCCTGATCCTGATCGGCAGCTTCGCCAGCGTGCCATGGATCACCGTGATCGCCACCACCGGCCTGGTATTCGGTTCGGTGTACTCGCTGATCATGATCCACCGCGCCTACTTCGGCCCGGCCAAGAGCGACAGCGTGCTGGCCGGCATGGACAATCGCGAACTGATCATGGTCCTGGGTCTGGCGGTACTGCTGATCCTGCTGGGCGTGTATCCGCAGCCGTTCCTCGATACTTCTGCCGCCACCATGAGTGGTGTGCAGCAGTGGCTCGGTTCCGCTTTCACTCAACTCGCTTCGGCCCGGTAAGAGCGCTATGGAATTCACCACTCAACACTTCATCGCATTGGCGCCGATGCTGATCACCACCATCACCACGGTGGTGGTGATGCTGGCGATCGCCTGGAAGCGCAACCACTCGCAGACCTTCCTGCTGTCCACCGTGGGCCTCAACCTGGCCTTGCTGTCGATCCTGCCGGCGCTGAAGGTCGCGCCGCTGGCGGTCACCTCGCTGGTGACCATCGACAAGTTCGCCTGCCTGTACATGGCGATCATGCTGGTGGCGACACTGGCTTGCGTCACCCTCGCCCACGCCTACCTCGGCGAAGGCTCCAAGGGCTTCCCGGGCAACCGTGAAGAACTTTACCTGCTGCTGCTGATGTCGGCCCTCGGTGGCCTGGTGCTGGTCAGCGCCAACCACCTGGCCGGCCTGTTCATTGGCCTGGAGCTGCTATCGGTACCGGTCTACGGCCTGGTGGCGTATGCCTTCTTCAACAAGCGCTCGCTGGAAGCCGGCATCAAGTACATGGTGCTGTCGGCTGCAGGCTCGGCCTTCCTGCTGTTCGGCATGGCCCTGCTGTACGCCGACGCCGGCAGCCTGACCTTCGACCAGATCGGCAAAGCCCTGGCCGCTACCAGCATGCCAAGCCTGCTGGCCCAGCTGGGCCTGGCCATGATGCTGGTCGGCCTGGCCTTCAAGCTGTCGCTGGTGCCGTTCCACCTGTGGACCCCGGACGTGTACGAAGGCGCCCCGGCGCCGGTCGCCGCGTTCCTGGCCACCGCCAGCAAGGTCGCGGTATTCGCCGTGGTCGTGCGCCTGTTCATGCTCTCCCCGGCTGCCAGCAGTGGCGTGCTGAGCACCGTGCTGGCGGTGATCGCCGTGGCCTCGATCCTGATCGGTAACCTGCTGGCACTGACCCAGAGCAACCTCAAGCGCCTGCTCGGTTACTCGTCGATCGCCCACTTCGGCTACCTGGTCATCGCACTGGTCGCCAGCAAGGGCCTGGCCCTGGAAGCCATGGGCGTGTACCTGGTCACCTACGTGATCACCAGCCTGGGCGCCTTCGGTGTCATCACCCTGATGTCCTCGCCTTACGGAGGCCGTGACGCCGATGCGCTGTACGAGTACCGCGGCCTGTTCTGGCGCCGCCCGTACCTGACCGCAGTACTGACGGTGATGATGCTGTCGCTGGCGGGTATCCCGCTGACCGCCGGCTTCATCGGCAAGTTCTACATCATCGCCACCGGCGTCGAGTCGCACCTGTGGTGGCTGGTCGGTGCCCTGGTGATCGGTAGCGCCATCGGCGTTTACTACTACCTGCGCGTCATGGTCACCCTGTACTTGGTCGAACCGAACCTGCGTCGCCACGACGCCCCGCTGAAGTGGGAACAACGCACCGGCGGCGTCATGCTGCTGGCCATCGCCATTCTCGCCTTCGTGCTGGGTGTGTACCCGCAACCGCTGCTGGAAATGGTCCAGCAAGCGGGCCTGCAATTGATCGGCTGATCGCCCCGGCAAAACAAGACACCCCGCTCATGCGGGGTGTTTTTTTATCTGCGCGCTTTTTCTCGGTGGGCATGAATGCTCATTCGCCGGGGCTGTCCCTGACGGCATCCGGCAGCGCAGCCTTGCGCAAATCGCCATTGGCCGAAGGCAGGTAGACTTCTGGGTTGGGCATGCCGCTGGGCGAAAGTTCGTGGGTCATTTCGAACTCGGCGCGTACTGACCAGCCACAGGCCTCGGTGGTGCATTGCAAATAAGCGATCCGCAGGAAAATATGACGGCCTTCGCTGGTGCGGATACGCATCCGGCTATGGCAATGCGGGCAAACCAGCTTGTAAGTACTCACGGCAAGTACCTGCAAGCATTGTTCAGCTCAATCTTCTGTAAGAAAGATCGTTTCGCTGTGTAAGAATCAGCTGTAAAAGTGGATCTATTATTCAGCTTGATGTTTCTCATCTCAGAAATGCTCCTAAAAACGCAGGGCTGTATTCATAACGAGTAGTTTAAGCCCATGGAATATCATTAAACCAGTCATGGATATTTGTTATGAGTACTCACGCACTTGCTGCAGTGCTAACGCGCCTCAAGCTTCTGACCGGCGTCCAGTCAGACGCTGAACTGTCGCGCAAACTGTCGGTCAGCCCGCAGACACTGAGTAGCTGGAAGGTGCGCGACAGCGTTCCGTACTCACTATGCATAGAAATCGCCAGGCAACATGCATGCTCGCTCGACTGGCTGTTGCTGGGTGACGCCGCGCAGAGCCCGGCGAGCCAGGATAAAACCGACTGGGAGGGCGACATGCTCGAACGGCTGCGTACGCTTTCGGCAAGCGATCGCCAGGCCATCCTGCTGGTCATCAAGGACAAGCAACGCATCCAGCAACTGGAACAGAAACTGAATGCGCTGCGCGGGGCGGCCAATGGTTAACCCCGATGGCGCCAGCGCTGGATAAGCTCACGCGGGTCGAGGGTATCCAGCCAGACCATGACCTTGAGGCTGATCGGGATCACCACCACGGCCGCCACGAACGCCGCCATGCCACGGGTCAGCAAAGGCACCAGTGACGAAACCAGCGGCTCGAACAGGTGGCCAACCCCCACGGTGACGAACACCAGCAAGAGCTTCTTGCCCAGCTTCAGGCGCCTGGCCGTGTTGGTGATCAACCGGTCACGCGCGGCGCTCACCAGCAACGCGCCCAGCAGGGCAGCGAACAGCACATTGCCATCCATGCCCAGCAAGCTCACCAATGCCAAGGCCAGGCTGTCGAAGACAGATTCCTCATCCATGGGCCGCCCCCTGGCGTGCAGCGGGCAAGCCGGCGGCCGCGCCCAGGCTGTGCAGGACCGCGGCTTCGACAAAGCGCAGGTAGCACACCCGCAAGGCACGCCCCTGGTCATGCCCGGCGACATCCTCGAGGCGCTTGTAGCCCCGTTCTCGCAACACCGCGCGCCAGCGCGCGAATTCGCGTGCCGCATCGATGGCGGCGCAGCGTGCGGCCACTTCCAGCGCGGCCTCGCTGACCGGCTGCGGCAGGTTCAGGCGTTCGCGCAGTGTGGCCAGGTCCAGCCGTGGCCAGAACGGGTCATGGCAATCGGCGAAGCGTGGTAACCGAGGATCGTTGCCCATGCGTCATCCCTCACTGCTCGGCCAGCATGCCGTAGCGAATGGCCTTGATCACCGCAGCCACCCGGCTGGGCACATCGAACTTGCGCAGGATGTTCGACACGTGGAAGTTCACCGTCGATTCCTTGCACGCCAGGATCTGGCCAATTTCCCACGAGCTCTTGCCGTAGGCACACCACAACAGCACTTGCTGTTCACGTGGTGTCAGGCGAACCGGGGCGTCCGCCAGGGGTTGCTGCGTGTGTCGCGCGTTGTCAGTCATGCTTGAACTCCACGGATGATGAGAGGCATCGCTGCCGATCTGCAGTCACCTTACGAAGCGCAGGCCGCCCCGCTCCACCGCTGCGGCTTGTAAAGAACTTTCGTACAGAACCGCCTGACGAAGGTTGCAGGCGAATTGCCGAATTTCTTCGTGCTCCAAGCGGCATTTCGCTCGTCTCAACGCCGTTGTCCATTCGCTTTTCGCCTGGAGTCGTACAATGCGTTGCGTTTCGCCCCTGCCATCCTGCCTCGGCCTGCTGGCTGCTTTGGCTGCCACCCAGCCCGCCCTGGCGGCACCTTCGGTCGAGCTGGAGCAGGTGCTGATCACCGACCAGGAGCAGAACGACCTGACCGCCGCCAAAGAGCGCCTGCAGCAGGTGCCGGGCGCCAGCAACCTGGTGGACATGCAGCGCGTGGCGCAAGGCCGGGTGGCCAGCAACCAGGACGTGCTGGCTTACCAGCCCGGGGTGTTCGCCCAATCGGCGGGCAACGATGGCATCAAGCTGTCGGTGCGCGGTTCCGGTATCAACCGCGCACCAGGGGCCCACGGTTCCGGGGTGTACACGATGTTCGACGGTTTGCCCCTGACCGGCCCGGGCGGCACGCCGTACGAGCTGTTCGAGCCGCTGTGGCTGAGCCGCGCCGAAGTGCTGCGCGGCGCCAACGGCTTCGACCAGGGCGCGCTGGCGCTGGGTGGCGCGATCAACTACGTCACCCATACCGGCTACGACGCTGCGCCGCTGCAGGTGCGCTACGAAGTCGGCAGCCGCGGCTACCAGCACCGGCAGATCAGCTCGGGGCAGGTGCTGGGCAACCTCGACTACTACCTGGCCCTGACCGATTCCGAATACGACGGTTACCAGGCGCACAGCAGCGGCAGCGCCAAAGGCGTGGCCGCCAACGTCGGCTACCGCTTCAACCCGAACCTGGAAACCCGCTTCTACCTGCGCTACCGGGAAACCGAGAACGAGCTTGCCGGGCGCCTGACCAAGGCGCAGATCAAGCACCATCCACGCGCGGCCAACCCGGCCTATGTGGCTCGCGACGACAGCCGTCCACAACCGGGCAGCACCTGGTTAGGCAACAAGACCACCTTCTACCTCGACGACGATGCGCGCCTGGAAGCCGGCCTGGTCTACCACGACTACCCGATGGACCTGCGCGAAGGCCCGATGCGCCTCAAGGTCGCCTACACCGACGTCAGCGGCACCTTGAACTACCTGCGCCGCGACACCCTGTTCGGCCACGAGAGCAAGACCACCGTCGGCTGGCGCACCACCAAGCACCTGCCCAACAGCGGCGCCTCGCAGTTCGCCCGCAATGGCGATGTGTTCGGCGAGCGCAGCCGTGATTTCACCTACCAGGGTTCGGATACCGTGCTGCATGCCGGCAATGACCTGGAGCTGGTGCCGAACCTGTGGCTGACCAGCGGCCTGGCGATGATCTACACCCGCCGAGAAAGCGATGTCACCTACCCGGCCGAAGGCGGTAAGGTGAGCATGCATGACTGGGACTATGCGCCTCGCCTGGGGCTGCGCTACGACATTCGCCCGGACTTGCAGGTTTACGGCAACCTGAGCCGCTCGGTCGAACCGCCCCACCCTTGGGCGCTGATCTGGAGTGCGCCCACCGCCTACCAACCGATCGAAATGCAAAACCAGACAGCCACCACGCTGGAACTGGGGGCGCGCGGCGATTCGGCGCTGGGCCATTGGGACCTGGCGTGGTACTACGCGCAGGTTCGCCACGAACTGCTGGCGGTGGAAATCGTGCAAGGCGCCCCGGCCAAGGAGTTCAACGCCAGCGCCACCGTGCACCAGGGCGTGGAAGCCGGCCTCGACAGCACCCTGTGGGAGCGTGCCGGCAGCGGCAAACTGAGCCTGCGCCAGGCCTACACCTTCAGTGACTTCCACTACCGCGACGACGACCAGTTCGGCGACAACCGCCTGCCCGGCATTCCGATGCATTATTACCAGGCCGAACTGCGCTATGACTGGCCCAGTGGGTTCTATGCGGGGGTCAACACGCAGATGGCGTCGAAGGTGCAAGTCGATTACGCCAACAGCTACCATGCCGACGAATATGCCGTGCTCGGCGCGCGCCTGGGTTGGGATTCACCGAAACAGGACTGGCAGACCTGGCTCGACCTGCGCAACCTGACCAACCAGCGCTATGCGGCGACGGTGACACCGGGTTACAACGACGCCGGCAAGGATATGGCGCGCTCGACACCGGGTGAAGGCTTTGCCGTGTATGCCGGGGTTGCCTACAGCTTCCGCTAGACCGCATCGTTCTCAGGCCATGGGAATTTCCTGTAGAAGCAAACTTGCAAAGCCAACGCGGCCCCTGTGGGAGCTGGCTTGCCGGCGATGGGCTGCGCAGCAGCCCCCTTTGAAAGCTGGCACCGAATGAACAGGCCTCAAACCGCCCGGTTCAACTTCACCCACGAAGCGAACTTGTCGACAAAAGCCTGCAAGAACGGCCGGGTCTTGTCGTTGAGCTTGCCCGCGTCATCGAACAGGCTCGCTGCGCCGCCAATGTAGGCCTCGGGCATCTGCATGCACGGCATATCCAGAAACACCAGCGACTGGCGCACCGCATGGTTGGCACCGAAACCACCAATGGCTCCCGGCGACACGCTGACCACCGCCGTCGGCTTGCCACCCCAGGCGCTCTGCCCGTACGGCCGCGAACCCACATCGATGGCGTTTTTCAGGCAGCCCGGCACCGAGCGGTTGTATTCCGGGGTAACGAACAGCACCGCATCGCTGCGGCGGATTTCGTCGCGAAAACGCTTCCAGGCCTCTGGTGGTGCGTCGGCCTCGACGTCCTCGTTGTACAACGGCAGATCGCCAATCTCGACGATCCTCAGGGCAAGGCTGGACGGCGCCAGCTCCGAGAGTGCGCGCGCAACCTTGCGGTTGTAGGAATCCTTGCGCAAGCTTCCGACGACGACCGCTACCGAATACACCTGGCTCATGGCAATTTCCAACCTTTGCTGGGTAAAGGGACGTTGTAGTTATAGATGACCGTTTCTCGGCGCTTTGGTTTTTTTTCCGCCAGTTGAAAACTTCCAGCGTTGTTCAACGGTCTATGCCTGCAGACATTCCCTACGCAATTCAGAGGTTTCCACCCAAATGGCAGCAGTAATGGTCGGCCAATTCCACGCCCGTGACGCCGAAGGCCGCATCTACCCCGTGCACGAGTTCCAGGAGTCGACCTTGCAAACCGACGGCAGCTCGCTGGGGGCGCCGATCACCACCTACCGCCTGGCCATCGGCGACAAGGTTAACCACCTGGGTGAAAACCGCTTCGAACTGGCCCGCAGCGGCGTCGAGATCATTCGCATTCCGTAATGCAATCCACCGTGTAACGGCCCTCCTCGTTCTGCAGGCCATGCACGTCGGCGACAAAACCCGGGAAACCCTGGTTGAATGCCCGGGCGAACGCCAGGTAATCGAGGATCGCGCGGGTCGCCTCGGTGAACCGCTCCCCCGGCATGATCAATGGAATGCCGGGCGGATACGGCACCAGCATCACCGCCGCCACCCGCCCTGCCAGCGCCTCGATCGGCACTGCCTGCACCTCGCCGCGCACCATCAGGTCATAGGCCCGGGCCGGGCTCACGGCCACTTCTGGCAACCGCGTGAACAGGCGCTTGAGCTGCTTGGCCGTGGCATTGCTGCGGTAGCAACCATGCAGCTGCTCGCACAGGTCGCGCAGGCCCATGCCTTGATAGCGTGAGGCATCGGCAGCCATCACGCTCGGCAGGCAGCTGCCCAAGGGTGTATTGCCATCATAGTGGCGCTTGAACTCCAGCAACTCGGTGAGCAAGGTGCTCCACTTGCCCTTGGTGATGCCCATGGAAAACAGCACGAGGAAGCTGTAAAGGCCGGTTTTCTCCACCACCAGGCCCCGTTCCCAGAGGAACTTGCTGACCACCGCCGCCGGAATGCCATGTTCGCCCAGCGCACCGTCCGCACTCAGGCCCGGCATCACCAGGGTCACCTTCAGCGGGTCGAGCAGCACGTAATCGTCTGCCAGCTCGCCAAAGCCATGCCACGCTGCCCCCGGCTGCAGCAGCCAGTCCTGCGCGGCCAGGCGGTGGATGCCGTCGGCGCTCGGCGGCTGCCAGATGCTGAACCACCAGTCGTCGGCGGCAATGTGCTCGCGCAGGTTGGCCAGGGCACGGCGAAAGCTCAACGCCTCATCGAACATTTCCTGCAGCAGCGAACGCCCGGCGGGCCCTTCCATCATGGTCGACGCCACGTCCAGCGAGGCAAGGATGCTGTACTGCGGCGAAGTCGAGATGTGCATCATGAACGCTTCGTTGAAACGGTCACGGTCCAGCTGGCGCCTGGCCCCGTCCTGCACGTGAATCATCGAGGCCTGGCTGAAAGCCGCCAGCAGCTTGTGGGTGGAATGGGTGCTGAACACCAGCGGGCTGTCTGCCGCGCACTCCGTGCCCATGGCGTAGCGCCCGCTGAAAAATTCATGAAACGCCGCGTAGGCGAACCAGGCCTCGTCGAAATGCAGCACCTCGACACTGGCGCCCAGCGCCTGCTTGATCAAGCCGGCGTGGTAGCACAGGCCGTCGTAGGTGGAATTGGTCACCACCGCCAGCTTGATGCGCTGGCCGCGATCGCGGGCCAAGGGGTTGGCCTGGATCTTCGCCTGGAGCGCCTCGGCGCTGAACTCGCTGAGCGGGATCGGGCCGATGATGCCCAGCTCGTTGCGCTCCGGGCACAGGTACAGCGGAATGGCACCGGTCATGATGATCGCGTGCACCACCGACTTGTGGCAGTTGCGGTCCACCAGGACCAGGTCGTCGCGGCCGACCATGGCGTGCCAGACGATTTTGTTGGCCGTGGAGGTGCCATTGATGACGAAGAAGGTATGGTCGGCGCCGAAGTTGCGCGCGGCCCTGGCTTCGGCTTCGGCCAGCGGGCCGGTGTGGTCGAGCAGCGAGCCCAGCTCTGGCACCGATACGGACAGGTCCGAGCGCAGGGTGTTCTCCCCGAAGAACTGGTGAAACGCCTGGCCCACCGGGCTTTTACGGTAGGCCACGCCGCCGCCGTGGCCCGGGGTGTGCCAGGAATAGTTGGACTGCGCGGTGTGCTGCACCAGGGCCTTGAAGAACGGCGGCAGCAGGCCGTCGAGGTAGGTATGGGCGGCGCGCGCCACCTGGCGGGCGAGGAACGGCACGGTGTCTTCGAACAAATAGAGAATGCCGCGCAGCTGGTTGAGCTCGCTCATCGCTTCGGCGGGGGCGTTTTCCAGGGTCACCTGTTCGCCCAAGGCGAAAATCGGCAGGTTGGGTGCGCGCAGGCGGGCCAGGCGGATCAGCTCGGCCATGTTCTGCAGCAGGTGGGTATTCTCGCCGACGCCCTCGGCAGCGATCAGCATGCAGGCCAGGCCGTGATGGGTGGCAGCGACCAGGCAGGCCTCGGCATGGTCGGCGGCGGCGAGGATGGCAAAGCCGTCCTGGCGCAGTTCTTCGGCGATGCCCCGTACGCGCTCGCCGGCGACGCTGTCGGCCTTGATCGCGCGGTGGACGATGAGGATAGGGAACTTGAGGTCCTTGTACATCAGGTGGCTACCTCCGAAGGACAGGGCGTCCATTTCAGGGTAGTAGAACCTGTGTTTTCAGGGCCGGCCTCTTCGCGGGCACGCCCGCTCCCACAGGCACCGCATTGCATTCAAGGCCAGTCGATTTCCTGTGGGAGCGGGTTCACCCGCAAAAGGGCCAGAGCAGGCGAAAGATCAGCCAGCAGGTGCCTCGGTCAGAGCCTGCCACATCGACGGCCCGCCCGCCGACTTGGCAATCGCCGCCAGGCGCTCGGCATGCGCCTCCAGTTCCTGGGCAGTGGCCATGATCACCCGCCCGGGCGCACGCCCGCTGATACGGCGGATCTCGCTGCCGCCCGCACCCTGCCCTTCATTCTCCGCATCCGCGCCATGCCCGGCCAGCGACAGGCTGGTCTGGCCACCGGTCATCGCCAGGTAGACGTCAGCCAGCAGTTCCGAGTCGAGCAGTGCGCCGTGCAGTTCACGGCCCGAGTTGTCGATGTCGTAGCGTTTGCACAGCGCATCCAGGCTGTTGCGCTGGCCCGGATGGCGCGCGCGCGCCAGCAGCAGGGTGTCGAGGATGGTGCAATGCTGCGCGATGTCCGCGCGGTCGTGCTGGCCGAGCAGGGCGAATTCGTTGTTGATGAAGCCAACGTCGAACGCCGCGTTGTGGATGACCAGCGTGGCGCCCTGGATGAACTCGAAGAATTCCTCGGCGACATCGCCGAAGCGTGGCTTGCCGACCAGGAAGGCATCGGTGATGCCGTGGACGTTGATCGCGCCCTCGTCACTCTCGCGATCCGGCTGCAGGTAGACATGGAAGTGCCGCCCGGTCAGGCGCCGGCCAATCACCTCGACACAGCCGATCTCGATGATCCGGTGGCCTTCGCTGACCGGCATACCCGTGGTTTCGGTATCGAGAATGACGAACCGTCTATCTTGTTGCTGCTGCTCCACGCGGCGCGCTCCAACTTGCATCAGTTACAAAGCCGGGGATTGTACCCCAGCTCAACGCTTGGCGCGCACCTCGTCGACCCCGCGGTTGGCCAGCTGGTCGGCGCGCTCGTTGCCGGGGTGGCCGATGTGCCCGCGCACCCACTTCCAGGTCACCTTGTGGCGGTTGACCTGCTCATCCAGCTGCTGCCACAGGTCGGCGTTCTTCACCGGCTCCTTGGCCGCGGTTTTCCAGCCGCGCTTCTTCCAGTTGACCATCCATTCGTTGATGCCCTTCATGACGTACTGCGAGTCGGTGGTCAGCACCACCTCGCATTCGCGCTTCAACGCCATCAGCCCCTGGATCGCGGCCATCAGTTCCATGCGGTTGTTGGTGGTTTCGCGTTCGCCGCCCCACAGTTCCTTCTCGACGCCCTTGTAGATCATCAGGACGCCCCAGCCACCAGGGCCAGGGTTGCCCTTGCAGGCACCATCGGTAAACATCTCGACGCTTTCGCTCATGTACCACTCATGTTCAGTGCTTTTCGGTGTCCGGGTTGGCCACCGTGCGGTTGACCTTGGCCAGTGGCAGCGGCAGCAGCTTGCCCATCGGCTCGCGGCGCTCCGGGCGCAACGGCCGCAGGCCGACCATTATCTTGCGCGCCACCAGCAGGTATACCCCGCCACCGGAGCCCTGCCAGCCGCCGGCCAGCCGTTCCCAGCCCGCCAGGCGTTGCTGCCAGGCCGGCGAGGCAAGCGGCGGACGATAGCACCCGAAGCGGCGTTTCTCCAGCGCGAAGCCCAGCAGGTTGAGCCAGTCGCCCACCCGTGACGGCGAGATGCAGCGGGCCTTGCGCAAGGCGCCATGGCTGAAGAAGTGGCGCATGCCCCAGCTGCTCCACGGGTTGATCCCGACGATCAGCAAGTGCCCGCCGGGGCGTACCGCTCCGGCAGCCTCGCGCAACAGGCCATGGGGCGACAGGCAGAAATCCAGGCCATGCTGCAGCACCACCACATCGGCAGCATGCTCGCTCAGCGGCCAGGCCTGCTCTTCGCAGACAATCTCCACCCCCGGCAACGGCGCGCCAAGGCGCACGTTGCGCTGCACCTGCGGCGCGCTGGGCGGTGCTTCGGCACTGGGCCCGTAGTGCACCAGGTAACCACCGAAGAAGCGCCCGAGCTCTTCTTCCAGCAGTTTTTGCTCTTCTTTGAGCATCAGTTGGCCGAGTGGGCCGTTGAACCACTCACGGGCCAGGCTGATCAGCTTGACCCAGTCCGGGTCGGCCTGGGCAAAGGCTTGGTCGGTCATTGCGCTCTCCCTCGAAGGTTCTCGCACCGCGCCATCGCGGCTAAGATGCCCTCATGTGCCACGCTAGGCGAATCGGATCCGCACCATGATACAGATCGATGCTCTCCCCGCTTTCTCCGACAACTACATCTGGTTGTTACAGGATACTGCCAAACGCCGCTGCGCGGTGGTCGACCCGGGTGACGCCGGCCCAGTGGAGCGCTGGCTGTCGGAAAACCCCGAGTGGGTGCTGAGCGACATCCTGATCACCCACCACCATAACGACCATGTCGGCGGGGTGGAACGGCTCAAGCAACTGACCGGCGCCCGGGTCTGCGGCCCGGCCCGCGAACGCATTCCCTGCCGCGACCTGGCGCTGGACGAAGGCGACCAGCTGAGCGTACTCGGCGTGACCTTCCAGGTGCTGGCCGTGCCCGGCCACACCCTGGGGCATATTGCCTTTTTCAGCGACCAGCCCACGACGCCGCTGCTGTTCAGTGGCGACACCCTGTTCGCTGCCGGTTGCGGGCGCATGTTCGAGGGCACTGCCGAGCAGATGCAGCCCGCCCTCGCGCGCCTGGCGGCGCTGCCAGAGCGGACCGAGGTGTACTGCGCGCACGAATACACCCTCAGCAACCTGCGCTTTGCCCAGGCGGTGGAACCGGGCAATTCGCACATTCGCCAGCGGTTCGAGGACGTTAGCCGTTTGCGCGCGGAAAATCGCATCAGCTTGCCATCAACGATTGGCCTGGAGCGCCTGACCAACCCCTTCCTGCGCACCGCTGAAACATTAGTTAAACAAAAAGCAGACGAATGGAAGGGCCATTCAAACCCCACGCATGTGGCTGTTTTTGCTGCCTTGAGGTCTTGGAAGGACGGCTTCTGATAACCTCAAGATATATCGCAAGCGATGGTCAAAGGTTGACCAGGCCCGGAGCGGTTTCTAGAATCGCCGAAATTTTTCGCCCGGAAACCTGTCTCAGCCGATGTCTTCACGTAGCCGCAGAACCTCTCATTCCGTCGCCCTGACGCGCCTGGCCCAAATCAGTGCGCTGGCCCTGGCCGCCACCCTGGTGGGCTGCCAGAGCACCCGTCAGCTCGACGAATCCGATAGCGTTCGCGCGCACAACTACCAGGCACGGCTCAAGCACAAGCCTGCGCCGCTGCTGGTCAAACCGGCCGAGCAGCCCCCGCAGGATGTGTGGGAGCGCATGCGCCAGGGCTTCGCTCTGCAGGACAGCATCGACGTCAACCCGCGCATCGAGCAGCAGCGGCTGTGGTTCGCCAGCAACCCGACCTTCATCGAAAGCGCCGGCGAACGCGGCAGCCTCTACCTGCACTACATCGTCGAACGCCTCGAAGAGCGCGACATGCCGCTGGAGCTGGCGCTGCTGCCGGCGATCGAAAGCGCCTACAACCCGATGGCCTACTCGCGCGCGCATGCTGCGGGCATGTGGCAGTTCATCCCGTCCACCGGCCGCCACTTCAACCTGCGCCAGACCAACTTCTACGATGGCCGTCGCGATGTCACCGCCTCGACCAACGCCGCGCTGGACTACCTCGGCCGCCTGCATGACATGTTCAACGGTGACTGGCTGCTGGCCCTGGCCGCCTACAACGCCGGCGAAGGCACGGTCAGCCGCGCCATCGAGCGCAACGAACGGCTCGGCCTGCCCACCGACTACTGGAACCTGCCGCTGCCGCAGGAAACCCGTGACTACGTGCCCAAGCTGCTGGCCCTGTCGCAGGTGGTGCTGACCCCGGAAGCCTACGGCGTGAACCTGAACCCGATCGCCAACGAGCCCTACTTCGAGGCGGTGGCCATCAACGACCGCCTCGACCTGTCGCGTGTGGCGGCCTTCGCCAACATCGACGAAGACGAGCTGATCCAGCTCAACCCGGCATTCAAGAAGCGCATGACCGTGGATGGCCCGCAACAGTTGCTGGTACCGACCGCCAAGGCGCAGCTGCTGAGCGACAGCCTGTCCAACCTCAAGCCCGAGCAACTGGTCAGCCTGCAGCCGAACAAGGCCGTGTTCGCCCGCGCCGTGGCCGAAGCCAAGGCACCGGTGGCGGCGCGCAGCTACCGGGTCAAGCGCGGCGACAACCTGGGCGCCATCGCCAAGGCCAACCGGGTGTCGGTCAAGGACATCAAACGCTGGAACCGCCTTTCCGGCAACAGCGTGCGCGCCGGTCAGGTCCTGGCGCTGCGCGGGGGCAGCGCGCCGAGCGCTGCCGGCAATCGGGTCGCCGCCTCGGCGCAGCGCACCACGCAGTACAAGGTGCGCAAAGGTGATTCGCTGTACCTGGTGGCCAAGCGCTTCAATGTGGAAATGAAGCACCTCAAGCGCTGGAACCCACGCAGCGGCCACGCCCTCAAGCCGGGCCAGACCCTGACCGTCTACCTCTCGCATTGATGTAGCGACAGGGGCTGCCTTGCAGCCCATTCGCGGGCACGCCCGCTCCCACATCGACCGCAATCGACTTCAGGTCCTATGCAGTTCCTGTGGGAGCTGGCTTGCCGGCGATGAGCTGCGAAGCAGCCCCTTGCAATCCTCAAGGTCGGACTCTTTTTCCAACCCCACCAAGCTGTTACTGTACCCCGATCAAAGCCCAACGCCCCTGGATCGGATGCCGACTTGATACGTCCCCTCCTGCTGTCTCTCAGCCTGGCCTTGAGCTTTCCCGCAGTCGCGATGGTGAGCGAAAGCCACGGATACGCGCAGTTCGGCACGCTCAAGTACCCAGCCACATTCAACCACTTCGACTGGGTCAACCCGCAAGCGCCCAAGGGCGGCACGTTGCGGGCCATGGCCTTCGACACCTTCGACACCCTCAACCCTTACACCTTCAAGGGGTCGAGCCCGATCACCACGCCCAATTTCCAGCAATACGGCATCAGCGAGCTGAACGAGCCGCTGATGGTCGGCACCGGCCAGTACGACCCGTCCGGCGACGAACCGACCTCCAGCTACGGCCTGATCGCACGTTCGGTGGAGTACAGCGAGGACCGCAGCTGGGTGGTGTTCAACCTGCGCCCGGAAGCCCGTTGGCATGACGGCAAGCCGATCACCTCGGCAGATGTGGCGTTCTCCTACCGCACCTTGCTCAAGGACGGCCACCCGATCTACCGCACCAACCTGCAGGAAGTGCAACGGGTGGACATTCTCGGCCCGCTGCGCATCCGCTTCGTGTTCAAGCGTGCCGGCAACCCGCTGCTGATCCTGCGCCTGGGCGAAATGCCGGTGCTGCCCAGGCACTACTGGCAAAAGCGCGACTTCAAAGCCACCACCTTCGAGCCGCCGCTGGGCAGCGGCCCCTACCGCATCACCCAGGTCCAGCCCGGGCGCCGGCTGGTGTTCGAACGGGTCAGCAACTACTGGGGCAAGGACCTGGCGGTAAACCGTGGCAAGTACAACTTCGACCGCGTGGAATACGAGTTCTACCGCGACGCCACGGTGGCCTTCGAAGCGTTCAAGGCCGGCGAGTTCGACATCTATATCGAGCACCAGGCGAAGAACTGGGCCAATGGCTACACCTTCCCGGCCGTGCGCCGGGGCGAGGTGATCAAGGCGCAGATCCCGCACCGTATCCCCACGCAGACCCAGGGGCTGTTCATGAACAGCCGGCGGGCGACTTTCAGCGACCCACGGGTACGCCAGGCGCTGGGGCTGATGCTCGACTTCGAGTGGACCAACCGCGCCCTGTTCAGCGGCGCCTACCGCCGCTCGAGCAGCTATTACCCCAACAGCGAGTTCGCCGCCACCGGCCTGCCCACCGGCAAGGAATGGCTGCTGCTGGCGCCCTTCCGCGACCAGTTGCCGGCCAGGCTGTTCAGCGAACCCTACAAGGTCAGCCAGACCGATGGCCGTGGCGTCAGCCGCCAGACCCTGCGCCAGGCCCTTGGCCTGCTCGGCGAGGCGGGCTGGAAGCTCAACGGCCAGCGCCTGGTCGACAGCAAGGGCCAGCAGCTGCGCATGGAGCTGCTGCTGGTCAACCCCAACCTCGAACGCATTCTGCAACCTTATGTCGAAAACCTGGCCAGCATCGGCATCGATGCGCGCTTGCGTACCGTGGACCGCGCCCAGTACAAACAACGCCTGGACCAGTTCGATTTCGACATGATTCTGATGACCCTTAACCAGACCCTGAGCCCCGGCCTCGAACAGTGGCTGTATTTCCATTCCAGCCAGGCCGCAACCAAGGGCAGCAAGAACTATGCTGGGGTCAAGGACCCGGTGGTCGACCACCTGCTCGACACCCTGCTCGCCGCCCGCACCCGCGATGACCAGGTCGCCGCTGCCCGCGCGCTCGACCGGGTGCTTTCATGGCAGTACTACATGATCCCCAACTGGTACCTCGACAATCATCGCCTGGCCTACCGTAACCGGTTCGCCTTCGTCACCACGCCGCCCTACACCCTCGGGCTGAACAGCTGGTGGATCAAGACTTCGGAGCAAGCCCAATGACGCCAACGCATCGCCTGCGCCGGCTGGCCGGCAGCCTGTTGCTCGCCTGCCTGAGCCTTCCCGCCCTGGCCGCACCGCAACACGCGCTGACCCTCTACGACGAGCCGCCCAAGTACCCTGCCGACTTCAAGCACTTCGCCTACGTCAACCCCGACGCGCCCAAGGGCGGCACCTTCCGCCAGTCCAGCTTCGGCGGCTTCGACAGCCTCAACCCGTTCATCAACAAGGGCGTGTCGGCCGAGAACATCAGCATCATCTACGACACCCTGATGCGCCAGAGCCAGGACGAACCGTTCACCGAGTATGGCCTGGTCGCCGGCCAGATCGAAAAGGCCCCGGACAACAGCTGGGTGCGCTTCTACCTGCGCCCCGAGGCACGCTTCCACGACGGCCAGCCGATGCGCGCCGAGGACGTGGTGTTCACCTTCAACGCCCTGATCAAGGACGGTGCGCCGCTGTACCGCCAGTACTACGCCGACGTCGCCGAAGTGGTCGCCGAAGGCCCGCTGAAGGTGCTGTTCACCTTCAAGCACAAGAACAACCGCGAGCTGCCACTGATTCTCGGCCAACTGCCGGTACTGCCCAAGCACTGGTACGAAAACCGCGAGTTCAACCGCGGCAACCTGGAAATACCGCTGGGTAGCGGCCCATACCGGGTTGCCGAGGTAAAAGCCGGGCGCTCGGTGCGCTACGAGCGGGTCAAGGACTACTGGGCCAAGGACCTGCCGATCAACCGCGGCTTCTACAATTTCGACGTCATGACGTTCGACTCCTACCGCGACACCACCGTCGCCCTCGAGGCGCTGAAGGCCGGGGCGTTCGACTATGCGTTGGAAGTCAGCGCGAAGAACTGGGCGACCGCCTACAACGTGCCCGCCGTGCGCGAAGGCCGGCTGATCAAGGAAGAGCTGCCCAACGGCAACCCTACCGGCATGCAGGGCTTCATCTTCAACATCCGCCGCCCGCTGTTCCTGGACATTCGCGTGCGCAAGGCGCTGAGCCTGCTGCTGGACTACGAGTGGACCAACAAGCAGCTGTTCAACGGCGCCTACACCCGCACCGGCAGCTATTTCGAGAACTCGGAAATGGCCGCCCGCGGCCTGCCCGGCCCCGGCGAGCTGAAGATTCTCGAACCGCTGCGTGGCAAAGTCCCCGAGCAGGTATTCAGCGAAGCCTTCCACAACCCGGTCAGCGACGGCAGCGGCATGATCCGCGAGCAACAGCGCCAGGCCTACAAGCTGCTGCAGGAAGCCGGCTGGAAAATCGTCGACGACAAGATGGTCGATGCCCAGGGCAAGCCGGTGAGCATCGAGTTCCTGCTGGCACAGACCGAATTCGAACGCATCCTGCTGCCGTTCAAGCGCAACCTCGCCGACCTCGGCATCGACCTCAACATTCGCCGGGTCGACGTTTCCCAGTACATCACCCGCCTGCGCTCGCGCGACTACGACATGATCGTCGGCGGCTACCCGCAGTCCAACTCGCCGGGCAACGAGCAACGCGAGTTCTGGTCCAGCGCCGCCGCCGACAACCCCGGCAGCCGCAACTTCATCGGCCTGCGCGACCCGGCCATCGACCAGCTGGTCGATCAACTGATCAACGCCGACTCGCGGCAGAGCCTGATCGATCACTGCCGGGCCCTGGACCGCGTACTGCTGTGGGGCTACTACGTGATCCCCAACTGGCACATCAAGACCTGGCGCGTGGCCTACTGGAACCACATCGGCCACCCGCAGGTATCGCCCAAATACGACATCGGTATCGACACCTGGTGGATCAAGCCCGGTGTGACCCCGGCCGTCAGCGCAACCCCTGCGGACGAGGCCGAATAACATGCTGGCCTACATTCTGCGCCGCCTGCTGCTGATCATTCCGACCCTGTTCGGCATCCTGATCATCAACTTCATCATCGTCCAGGCCGCCCCCGGCGGCCCGGTCGAGCAGATGATCGCCAAGCTCGAAGGTTTCGAAGGCGCCACCAGCCGCATTGCCGGTGGCGGTGCCGAAGTGTCGGTAGCCGGCTCCAACTACCGTGGCGCCCAGGGCCTGGACCCGGCGCTGATCGCCGAAATCGAGCGCATGTATGGCTTCGACAAGTCGCCGCCCGAGCGCCTGTGGATCATGATCAAGAACTACGCCCGGCTGGACTTCGGCGACAGCTTCTTCCGCGATGCCAAGGTCATCGACCTGATCGTCGAGAAGATGCCGGTGTCGATCTCGCTGGGGCTGTGGAGCACGCTGATCATGTACCTGGTGTCGATCCCGCTGGGCATCGCCAAGGCGGTGCGCCACGGCAGCCATTTCGACGTCTGGACCAGTTCGGCGATCATCGTCGGCTATGCCATTCCGGCGTTCCTGTTCGCCATCCTGCTGATCGTGCTGTTCGCCGGCGGCAGCTACTTCGACTGGTTCCCGCTGCGCGGCCTCACCTCCAACAACTTCGACGAGCTGAGCACCACCGGCAAGGTGCTGGACTACTTCTGGCACCTGGTGCTGCCGATCACCGCCCTGGTCATCGGCAACTTCGCCACCATGACCCTGCTGACCAAGAACAGCTTCCTCGACGAGATCAACAAGCAATACGTGGTCACCGCCAAGGCCAAGGGACTGAGCCGGCCACGGGTGCTGTACGGCCACGTGTTCCGCAACGCCATGCTGCTGGTGATCGCCGGTTTCCCGTCGGCATTCATCGGCATCTTCTTCACCGGCTCGTTGCTGATCGAGGTGATCTTCAGCCTCGACGGCCTCGGTCTGATGAGTTTCGAGGCGGCCATCAACCGCGACTACCCGGTGGTCTTCGGCACCCTGTTCATCTTCACCCTGCTGGGGCTGGTGGTGAAACTGATCGGCGACCTGACCTACACCCTGGTCGATCCACGTATCGACTTCGCCAGCCGGGAGCACTGACATGGCCCTCTCCCCCCTCAACCGCCGACGCTTCGAGCGCTTCAAGGCCAACCGCCGTGGCTGGTGGTCGCTGTGGCTGTTCCTGATCCTGTTCGGCCTGAGCCTGGGCGCCGAGCTGATCGCCAACGACAAGCCGATTGCCGTGCGTTACGACGGCCAGTGGTACTTCCCGGCGTTCAAACGCTATGCGGAAACCACCTTCGGTGGCGAGTTCCCGCTGGAAGCCAATTACAAGAGCCCGTACATCCGCGAACTGCTGGAGAAAAAACACAGCTTCGTGCTGTGGGCGCCGATCCCGTTCAGCTACCAGAGCATCAACTACGACCTGCGCGTGCCCGCCCCGGCGCCACCCTCGGCGGACAACTGGCTGGGCACCGACGACCAGGGCCGCGATGTGTTGGCGCGGGTGATCTACGGCTTCCGCATCTCGGTGCTGTTCGCCCTCACATTGACCCTGCTCAGTTCCGTCGTCGGCGTGCTCGCCGGCGCCTTGCAGGGCTATTATGGCGGCTGGGTCGACCTGGCCGGGCAGCGCTTTCTGGAAATCTGGTCCGGCCTGCCGGTGCTGTACCTGCTGATCATTCTCGCCAGTTTCGTGCAGCCCAACTTCTGGTGGCTGCTGGGCATCATGCTGCTGTTCTCGTGGATGAGCCTGGTGGATGTGGTGCGCGCCGAATTCCTGCGCGGGCGCAACCTGGAGTACGTGCGTGCCGCCCGCGCCCTGGGCATGCGCAACGGCGCGATCATGTACCGGCACATCCTGCCCAACGCCATGATCTCGACCATGACCTTCATGCCGTTCATTCTTACCGGCGCCATCGGCACCCTGACCGCACTGGATTTCCTCGGCTTCGGCCTGCCGCCGGGTGCACCCTCGCTGGGCGAGCTGGTGGCCCAGGGCAAGTCGAACCTGCAGGCGCCCTGGCTGGGCATCAGCGCCTTCGCCGTGCTGGCGCTGATGCTGAGCCTGCTGGTGTTCATCGGTGAATCCGCCCGCGATGCCTTCGACCCGAGGAAGTGACATGAGTGAACAGAACCTGATCGAAGTACGCGACCTGGCGGTGGAGTTCGTCACCGGCGACCAGGTCAACCGCGTGGTGGACGGCATCAGCTTCGATATCCGCAAGGGCGAAACACTGGCCCTGGTCGGCGAGAGTGGCTCGGGCAAATCGGTCACCGCGCACTCGATCCTGCGCCTGCTGCCCTACCCGTTGGCCCGCCACCCCAGCGGCAGCATCGGCTACCAAGGTAAAGACCTGCTGCAGCAGAACGAGAAGACCCTGCAGCGCATTCGCGGTAACCGCATCGCGATGATCTTCCAGGAGCCGATGACCTCGCTGAACCCGTTGCATTGCATTGAAAAGCAGATCAACGAAATCCTTCTGCTGCACAAGGGCCTGACCGGCAAGGCAGCGACCGCGCGCACGCTGGAGCTGCTGGAAATGGTCGGCATTCCCGAGCCGCGCAAGCGCCTGAAGGCCCTGCCCCACGAGTTGTCCGGCGGCCAGCGCCAGCGGGTGATGATCGCCATGGCCTTGGCCAACGAGCCGGAGCTGCTGATTGCCGATGAACCGACCACGGCGCTGGATGTGACCGTGCAGCTGAAGATTCTCGACCTGCTCAAGGAACTGCAGGCGCGCCTGGGCATGGCCCTGCTGCTGATCAGCCACGACCTCAACCTGGTGCGCCGAATCGCCCACCGCGTGTGTGTGATGCAACGCGGGCAGATTGTCGAACAGGCCGAATGCGCCAGGCTGTTCAGCGCGCCGCAGCACCACTACACACAGATGCTGATCAATGCCGAGCCTAGCGGGTTGCCGGCGCACAACCCGGTGGGCGCACCGTTGCTGGAGGTGGATGACCTCAAGGTGTGGTTCCCGATCAAGAAAGGCCTGCTGCGGCGCACGGTCGACCATGTGAAGGCGGTGGACGGGGTCAACTTCAGCTTGCCGCAGGGGCAGACGCTGGGGATTGTCGGCGAGTCCGGGTCGGGCAAGTCGACGCTGGGGCTGGCGATTCTGCGGCTGATCGCCAGCCAGGGCGGCATCCGCTTCCATGGGCAGAACCTGGAAGGTTTGAACCAGAAGGCCGTGCGCCCGCTGCGTCGGGAAATGCAGGTGGTATTCCAGGACCCGTTCGGCAGCCTGAGCCCGCGCATGTGCGTGGCGGACATCGTCGGCGAAGGGTTGCGCATTCACGGCATCGGCAGCGCACAGGAACAGCAAGCGGCGATCATTGCCGCGCTGGAGGAAGTCGGGCTGGACCCGCGCACCCGGCATCGCTACCCGCACGAGTTTTCCGGTGGCCAGCGCCAGCGCATCGCGATTGCCCGGGCGCTGGTACTGAAGCCGGCACTGATCCTGCTGGATGAGCCGACCTCGGCGCTGGACCGTACCGTGCAGCGCCAGGTGGTGGAGTTGCTGCGCAACCTGCAGCAGAAGTACAACCTGACGTATCTGTTCATCAGCCATGACCTGGCGGTGGTCAAAGCGCTGAGCCATCAGTTGATGGTGATCAAGCATGGCCAGGTGGTGGAACAGGGGGATGCACAGATGATCTTCCATGCGCCGCAGCATCCGTATACCCGGCAGCTGCTGGAGGCGGCGTTTCTGCAGGTGGATGCGGTTACCACCAAAGTCTGAGGTTTGTACCGACCCTGTGGGAGCGGCTTCAGCCGCGAAGAAGCCAACGCGGTGCATGGCACCGGCTACGCCGGTGTTCGCGGCTGAAGCCGCTCCCACAAGGCCCCGGCAGTTCAGACAACATCCGCAGTTTTTGCAGCACGGCCGCGTAAAACCGGTGCCAGTTGCGCCATGGCCCACAGCACCTCCAGCAACAGCATGCCCCAGAGCAAACCAGACGCCCCCTTGAGCAACGCATACAGCATCCACGCCGAAAACAGCACCCGCCCCGCCCCATCGTAGCGGCCAAAACGCTGCTCTGGATGGCGAATGCGCAACCACGCCCAGACACACACGATCGACCCCATCAGGTTGGCCATCAGCATGTGCACCGGCGCGAACGGCGGAATCTCCCCGGCCAGGCCCAGCCCGCCATGCAGCCCGCTCAACCCTTCATGCAGCAAGGCAAAGCTCCAGGGTGCGGCAAAGCCGAGGGTGACAACCAGGTCATAAAGCCCGCTGGCCCGCACCAGGTTGCGATACTGCGCTGTACTCCACATGTTCACTGCCCTCCCGATCATCGAAGGCAGCAGGCTAAAGCGTCGAGTATGCTCGAAGGTCAACTGCCGGCCAGCATGCGTTTCGCCCTAGCGCAAATCCTCGCTCACCCGCCCGACGGCAGCCACGACCTGCCTGGCTCCGGCCTGGATACCGCCAATCGCGTCACTGGCCTGCGTGGCGAAATGCAAGGCATCGGCAGCTTCCAGGCGGCTGCGCTCCACCTCGCTGACAGCCTGGTTGGCAAGCAGCTGGTTGTGCGCGACAACCGCATCGATCTCGGCGGTGGCCGTGCTGGTGCGCGCCGCCAGCTTGCGCACTTCATCGGCCACCACGGCAAAGCCGCGCCCTTGCTCGCCAGCGCGAGCCGCTTCGATTGCAGCGTTCAATGCCAGCAGATTGGTCTGCGCCGCAATTGCACCGATGGTCTGCACAATCGTGCTGATCACCGCCGACTGCTGGCCCAGGGCGCCAATGGTGTCCCCGGCCGAGTGCAACTGGTGCGCCACGTTGTGCATGGCCTGCTGCAACCCCTGCATCACCGTGACACCGTCGCTGGCGCTGGCATCCGTGCGCCGCGAAACGTCCAGCGCCATGCAGGCCGCCTGCCTTATCGCTTCTTCACGCTGAACCTGGGCGGTGACTACCGTGGCGAATTTGACCACCTTCACCAGCTTGCCCTGGGCGTCGTGCACCGGGTTGTAGCTGGCCTCCAGCCAGACCTCGCGGCCTTGGCTGTCGATGCGCCGGAACCTGCCGGTGACGTAGCGGCCCGCGTTCAGGGTGCGCCAGAAGGCCGCGTATTCGGCACTGGCTGCCTCGCTGGGGTCACAGAAGATGCGGTGATGCTTGCCGGCCACCTGCTCGAGCCGGTAACCCATGGCGGCGAGAAACGCCGGATTGGCTGCTTGCACGGTGCCATCCAGGCCGAACTGGATCATCGCAGTGGAACGTAGCAACGCATCGAGCAGTGCCTGGCTTTCCTGGCCCGGCGCCGCCAGCCAGTCCGTCAGCGGCTTGCCGACGACATCGCCAGGGGCAACCCCAAGCGCCTTGGCGAAGGCGTCGGTGCATTCGACGGCACGGCCCTGCCCGTCCAGGCGCAGCATCGCGCCGTGTTCGACTTCGGCCAGCCGCTGACGAAGCTGAGTGATTTCGGCCTGGTGCGCTGCCAGCGTAGCTTTGAGGTGACGGTTAAACATCGGCAAGACCTGCGGTGTAATGCATCATGTTGGAAAAATCAGGCAACCGAACCGGCCAGCTGGGTGTCGTCGAACCACGCTCGGAAAGCGGCTGCCGGCATGGGCCTGGCGATGAAATAGCCCTGCGCTTCGACGCAGCCCCAGGCGCAGACGCGCACCAGCTGTTCGGCAGTTTCGATACCCTCGGCAGCCACCCGGTAACCCAGCTCGTTGGCAAGGCCTGCCAGCGACTGCACCAGCAGCGCTTCGCGCCCGCCGGACGAAGCCCGATGGACCAGCGACTTGTCGAGCTTGACGATGCTGGCCGGGATTTGCGTGAGGTAAGCCCAGTTGCTGTAGCCGGTGCCGAAATCGTCGATGGCGATGACGATGCCGGCCTGTCGCGCGCGCAGCAGCTGCTGCTGCACTTCTTCGGGTTGCTCGATCAGCACGCTTTCGGTGAGTTCGAGCTGCACGCGCTGCGGCTCGACGGCCTGTTCCTGCAAGGCGTGCAGCAGCGCGTCCATGAAACCCGCGCTTTCCAGATCGCGCGCGGTGACGTTGAAGCTGACGCTGAAATCCAGCCCCCGGGTGCAACCGAGAATGCGCAGCACCGCGCGCATCACCCACAGGCTGAGGTTGGCCATGAGCGCTGTCTTTTCTGCCAGCGGGATGAACTCCGCCGGCGACACCTCGCCCAGCACCGGGTGCTGCCAGCGCAGCAACGCCTCCGCCGAGCGGCAACGCCCCGAAGGCAGCTCGATGCGTGGTTGCAGGTGCAGGCTCAGTTCGTCGTCACTGTGCAGCGCCCGGGACAGGGAGGCCAGTAGCATGAAGGCGCGGCGTTGGGCAGCGTCCACTTCGGGTTGATACCAGGCATGCCGGCCAGCCGTGCGCCGGGCGGTGTCGGCGGCCGCGACCGCGCGGCGCATCCACTCGAGGCTGTTGCGGTCCTCGCCCTGCGGGCTGATAGGGGCAATGCCGATACCCGCATCCAGCAGCACCGGAATCTGGTGGCACTGCGCCGGCGCCTGCAGCGCGGCGACGATGCGCTGGCACAAAGGCAGTACATTTTCCGCATCTTCCAGCAATACGGCGAAACGGGTCGGGCTGATCTTGTACAAACACAGGCCGTTGTCCAACTGGCTGGCAATGCGTGCCTTGGCCTGCAGGGTCAGGTCATGGGCGAAGTTGTAGCCCAGGCTGCGGATAATGCCGCTGAGCGCTTCGGCGGACATGATGTCCACCGCCAGCAGGGTCAGCGGCTGGCCACGCTCCAGGCCGGCGGCGACATCGCACTCGAGCTTCAGCCGATTGAACAGGCCGGTCGCCTGATCGTGAAAATTGTTCCGGCGCATGCCGGCGATGATCTGCATCGCCATTTCACCGAACGCCATCAGCATGGTGCGTTGCGCCTGGTCCAGCGGCGGCCGTGGCACGGTATCGATGATGCAGAAGCTACCAATGGCGATGCGGTTCTCGACCAGCAGCGGCGCCCCGCAGTAATAGCGGATGCCAGGCTCACCGGTGACCAGCGGGTTGTCGGCAAAACGCGGGTCACAGGTGGCGTCCAGCACCTCCAGCGGCTGCGCCTGGAGAATGGTGTGCGCACAAAACGACACATCTCGCGGCGTCGCCTGGAGGTCCAGCCCCGCCTTGGCGGAAAACCACTGTTGGCACTCGCCAACGATCGAAACCAGGCAGACCGGCACGGCGAAAAAGCTGCGTGCCATGTCCACCAGCGCAGCCAGTTCGCCGCTGTGCTGCTGATGCATGACGCACCATTCGGCCACTTTCGCCAGGCGTTCTTTTTCATTGATCGGAACGGGTGCAACCATCATCTCGATTCACCTGTCCCAATGGGACCCCGGTAGCGAAGTAATGGCACTACGCTACATCAAAAGCTGTACAAGTCAAAATCTTTGTACAACTTTTGATGACAGGTGACGACGGACGGTGGCGCAGCAGCGCTGCTATCGCTGCTGAAAAGCTGCTACGCAGGCGCGGACGTCAGAAATCAATGGTTCCGGAGAACTTCACCAGGCGCGGGTCACCTTGGGTCAGGTAGCCGCCGTTGGCCGAAGCCCAGTAGTTCTTGTCGGTGAGGTTTTCCACGTTCACCCGCAAGGTCAGGTCCTTCTCGGCCAGCTTCAGCGTGTAACGGGCACCGGCATCGAAACGGTTCCATGTCGGCAGGCTGACGTTGTTCGCCGCATCGACGAACTGGCCACCGGTGCGCAGCATCCGGGCGTTGAGCGCCAGCCCTGGCACACCCGGCACATCCCAATCGACGCTGGCATTGAGCTGGAAGGTCGGCACACCGATGGCGTGGTTGCCATCGTTGCTGCCGTTGGCCGTGTTCTTCTGCTCCGAGGTCATGCGCGTGCCGCCGGCCATCAGCCGCAGGCCCTCGACCGGCTCGCCGAACACGCTCAGTTCCAGGCCTTTGTTGACCTGTTCGCCGTCGCGGATGAAGACGTTGTTCAAGGTGTAGCCATCCGACGGTTTCTCGATGCGGAACACTGCCAGGTTGGCGCCGAATGTCTGCCGGTCGAACTTGATACCGGCTTCGAGCTGCTTGGTGCGGCCCGGCGGGAACATCTGGCTGGCGTTGACGACGGTAGCGGGCGCCGTAGCCCCTGGGGCCAGGCCTTCGATGCGGTTGGCATACAGCGAGATGCTGTCGGTGGCCTTGAACACGATGCCGTATACCGGCGTGGTGATCGCCTTGTCATACGGCTCGCCATTGCGGCTGCCATCCCTGCTTGGCCTGGCCGGCGTGGCGGGCCCGGTGCCGTCGTAGAAGTAGTTTTCCACCCGCAGTTGCTGGCGGCGCACCCCATAGGTCAGCAGCAGGCGATCGTCGAACATACCCAGCGTATCGGAGATCGCCAGGCTGCGGGCACGGGTCTTGCCGGTCACGCCCGGGTCGCCCATATCACCGCCCCAACTGCTGACCGTGCCCGGCTTGGCCTGCTGCACGGTGTCGTAGATATTGGTGCTGATCGGCGAATAGAAGGTGTAGGCGTTCCTCACCTGGGCCCACAGGGTGTTGGCACCGACGGCGATCTGGTGGCTGACCGGCCCGGTCTGCAAGCGGCCATTCAGGCCGGTACTGAAACTGCTGTTGTCCTCGCCGTGGACGATGTCGGAAGGGGTCATCGTCGCCGCACCACTGTTGCCGACCAGCACCGGCGTGCCGTAGGTGCCGTGCTCGCGGCTGTGGCGGGCGCCGCCGGCCAGGTAGGCGGTCCAGTTGTCGCTCAGGTCCCATTCGCCCCGGACCATGCCGAAGGTATCCTCCGACTCGCTGTAGCTCCAGCTCTGGCCATAGTTGTGGCTGGCATCCGGCGCGGTAGGGGCCTTGGTCGTGGTGCTGCCCAGGCGCACCGAGTTGCGCAGGTGGTTGATGCGCTGCTTCTGGTAGCCGATGTCGGTCGAGACGCGGAAGGCGTCGCCACGGTAATCCAGGCCTGCGGTGAACAGTTTGCTGCGCTGGTCCTGGTCATCGACGGCGGTTTCGCCTTCGCGCTGGCTGAGGTTCAGGCGTGCACCGAAGCGATTGTCCTCACCGAAGCGCTGGCCGATGTCCAGGTGCTCGCCAACCCGGCCATCGGCGCTGATGTCCTGGGTGTAGCGGCGGGTCGGCACATCGCCGGCGCGCTTGGGCTGCAGGTTGACGTTGCCGCCCAGGCCGGTACCGGTCGGGCTCACCCCGTTGAGAAAGGCATTGGGCCCCTTGAATACCTCGACCCGTTCGACGCCGTCGGTGGACATGATCTGCCGCGGCAGCAGGCCATACAAACCGTTGAAGGAAATGTCGTCACCCGCCAGCGGCAGGCCACGGATCACAAAGACCTTGGACTGGTTGCCGAAGCCGAAGGATTCACGCACCGAGGGGTCGTTGGCGAGCACATCGCCGATGTCCTCGGCCTGCTGGTCCTCGATCACCTTGGCGGTGTAACTGGTCAGGGTGAAGGGCACATCCATGTAGTCCTGATTGCCCAGCACACCCATCTGCCCGCCGCGGGCGACCTGGCCACCGGCGAAGGCTTCTGGCAACGCGCCAGGCTGCGCTTGCAGGGTGTCGGCGCTGATGTCGGTGGCTTCCAGCTGGATCGGCTCGGCAGCCTGCGCCATCAGCGGTACGGAACAGCAGATCGCCAGTAATGCGGGGCGTGAGGGAAAACGGGAGGGCATTGGCTAAGTCCTGACAGCGCGTAAACTCGAGAATGCAAATGGTAACGCTTATCAAAGAAAGGCATCAAGCTAATGCCCTGCTCTAGCCATCATCAAGAATTCTGATCACGATCGTCTTTCATCATCAGCCAGACCGCGCATACAGTCGCTGCTGTCACCCCCGGCATCAACGGTAGAGCCCATGTCCAGCCAACAACATTCCGCCTCCCCTGCCCTCGACCAGCTGATCCAACGCGCCAGCCTGCCCAGCCCCGAGCTCAGCGAAGCCCAGGCACACGCCCTGCTGCAGCGCCATTACGGCCTGACCGGGGCACTGTCGACGCTGGGCAGCCAGCAGGACCAGAACTTCCATGTCGATTCGGCACACGGGCAGTTCGTGCTCAAGGCCTGCCACGGCAGCTACGCCCAGGTCGAACTGGAGGCGCAGCATGCTGCCCTCGCCTACCTGCGTGCGCACGGTTTGCCGGTGCCCGCCGTGCAAGCGGCGCACGCTGGCGAAACCTTGCTGGCCGTGGACATCGATGACCAACCCTTGCGCGTGCGCCTGCTCGAGTACATCGACGGCCAACCGCTGACCCGACTCGCACACCTGCCGGCGCAGCTGATGGCCGAAATGGGCCGGCTCTGTGCCCGGCTCGACAGCGCCTTGCTCGGGTTCGACCACCCAGGCCTTGCGCGTACCTTGCAATGGGACCCGCAACACGCCCAGATGCTGATCCAGCACCTGCTACCGGTGCTGCCGCAGGCCGAGCAGCGCAGCCGCATCGAACAGGCCGCCCGCGTTGCCGCCGAACACCTGGCGCCGCTGGTCGATCAGCTGCCAAGCCAGGCCGTGCACCTGGACATCACCGACGACAACACCGTGTGGGCCCGTAACGACGCACGCCAGTGGCAGCTGCAAGGGGTGATCGATTTCGGTGACCTGGTGCGCACCTGGCGCATCGCCGACCTGTCGGTGACCTGCGCGGCGTTGCTGCACCACGCCGAGGGCGACCCGTTGCGCATCCTGCCGGCGATCACTGCCTACCAGGCGCTCAACCCGCTGACCGAGGCCGAACTGCGCGCCCTGTGGCCACTGGTGCTCAACCGCGCCGCCGTGCTGGTGCTGAGCAGCGCGCAGCAACTCGCGGTGGCCCCGGGCAACCAGTACACTCGCGCCAACGTCGCCCACGAATGGGAAATCTTCGACACCGCCAACGCCGTGCCATTCGCCCTGATGCAAGCGGCGATCCTGCAGGCCGCCGGCCTGTCGCCGACCACGCCGCAACTGAGCGCATGCGCGCCGCTGCTTCCCGAGCTGCACGGGCAGGCCGTCACCCGGGTCGACCTGGGCGTGCTCAGCGTGCATTGCGAAGGGGGCAACTGGGAACGCCCCGGTTTCGACCAGCAACTGCTGAGCACCCAGCCGGCCCCGGCGTGCAGCCTGCATGGGCAGTACCGCCTGTCGCAGACCCATATCGACCGCCCCGAGGAGCCCGCCACCTGCGCGCTTGGCGTCGAGCTGCATGTGCCCAACGGCAGCCTGGTGCAAGCGCCGCAAGCCGGCACCTGGCAGCGTCATGGCGACGGTCGCGGCTGCCTGCGCAGCGCGCACTGGGCCTTGTGGCTGCAGGGCCTGGAAGACGCGCCTGCAAATGGACAGGTGGTGGAAAAAGGCCAGGCGCTGGGCACCAGTTGCGGCTTCCTCAGCGTGCAACTGTGCCTGGACAGCGGCATCCAGCCGCCGTTCTTCGCCACCCCTTCGCACGCTGGCGCCTGGCTCGCCCTGTGCCCGTCACCCGCTGCGCTGCTGGGCTTCGATTGCGATGCCGAGCCGCTGCCCGATCCGCAGGCCCTGCTGGCCCGTCGCGACGCCAGCTTCGCCCGCTCGCAGAAGCACTACTACGCGCAACCACCGCACATCGAACGCGGCTGGCGCAACTACCTGATCGACATGCAGGGCCGCTCGTACCTGGACATGCTCAACAACGTCGCGGTACTGGGCCACGGGCACCCGCGCATGGTCGCCGAGTCGGCGCGGCAATGGTCGCTGCTCAATACCAACTCGCGCTTCCATTACGCGGCCATCACCGAGTTTTCCGAACGCCTGCTGGCGCTGGCGCCCGCAGGCTTCGACCGGGTGTTCATGGTCAACAGCGGGACCGAGGCCAATGACCTGGCCATTCGCCTGGCGTGGGCCTACAGCGGAGGGCGCGACCTGCTCAGCGTGCTGGAGGCCTACCACGGTTGGTCGGTGGCCACCGATGCCATTTCCACCTCGATCGCCGACAACCCGCAAGCCCTGGAAACCCGCCCGGACTGGGTGCACCCGGTCGAGGCGCCGAACACCTTCCGTGGTCGTTTCCGTGGCGCCGACAGCGCCAGCGACTACCTGCGCGACGTCGATGCCAAGCTGGCCGATCTCGACGCCCGTGGCCGCCAGCTGGCGGGGATCATCTGCGAGCCGGTGTACGGCAACGCCGGGGGTATCGCGTTGCCGGCCGGTTACCTGCGCGAGGCCTATGCCAAGGTCCGTGCCCGTGGCGGGGTGTGCATCGCCGACGAGGTGCAGGTCGGTTATGGCCGCCTCGGCGAGTACTTCTGGGGCTTCGAGGAACAGGGCGTGGTGCCTGACATCATCACCATGGCCAAGGGCATGGGCAACGGCCAGCCGCTGGGCGTGGTCATCACCCGCCGCGAAATCGCCGAAGCGCTGGAAGCCGAGGGCTACTTCTTCTCGTCGGCCGGTGGCAGCCCGGTCAGTTGCCGCATCGGCATGGCGGTGTTGGATGTGATGCAGGAAGAAGGCCTGTGGGACAACGCCCGCGACACCGGGCGCTATTTCAAGGCGCGCCTGCAAGCGCTGGTCGACAAGCACCCGCTGGCCGGCGCGGCGCATGGTTCGGGCTTCTACCTGGGGCTGGAACTGGTACGCGACCGCGAAACCCTGGAACCGGCCAGCGAGGAGACCATGGCCCTGTGCGACCGCCTGCGTGAGTTGGGCATCTTCATGCAGCCGACCGGTGATTATCTGAACATCCTCAAGATCAAGCCACCGATGTGCACCAGCCGGGCCAGCGTCGATTACTTCGTCGACAGCATCGACCGGGTGCTCGCCGAGGGCCTGTAGGGCATTGCGCAGTTGGCCGGGGAGTGTTCATACTTTTCGGCCACTACGCTTCCCCGTCATCAGGTTTACTGACAATGGCCTTTTCCAGCGACTCCCTGGCAATCTTCCTCGCGGTGCTGGAGGCCGGCTCGTTCTCTGCCGCCGCGCGCAAGTTGGGGCGTGTGCCTTCGGCGGTGAGCATGGCCATCGCCCAGCTGGAGGCGGAGCTCGACCTGGCGCTGTTCGACCGGGCCACGCGCAAAGCCTTGCCCACCAGCGCCGCCCTGGCCCTGGAGCCGCAGGCCAGGCAGGTGATCTGCCAGCTCAACCTGCTCGACGCCCAGGCCCTGCAGTTGCACCAGGGCCTGGAAAAGCGCCTGACCATCGCCATGGCCCCGGAACTACAGACCGGCCGCTGGAGCCAACCACTGGAAACCCTCGCCCAGGAATTTCCCAGCCTGGAAATCGAGGTGCGCTCGGCCACCCAGACCGAAGCCATCCGCCTGCTCCACGACGGCAGTGTGCAGTTGGCGCTGGTGTTCGAACGGCCCGGCATCGATGAACGCGAGTCATTCCTCGAAGCCGGCAGCCAGTTGCTGGTGGCGGTGGCCTCACCACGCCATCCCGCCGGGCAGAACGGTGGCGCGCCGTTGCCCGAAGAGGCGTTCGCCGAACAACGGCAGATCATCGTCGCCTCGGGCAAGGCCACCGGCTCGGACCCGCGCATGGTGCTGTCGCGGCGCATCTGGCTGACCGACAGCTACCTGGCCACGCTGGACCTGGTGCAGTCCGGGCTGGGCTGGGCCTACCTGCCGCAGCCATTGGTCGAGCCGCTGATTGCCTCAGGCGCGCTGGCCGAGGTGCGCTTCGACAACATGGCCAGCCGCCTGCGCCTGTGGGTCGACATCATCTGGATCAAGTCGCGGCCGTTGGGGTTGGGTGCGCGGCGTTATCTGGAGGTGATGCGCCAATGCTTCGAAACAGAATCGCCGAGGTCCTGAGCGATACGACCGCCCCGTCCGAAAGCGAAAAGTCCTACAACCGGTTAGGAAGCCGATAACTCCCTACAGCATTGATTCCTCGATAGCGTTCTGCTCGCCATTCAGAAGAAAAGGAACTTCTCATGTCGAGCCAGTCCGCGCAGGGCTATGTGCAATCGGTCGAACACTTTGCCAACCGGCACCGCCAGGCAGAAGAGGCGCTTTACCTGCTGCTGGCCCCGTTCGCCGGCTGCCCGCCCGAGCACCCGCTGAGCCTGGCGGCGCTCACCGAAACGCTGGGCAGTGATGCCGTAACGCGCGTCGACTGCAGCGGGCTGGTGCAGGACCCGGAGCGCTGGCCAGCACTGGTGCGGCTGGCCAGCCCCGGCGCTGCGCCCATGGCCGTTGTCGCATTGAGTGCGACCTGCGCCGCACGTGAGTGCACAGCCAGCTGGCACTACGTGTGCGGCTGGCTGCTCAGCGAGCAACCCGCCGATGTCATCGCCAGGCACCTCCACCAGCAATGCCATGTGTTGCATCAACCCCACCCACACGGGATCACCGCCTGGTTCGAACCCGTGCGGCTGGCGTTGCTGCGCGTAACCCTGAAGCACGCCGGCGCGGTCCTCGGGCCAGTTCGAAGCTGGCTGCATCCCGATGGTCATGGCAGTTGCAAGCTGTTCGAGCGACAACCCCTGGCTGGCGAACTGTTCGTCTCCGAGGCGGCAAGGGCGACGCAGCATGTCGCCCCTCAGATCGTTCAATTGCTCAGTGCCTGGCGTCGTCTGAATGCCGCACAGCCTGCCTACGCGCCCTGGCACCATGCCGGCTCATCCGGCTTGCCGGAGGACGCGCCCAGCCACGCCATGAACCTCATGCTCGAGGCCTTCAGGCAGGGCCTGCGCGACCGTGCCGATATCCACTGCATGTGCCTGCACATGGCCATGATCCATCCGCTGCTCCTGCAGCACCCGGGCATTCGTGACGATGTGCAGATGGCAGCTGCCGGTGAGCAACGCCTGGCGGAGCGCTTCGCCCGCTACGACGACCGCGCCTGGTCGCAGATCGTCGCCACGCTGCCGCAGGCGAGGCGCTACTCATGAGCATCAGCAAAGCCATCCGCCTCGCCATGCAGGAAGAAATCCCCAACACCTACGGCAGCTGCAACGCCTGCGGG
>NZ_PUQD01000005.1 GCF_003331055.1 Pseudomonas sp. AFG_SD02_1510_Pfu_092 | reverse complement strand
GTACCCCCTCCCCCCCCCCCTCCCTCCCCCCCCCCCCCCCGCGCCCCGCCCCCCCCCCCCCCCCCCCCGGGGGCCCGGGGGGGGGGGGGGGGCGCCCGCGAAGCTTTTGTATACAAAAACCCTTGATCCATGGCATCCAATAGACAAAACGCATGGCCTCGACCGTGCCTTTTGCGCTGGCGTCTGAGAAAATGCCCGCACTATTTTTCCGGATGCCGACATGACTGCCCTGAAGAACGATCGTTTCCTGCGTGCACTGCTCAAGCAACCCGTAGACGTCACCCCGGTGTGGATGATGCGCCAGGCCGGCCGCTATCTGCCGGAGTACCGCGCCAGCCGCGCCAAGGCTGGTGACTTCATGAGCCTGTGCATGAACCCGCAGTTCGCCTGCGAGGTAACCCTGCAGCCGCTGGACCGCTACCCGCTGGACGCGGCGATCCTGTTCTCGGACATCCTCACCATCCCCGACGCCATGGGCCTGGGCCTGTACTTCGAAACCGGCGAAGGTCCGCGTTTCAAGAAGGTCATCAGCACCCCGGCCGACATCGAAGCGCTGCCGATCCCTGACCCGCAGAAAGACCTCGGTTACGTCATGGACGCGGTCAGCACCATCCGCCGCGAACTCAACGGCCGCGTGCCGCTGATCGGTTTCTCCGGCAGCCCGTGGACCCTGGCCACCTACATGGTCGAAGGCGGCTCCTCGAAGGACTTCCGCAAGACCAAGGCGATGGCCTACGACAACCCGCAGGCCCTGCACCTGCTGCTGGACAAGCTGGCCCAGTCGGTCACCAGCTACCTCAATGGGCAGATTCTCGCAGGCGCCCAGGCCGTACAGATTTTCGACACCTGGGGCGGCAACCTGTCGGCGGCGGCCTACCAGGAGTTCTCCCTGGCCTACATGCGCAAGATCGTCAGCGGCCTGATCCGCGAGCACGAAGGGCGCAAGGTGCCGGTGATCCTGTTCACCAAGAACGGCGGCCTGTGGCTGGAAAGCATCGCCGAAGCCGGCGCCGACGCGCTGGGCCTGGACTGGACCTGCGAGATCGGTGATGCGCGCCGCCGCGTGGGTGACAAGGTGGCGTTGCAGGGCAACATGGACCCGACCGTGCTGTATGCCAAGCCCGAGGCCATCCGCAACGAAGTGGCGCGCATCCTGGCCAGCTATGGCCACGGTACCGGCCATGTGTTCAACCTGGGCCACGGCATTACCCCGGAGGTCGACCCGGAGCATGCCGGCGTGTTCATCAACGCGGTGCATGAGCTGTCGGCGCAATACCATCAGTAAGCTGATCCGCTGAAAACGAAAGCCCGGCCATGTGCCTAATCCTGTTCACTTAAGCGATTTGGGCCGCTCTGCGGCCCATCGCAGGCAAGCCAGCTCCCACAGGTACAGCGCAGACCTCAAGAATTGCGCAGTCCTGTGGGAGCGGGCTTGCCTGCGATGGGCTGCACAGCAGCCCCAATCAGTGTGTCATCACACTTAAGTGAACAAGCATTACGGCCATGTGCCGGGCTTTTTGCTGCGTTAAGTTTTAATTCAGCGGTCTTCGCTAATCTGGTCCCATCGAAACCGAAACAGGACCTGATCCCCATGAAAACCCGCTACCTCGCTCTGATCCTCGCACCACTGTTCAGCACCGCAGCCCTGGCCGCCGGCTACACCGGCCCCGGCGCCCAGTCGGTCACTACTGTTGCCGCTGCCAATGACGCCGCTGATGACACCCCGGTGGTGCTGCAGGGCTTCGTGACCAAGAAGATCAATAACGACGACAAGTACGAGTTCAAGGACAACACCGGCACCATCACCGTGGAAATCGATGATGAAGACCTGCCGACCACACCGTTCAATGACAAGACCAAGGTCAAGCTGACCGGCGAGGTGGAGAAGCACCTGATGAGCCGGGAGGTGGATGTGGACCTGGTCGAGATCGTCAACTGATACAAGGGCCTCTTCGCGGGCATGCCCGCTCCCGCAGGGTTTTACGCCGAGGAGCGGCGTACCCGCGAATGCCTTACATCGATTTCGGCGGCAACTTGCTCAGGTGCAACGCCACCAGCAGCGCCACCCCCAACAGGCTGCCAATGAACAAGCCGATGCCATTCCAGCCCCATTGGTGCCAGAACACGCCGCCCGCCGTACCGGCCACGCTCGACCCGGCGTAGTAGCTGAACAAATACAGCGACGACGCCTGCCCCTTGGCCTTCAACGCCCGGCGGCCGATCCAGCTGCTGGCCACCGAGTGCGCGCCAAAGAAGCCGAAGGTGAACACCAGCATGCCGACAATCACCAGCACCAGCGGGCTGGCCAGAGTCATCAGCAAACCGCTTGCCATCACCACGATGCTGGCCCAAAACACCTTGCGCCGCCCCAGTTTGTCGGCCAGCGCACCCACTTGCGCCGAGCTGTAGATGCCCGACAGGTACACCACCGACAGCAAGCCGACCAGCGCCTGGTTCATGTGGTAGGGCTCGGCCAGCAGACGATAGCCGATGTAGTTGAACAGGGTGACGAAGGCGCCCATCAGCAGGAAGGCTTCGAGGAACAGCCAGGGCAGGCCGGCATCCTTGAAGTGCATGACGAAGCCATCCAGCAGGCTGCGTGGGTTCATTGCCTGCGGGCGAAAGTTGCGCGACTCGGGCAGCACCTTCCAGAACACCAGCGCCGCCACCAGGGCCAGGGCACCGATGGTCAGCATCGCCGTGTGCCAGCTGACGAAATCGATCAGCACGCCAGTGATCAGCCGCCCGCTCATGCCGCCAATGGCGTTGCCACCGATGTACAGGCCCATGGCCAGGCCGATGTGCTGTGGATGGATTTCTTCGCTGAGGTAGGTCATGGCCACTGCTGCCAGGCCACTCAGAGACAAGCCGACCAGCGCGCGGGTGGCCAGTACCAGCTCCCAGCTCGGCATCACTGCGCTGGCCAAGGTGGAAAGGGCGGCGCAGACCAGGGCGAACACCATCACCGGCTTGCGCCCGATACGGTCAGAGACCGGCCCGGTGATCAGCAGGCCGAACGCCAGCAAGGCCGTGGACACCGACAGCACCAGGCTGCTCTGCGCCGCATTGATGGCAAATTCCTTCGACAGCAGCGGCATCATCGGCTGCACGCAGTACAGCAGGGCAAAGGTGGCGAAGCCGCCGCTGAACAGGGCCAGCACGGTTTTCATGAAGGCGGGGGTGCCTTTTTCTATCCACATTTCGTTCAGCGGGGCAGGTTCAGGCTCGACGGAAAGGGGGGCCAAGGCAGTTTTCACGGGCGGTACCTCTGACGCAATGAAAAAAGCATATAGCTGGCTAATGATTAGATCCAATATATTGTTCGACCTATTTAAGAGGTTTTACGACCTGTTCGGAGCCGATCATGGAACTGCGTCATCTGCGCTACTTCATTGCCGTGGCTGAAGAGCTGCACTTTGGCCGCGCCGCCCAGCAACTGGGCATTTCCCAGCCGCCGCTGAGCCAGCAGATCCAGGCGCTGGAGCAGGAACTGGGGGCGCGCCTGTTCGAGCGGACCAACCGGCGGGTCGAGCTGAGCGAGGCCGGGCGGCTGTTCCTCGAGGAAGCGCGCCAGGTGCTGGCGCAGGTCGAGAAGGCTGCCGATGTGGCCCGGCGTGCGCAGTTGGGTGAGTTGGGCGAAATGAAGATCGGTTTCACCTCGTCGGCGCCGTTCACCTCGAATATCCCCAAGGCCATCCATGCCTTCCGCCAGCGCTTTCCGGCGGTGCATCTGAACCTTAGGGAAATGAGCAGCCGCGATGTTGCCGAGGGGGTGTTCGACGAGTCGATCGAAGTGGGGCTGATGCGGCCGATGCCGTTGCCGGAAGGCTTGCTCGCCACCGAGTTGTTCCGTGAGCCGCTGGTAGCGGTGATCAATGCCTCGCACCCGCTGGCCGAGGGCACCGAGCAGGGCGTGTACATGGCAGCGTTGGCCCATGAGCCGTTCGTGTTCTTCCCGCGCAGCTATGGCAGCGGGCTGCATGCGCAGTTGCTGAGCCTGGCGCGGCAGGCGGGGTTCAGCCCGCACTTTGCCCAGGAGGCGGGGGAGGCGATGACCATCATCGGCCTGGTGTCGGCGGGGTTGGGGGTGTCGGTGCTGCCGGCTTCGTTCCAGCGCATGCGCATCGAAGGGGTGGTGTATCGCACGCTGCTCGATGAAGGGGCGACGTCGGCGGTGTGGCTGGTGCAGCGCGAGCGCGGTGGTTCGGCGATGGCCAAGGCGTTTGCCGAACTGCTGCTTCGGGCAAATGGCACTGGCCATTGCCGCGACGGCGCCACATACTCGGGCATTCGTTGAAACACGGAGGTCTATCATGCGGCGCGTGGTGTTCAATCAGAAAGGTGGCGTGGGCAAGTCGAGCATCGCCTGCAACCTGGCGGCGGTCAGTGCCAGTGAAGGCTACCGGACCCTGCTGATCGACCTGGATGCCCAGGCCAACTCGACCCAGTACCTCACCGGCCTCACCGGCGAGGACATCCCCATGGGCATTGCCGATTTCTTCAAGCAAAGCCTGTCCAGCGGCCCGTTCAGCAAGAAGAACAAGGTCGACATCTACGAAACCCCTTTCGATAACCTGCACGTGGTGACCGCCACTGCCGAGCTGGCCGACCTGCAGCCGAAGCTCGAGGCAAAGCACAAGATAAACAAATTGCGCAAATTGCTCGACGAACTGGACGAGGACTACGAGCGCATTTACATCGACACTCCGCCAGCGCTGAACTTTTATGCGGTTTCCGCGTTGATTGCCGCCGATCGCGTGCTGATCCCCTTCGACTGCGACAGTTTCTCCCGTCAGGCCCTGTACGGCCTGCTGGCCGAGATCGAAGAGCTCAAGGAAGACCACAACGAAGACCTGCTGGTCGAAGGCATCGTGGTCAATCAGTTCCAGTCCCGCGCCAGCCTGCCGCAGCAGATGCTCGATGAACTGCTGGAAGAGGGCCTGCCGGTGCTGCCGGTGTACCTGGGCAGTTCGGTGAAGATGCGCGAGTCGCACCACGCCAGCCTGCCGCTGATTCACCTGGAGCCCAGGCATAAACTGACCCAGCAGTTTGTCGAATTGCATTCACTGCTCGAAGAGAACGCTTAAACCCCTTGGCTACGCAACCAATCCAGCAACGACTGGAGTGGAAACGCCCCAGCCTGGCGGCTGACTTCACGGCTATTCCTGAACAGCAGCAGGCTGGGGATCGAGCGAATGCCCAGTTGCCCGGCCAGGTTGCGGTTGGCTTCGCTGTCGAGCTTGGCCAGGCGGCAGCGGCCGGACAGCTGGCGGGCGGCCTGTTCGAAGGTGGGAGCGAAGGATTTGCACGGGCCGCACCAGTCGGCCCAGATGTCGACCAGCAGCGGCAGGTCGCCTTTGATCTGGCTGGCGTAGCTGGCTTCGGTGAGTTCGAAGGGGGTGCTCAGCAGTACATCCTGTTTGCAGCGGCCGCATTTCGGCGCGTCGCCCAGGCGCTCGGCGGGCAGGCGGTTGAGGCCGTTGCAGTGGGGGCAGGGGATTACCAGTGGTTCGGACATATAAATTCCTTGTGTTTTTTGTTCGGGCCCTATCGCCGGCAAGCCAGCTCCCACAGGTATGGCGCAAGCCTTGGGTTGAGCGCCGTACCTGTGGGAGCGGGTTTGCCCGCGAACACCGGCGTAGCCGGTGCCATCTAGCGCGTCGCATTCTTCGCGGGTGAACCCGCTCCCACAGGGTTTGGAGTTGGTCAGGAAGAGCAGCTGATTTCCAGGTGCTTGCCCCACTCCGGCGGGCGCTCGGCATACGCCTGCATCCCAGGCTGTTCTTCGAACGGTTTGCTCAGCACCTGATGCAGCTGTCGCACTTCACTGTAATCGCCCGCTTCGGCCGCTTCGATGGCTTTCTGTGCCAGGTAGTTGCGCAGTACATACAGCGGATTCACCGCGTGCATCCGTTCCCGTCGCCCGTCGGCATTGCCCGCTTCACGTTCGCAGCGGGCCCGGTAGTCGGCGCCCCAGGCATCGAAGCCGGCCAGGTCGATGAAGTCGTCGCGCACCACTTTCAGCGCATCGGCCAGCGTCTGCTCGCCCAGTTTGCGGAAGAACAGGTTGTAATCCACGCCACCGCTCTGCATACGCTGCAACAGCCGCTCGACCAGTGCCATGTCGCCGTCCTCGGCAGTGGTCAGGCCCAGGCGGCGGCGCATCAGGTCGAGGTAATGCGCCTGGTAGAGCGGCAGGAACAACCCCAAGGCCTCCTTCAATGGCTCCACTTCGATCACCGTGGTCAGCGCCTGGGCCAGCGCGCTGAGGTTCCAATGGGCAATTGGTACCTGGTTGGCGTAGCTGTAGCGGCCGCGGTCGTCGGAGTGGTTGCAGATGAAGTTGGCGTCGAAGTCGTCGAGGAAGGCGTAAGGGCCGAAGTCGAAGGTGATGCCGAGGATCGACATGTTGTCAGTGTTCATCACCCCGTGGCAGAAGCCATAGGCCTGCCAGCGGGCGGTCAGTTCGGCGTTGCGCTCGACGATGGTGCGGAACATGGCCAGGTAGGGCTGTTCGGCGTCGCGGCACTCGGGGTAGTGCTGTTGCAGCACGTGGTCGATCAGTACGCGCTGCTGTTCGGGCTGTTTGGTGTAGTAGAAATATTCGAAATGGCCGAAGCGCACATGGCTCGGTGCCAGCCGCGTGAGCATGGCCGCGCTTTCGCGGGTTTCGCGCCACACCGGGGTGCTCGAACCGATCACGCACAACGCCCGGCTGCTGGGGATGTGCAGGGCGTGCAGGGCTTCGGAGGCGAGGAATTCACGGATGGACGAGCGCAGCACGGCACGGCCATCACCCATGCGCGAATACGGCGTCTGGCCAGCGCCCTTGAGGTGCAGGTCCCAGTGCTCGCCTGCGTCATTCAGCACTTCGGCCAGCAACAGGCCACGGCCGTCGCCCAGGCGTGGGTTGTAGGAGCCGAACTGATGGCCGGAGTAGACCATCGCGCGCGGGTCGGCTTCCTCCCACAGCTTGTGGCCGCTGAACAGTTCGGCGAACACTGGCTCATTGGCCTGCGCCGGGTCGAGGTCGAGCAGGGCCATGGCCGACTCGCTCGCTACCACCAGGCGCGGGTCTGCGATGGGTTCGGGCAGCACCTGGGTGGAGAACGCATCGCCAAGGCGGGCGAAGCGGTTGTCGAAGGTGAGTTGGTCGAGGGCTTTCATGGGCCGGCTCCTGAGCATGATTGACCGGGGCCGCTTTGCGGCCCTTCGCGGGCTCGCCCGCTCCCACAGGGATTGCGCCGCTCGCAGGGGCAGCAGTGGCCCTGTGGGAGCGGGCGAGCCCGCGAACGAGGGCAAAGCCCTCGCCGGGATTCTGGACAGATTAAAGTATTCGAGCCCACTCAGGCCGAAGCAGTGCCATCCGATTTCGGCTGCTCCAGCGGAATCAGCTGCTGCTTGCCCCCTTTGGGGTCCATCAGAAACACCTCGACCTGGCGTACCGAGATCTTGATGTTGTGCGCCTTGAACTCGCGATTGATATAGCGGTTGATCTCGTCCAGCGTCGGGTTGCGGTCGCCCAGGTCACGCACGTGCATGCGCAGCTCATGGTCCAGCGAGCTCTCGCCGAAGTTGAGGAAGTACACGATGGGCTCCGGGTCCTTGAGTACCCGTGGGTTCTCGTGGGCGCCCTTGAGCAGCAGTTCGCGCACCAGGTCCAGGTCGGAGCCATAGTCGATGCCCAGCTTCAGCGTCACCCGGGTAACCGTGTCGGTCAGCGACCAGTTGATCAGCTGGCCGGTGATGAAGGTCTTGTTGGGGACGATGATGTCCTTGCGGTCGAAGTCGGTGATGGTGGTGGCGCGGATGCGGATCTTGCTCACCGTGCCCGAGAGGTTGCCGATGGTGATGGTGTCACCGATACGCACCGGGCGCTCGAACAGGATCATGATGCCGGAGATGAAGTTGGCGAAGATCTCCTGCATGCCGAAGCCCAGGCCCACCGACAGCGCGGCCACCAGCCATTGCAGCTTGTCCCAGCTGACCCCCAGGGTGGACAAGGTGCTGACGATGCCGACGCCGACGATGGTGTACGACAGCAATGTGGTGGTGGCGTAGGCGCTGCCCTGGGCCAGGTTCAGGCGTGACAGCACCAGCACCTCCAGCAGGCCCGGCAAGTTGCCGGCCAGGGCGAAGGTGATGCCGACGATCACCAGCGCGCCCAGCAGGTCGCCAAGGCTGATCGGAACCATGCTGGCAGCGGCGCCGGTGCCGCTGGTGTATTCGTAGAGGACGAAGTTGTTGAGGTAGGCGAATACTGAGATCAGGTCGGACCACACCCAGTAAAGGCCGGCGATGAAGCCGCCCAGCAGGGCCAGGCGAATCAGGCGCAGCGACTGCTGGTTGACCTGCTCGATGTCCAGCGTCGGCTCTTCGGTGATGACTTCGCCGTCCAGCCCTTCCTTGGCCGCCGCGCGTTTGCTCAGCGCCCGCTGGTAGGCCAGGCGCCGGGCCGCTACCGACAGTCCGCGCACGAACGCGGCTTCGATCACCAGCCAGAACAGCAGCAGGTAAAGCGTGTAGATCAGCCGGTCGGTGAGCTTCAGCGCGGTGTAGTAGTAGCCGAAGCACACCGCCACGAACAGGGCGATGGGCAGCGCGGTGAAAGCCACGCCCACGGCCTTGCGGAACAGCGAGGTGTCGCGGTGCGCCGGGCTGCTGAGCAGCAGGCGGCTGAGCAGCCAGGCCATCAGCGCATAGCAGGCCAGGACCACGCCGATGCCCAGCACGTCGTCGGCCAGCGCCGACGGCTGATGCTCGGCCACTGCCACCACACCGACCAGCGCCAGTACCACGGTGCCCAGGCGGCGCACCCAGCCGCGCAGGAACTCGACCTGCGGCTTGTGCCAGCGGAAGTGGATTTCCGCCACGCCACCGGGGGCGAGGATGCGATAGGCGGTGTAGAACACCAGCCAGGCCTGGGCCAGTTGCCACAGTGCGGCACCGAGGTTGGCGTTCTGCCCGCGGGCGTCGATCTGCAGGGCGTAGCTGCACAGCGCCAGGCCCAGGCTGACCGGCATCGCCAGCAGGATGTTGATGAGGATCGCCTGCGGCGTGTGCCATTGGCTGTCACGGCGGAAGTGGCCGATGTCCTGGTGCACCTTGCCCAACCGCTGGTACAGGTACTTGCGTCGCCACAGCAGGGCGCCGATCACCAGCAGCAGCGGCAGGAACAGCAGCGGGCGCTGGCTCAGGCCGTCGGCCAGTTCCTTCAGGCCCGAACCCCACGGCAGGTTGGCCACCTGGTCGGCCAGGCGTTCCGGCACGTAGCGCAGCCAGTCCCAGTCCAGCGGCTTGTTGCTGGGGATCCAGAACATCTGCTCGTCGAGGGTGGTGCGCAGGCTCTGGGCGGTGCCCAGCAACTGCTTCTGGTTGAGCTGCAGGGTGATCGATTCGTTGAGCAGGGCCGATAGCTCGCGGTTCAGCCGCTCCAGCAGGTCGCTGCGGGTAATGGCCACTTCCAGCAGGGCCTTGCGCAGTTGCGGCGTCACCTCTTCCTGCGGCTGGGAAGCCAGCAGCTTGTCGACGTAGGTGACCGGGCTGCTCATCTGTTCGCGTTGCTGATTGACCTCGAACTGGTACAGGCGGGTGTCGGCGATCTGGTCGGCCAGGTCGCGGTCGACTTTCAGGTGCGGCAGGGTCTGCTTCTGCTTGTAGAGGATCTTCGACAGCAACAAGCTGCCTTTGAGCACGTTGATCTGCTCGTCCAGCGCCTGGTCGGCCTGGGTCAGGCTGTCCAGTTGCTGCTTGGTGCGCAGGTTCTGCTGGGTCAGTTCGTTGAGGCGGTCGGTGCTTTTCAGCAGGTAGTCGGAGAGCTTGAGGTTGACCGCGCTTTCGGTGGCCAGCAGGCTGCTGCCACCGGCTTTCTGGGCCTCGATCGACTGCTGGGTGACCGCCTCCTGGGACTGGGCCAGGCGTTTGTCATTGATCAGGGTCTGCAGGTCCTGGATTTCCTGCTCCAGGCGCGCGGCGCGCTCGATCAGCAGGTCGTGGCGCGCGTTGCCCAGGTCTTGCAGCAGGCTGTTGCCGGCCAGTTCCTGGCGGCGTAGCAGGGTCAGGGCGTTGAGCGAAGCCAGCTCGGCATTGAGCTGGTTGCGCTGGTCGGCATTGATCGGCTTGCCGGCGTCCTTGCCGGTCTTGAGGATGCTGTTGATCTGCTGGGTGCGCGCCTGGCTGTTGCTGATTTCGGCCTGGGCGCGTTCCGGGCGGGTCTGCGAATTGATGATCAGGCTGTTGGCTTCGGACAACGCCTTCTGCAGCTCGCCCTGCTGGGTGCTGCGCTCGCTGAGCATCTGCTCCAGCTGCGGCACGCTGAGGCTGGCATAGCGCTGGGCCACCGGCTGTGGCTTGCTTTCCTTGAGCTTGGCCAGTTCGCGTTGGCTGTCGCTGGTTTCTTTCGGCGCACCGGCCAGCTGCTGCTTCAGCGCGGCGAGCTTCTTCTCGTTGTCTTCCTTGCTGGCGAGCAGGCTGAGGGTTTGCTCCAGCACCTGCTGCAGGGCTTTCTGCTCGGCCTCGGGCAGCTTGCGCTCGGCGATCTTGTCGAGGCTGTTCTGGATGCTGGCGGTGGTCGGGGCTTCTGCCGCTGTGGCTGCAAAAGAGAGGGACAGGCACAGCCCGAGCAGGGCTGTGCGGAGGTACACGCGCAGGGACATAGGCAGACTACTTGGGAATCAGGCAAACGAAGTTTAGAGGAACAATCCTGGTCCGGGTCGCGTTCCTTCGGGGAATCTGACGCCTACTTTCTGGATCTTGTTCCCGTCCATGGTGGCCACGGTCCAGATCGTGCCATGCCATTCGACCTGGTCACCTACTACTGGAGCGCCTCCGACCTTCTGTCGGATGAACTGCGCCAGCGGCGTTTTCGCGTCCAGGCCATCGAGTTTCAGGCCGTACAGCGCTGCCACCGCACCCAGTTCGGCATCGCCTTCGAGCACGAAATCGCCGAAGAAACGCAGGTCAAGGCCGCGCTGTGGCGCCTGGCTGAACAGTTTGCCCAGCGCTGGCAGGTTGTGCTCGTGGCCGATCACGCAGAGCATGTCGCCCACTTCCAGCACGGTGCTGCCCGACGGGTGCAGCAGCTGCTCGCCGCGAAACAGCGCGGCGATGCGCGTGCCTTCGGGCATTTTCAGCTCGCGCAGGGCGGCGCCGATGCACCACTTTTCGGCGCCCAGGCGGTAGACGAACAGTTCCCACTCGCTGGTGATGTGCACTTCCAGGGCAGAACGGGAAATCGGCGCCGGGTCTGGCGGTACCGTCACTTTCAGCAGCTTGGCCATCCACGGCAGGCTGGTGCCTTGGACCAGCAACGACACCAGCACGATGAAGAACGCCAGGTTGAAGAACAGCTGGGCGTCCGGCAGGCCGGCCATCAGCGGGAACACGGCGAGAATGATCGGTACCGCGCCGCGCAGCCCAACCCAGGAAATGAAGCCCTTTTCCCGGCCGTGGAAGGCCTTGAACGGCAGCAGCGCAGCGACCACCGACAGCGGCCGGGCGACCAGGATCATCCACAACGCCAGGCCCAGCGCCGGCAGGGCGATGGGCAGCAGGTCGTGTGGGGTGACCAGCAGGCCCAGCACCAGGAACATGCCGATCTGCGCCAGCCAGGCCATGCCGTCGAGCATGTGCAGGATGCCGTGGCGGCTGCGGATCGGCTTGTTGCCCAGCACCAGGCCGCACAGGTACACCGCGAGGAAACCGCTGCCATGCAGGGCGTTGGTCAGCGAGAACACGGCCAGGCCCCCCGCGATCACCAGGATCGGGTAGAGGCCGCCGGCCAGGTTGATGCGGTTGACCAGTTGCAGCATCACCCAGCCGCCGCCCAAGCCCAGAAGCCCGCCGATACCGAACTCGCGCAGCAGGTGGGTGAGCAGGCTCCAGTGCAGGCCGGTCTGGCCACTGGCGATCATGTCGATCAGGGTGACGGTAAGGAACACCGCCATCGGGTCGTTGCTGCCAGACTCGATCTCCAGGGTGGCGGTCACCCGCTCGTTCAGGCCTTTGCCGCCAAGCAGCGAGAACACCGCCGCAGCGTCGGTGGAACCGACGATGGCGCCGATCAGCAGGCCCTGGATCAGGCTCAGGTCGAACAGCCAGGCGGCGACCAGTCCGGTGAGGGCGGTGGTGATCATCACCCCGACGGTAGCCAGCGACAGCGCCGGCCACAACGCCACGCGGAAGCTTGCGACCCGTGTGCGCAGGCCACCATCGAGCAGAATCACGGCCAGTGCCAGGTTGCCCACCAGGTAGGCGGTCGGGTAGTTGTTGAAGATGATGCCGCCACCATCGACCCCGGCGACCATGCCGACGGCGAGGATGATGACCAGGATAGGAATGCCCAGGCGCGATGACAGCGAACTGACCAGGATACTTGCGCCCACCAGCAATGCGCCGATCAGGAACAGGCTGTTGATGGTGCTTGCATCCAAAGGCTGGTACTCCGGGGTATTGCGGAAAGAGGACTTGACTGGCAAGTCGCGTGCCAATCGATTCTAACCTGATGAATTGGCAGGCTGTAAAGCGTTTCTGCAGATGTGCAAAAGGCACCGCGCTGGTGCCTTTTGTTGTATTGCCGGGGTGGGCCCTTTCGCGGGTGAACCCGCTCCCACAGGTACTGCACAGTTTTCAAAACCTGTGTGAGCCCTGTGGGAGCGGCTTTAGCCGCGAAGAGGCCGGTGCAGGCTTACGCCTGCTTCACCTCACGCATCGGCTTGCCCTTCACCGGTGCATCGCCCGCCACGTAGTACTTGGCGGTGCTGCGCGGCAGCGGCTTGCGGCCACGGATCTTGTCCGAGATCTTCTCGGCGATCATGATCGTGGTGGCGTTGAGGTTGCCGGTGATGATGATCGGCATGATCGAAGCGTCGACCACGCGCAGGCCTTTCATGCCATGCACGCGACCTTCGTTATCGACCACCGCCATGTCATCGGTGCCCATCTTGCACGAGCAGGACGGGTGGAAGGCGGTTTCGGCGTGCTCGCGGATGAACTTGTCCAGTTCTTCGTCGGTTTGCACGTGGGCGCCCGGGCTGATCTCGCGACCGCGGTACGGGTCCAGCGCCGGCTGGGCCATGATTTCGCGGGTCAGGCGGATGCCGTCACGGAATTCCTGCCAGTCCTGCTCGGTGGCCATGTAGTTGAACAGGATGCTCGGGTGCTGGCGCGGGTCTTTCGACTTGGCCTGGATACGGCCACGGCTCGGCGAACGCATCGAACCCATGTGCGCCTGGAAGCCGTGTTCCTTCACGCCGTTGGAGCCGTTGTAATTGATCGCGACCGGGAGGAAGTGGTACTGGATGTTCGGCCACTTGAATTCCGGACGGGTACGAATGAAACCACCGGCCTCGAACTGGTTGCTGGCGCCGATGCCGGTGCCGTTGAACATCCACTCGGCGCCGATGGCCGGCTGGTTCCACCACAGCAGCGACGGGTACAGCGACACCGGCTGGGTGCAAGCGTACTGCAGGTACAGTTCCAGGTGGTCCTGCAGGTTTTCGCCAACACCCGGCAGGTCGTGCACCACAGGGATGTCGAGGCTTTCGAGCAGGGCACGCGGGCCGACGCCGGAGCGCTGCAGCAGTTGCGGCGAGGCAATGGCGCCGGAGCTGACGATGACTTCCTTGCGGGCACGGGCTTCGACGCGCTCTTCGCTGTCGCCAACCAGGTAGGTCACGCCGATGGCGCGCTTGCCGTTGAACAGCACGCGGTCGGTGAGGGCGTGGGTGACGATGGTCAGGTTCGGGCGCTTCTTGGCCTGGTCCAGGTAGCCGCGGGCGGTGCTGGAACGGCGGCCTTGCTTGGTCACGGTACGGTCCATCGGACCGAAACCTTCCTGCTGGTAGCCGTTGAGGTCTTCGGTGCGCGGGTAACCGGCCTGCACGCCGGCTTCGACCATGGCGTGGAACAGCGGATTGTTGCCGGCTTTTGGCGTAGTCACGCTGACCGGGCCTTCGCCGCCGTGGTAGTCGTTCGGGCCGATGTCACGGGTTTCTGCCTTGCGGAAGTACGGCAGGCAGTCGAGGTAGGTCCAGTCTTCCAGGCCTGGCAGTTCTGCCCAGCCGTCGAAGTCCATGGCGTTACCGCGGATGTAGCACATGCCGTTGATCAGTGACGAGCCACCCAGGCCCTTGCCGCGGCCACATTCCATGCGGCGGCCGTCCATGTGCGGCTCCGGGTCGGTCTCGTAGGCCCAGTTGTAGCGGCGGCCCTGCAGCGGGAAGGCCAGGGCGGCCGGCATCTGGGTACGGAAGTCGAAGCGGTAGTCGGGGCCACCGGCTTCGAGCAGCAGCACGGTAACGCCGGCGTCTTCGGTCAGGCGGGTCGCCAGGGTGTTACCGGCCGAGCCGGCACCGACGATGATGTAATCGTATTCTTTGGACATGAAAGTACCCTCATGTTGGCGGTGATCAGGGAGCGGAAACGCCCGTGCACAGCGGCACGGGCGTGGCTAGACAGGGTTTAGAAAACCGAGTTGTAGCCGCCCAGCTCGACCTGGACCGACTTGATGCGAGTGTATTGAGCCAGCGAGCTGATGCCGTTCTCACGGCCGACACCCGACTGCTTGTAACCACCGACCGGCATTTCGGCCGGCGATTCGCCCCAGGCGTTGATCCAGCAGATACCGGCTTCAAGCTTGTGGATGATGCGGTGGGCGCGGGTGATGTCGTTGGTGCAGACGCCGGCGGCCAGGCCGTATTCGGTGTCGTTGGCACGACGGATCACTTCTTCTTCGGTTTCGTAGGTGAGGATGCTCATCACCGGGCCGAAGATCTCTTCCTTGACGATGGTCATGTCGTCGCTGCAGTCGGTGAACACGGTCGGGGCCACGAAGGCGCCCTTGGCGAAGTCACCGGCGGTCAGACGCTCGCCGCCGCACAGCACGCGGGCACCTTCTGCCTTGCCCTTGGCGATGTAGCCGAGCACGCTTTCCATGTGCTGGAAGCTGACCAGCGGGCCGAAATTGGTGTTCTCGTCTTCCGGGTTGCCAACGCGGATGCGGGCGACGCGCTCGACGATCTTGGCTTCGAAGGCAGCCTTCATTTCAGCCGGGATGAACACGCGGGTGCCGTTGGTGCACACCTGGCCCGAGCTGTAGAAGTTGGCCATCATGGCGATGTCGGCGGCCTTGTCCAGGTCGGCGTCGGCGCAGATGATCAGGGGCGACTTGCCGCCCAGTTCCATGGTGACTTCCTTGAGCGACGAACTCGAGGCGCTGGCCATGACCTTCTTGCCGGTGGTGGTGCCGCCGGTGAAGGAGACTTTTTCGATGCGCGGGTGCTCGGTCAGCCAGGTGCCGACTTCGCGGCCGCTGCCGGTCAGGACGTTGAATACGCCGTTCGGCAGGCCGGCTTCGGTGTAGATCTCGGCCAGTTTCAGGGTGGTCAGCGAGGTGACTTCCGACGGTTTGAAAATCATCGCGTTGCCGGCAGCCAGGGCCGGGGCGGATTTCCACAGGGCGATCTGGATCGGGTAGTTCCAGGCACCGATACCGGCGGTCACGCCCAGTGGCTCGCGGCGGGTGTAGACGAAGGACGATTCGCGCAGCGGGATCTGCTCGCCTTCGATGGCCGGTACCAGGCCTGCGTAGTACTCCAGCACGTCAGCGCCGGTGACGATGTCGACGTAGCGGGTTTCCGAGTACGACTTGCCAGTGTCCAGGGTTTCCAGCATGGCCAGCTCGTCGTTGCGCTCGCGCAGGATCTCGACGGCGCGGCGCAGGATGCGCGAACGCTGCATGGCAGTCATCGCAGCCCAGACTTTCTGGCCACGCTCGGCGCTTTCGACGGCCTTTTCGACGTCAGCCGCGGTAGCACGTTGTACGTGGGCGAGGACTTCGCCGGTAGCCGGGTTGATGGCTTCGAAGGTGGCGTCGCTGCCAGCGTCGACGTAAGCGCCATCAATGTAGAGTTTTTGCGTTCCGAAACGGGCCATAGTGTCCTCGCAAGTGCAGTGTGTGGTTTGGCTTGCGCGTCACGCTCCTGCCGGGTTGGCAAGGGCCGTGCGCGGTTGTTCAGCGGCCTGGTCGTTGGTGCCCAGGGTGTGCTGTTTAGCCAGTTGTAGATCCATGTATTCGTAAGCAATCCGTATCGCCTGGTCGGTGTCGAATGCATCACCCGACAGGGCGCCACGCAGCCACAGGCCGTCGATCAGGGCTGCCAGGCCGCGGGCTGCCTTGCGCGCATGGTAGAGCGGCAGGGCGCGGCGGAACTGGCAGCACAGGTTGGAATACAGGCGGTGGTCGTTGATCCGCTGCAACCTGTGCAAATCGGGCTGGTGCATGCTGGAAGCCCAGAAGGCCAACCAGGTTTTCATCGCCGGGCCGTTCACCTGGCTGGCATCGAAGTTGCCCTCGATGATCACTTTCAGGTGGGCACGCGGGCTGTCGTCCGTCAGGGCCTGGCGACGTGCTCTGACGCCTTCGTTGAGCATGTTCATGATGTAACCCATCGTCGCTGCGATCAGGCCGTTCTTGTCCCGAAAGTAGTGACTGATGATGCCGTTCGACACACCGGCCAAACGGGCAATCAGCGCAATGCTGGCGTCACCCAGTCCGACCTGATCGACCGCCAGTAACGTGGCTTCGATCAACTGCTGGCGGCGGATGGGTTGCATACCGACCTTGGGCATCTTGCTTTCTCCTCAGGCCTGCGAGCAGACGACGGGCGGCTGACTCGGCGAAGGCCAGTCTATTTTGTTTTGATTGAACGTTCAATCAATAAAGAATAAGCTCTGCGACAATTTGTGCCATTGACAGTTTTTCAGGCGGTCGAGAAGGCACGGATTGACACCCCAGGAAATCGCGTAACCCCCGGAATACAAGGTGTTGACGGGCATGAGCGATGCGAAATGCAGATTCTGCCGTACGGTCACTGGCCCTGCGGCAGGCCCTTGGAGCGGGCGGGGTGATCTGTGACGAATGCGCGCACCTCGGCTGAGGCGTGGCATTTGCAGCAGGCCACCTGTCTGTTTTTTTGCAACGTATCGATTCGGGATCACGGTTTCCAGGGTGCTTTTATAACACCTGATGCAGTGGGGATATTCCACCAATTGCTCGGGAAAGACTGATTAGCCTCCACAGCCGTACTGCCCGGAGCATTCGTGCAATGAGTTCTGCCTCACTTACCAACCCTCCGGCCGAGAGGGTACGGGTCAACCGCGTGGTGTTCTTCACCTCCGCGCTGATGATCCTCGTTCTGACTGCCTTGCTGATCGCTGTACCCGAAACCGCCGGCCAAGTGCTGGGCGTGGCCCAGAAATGGCTGACGCGCACCTTTGGCTGGTACTACATGCTGGTAATCGGCGGTTACCTGCTGTTCGTCATCTACCTGGCCTTCTCCGATTACGGCAAGCTCAAGCTTGGCGGCAAGGATGACCAGCCCGACTTCAGCTACGGCGCCTGGGCCGGCATGCTGTTTTCCTCCGGTATCGGCATTTCGCTGCTGTACTTCGGTGCTTCCGAGCCGCTGGACCACTACTACAACCCACCGGAAGGCACCTCTGCCAGCCTCGATGCCGCGCGCCAGGGCCTGCAGCTGACCTTCCTGCACTGGGGCTTGCACGGCTGGGCGATCTACGCCCTGGTCGGCCTGGCCGTGGGTTACTTCGCCTACCGTCATAACCAGCCGCTGGCCCTGCGCTCGGCGCTGTACCCGCTGGTCGGTGAGCGTTGGGTGAAGGGTGCTGCCGGCAACGCCGTGGACATCTTCGGCATGTTCGTCACCCTGCTGGGCCTGGTGACCAACCTGGGCATCGGATCGATGCAGGTGGCGTCCGGCCTGGAATACCTGTTCGGCATGGACCACAGCAAGACCAACCTGCTGGTGGTGATTCTGGTCATGGCCGGCGTTGCCACGTTGGCGGCGGTATCGGGTGTGGAAAACGGCATCCGCCGCCTGTCCAACCTGAACATCGTGCTGTTCAGCGGCCTGCTGCTGTTCGTCCTGCTGGGCGGCGAAACCCTGCACCTGCTCAACGGCTTCGTGCAGAACATCGGTGACTACCTCAACGGCATCGTGCTGAAAACCTTCGACCTCTACGTCTATGAAGGTGAAACCGGCAAGTCCGAGCGCTGGCTGGGCCTGTGGACCGTGTTCTACTGGGCCTGGTGGATCTCCTGGGGCCCGTTCGTCGGTATGTTCATTGCCCGTATCTCCAAGGGCCGCACCGTGCGCCAGCTGGTCAGCGGCGTGCTGCTGATCCCGCTGGGCTTCACCCTGGCCTGGCTGTCGATCTTCGGCAACACCGCGCTGGACCTGGTGATCAACCAGGGCGCCGTGGAGCTGGGCAAGACTGCGCTGGAGCAGCCGTCGATGTCGATCTACCAGCTGCTGGAATACTTCCCGGCGGCCAAGATCGTGATCGGTGTGGCGGTATTCGTCGGCTTCGTGCTGTTCCTTACCCCCGCCGACTCCGGCGCTGTAATGATGGCCAACCTGTCGTGCAAAGGCGGCAAGGTCGACGAAGACGCCCCGCACTGGATGGTGGTGTTCTGGTCGGTGGTCATTACCCTGGTCACCATCGGCCTGCTGTTTGCCGGTAACTTCGAAGCCATGCAGACCATGGTGGTGCTGGCGGGCCTGCCGTTCTCGGTGGTGCTGGTGCTGTTCATGTTCGGCCTGTACAAGGCCATGAAACAGGACGTGGTGGTCGAGCAGGAGCGTGCCGAGTTGGCCGCCCGCGGCCGTCGCGGCTTCAGCGAGCGCCTGACCCAGCTGGAACTGCAACCGACCCAGGCCGTGGTGCAGCGTTTCATGGACAAACAGGTCAGCCCGGCGCTGAAGGAAGCTGCCGCGCAGTTGCAGACCCTGGGCTTCGAGGTGGAAACCCGTGTCGGCCAGTCGCGCAACATGATGGGCCTGCGGGTGATGATGGAAGAGGGCAACCCGTTCGTCTATGAAGTGAGCCTGGACGGCTACCTGGCCGCGCCGAGCGAAGCGCCGGTGGAAGGCGAGCCGGAAGTGCGCCAGCGCTTCTACCGTGCCGAGGTGTACCTGCACGATGGCAGCCAGGAGTACGACCTGATGGGCTTTGCCCCGGACCAGATCGTGCGCGATGTGCTGGACCAGTTCGAAAGCCACCGCCAGTTGCTGGGGCGCGTGTATAGCTGACGTTGGTGCACTGGTGCATTGAAAGAAGGCCTTGCTCGGCGTAGCAAGGCCTTTTTTATTGAGCAATAAGTAACGCGGCAAGCATGCCTGCTTGCCGCAGCCTTCCGTTTTTCAACGCGGAGGTAGCCAGCATGACCCGTTCCCAGGTTCCAATCTTCGATTTCAGGCAGGCCGTTGCCAGGCAGTTTGACGACCGACCGACGCTGCGCCAGGTTGCCAGTGAGCAGCTGCTGCGCGTGTTGTTGTCAGAACTGCCTTGGTTGGCCCATGTCCCCCCCGCCTTGACCACGGCTGACCCGCTGATGCTGGACAGCCCGGACCCTTCCAGCACTTATTGGACCACCGGCCCCTTGGTGGACCGGGTACTGCAAGCCTTGCTCGATCCGAAGCCGCTGAGCTTCGAGCCGCTGGCTGATGGCCGCCATTACAATCTCGGGCTCACGGATGCCCATCGTTTCGCCGGTTCGACCACTGAATTCGACACTCGCCAGCTCTCAGGCCTGTCTCCCGCACTCAATCAGCTGGTGGAGCAACTTCCCCAACACTTCTGCGAGGCGCAGCTCCAGTATTGGCGGGCCAAGGGCAGCGGCGGTGTCAGTCGCGACAGCTGGTTGCAATTGCTGCTCAAGATCGCGCTGTTGCGCAGCCTGCCCTTGCAGGTTCTGGCTCCGCAGGAGCAGGCGTGTATCCGTGGTCTGCTTCATGGCGGTGACGACCAACCTCCGGTGTACTTCGTCCAGACGCGGGTGACCAGTGCGTCGCTGCAATATGAACAAATGCAATGCGAGATGCTGATTTGCGGCGAATGGGATGAGCGCGAGGTCGTACTGTGGTGCGCACCTTCAGGGGCAGTGCGCAGCTTCGACTCGTTGAGCGCGTTTGGCCTTGCCTTGCGGGATGAACTGGCGCAACGCTATGCCTTCGAGCAGATGAGCTGGCAGCGCCATGCGGCCAAAGGCAACGTATTTGCCCAGCAGGTTTCGCTGTTGCTCGAGACGCTGCTGCAAAGGGTTGAGCGAGCCCGCTATAACGAAATCGAGGATGTTCCGGCCCTTGAACAGCGTTTTGCCCAGCTAAGCGACCCTTCATCCTGGTTCGAGGTTTATCAGGATGACACGCCGGCAGTGAAACCGCCCCCGGGTTGGCGCGCCAGCACTGCGCAGGACAGCTTTGCGTGTAGCGCCGCATTGCTGCAGATCGCGCTTCATCAGCTCGATTCGGGCGGTGTCGCAGCACTGGATGGCATTCAGTCGTTGACTGATTACGCTCGCCAACGGCTGGCCAGGCAAATCCGCGAGGACCATGGCGCTGACAGCTCTCCGGACGATCTGATGTTTGACCTTTACCTTGCCCGTGGCGTGCCGGGAGGGTCGGCGACAGGTACTGGGGGAGGTGAACCATTAGTCTTCACTGGCAGCAAGACGCTCACTGAATTCGCCATCGGTAACCTCGCTTCCCTCAAGGGTGCAAGCATCGAGCGAATCTACCTGCGTAGCGGGGGTGAGGCGCCGTCATGGCTTGACGCCGATAGTGCCAGGGCTCTGGTTGCCCAGGTAGATATCGGGAGCCATTATCCGGCCTATGTCGCCGCGCAGCTGGACGATCCGGCCAACCGTGCGGACCGGGTCAGGCGGCTGGGCGGTGAATGGCGTGCGGCTCTGCTCGCCGCTGCCGTCACTGCCAAGCTTGACGGAAAGATCAGCGAGCCGGGGCTGCAATGTGTGGTCGATTTCTGTGCCGGTCACGTTGACCCGAGCACGCCGCGAATGATGTTGATCCCGTTGGCATTCAAGCGCAGTGCAACGTCTTCGAAAACGGACACAGTCCAGTGCATGTACCTGCTTTATTGCGCAGAACCCTCACTGACATTGCTTTACCGACCCTTGTTCGCGCAGGACACGCTTCGTGAATATGCCAGCTTGTCGGCCTTGCTCGAACATGTGCGCGAGTCGGAGATCCTGCAGGACAGTATTCTCGACTGGATGGAGCCGAGCGCCAGGGCAATATACGACCATGGTGGTTTCAGCGAGCCTCACATCAATGCCATTGGTGTCGATCCCTATGCTCAGCCCGTGCGCCCGGAACCGGCCAAGCTCGCCATTACCTACTGGCATAGCGGCATTGACGAGAAACTTTATCAGGCGAATCGGGACCTGCTGGTGCGTCTTGCTGACGAACAATCCGTATCCAATGCCGAGAACCGTTGGCAAACCCTGTGCGAGGGCGCCTGGCTGCTGTTCGATGTGTTGACGTTGGCAATCCGTGGGCCGGTCGCATCTGTGGCTTGGTTGGTGCAAATGCTGGCTTCCTTGCAACATGACCTGGATGCCCTCGAGCGTGGCGATGCGTTTGACCGAGCGGCTGCAACTGCCGACCTGATGCTGAACATGAGCATGGTGTTGTTGCATGCCAGACTACCCGCCAAGGAAACGCCCCAGCATGAATTGCCCGACGCGGTAGCACTCGAAGGGCCTGAGGCGCAACGCGGTGCTTTTGCCGAAATCGTGATCGCGCCCGTGGAGGCGGCGGCGGTTGCTGGCGAAGCGCTGCCTGGTCGCTGGCTTGATCATTCCTGGCGGGGCCAGAGTGGCTTCAACTGGTTGCCGCGCGCGCAGCGCGAAGCACTCCGGGCCATGCGTTCAAGTGTATCGCTCAACGGTATGAAACCGTTGAACAACGGCGGTATGGCGGGCCTGTACCGCATTGACGACAGCTATTACGTCGCCTTGGCCGGGGATGCCTATCGGGTGGAGCAACTGCCAGATGGCGTGCGGGTGATCGACGCCAGCGGAACGCCGGGGCCCTGGCTGGATTTCGCCGATGGCGTCTGGCGAGTGGATACGACACTTCGCCTGAGGGGCGGTATGAAGCAGAACTCCGCTCGCGCTCGCCTGGCAACACGGTTTCGCGAGTTGCATCAAAAGATCAACCAGCTCGACCAGCAGGTCAATCTTGCCAGAGAGCGATTCGGCAGCATGGCCCTGAGTTCGCTGGAGGCGAAGAAAAAGCTGCAAGGCCTCAAAGAGCTGAGAGCCAAGGCAGCCGAAAAGCAATCCTCATCGCCCGATGGGGACGAAACTGCGAAGTTGCAGACGCTGCTACAGCGCTACGATGAGCGCATAACCGAGTTGGAACAGGACTACTTCAGGCAGCGGGACCAGTCGATCCAGCAGCTGGAAGCCGCAGTCGGCGCCGAAAAGGCAATACTGCCGCTGCTGGCGACCATCAGCGAACCCAAGTTTACCAACGAGCGGCTGGAAGGCGGTTGGGATGCGGTGCTCACCGAGCACGAGGCAACTGTGCGGGAAGGGCTTATCCGTAACAGCGACTTCATCGTCAATGAGCTTTGGAACCTTGCCGATTATCCCGAACTGGTCGCGATGCAAAAGGCTCTGGATGGGCAGCCAATCGCTGAAGTCGCTGAGTTGTATCAGCAGTTCCGCCTCAAGCTGGAGACCGTTGTCGGCCTGCAAGAGCGCATTCTCGTGGGGTACGAGCATCTCGATGAGTTGTTGGCTGATGCCGCAGACGATTTCGCAATTACCGGTTCGCCGGATGAGCCGGTGCGTACTGTTGCGCAGTTGATCGCCCAGCGCAGCTTCAATACGGTTCAGCTGCGTTTCCACCAGGTATTGAACCTGGCTGAGCTGGCCTTGCACCTTGACAGTGTCGCCGGGCAAAACGTGCTTGCCATCTACAGGGAGGAGCTGGCCGGTCTGAGCCTGCGCAATGCTGCTGAAGCTCATGGCGAGCTGGACTTTGCCAACCTGTCGGCGCCGGACCGAATCGTCATCTTGCAGGAAGCCTGGGATGAATACAGTGCTGCGTTGCTCAACAGCGATCGTATTCGCAAGGACGGCGGGGCATTGGTCGAGCCGGCGATGATTGACCGATACCGGGAACATGTCGGCAAGCTCAAGCTGGATGCGGGTAGCCGTCTGGTCGAGGCGGTCCGTGAGCAGGATGACGCCATCGCGCCTGCCATGCGTTCGCCTTATACGGTGTCCAGCGAGCCGCAGCGGCTGGTGCGTAACGCCCAGGGCCAGCTGTTGATCGGAACCGAGGTCGAAGTACAGGGGCAGCGCCTGCTTGAGGTGCGTGAGGCGGTCAGCGAAGCGCTATTGGCCACGTTCGAGCAAGTGGAGGGCGAATGGCGTCAGCGTGAGGGTAAGCGGCCCTCGTTGTCTGACGAAGCCCCCCCAGGCGATCTCGCCATGTGGGTACAGTCGCTGCTGGACGAGAACGATGCGGTGCGGGTGAAAGCCGCGTCGTATGTGCAGAACGATATCAAGGGTGCTTTGCTGGCCCAGTTATTCGACCAGCAGTTGGACAAGATGGCCCAGGCGGCGAGCATCGTGCGTGATGGGGGCGGCAACGACACGCTGCTCAGAGCCTTGGAGCGGGATGCGGATGCGTTGCGTGCGGAGAAGAAGCTGAAACTCATCACCCTTTACACCGACACCAGCTACCCCTCCGCCGAAGCCCTGCGCTTCCTCTACGCGGAGGGCCTGATCATGGTTGAATACAACGAGCGACGAACGATGCAGGACGGTAGTGCGTTTGACGAATATCGCGTGCTGCGCCTGCCGAGCAGACGTAATCTTTGGGCTGCGCATTTCCATTTGCAGTCACCTGACGATTTCCCCGAGGACTTCGTCGCCGGCCACCTGAAGACCTGGAACCAGCGCCGCATGAGCAGCCGCCTGGCTGCCATCGCGGGGCAACGGCTCCACCGTGGCAGGCTGACGCTGGAACAAGCCAGGGGAATCATTCCGTTCAATTGATCCGTCCAGCAACAAGGCGTGAGGCAGCTTGCTGTACCTGGCCATCAAGTTCAGGTACAGCAGCCTCGAGCGGCCTGCTCAGCGGTTGCTGTAGCGACCGTGCCGGCCATGCGCCGGCATGGCCTGGTTGCCGCGTTCGGCGATCATCTGCGGCAGGTCGAGCAAAATTACCCCCTGACTTTCCAGGCGAGGCAGTTCGCGTGCCAGTACCTCAAGCGTCTGCGGGTAAGGGTGCCCGATCAGCACTGCCGAGCCCTGCTTGCGGGCCACGGCGATGCCTTGCTGAAGCTGTGCGCCAATCGCCTCGGTAGTGCGCACGTCGTCGAGGAATACATCGCGTGAAACATGCGCCAGGCCTTGCGCTTGCGCTTCAGCTGCGGCCACGGTGGCGGCACTGGTACGGCTGTCGACGAAGAACAGGTGACGCCGTTGCAATTCGCCCATCAACCAGGCCATCGGCTCGCGCTGTGCCGTCATGCGGCTGCCCATGTGGTTGTTGATGCCGGCCGCGTAGGGCACTTTTAGCAGTGCGCTGTCCAGGCGCCTGGCCAGTTCTTCGATCGGGATGCCGGGGTGCCAGGCATAAGGCCCGGTGGCCGGGTCCATGGGCATGTGCAGGATCACCGTCTTGCCGGCCTTGTGCGCCTGGCGGGCGAAGTCGGTGGCGTGCGGGGTATCGGGCATGATCGCCATGGTCACCGGCCCGGGCAGGGCCAGGGTGCGGCTGTCGCGCTCGCTGCTCTGGCCCAGGTCGTCGATGATGATGCTCAGGTAGGCTTTGCCAGCCGGCGCCGCTTGCGCGACACCGGCCATCAGGCAGAACAGCAGACACAGCAGATAACGCATGGGGTGGATCAGTCGCCTTTGGTGATGTTCAGGCCTTTGAGCAGGCTCAGGGCCTGGCTCAGCTGGAAGTCGTCATCCTGCGGGCGCTCCTTGCGCTTGCTGCTGCCGGTCGGCCGGTCAGCGCCGCCGTTGCCGTTGCCCAGGTGGCCTTGCAGGTCGGCTTCCTTGAAGTTGTCGGTGTCGGCTTCGGCGGTGAGCTTGGCCTGGCGCACTTCGATGTCGGGGACAATGCCCTGGGCCTGGATCGAGCGGCCATTGGGGGTGAAGTACAGCGCCGTGGTCAGCTTCAGCGCCCGGTCGTTGGCCAGCGGCAGCACGGTCTGCACCGAGCCTTTGCCGAAGCTGTCGGTACCCATCAGCACGGCGCGCTTCTGGTCTTGCAGGGCACCGGCGACAATTTCCGAAGCCGAGGCGCTGCCGCCGTTGATCAGCACCACCAGTGGCACACCGTCGCTGGCGTCGGCCGGGTCGGCCGAGAAGCGCAGCTCGGAGTTGGCGATACGGCCCTTGGTGTAGACGATCAGGCCCTTGGTCAGGAAGTGGTCAGCCACCTCCACCGCCGACTGCAACACGCCGCCCGGGTTGTTGCGCAGGTCCAGCACCACGCCGCGCAATTTCTTGCCGTTGTCCTTGCGCAGCTTGGCCAGGGCCTTGCCCACTTCGTCGCCGGTCTTGACCTGGAACTGGGTGATGCGGATGTAGCCATAGTCGTTCTCCAGCAGCTGGCTCTTCACGCTCTTGACCTGGATGACCGCGCGGGCCAGGGTCACATCGAAGGGCGTGCCGCCGTCGCGCACCAGGGTCAGGGTGATCTTCTCGCCGACCTTGCCGCGCATCTTGTCGACCGCTTCGGTCATGCTCTGGCCGCGGGTCGGGGCGCCATTGATCTTGACGATCAGGTCGCCGGCCTGCACGCCGGCACGCGAAGCCGGGGTGTCATCGATCGGCGACACTACCTTGATGAAGCCGTCTTCCTGGCCCACTTCGATACCCAGCCCGCCGAACTCGCCGCTGGTGCTTTCCTGCAGCTCCTGGAAGTCCTCCGGGCCGAGGTAGGCCGAGTGCGGGTCCAGGTTGCTGAGCATGCCCTTGATGGCGTTTTCCAGCAGGGTCTTGTCATCCACCGGCTCGACGTAGGCCGCCTTGATGCGGTCCATGACCTCGGCAAAGGTGCGCAGCTCTTCCAGCGGCAGTGGCGCCTTGGCGGTCACCTCGGTGGCCGTGACGGCGGCCGGCTTGGCTGGCTCCGCGGCCAAGGCCAGGGGCGCACCGACCGCCAGGGCGATGGACAGGGCCAGCTGGGTGAGACGAGGCGAGTGCAGCATGTCGAACGAACTCCTGATCCTGTAGGCGCTCCCTGCGGAGCATCGGCGCAGCCTGGGGGCTACGCCGTAGAAATTTGACTAGCCGCGGCACCACTGCGAAGGGTCGGTAGGCCGGCCCTGCTGGCGGATGGCGAAGTACAAGCCGGCGGCTTCCTGGCCGCCGCTGTCGCCAACGGTGGAAATGGCCTCACCGGCCTTGACGATATCACCGGCGCTCTTGAGCAGGCTCTGGTTATGGCCGTACAGGCTCAGGTAACCGTTGCCATGGTCGAGAATGACCAGAAGTCCGGCACCACGCAACCAGTCGGCGAACACCACCCGCCCGCCGTGCACGGCACGTACCTGGGTGCCCGGGTTGGCGCTGATCATCACCCCGTCCCACTTGGCACGGACGTCGCTGCCGCGGGCATCACCGAAGCGCGCGAGCAATCGACCATTGACTGGCCATGGAAGTTTTCCCCGTGCGGCAGAAAATGCGCCACCGTAGCTTGCGCCGTCGCTGGAAACTATCGGGCCGAGGGTGGTGCGGGCCTTTTTCGGCGGTTCGACAGGTTCGCGCGCCTGGTCGCGGCTGGCGGCCGCAGCCAGGGCTTCCTGCTGGCGGCGTTTTTCCGCTTCCTGTTGGGCCAGCAAGGCCTTCTTGCGCGCTTCCTCGGCCTCGCGGGCTTGGCGGGCAAGGGTTTCCTCGATGGTCTTGAGCACTTTGGACAGGTCGGCCTGGTCCTGCTCGCGCGATTGCAGCTTCTGGTCGCGCTCCTTCATGTCGCTGTTGAGCTTGGCCAGCACCTGCTGACGCTTGCCGCGCTCGGCTTCCAGGGCCTGTCGGCGGCTGTCGAGGTCGGCGCGCTGGGCCAACAGCTGTTGCTGCTGGGTGGCGATCTCCTGTTCGACGTTGGCCAATTGGCGCAGGGTCTCGTTGAAGGTGCGCAGTTGCTCCAGGCGCGCCTTGCTCACGTAGTCGTAGTAGGTGAGGGTGCGGGCGAACTTCTCGGGGTTCTGCTGGTTGAGCAGCAGCTTGAGGTATTCCTCGCGGCCGTTCTGGTAGGCCGAACGCGCCTGGATGGCGATCAGTCGTTGTTGTTCAATGCGGGCGCTCTGGAGTTTTTTTTTCTCGGTATCAAGGCGCTCCAGCTCGCCCTCGGTCTTTTTTAGTTCTTGCTGCAGTGCCTCCACCTGCTTTTCGAGGTTGCCGATATCGGTCTCGGTGGCTTTGAGGTCCTTTTGCACACCGGCCTTTTCTTCCTGGAGCTTGCCCAGCGTCTTCTTGAGCTCGGCGATGTCCTGGCGGGTGGCGTCCAGTTGCTGCTGGGTCTGCGCACGCTCATCGGCGAAGGCCGGGCTGAGCAGGCAAGACAGGGCTAGGAAAATCAGGGCGCGAAGCATGGGGTTGGCGTACCGGGGATGGAGACTGGCCTAGTATGCCCGCGCGGGCGTGCAAAAAAAACGCCTCGCTGCGGGTGCAGAGGGGCGTTTGTCTGGAATTCATGCCAAAGGGGGCTGCTTTGCAGCCCAATCGCCGGCAAGCCAGCTCCCACAAGTACTGCACAGTTTCAAGGCCTGTGGTGATCCTGTGGGAGCTGGCTTGCTGGCGATTGGGCCGCAACGCGGCCCCCATACACAAAATCAGGCATCGACCAGGATCGAAGTACCGGTCATTTCTGCCGGTTTCTCCAGCCCCAGCAGCTTCAGCATGGTCGGCGCCACATCGGCCAGCACGCCGCCGTCACGCACCTTGACCTGGCGCTTGCCGACATAGATGAACGGTACCGGCTCGGTGGTGTGCGCGGTATGCGCCTGGCCGGTGCATTCGTCTTCCATCTGCTCGACGTTGCCGTGGTCGGCGGTGATCAGCGCTTCGCCGCCGACCTTGTCCAGCGCTTCGACGATACGGCCGACGCAGCCATCCAGAGCCTCGACGGCTTTTACCGCGGCATCGAACACGCCGGTGTGGCCGACCATGTCGCCGTTGGCGTAGTTGACCACGATGACGTCGTAGCGCTGCTGCTCGATGGCTTCGACGATACGGTCGGTCACCTCTGGCGCGCTCATTTCCGGTTGCAGGTCATAGGTAGCGACCTTCGGCGACGGGATCAGGATGCGTTCTTCGCCTTCGAACGGCTCTTCGCGGCCGCCGGAGAAGAAGAAGGTGACATGGGCGTACTTCTCGGTCTCGGCGATACGCAGCTGGGTCTTGCCGTTTTTCGCCAGGTATTCGCCCAGCACGTTGTTCAGGCTGGCCGGGGCAAAGGCGGCAGGCGCCGGGATCTTCGCCGAGTACTGGGTCAGGCCGATGTAGGCGGCCAGTTTCGGCAGGCGTGCGCGCGGGAATTCGCTGAAATCGGCCTCGACGAACACGCGCGACAGCTCGCGGGCGCGGTCAGCGCGGAAGTTCATGAAGATCACCGCGTCGCCATCTTCGACCTTGACCGCTTCACCGATGCGCGTGGCTTTGACGAACTCGTCGCTCTCGTCGCGGGCGTAGGCAGCTTGCAGGCCGGCCAGGGCCGTGTCGGCGCTGTGTTCGGCCGTGCTGTCGACGATCAGGTTGTAGGCGGCGCTGACGCGGTCCCAGCGGTTGTCACGGTCCATGGCGTAGTAGCGGCCGATAATGCTGGCGATGCGGCCCTTGCCCAGCCGGGCGAAGGTGGCGTCGAGCAGTTCGATGGACGATTGCGCGCTGCGTGGCGGCGTGTCGCGGCCATCGAGGAAGGCGTGCAGGTAGATCTTCTGCGCACCGCGCTGTGCGGCCAGTTCGGCCATGGCCACCAGGTGGTCCTGATGGCTGTGTACGCCGCCATCGGACAGCAGGCCGAGGATATGCACGGCCTTGCCGGCGCCGGCGGCCTTGTCCACGGCGCCGGTGAGCACCGGGTTCTCGAAGAACTCGCCGTCACGGATGGCCTTGGTCACCCGGGTGAAATCCTGGTACACCACACGGCCGGCGCCGAGGTTCATGTGACCGACTTCGGAGTTGCCCATCTGCCCGTCCGGCAGGCCGACATCCATGCCCGAGCCGGAAATGAGGCCATGCGGCTGGCTGGCGCGCAGGCGGTCGTAGACCGGTGTGTTGGCGGCGTAGATGGCGTTGTATTCGGGGCTTTCGCTGTGGCCGAAGCCATCCAGGATGATCAGGACCAGGGGTTTGGGCGTACTCGTCATCAATCAAACTCACGGTTGTTCAAAGATGATAAAGACACGCATTTTAGGGCAATTACGCCACCGGCGGCGAATATTCCTCCCCTCCCGCCGACCGGCGCGCATGTGCCGGCGATGCGCTGGTGGCTTTGCCGCCGGCCCGTCGGGCTTTGGTGGCAATAAGGGGCTGTGTATACTGGCCGGCATTTTCAATCGCGTGGAACACCCCAGATGGTTGCTAACCTGATTCAATTTGCGACAAACCACTACATCCTGGTGGCGATCTTCGTTGTTTTGCTGGTCGCATTGCTGGTCAACGAAATCCGTCGCGGCGGCCAAAGCCTGAGCAATGGCCAGCTGACTGCTCTGGTCAATGCCGAGAAGGCCCTGGTCATCGATATCCGCCCGACCAAGGAATACGCCGCCGGGCACATCGTCGGCGCGGTGAACATCCCGCAGGACAAACTGGTCAACCGCATGAGCGAGCTGGACAAGCACAAAGAGAAGACTCTGATCGTGGTCGACTCGATGGGCCAGCAGTCCGGCACCATTTGCCGCGAATTGCTCAAAGCTGGTTACAACGCCGCCAAACTGAGCGGTGGCGTTTCCAGCTGGAAAGCCGATAACCTGCCCCTGGTGAAGTGATATGAAGCCCGTCATCGTCTATTCCAGCGACTACTGCCCCTACTGCATGCGCGCCAAGTACCTGCTCGAGAGCAAGGGCGTGGCCTTCGAGGAAATCAAGGTCGACGGCAAGCCCCAGGTGCGTGCCGAGATGAGCCAGAAGGCCGGCCGTACATCGGTGCCGCAGATCTGGATCGGCAGTACCCATGTCGGTGGATGCGATGACCTTTACGCCCTGGAGCGCGCCGGCAAGCTCGATGCGCTGCTGGCGGCCTGATTTGCACTGCATTCAAAAACATTAGGATAAGGATCTGCCATGACTGACCAACAGACCAACGGCGCTGCTGCAGAAGACAACAGCCCTCAGTTCTCCATGCAGCGTATCTATGTGCGCGACCTGTCGTTCGAGGCCCCGAAAAGCCCGCAGATCTTCCGTCAGACCTGGGAGCCGAGCGTTGCCCTGGACCTGAACACCAAGCAGAAAGCCCTGGAAGGTGACTTCCACGAGGTGGTGCTGACCCTGTCGGTCACCGTCAAGAACGGTGATGAAGTGGCCTTCATCGCTGAAGTGCAGCAGGCCGGTATCTTCCTGATCAAGAACCTGGACGCGGCTTCGATGAGCCACACCCTGGGTGCGTTCTGCCCGAACATCCTGTTCCCGTACGCGCGCGAGACCCTGGACAGCCTGGTGACCCGTGGTTCGTTCCCGGCCCTGATGCTGTCGCCGGTCAACTTCGACGCCCTGTACGCGCAGGAAATGCAGCGTATGCAAGAAGCGGGTGAAGTGCCGACCGTGCAGTAATCGCTGTCGGTATCAGAAAAGCGCCTTTCGGGGCGCTTTTTTGTTATCTGTGCCGGCCCTTTCGCGGGTAAACCCGCTCCCACAGGTGTTGCACTAGCTTCAAGTCTCTTGCGGTCCCTGTGGGAGCGGGTTTACCCGCGAAGAGGCCGGCACAGGCAACCCATCAACTCCCGGCAAAGCCGTTCTGCCGCCACGCCTCATACACCGTCACCGCCACGGTATTGGACAGGTTCAGGCTGCGGCACCCCGGACGCATCGGCAGGCGCAAGCGCTGCTCGGCCGGCAGGCTGTCCAGCACTTCGGCTGGCAAGCCACGGCTCTCGGGCCCGAACAGGAAGGCATCACCCGGCTGGTAGGCCACTTCGTGGAACGGGTGCGAACCCTTGGTGGTAAAGGCGAACAGCCGTGGGTTGCCCAGGCTTTCCAGGCACCCGGCCAGGCTCTGGTGGCGCTTGAGCGTGGCATACTCGTGGTAGTCCAGCCCCGCGCGGCGCAGGCGTTTGTCATCCAGTTCGAAGCTGATGGGTTCGATCAGGTGCAGGGCGCAGCCGCTGTTGGCGCACAGGCGAATGATGTTGCCGGTATTCGGCGGAATTTCTGGTTGAAAAAGGATGACGTGAAACATGCACGGCTCCAAGCGTGAAGATGACGGGCATTCTACCCCTGAACCGGACGAGCGTTCGAAAGCGTTGCCGCGGGTGATGCTGTCGCTGGCCATCGTCGGCTTGATGGTGGGGCTGATGATCGGCCGCCTGACCACGCCCGATGAGCGTGAGCTGCAGCAGGTGCAGGTGGTGCAGGATGGCCTGGACCTGTGGTTCAACGAAGAACCCGAGCTGCATGGCGAGAATGTGGAGGGTACGGTTGCGTTGCTGTTCCAGGCGCGCGGCAAGGCGCAGCAAGGGCAACTGAGCCTGCAGGGCAAGCCTGTGAGCTGGCGGCTGCAGCACAGCCAGGAGGGTTTGTTGCTGACGGTAGTGGCCGCGCGCCCTCTGCGCGGCGAATGGGCTGGTGCAGAGGACGCCGGGCGCTGGCGGGTGCAGGTGAAACTGCACGAATAAAAGAGGGGATATCCCGGCCTGCCTGTACCGAGGTCCCCGAAACGGGTGCTGCGAATAAAAGAGGGGTTCACCCGGCCTGCCTGTACCAGGGCCCCCGAAACTGGGTATGTATTGGCTATTGCAGGGGGCGTGCCAGGTTTGCCAAGCCCGTGAATAAAGGGCTTTGAGGGGAATCTGGCCGGGTTTTGAGGGGATTTGTGCCTTGGAGAGGTGCATCGGGCACAGGATCGGTGCATCGGAGGGCTGAAACTTGTTCTGGTTCTTACAACGCATTCGCGGGTAAACCCGCTCCCACAGTGACTGCGCTAACCTTGAGGCTGGCGCTGTACCTGTGGGAGCGGGTTTACCCGCGAATGCGTCGGTGCAGGCAGTCAATGGTTAATGGTCGTCACCTTCCTCATCATCGCCACCCGCCACGTTCATTCCCAGCTCCTTGATCTTGCGCGTCAGGGTATTGCGCCCCCAGCCCAGCAACAGCGCCGCATCCCGCCGGCGCCCGGCGGTATGCTTGAGCGCCGTCTCGATCATGATCCGCTCAAAGCTTGGCACCGCGCTGTCCAGCAGGCTGGTCTGCCCGCGCGCCAGTGCCTGGTCGGCCCACTGGCGCAGGGCCTGCTCCCAGTTGGTGACTGGCGCGGCGTCCTGCGGCAGGTTCAGCAACTCTGGCGGCAGGTCGCCGATCAGCACTTCGCGGCTGGAGGCCATCACGGTGATCCAGCGGCAGGTGTTCTCCATCTGCCGCACGTTGCCTGGCCAAGGCAGGTTGCGGATGAATTCCTCGGTCTCCGGCTTGAGAATCTTCGGTTCCACTGCCAGCTCCTGAGCTGCGCGGGCAAGGAAATGGCGGGCGAGGGCGGGGATATCCTCGCGGCGGTCGGCCAGCCGTGGGATGTGGATGCGGATCACATTCAGGCGATGGAACAAGTCCTCGCGGAACTTGCCGGCCTGTACCAGCGACTCCAGGTTCTGGTGCGTGGCGGCGATGATGCGTACATCGACCTTGACCGGCACATGGCCGCCCACCCGATAGAACTCGCCATCGGCCAGCACCCGCAGCAGGCGGGTCTGGGTGTCGGCGGGCATGTCGCCGATTTCGTCGAGGAACAAGGTGCCGCCGTCCGCCTGTTCGAAGCGCCCCCGGCGCAGGTTGGCCGCACCGGTGAAGGCGCCTTTTTCGTGGCCGAACAGTTCCGACTCCATCAGGTCCTTGGGGATGGCGGCCATGTTCAGGGCGATGAACGGCGACGCCGCGCGCGGGCTGTGCCGGTGCAGGGCGTGGGCCACCAGCTCCTTGCCGGTACCTGACTCGCCGTTGATCAGCACGGTGATGTTCGAATGGCTGAGGCGGCCGATGGCGCGGAACACCTCCTGCATCGCCGGTGCTTCCCCGATGATTTCCGGGGTGCGTGCCAGGTTCTGCGGCACATCCAGCCCTTGTTGCTCCTGGGCGTGCTGATTGGCGCGCTTGACCAGCGACACCGCCTCGTCAACGTCGAACGGTTTGGGCAGGTACTCGAAGGCGCCACCTTGATATGAGGCCACGGCGCTGTCCAGGTCGGAGTGCGCGGTCATGATGATGACCGGCAGCCGTGGGTGCTGCTCGCGAATCTGCGCCAGCAAGTCGAGGCCGCTGGTACCGGGCATGCGGATATCGGAAATGATCACATCCGGCTGCTGGCGCGCCAGGCGGCCCATCACGCCATCGGCGCTGTCGAAGCTCTGGGTGGTCATGCCCTCCTGTTGCAGGGCTTTTTCCAGTACCCAGCGGATGGAACGATCATCGTCGACGATCCATACGGTTTCACTTCGGCTCATGAGGCTGTGGCTCCTTGTTCCAGAGGCAGGTAGATCGAGAAGGCGGTGTGGCCTGCATGGCTTTCACACTCGATCAGGCCCTGGTGCTGGCTGATGATGTTCTGGGTAATGGCCAGGCCCAGCCCGGTGCCGTCCGGGCGGCCGCTGACCATGGGGTAGAAGAGGGTTTCCTGCAGTTCTGGCGGAATGCCCGGGCCGTTGTCGATGATTTCCACCCGTGCCACCAGGCGATGGCGCACGTGGCCGATGGTGAACTGGCGCAGGGCGCGGCTGCGCAGGGTGATGCGGCCCAGGCGCAGTTCGTTCTGCGAACTGATCGCCTGCATGGCGTTGCGCACGATGTTGAGCACGGCCTGGATCATCTGCTCGCGGTCGATCAGCACGTCCGGCAGGCTCGGGTCATAATCGCGCACCAAGGTGATGCAGCCCTGGCTTTCGGCTTCCACCAGGCTGCAGACCCGCTCCAGTACCTCGTGGATGTTGGTCATCGCCAGCGATGGCAGCTTGTTCGAGCCGAGCATGCGGTCGACCAGGTTGCGCAGGCGGTCCGCCTCTTCGATGATCACGTTGGTGTAGTCGCGCAGGCTTTCCTCGGGCAGCTCGCGGGCCAGCAACTGGGCGGCGCCGCGGATACCGCCAAGGGGGTTCTTGATCTCGTGGGCCAGGCCGCGCACCAGCATCTTGGTGGTTTCCTGCTTGCTCAGCTGGGCCTCTTCCTTGGTGATGCGCAGCAGCCGGTCACGCGGGTGCACTTCGAGCAACAACAGGGTCTGGCCCTGGTGCAGGATCGGCGTTACCGCATAGTCGACGGTGATGGTCTGCCCGGTCAGCGAGGTGAGCTGCGCTTCGCGCTTGGTGAACGGGTGCGCCTGTTCGACCGCCTGGCGCAGCGAGCTGAGTGCCTCGGTCGACTCGGTGAACAGTTCGCTGATGAACTGCCCGTGGCTGCGCTGGCCACTGACCGCCAGCAGCATTTCCGCCGCCGGGTTCATGTATTCCAGGCGCAGCTCGGCGTTGAGCAGCAGCGTGGCGGTGGTCAGGTTGTCCAGTAACAGACGGTGCTGTGCATCGCTGATGGTCATAAGGCGTCGTTGACCTCTTTTGGCGCTTGGCCGGCTTGGCGCCATGGCTGTGCGCAGGTTGGATCCGCTGATGCGAGACTCTCTGCCTGGAAAAATGCAAGAAACAAACCAAAGCTCCGAAAAGAAGCGGGATTGGCCGATTAAGGCCTGAATCTGCGCGAATTCGGACCATAAAGTCTTGGTGAAGCGTTTCACTTGAACCAGATTGGGGAGCAAATAGGGGCACGGCGTTCAATCGTGCACCAAGATAGAGCATAGCGTGACGGGCGGGGTTTCTGTGTACCGCACAAATGAAAACGGCCTCCCGAAGGAGGCCGTCGTGATCAGGCTACCGGCGCCAGGCGCCGATCAGATCAGCAGCTGTAGTACAGCTCGTATTCCAGCGGGTGCACGAAGGTGCGGACTTTGATTTCTTCTTCGCTCTTCAGCTCGATGAAGGCATCGATGAAGTCGTCGGAGAACACGCCGCCCTTGGTCAGGAACGCACGGCCCTTGTCCAGCTCTTCCAGGGCTTCTTTCAGGCTGCCGCAAACTTGCGGAATGTCCTTGGCCTCTTCTGGTGGCAGGTCGTACAGGTTCTTGTCGGCAGCATCGCCTGGGTGGATCTTGTTCTGGATGCCGTCCAGGCCGGCCATCAGCAGGGCTGCGAAGGCCAGGTACGGGTTGGCCGACGGGTCCGGGAAGCGTGCTTCGATACGGCGGGCTTTCGGGCTGCCGACGTAAGGAATACGGATCGAGGCGGAACGGTTGCGCGCCGAGTAGGCCAGCATTACCGGGGCTTCGAAGCCTGGGACCAGACGCTTGTAGGAGTTGGTCGACGGGTTGGTGAAGCCGTTCAGGGCCTTGCCGTGCTTGATGATGCCGCCGATGAAGTACAAGGCGGTATCGGACAGGCCGGCATAGCCTTCACCGGCGAAGGTGTTCTTGCCGTCTTTCCAGATCGACATGTGTACGTGCATGCCCGAGCCGTTGTCGCCGTACAGTGGCTTCGGCATGAAGGTGGCGGTACGGCCGTAGGCGTCGGCAACGTTGTGCACGACGTATTTCAGCGCCTGTACTTCGTCAGCCTTCTTCACCAGGGTGTTGAACTTGACGCCGATTTCGTTCTGGCCGGCAGTTGCCACTTCATGGTGGTGAACTTCGACGGTCTGACCCATTTCTTCCAGTGCGTTGCACATGGCAGTACGGATTTCGTGGTCGTGGTCGAACGGCGGAACCGGGAAGTAGCCGCCTTTCACGCCTGGGCGGTGGCCCTTGTTGCCGCCTTCGACGTCCGCACCGGTCATCCACGAGCCTTGCTCGGAGAAGATCTTGAACATCGAACCGGAGATGTCCGAGTGGAACTTCACTTCGTCGAAGATGAAGAACTCAGGCTCTGGGCCGGCGAATACGGTGTCACCGATGCCGGTGCTCTTCAGGTACTCTTCGGCGCGCTTGGCGATGGCGCGTGGGTCACGATCGTAGCCCTGCATGCTCGACGGGTCGACGATGTCGCAGGTGATGATCAGGGTCGGCTCTTCGGTGAACGGGTCCAGTACGGCAGTTTCGTCGACCGGCATCAGGATCATGTCGGAGGCTTCGATGCCTTTCCAGCCAGCGATGGAGGAACCGTCGAACATCTTGCCGACTTCGAAGAAGTCGTCGTCCAGCGCATCACGCGACGGCATGGTCACGTGGTGCTGAATGCCTTTGGTGTCCGTGAAACGCAGATCAATCCACTTGACGTCATGATCTTTGATGAGTTGAACCGACTTCGACATGTTGTCCTCCGGATGGTCTAGAGCGCGGTTGGCCGCTGCCCTGGAAAAAGGGTGTTGCCGGGCGCGGATAGTCGGCCAAGCTTACCTGCCTCACAAGGGAGCAAATTGCATGCCAGTGCCCGAAAATGGCGAGTTCGGGATAAAAGGGGGCGTCTGTGGGCATTGGGCAGGGGCTTGGCCCGGAAAAGTGCACTGTTACGAGGCGATTTTTGGTGGTCGCGCACCAATAGCGTGCATGGCTTGGATGTTGTGCCTTCTTTGGGGGCCTCTTCGCGGGTCAACCCGCTCCCACAGGGGCCGCACAGATTTCGAAGGTTGTGACATTCCTGTGGGAGCGGGTTCACCCGCGAAAGGGCCGGCACAGCCGCCGCAAAACCTGTTCCCTGTATTTATCTGCAAGCTTCTGATCAAAAGTTGGTCAAATCCTGAGCAATTTCCGATATAATTCGCGCCCCTCATTTTCGGCAGGCCCTGCGCGCGCTGTTAACCAATGAAACTTATCGTCAAAGTCTTCCCAGAAATCACCATCAAGAGCCGGCCGGTGCGCAAGCGCTTCATCCGCCAGCTCGGCAAGAACATTCGCAACGTGCTCAAGGACCTCGACCCTGAGCTCGTGGTCGATGGTGTCTGGGATAATCTCGAAGTGGTCACCCGCGTCGAAGACGAAAAAGCCCAGCGCGAGATGATCGAGCGCCTCACCTGCACCCCGGGGATCACCCACTTCCTGCAGGTAGAGGAATACCCGCTCGGCGACTTCGACGACATCGTCGCCAAGTGCAAGCAGCACTTCGGCCACCTGCTGGCCGGCAAGCACTTCGCCGTGCGCTGCAAGCGTGGCGGCCACCACGACTTCACCTCGATGGACGTCGACCGTTACGTCGGCAGCCAGCTGCGCCAGCAGTGCGGCGCCGCCGGCATCGAGCTGAAAAACCCCGAAGTGCTGGTGCGCATCGAAATTCGCGACCAGCGCCTGTACGTGATTCATAACCAGCACAACGGCATCGGCGGCTACCCGCTGGGCGCCCTGGAGCAGACCCTGGTGCTGATGTCCGGTGGCTTCGACTCCACCGTGGCGGCCTACCAGATGATGCGCCGCGGCCTGATGACCCACTTCTGCTTCTTCAACCTCGGTGGCCGTGCCCACGAGCTGGGCGTGATGGAAGTGGCGCACTACCTGTGGAAGAAGTACGGCAGCAGCCAGCGCGTGCTGTTCATCAGCGTGCCGTTCGAAGAAGTGGTCGGCGAGATTCTCAACAAGGTCGACAACAGCTACATGGGCGTGACCCTCAAGCGCATGATGCTGCGCGGCGCCGCGCATATGGCCGACCGCCTGCAGATCGATGCGCTGGTCACCGGCGAGGCGATTTCCCAGGTGTCCAGCCAGACCCTGCCGAACCTGTCGATAATCGACTCGGCCACCGACAAGCTGGTGTTGCGCCCGTTGCTGGCCAGCCACAAGCAGGACATCATCGACCAGGCCAACGAAATCGGCACCGCCGACTTCGCCAAGCACATGCCGGAATATTGCGGCGTGATCTCGGTGAACCCGACCACCCATGCCAAGCGTCACCGCATGGAGCACGAAGAAAAGCAGTTCGACATGGCCGTGCTGGAGCGCGCCCTGGAGCGCGCCAGGTTCATCTCCATCGACCACGTGATCGATGAGCTGGGCAAGGATATCGAAATCGAGGAAGTGGCCGAGGCACTGCCAGGCCAGATCGTCATCGACATTCGTCACCCCGATGCCCAGGAAGACGAACCTCTGGTGCTGGAAGGTATCGAAATCCAGACCATGCCGTTCTATGCGATCAACAGCAAGTTCAAACACCTGGACCCTACGCGCCAGTACTTGCTGTATTGCGACAAAGGTGTGATGAGCCGTCTGCACGCACACCACCTGCTCAGTGAGGGACATGCCAATGTGCGTGTTTATCGTCCGGCATAAGACGCCAGGGCTGTATGGCGGCAGCATCCGCCATCGCCCTCCCGACCATCGGGCCCGCTGAGCCTCAAAGCGTACATATTCGCCGCCTAAACTGGCGGCAACCGAATCCTCTGATCGAGATACAGTTGTGATCGAAAATCTGCGTAACATCGCCATCATCGCCCACGTTGACCATGGTAAAACCACCCTGGTCGACAAACTCCTGCGTCAGTCCGGCACCCTGGAGCGTAACGAGCTCAACGACGAGCGCGTCATGGACTCCAACGACCAGGAAAAAGAGCGCGGTATTACCATTCTGGCGAAAAACACCGCCATCAACTGGAACGGCTACCACATCAACATCGTCGACACCCCCGGCCACGCCGACTTCGGTGGCGAGGTCGAGCGTGTGATGTCGATGGTCGACTCCGTGCTGCTGCTGGTCGATGCCCAGGACGGCCCGATGCCGCAAACCCGCTTCGTGACCAAGAAGGCCTTCGAAGCCGGTCTGAAGCCGATCGTCGTGATCAACAAGGTTGACCGCCCGGGCGCGCGTCCTGACTGGGTTCTGGACCAGATCTTCGACCTGTTCGACAACCTCGGTGCCACCGACGAACAGCTGGACTTCAAAGTCGTCTACGCCTCGGCCCTGAACGGCATTGCCGGTCTGGACCACACCGAAATGGGCGAAGACATGACCGCGCTGTACCAGTCGATCGTCGACAACGTACCGGCACCGTCCGTTGACCGTGACGGCCCGTTCCAGATGCAGATCTCGGCACTGGACTACAACAGCTTCCTCGGTGTTATCGGCGTTGGCCGTATCGCCCGTGGTCGCGTCAAGCCGAACACCCCGGTGGTCGCCATCGACACCAACGGCAAGAAGCGTAACGGCCGTATCCTCAAGCTGATGGGCCACCACGGCCTGCACCGCGTCGACGTCGAAGAAGCTCAGGCTGGCGACATCGTCTGCATCAGCGGTTTCGACGAGCTGTTCATTTCCGACACCCTGTGCGCCCCGGATGCGGTAGAAGCGATGAAGCCGCTGACCGTTGACGAGCCAACCGTTTCGATGACCTTCCAGGTCAACGACTCGCCGTTCTGCGGTAAGGAAGGCAAGTTCGTCACCAGCCGTAACATCAAGGACCGTCTGGACAAAGAGCTGCTGTACAACGTAGCCCTGCGCGTTCAGGAAACCGATTCCCCTGACAAGTTCAAGGTATCGGGCCGTGGTGAGCTGCACCTGTCCGTTCTGATCGAAACCATGCGCCGTGAAGGCTTCGAGATGGCTGTAGGCCGTCCTGAAGTGATCATCCGCGAAGTTGACGGCGTGAAGCAGGAACCGTTCGAAAACGTCACCATCGACATCCCTGAAGAATCCCAGGGCAAGGTCATGGAAGAGATGGGCCTGCGTAAAGGCGACCTGACCAACATGGTGCCGGATGGCAAGGGCCGTGTTCGCCTGGAATACAACATTCCAGCCCGTGGTCTGATCGGTTTCCGTAACCAGTTCCTGACCCTGACCAACGGTGCAGGCATCCTGACCTCGATCTTCGATCGCTACGACACCATGAAGTCGGGCCAGATGTCCGGCCGTCTGAACGGTGTTCTGGTTTCGGTCGAGACCGGCAAGGCACTGACCTACTCGCTGGAAACCCTGCAGGCTCGTGGCAAGCTGTTCGTCGAACACGGCCAGGAGATCTACAACGGTCAGATCATCGGCCTGAACAGCCGTGACAACGACCTGGGCGTGAACCCGACCAAGGGCAAGAAGCTCGACAACATGCGTGCTTCGGGCAAAGACGAAGTCATCGCCCTGGTTCCGCCAGTTCGCCACACCCTCGAGCAGGCTCTGGAATTCATCCAGGACGACGAGCTGTGCGAAGTGACGCCGAAGTCGATCCGTCTGCGCAAAAAGATCCTGGACGAAGGCGAGCGTACCCGCGCTGCCAAGAAAGCCAAGAACTGAGTTAGCTCAGGCTGAATGAAAACGCCCCCGGTCGAAAGGCCGGGGGCGTTTTTGTTTGTATGGAGATGCAAGTTGTACTCTATGTCTGAAGCTGATGTAGGGCGCTTCTTTCAGCAGCCTTCACGGCTTGTATACGGTTGCGGGGCCACCTAGCGTGGAGTGCTTTCTGCAATAGGAAGCAAGCCCATGAAATACCGATTCGCACTGGCCATTCCCTGCCTGATGGCCAGTTTCCATGCCAGCGCCCTGCAGGACTGTAGCGGTCTGCGTTTGCAGGAAGTCGTTCACTGCCACATCGACAATGTACGCCAGACACCGCTGGAGGCCCGATTGCTCGAGCAGGCCTCTGAACCTGTCTACGAATTCCGTCGTCTGCAAATGGTTTCGCAGGTCTGGGAGCCAGAGCCGGTGGTTGAGCCACGTCGCTGGGAGCACGATGTCGAGCTGCACATACCGCGCACTGCCGTGCCCGGCAGAGCCTTGCTGGTGGTGAACAACGGCGTGCGGCACGGGCCGGCGCAGACCCCGGACTATACCCGCGAAGCGTTGCGCGAAGTGGCCCTCAAGTCGCAGATGGCTGTGGTCATGATCAGCGATGCGCCCAACCAGTACGTGACCTTCAGCGATGTTGACCAGCCCTTGCGCGAAGATGACGCCGTGGCCCATACCTGGGCGCATTCGCTAAGAGGGGCTGCGCCGGAATTGCCACTGCATGTGCCGATGGCTGCTGCGGCGAGCCGGGCGATGGACCTGGCTGAGCAGGAGCTGGCAAAGCAAGGGCTCACGGTGGACAGATTCATCATCACGGGTGCCTCCAAGCGCGGCTGGAGTGCTTGGCTTACGGCGTTGGCGGATGACCGGGTGATGGCCATCGTGCCTGCGGTGATCGACGTGGCGGACACCTCGGACATGCTGGCTGGACTACGCAAGCGCTATGGCGGTCACTGGCCCTTGGCACTGGGTTCCTACCAGCAGGCCGGTGTGTTGCAACAACTGGGCACCCCGGCATTCAAGCGGCTAATGACGATGATGGACCCGATGCAATATCTGAACGAGGAGGGGCAGCGCTTGGCGATTCCCAAGTACCTGGTGTCTGCCAGCGGTGATGATTTCTTCGCGCCGGACCCCGTTACCGATTATCAGCAGCGCCTGCCAGGGCAGACGAGCCTGAGGGTGTTGCCCAACTCGGATCACGGCGGGGTGCGTCAGCAGGTGGTCAGTACCCTGGTGCCGGCGGTGACGCGCCTGCGCGATGGCAAACCGCTGCCGAGCGTGCAGGTATCAGAGGGCGGGCAGCCCGGGCAGATGGCTGTCCAGTTCTCCGAGCCACCGGTGGCGGTAAAGGTGTGGACGGCAAGCAACAGCCAGGATCGCGACTTCCGCTATGCCTGCGGGGTGCGTTACCAGTCCGAGACGCTGGTGCCCCAGCAGCATTTCACCCTGCAACGTACGGCGCCAGCGTCGGGGTGGCAGGCGCAGTTCGTCGAGGCGAAGTTCGCTGATGGCTTCGTCGCCACCAGCCCGGTCAGCGTGCTGCCGCAGACATACCCCGAGCATCCACCGACCGATCACGGTGGTGCTTGCCGCAGCTTCCCGGCGGGCGGTGCGTGAGCAGGTGCCGGGATGGGCCTGTCTTCAGGTTGCAGGTGGGCCACCATGGGGCCGCCTCGACATTTTCAGCGCCTATGAGATCGAGCGCCGCCTGCGCGGCGCTCGATCTCCGCCACACCATCACAACCAAGGCATGCGCCCAGTGGTCCTCACCCAATCAAAAGGCGAATCACCGCCCAACCACCTTCGGCTTGTAAGCACAATACCCCGGCCGCGGCCCGACCTTGGGGTGGTTGCGGCAGGTGTCCGGGCGCTTGTCATAAATGGTGCACAGCCGGCTCTTGCGATCCAGGTACATGCAGTCATCGTTGCTCATCCGGGTCAGGGTGAAGATCCCCGACTTCTGGTTGAAGCGCTCGATGATGCCTTCCTTCTGCAAACGCTTGGCCACGTTCTTCGGCGGTTCGTCTTTCTCGAACTCGTCCACCACGCCAATGCGGATCAGATCCTTGATCTTCACCTCCACCGGCAGGGTGCAGCAGGTCGAATGGCAGCCATGGCACATGCTGCTGGTGTAGCGCTGCCAAGTCTCCAGGCGGTCGACTTCGGCAGCGGCGATCAGGGTCGTTTTCATCGTTATGGGGGTGTATCACGGTATCGGGGCGCGCGATCATACCGGAATTGTTCAATTTATGAACAACCTTTTGACCGAATGCGCAAACATGCGTGAAAACCACGAACCCAGGCTTCCGCTCCCGGTCGAAGCGTCTAGGCTGAACAATCTCCCTCCGCTTTCGTCAACTTGCCCGAGGATGCCGCATGTCCCAGGAACCCAAAGCACGTGACGCCGAAGTCGCGGAATTTCGCGCCGCCGTACTGAACAAGCTGACCTATGCGGTCGGCAAGGACCCGGAGCACGCCTTCGACCATGACTGGTTCGAAGCCATCGCCCTGGCCGCGCGCGATCACATGGTCGATCACTGGATGGACCACACTCGCCAGGCCTATCGCCGCAGCCAGAAGCGGGTCTATTACCTTTCCCTCGAGTTTCTCATCGGCCGCCTGCTGTACGACAGCCTGAGTAACCTGGGCTTGCTCGACATCGCTCGCGATGCTCTGGAAGGGCTGGATGTGGACCTGGAGCGCATTCGCCTGCTCGAACCGGATGCCGCGCTGGGCAATGGCGGCCTGGGCCGCCTGGCGGCGTGCTTCATGGAAAGCATGTCGACCCTGGGCATCGCCGCCCACGGTTATGGCATACGCTACGAGCACGGGCTGTTCCGCCAGGCCATGGTCGATGGCTGGCAGCAGGAGCAGACCGAGAACTGGCTGGACTTCGGCAACCCCTGGGAGTTCGAGCGCGCCGAGGTGATCTACCCGATCAGCTTTGGCGGCAGCGTCGAAACGGTGCACGACACCCACGGCCAGCCGCGCCAGGTGTGGTGGCCGGGCGAGACCGTGCGGGCGGTGGCTTACGACACGCCGGTGGTCGGTTGGCGCGGCGCCAGCGTCAACACCCTGCGCCTGTGGCGTGCGCGTGCGCTGGAAGAGCTGCACCTGGAACGCTTCAACGCCGGCGACCATCTGGGCGCGGTGGCCGAGGTGGCGCGGGCTGAAAGCATTTCGCGGGTGCTGTACCCGGCAGACAGCACCGAGGCCGGCCAGGAGCTGCGCCTGCGCCAGGAGTACTTCTTCGTTTCGGCCTCGCTGCAGGACTTGCTGCGGCGTCACCTGAACATGCACGACAACCTGCTCAACCTGCCCGATGCGGCGGCCATCCAGCTCAACGACACCCACCCGTCGATCGCCGTGGCCGAGCTGATGCGGCTGCTGGTCGACCAGCATGAAATCCCCTGGGATACCGCCTGGGAACTGACCGTCGGCACTCTGGCCTACACCAACCACACCTTGCTGCCCGAAGCCCTGGAAACCTGGCCGGTAGCGCTGATGGAGCGCATGCTGCCGCGGCACATGCAGATCATCTATCTGATCAACGCCTACCACATCGACGCCCTGCGGGCGAAAGGCCTGCATGATTTCGATGTGCTGCGGGCGGTGTCGCTGATCGAGGAGGACAACGGCCGGCGGGTGCGCATGGGCAACCTGGCGTTCCTCGGTTCGCACAGCGTCAACGGGGTATCGGCGCTGCACAGCAAACTGATGAAAAGCACGGTGTTCGCCGAGCTGCACAAGCTCTACCCGCAACGGATCAACAACAAGACCAACGGCATTACCTTCCGCCGCTGGCTGTACCAGTCCAACCCGCAGCTGACCGCCATGCTGGTCGAGGCATTGGGCCCGGAGCTGCTGGACGACCCCGAGGGGCGCCTGGCCGGGCTGGTGCCGTTCGCCGACAAGGGCAGTTTCCGCAAGCAGTTCGCCGCCCAGCGCCTGCACAGCAAGCGTGCCCTTGCCAGCATCATCCAGGACCGCGTGGGCGTCACGGTCAACCCCGAGGCGTTGTTCGATGTGCAGGTCAAGCGCATCCACGAGTACAAGCGCCAGTTGCTCAACCTGCTGCACACCGTGGCGCTGTACCAGGCCATGCGCAACGACCCTGGCACCGACTGGGTGCCTCGGGTGAAGATTTTCGCCGGCAAGGCCGCGGCCAGTTATCACCAGGCCAAGCTGATCATCAAGCTGGCCAACGACATTGCCCGGGTGGTGAACAACGACCCGACCGTGCGTGGCCTGCTGAAGGTGGTGTTCCTGCCCAATTACAACGTCAGCCTGGCCGAAAGCATCATCCCGGCGGCGGACCTTTCCGAGCAGATTTCCACCGCCGGTTACGAAGCGTCCGGCACCAGCAACATGAAGTTCGGCCTCAACGGCGCGCTGACCATCGGCACCCTGGATGGCGCCAACGTGGAAATGAGCGAGCAGGTCGGGGCGGACAACATGTTCATCTTCGGCCTCACCGCGCAGCAGGTCGAAGCGCGGCGCCGCGCCGGGGACTTCGGCGCGACGGCGGCGATAGCCGCGTCCAATCGCCTCAACGATGTGCTGCAGGCGATTCGCAGCGGGGTGTTCTCGCCGGATGACCCGTCGCGCTATACCGCCTTGATCGACGGGCTGGTGGCCTATGACCGCTTCCTGGTGTGCGCTGACTTCGATGCCTACTGGGATGCCCAGCGGCGGGTCGAGGAGCTGTGGCACAAGCCGCAGGAATGGTGGCGCATGGCGGTGCTGAACACCGCGCGGATGGGCTGGTTCTCCTCGGACCGGACGATTCGGGAATATGCCAGTGAGATCTGGAAAGCGCTGGATTGATGTAAGCCTGTGCCGGCCTCTTCGCGGGCCCGCTCCCACAGGGATTGCACAGCCTTGGAAACCTGTGCAGTCCCTGTGGGAGCGGGCGAGCCCGCGAATGGGCCGACAACCAGACCACCGGCCTGGTGCGCGCTGAACTACCGACCTATTGTGCCGTCTGAGAGCCGTGGCGAGTCTCATCGCTCGCTAGCCCGCAACTCTCCCTGTAAACTGCGGGGGTTTTCATCCCCCAATCCTTTCGGAGCCATACATGTCCCGCGTTACCCTGAGTCGCTATCTGATTGAGCAGACCCGCAGCAACAATACCCCTGCCGATCTGCGCTTCCTGATCGAGGTGGTGGCGCGTGCGTGCAAGGAAATCAGCCATCACGTGTCCAAAGGCGCCCTCGGCGGCGTGCTGGGCAGCATGGGCACTGAAAACGTGCAGGGCGAAGTCCAGAAGAAACTGGATGTGATTTCCAACGATATCCTGCTGGAAGCCAACGAGTGGGGCGGCCACCTGGCCGGCATGGCCTCCGAAGAAATGGACAACGCCTACCAGATTCCGGGCAAGTACCCGAAAGGCGCCTACCTGCTGGTCTTCGACCCGCTGGACGGCTCGTCCAACATCGACGTCAACGTCTCGGTCGGCACCATCTTCTCGGTACTGCGTTGCCCTAACGAGTACCTGAGCCAGAACGAAACCCTGAACGAAAACGCCTTCCTGCAGCCAGGCACCGAGCAGGTCGCCGCCGGTTACGCCATCTATGGCCCGCAGACCATGCTGATCCTGACCCTGGGCAACGGCGTCAAGGGCTTCACCCTGGACCGTGAGCTGGGCAGCTTCGTCCTCACCCACGAAAACATCCGCGTGCCGGAAACCACCGCCGAGTTCGCCATCAACATGTCCAACCAGCGCCACTGGGAAGCCCCGGTGCAGCGCTACGTGGGCGAACTGCTGGCTGGCGAGACCGGCCCGCTGAAGAAGAACTACAACATGCGCTGGATCGCCTCGATGGTGGCCGATGTGCACCGCATCCTGACCCGTGGCGGCCTGTTCATGTACCCACGTGATGCCCGCGAGCCGAGCAAGCCGGGCAAGCTGCGCCTGATGTACGAGGCCAACCCGATGTCGTTCATCATCGAGCAGGCCGGCGGCGCCTCCACCAACGGTTACGATCGCATCCTCGACATCCAGCCAGAAAGCCTGCACCAGCGCGTGTCGGTAATCCTCGGCTCGAAGGAAGAGGTCGAGCGCGTTACCGCCTACCACAAGGAGTAAGTCATGCTCGCACCTTGGCAGCCGTTGCTGGAGTGGTGGTTCGGTTGGGGCACCAGTCCCCAGGCCGTGGCTGACGAGAAGAGCACGCTGTGGTTCGGCAAGCATCACGATGCCGAGGCCCAGGCGCTGTTCGGCGAGCTGGTCGAGCACGCCCTGGCGGGTGGGCTCGACGAGTGGCAGCAAAGCCCGCAGGGCTGGCTGGGCCTGCTGATCCTGCTGGACCAGCTGCCGCGCATGATCTACCGCGATACGCCGCGCGCCTTCGAGGGCGACCGGCGTGCCCAGGTGGTGGCGATGCAGGGTTTGCAAAAGAACTGGGATTACCAGTTGCTGCCGATCCAGCGGGTGTTCGTGTTGCTGGTGCTGGAGCACGCCGAGGTGCTGGACTGGCAAAACCTGTGCGTCGAGCGCTATCAGACGCTGCTGGACGAACAGCCCGAAGCCAACCGCCGGTTGTTCGAAGGTTTCCTCGACTATGCCGAGCAGCACCAGCGGGTGATTGCCCGTTTCGGGCGCTTCCCGCACCGCAACCTGGTGCTGGAGCGGCCGAGCACCAGCGAAGAGATGGACTTTTTGCTGGAGCCTGGGTCCAGATTCTGAGAGTGCAGGGGCCTGCTGCGCAGGCCATCGCGACGCAAGGCCGCTCCCACAGGGGCGGCTTTTTTATTGGGCGCGCGACTAATGCTTTGTGATTAATCGCACATTAGTGGCCATCCGACCAATGGTGTAGGGGGAAAAGGGGGAGGGCAGGGAACCTGGGGAGGTTTTTTCCGTCGAAGGTCACTGCAGGCCACTCGCCTGTATCCCCTGTCCAGGAGTGTCCTTCATGTCGTTGCGTTCCCTCGCCCTGTTGTCGCTGTGCGTCGTTCTGACTGCCTGCAGCAAGATCAATCAGGAAAACTATTCCAGGATCAAGGCCGGTATGAACAAGGCCGAGGTCGAGCAGTTGCTCGGCACGCCGACCGAGTGCTCTGGCGCGCTGGGCATGAGCAGCTGCACCTGGGGGGACGAGAAGAGCTTCATCAGCGTTCAATATGCAGCCGACAAGGTGCTGATGTATTCCGGGCAGGGTCTCAAATGACGCGCCTGTATCTGCTGCTGGGGGTATGCCTGGCGTTACTGCTGGGCGGTTGTGCCGGCTCCGTGCACGACCCGCTGGCGCCGAAAACCGCTGGTCATGTCGACCTCAAGCGCTACCAGGGCAAATGGTACGAGCTGGCGCGCCTGCCGATGCACTTCCAGGACGGTTGCGAGCAATCCGAGGCACACTACAACCTCAAGGTCGATGGCAGCCTGGGGGTGCTCAACCGGTGCCGCACCATGGGTGATGAATGGCTGCGTGCCGAAGGGCACGCGAACATCCAGGAGCCGGGGCACACCGACAAGTTGTGGGTCGAGTTCGACAACTGGTTCACCAAGCTGGTACCAGGCGTGGCCAGGGGCGAGTACTGGATTCTGTACGTGGACGAGCGTTATCGCACCGCGGTGGTCGGCAGCCCGGACCGCAAGCACTTGTGGCTGCTGTCGCGCACGCCGACGCTACCGGCCTGGGAGCGCGAGAACCTGATGTCGAGGGCGCGGCAACAGGGGTATGACACCAGCCGCTTGATCTGGCGCGCTTCGGACCAGCAAATCGTCAAGATGCACTGAGTTTTCCAAGGACAACTGTGGGTATGGCACCGGCTTCGCCGGTGTTCGCGGGCACGCCCGCTCCCACAGCACCTGTGGGAGCGGGTTTACCGCGAATGCGATAGAACAGGCGCCGGATCACCCCAGCAACTGGCGCAGCACCCCGGCAAACGCCCGCCCGCTTTCCTCTTCCTGCGCATGCCGCCCCTGGCGCACCACCCACTGCCCGTTCACCATCACATCCCGCACCTGGCGGTCCCCCCCGGCAAACAGCCAGCGGTTGAGAATGGCATCGCCATCGGCCGTGGCAATGTAAGGGTCGTGCCCATCGAGCACCAGCCAGTCGGCGCGCTTGCCTACGGCCAGTTCCCCGACCGCCTGCCCCAGCGCCTGCGCGCCGCCCGTCAGCGCAGCGTCATACAGCGTACGCCCGACCATCGGCTGGTCGCCGCGGTACAGGCGGTTGCGCCGTTGGTCACGCAGGCGCTGGCCATATTCCAGCCAGCGCAGCTCCTCGACCACGCTCAGCGACACATGGCTGTCCGAACCGATGCCCATGCGCCCGCCCTGGGCCAGAAAGTCCACCGCCGGGAAAATCCCGTCGCCCAGGTTGGCCTCGGTAGTCAGGCATAGCCCGGCTACCGCGCCGCTGCGGGCCATGGCAGTGACTTCATCCGGCTCGGCATGGGTGGCATGCACCAGGCACCAGCGCCGGTCCACATCCACATGCTGGTACAGCCACTGCAACGGGCGCAGGCCGCTCCAGGCCAGGCAGTCGTCGACTTCCTTCTGCTGCTCGGCAATGTGGATATGCACCGGGCATTGCGGGTCGCTGGCCGCCAGCACTGCGGCGATCTGTGCCGGCGTAACCGCACGCAGCGAATGGAAGCACAGGCCCAGGCGCTGCGCAGGTTGTGCCGCCAGCAGCGGCGCCAGTTGCGCCTGCAGCTGCAGGTACTGTTCGGTGGAGTTGATAAAGCGCCGCTGCCCGTCGTTCGGGGCCTGGCCGCCAAACCCGGCATGGCTGTACAGCACCGGCAGCAAGGTCAGGCCAATGCCGCTGTCGGCTGCGGCCGCGCTGATACGGCGCGACAGTTCGGCCGGGTCGGCGTAGGCCTCGCCGGCCTGGTCGTGGTGCACGTAGTGGAATTCCGCCACCGAGGTGTAGCCGGCCTTGAGCATTTCGATGTACAGCTGGCGAGCGATGACCTGCAGCTGCTCCGGGCTGATCTGCCCGACCAGGCGGTACATCAGGTCTCGCCAGGTCCAGAAACTGTCGTTGGGGTTGCCGGCGACTTCCGCCAGGCCGGCCATCGCGCGCTGGAAGGCATGCGAGTGCAGGTTGGGCATGCCGGGCAGCACAGGGCCGCCGAGGCGCTCGGCACCTTCGGCACTGGCATCCGTTTCGATTGCCGACAGGCAACCATCGCCAGCGACCTCGAAACGGACATGGTGAGCCCAACCGGTGGGCAGGAGGGCACGTTCGGCGTAATAGGCGGGCATTGCGCAGTCCTGTTATTGTTCAGCTTGTATATACATATACAGCCGTTTGCCTGCCGGGTAAACTCCGGCAAGCTACCGTCAATCTATTCTCACAAGGATCAAACGCCGTGCCGACACCTTCTGTCTCCACGCTGGTAGCCCAAATGGGCGAGGGCCCGGCGCCGTTGTACGCCCGGGTCAAGCAGATGATCGTCCAGCAGATCGAGAATGGCAGCTGGCCGCCGCACCACCGCGTGCCGTCCGAAAGCGAGCTCGTCAGCCAGCTGGGCTTCAGCCGCATGACCATCAACCGCGCGTTGCGCGAGCTTACCGCTGAAGGGCTGTTGGTGCGCATGCAGGGGGTCGGCACCTTCGTCGCCGAGCCCAAGACCCGTTCGGCGCTGTTCGAAGTCAACAATATCGCCGACGAGATCGCCGCACGTGGCCACCAGCACAGCTGCCAGGTGATTACCCTGGCCGAGGAAGCCGCAGGCTCCGAACGCGCTCTGGCCCTGGACATGCGCGAAGGCCAGCGGGTGTTCCATTCGTTGATCGTGCACTATGAAAACGGCGTACCGGTGCAAATCGAAGACCGTTACGTCAATGCGCAGATCGCCCCGGAATACCTCAAGCAGGACTTCACCGTGCAGACGCCCTACGCCTACCTGTCCCAGGTAGCGCCGCTGACCGAAGGCGAGCATGTCGTCGAAGCCATCCTCGCCGAGCCCGACGAATGCCGGCTCCTGCAGATCGAGCAGGGTGAGCCGTGCCTGTTGATTCGCCGCCGCACCTGGTCCGGTCGCCAGCCTGTCACGGCCGCGCGGCTGATCCACCCCGGTTCCCGTCATCGCCTGGAAGGACGTTTCAGCAAATGAGCCAGCTGCAATGGTTGCGTGCCAAAGACTACCCACGCATGCCGTGGAAGAACGGTGGCGGGTTCACCGAGGAAATCACCCGCGACGCCGGTGACGGGCTCGAAGGTTTCGGCTGGCGCCTGTCGATTGCCGATATCGAGGCTTCCGGGGGCTTCTCTACCTTCACCGGGTACCAGCGCATCATCACCGTGCTGCAGGGGGATGGCATGCGCCTTACCGTGGATGGCCAGCCCAGCCGGCCACTGGTGCCCTTCGACGCCTATGCGTTCAGCGGTGAAAGCCAGGTGAACTGCGCGTTGCTGGGCGGGCCGATCCGCGACTTCAACCTGATCTACGCACCGCTGCGTTACCGTGCGCGGTTGCAGTGGTTCAACGGTGGCAGCCGGCTGTTCAGTGCCGCCAGCACGGTACTGATCTTCAGTGGCCAGGCGCAGTTGCAGGTGAGCCTCGATGGCCAGCTGCAGCCGGCGCTGGGGTTGTATGACTGCCTGCAACTGAGCGGTAACGAGCGCCTTCTGGAAGTGGAGGTGCTCGGGCGCTGCTGTGTCATCGAGCTGACTGCGCTTTCGTAACGTTCCCCGGCGGCCCTTCGCCGTTACGCGAAGGGGCCGTGTGGCCTGGTAAAAGTTACACGGTAACGCCCCGTAATGGTCTGGCCTGTTACCGAATGCCCCAAGATGGCGCAATGCCTTCTGATTCGAATTCCTCTCGCCAGACCCCCTCACAGCTTTTTCAATCCCCTGGATGCCTTGCGCTCTGTGGGCTGCACTTCCCTGGCAGCACCCAAAAGGATGCCCGGCGAAGCGACTTGGCCGTTCAATTGCATATGCTTGTATGTACAAGTAAAGCCAAGTGCGCGAAAGTGGATAGGCCGTCCCCATTCGCGCTGTACCGACCGCACCACTGGCCCGCCGATCGCGTCGGGTTTTGGATAGATCGCTCGAGGAGCACTTTTCGTGACTGACAACAAGCTGAACAAATTCCGTGACGTCGAGATCCGCGCCCCGCGTGGCAACAAGCTGACCGCCAAGAGCTGGCTGACTGAAGCGCCGCTGCGCATGCTGATGAACAACCTCGACCCGCAGGTTGCCGAAAACCCGAAGGAACTGGTGGTGTACGGCGGCATCGGCCGCGCCGCGCGCAACTGGGCCTGCTACGACAAGATCGTCGAGAGCCTGACCCAGCTGAACGACGATGAAACCCTGCTGGTGCAGTCGGGCAAACCGGTCGGCGTGTTCAAGACCCACGCCAACGCCCCGCGCGTGCTCATCGCCAACTCCAACCTGGTGCCGCACTGGGCCAACTGGGAGCACTTCAACGAACTGGACGCCAAGGGCCTGGCCATGTACGGCCAGATGACCGCCGGCAGCTGGATCTACATCGGCAGCCAGGGCATCGTCCAGGGCACCTATGAAACCTTCGTCGAAGCTGGTCGCCAGCACTATGGCGGCAGCCTCAAGGGCAAGTGGGTGCTCACCGCCGGCCTGGGCGGCATGGGCGGCGCCCAGCCACTGGCGGCGACCTTGGCCGGCGCCTGCTCGCTGAACATCGAATGCCAGCAGAGCCGCATCGACTTCCGCCTGCAAACCCGCTACGTCGATGAACAGGCCAGCGACCTCGACGACGCCCTGGCGCGCATCGCCAAATACACTGCCGAAGGCAAGGCCATCTCCATCGCCCTGCACGGCAACGCCGCCGAAATCCTGCCGGAACTGGTCAAGCGCGGCGTGCGCCCGGACATGGTCACCGACCAGACCAGCGCCCACGACCCGCTGAACGGCTACCTGCCTGCCGGCTGGACCTGGGAGCAGTACCGCGACCGCGCCCAGACCGAACCCGCCGCCGTGGTCAAGGCCGCCAAACAGTCCATGGCCGTGCACGTGCAAGCCATGCTCGATTTCCAGAAGCAAGGCGTACCGACCTTCGACTACGGCAACAACATTCGCCAGATGGCCAAGGAAGAGGGCGTCGCCAATGCCTTCGACTTCCCGGGCTTCGTCCCGGCGTACATCCGCCCGCTGTTCTGCCGGGGTATCGGCCCGTTCCGCTGGGCCGCGCTGTCCGGCGATGCCGAAGACATCTACAAGACCGACGCCAAGGTCAAGGAACTGATCCCGGACGACGCCCACCTGCACCGCTGGCTGGACATGGCCCGCGAGCGCATCAGCTTCCAGGGCCTGCCGGCCCGAATCTGCTGGGTAGGCCTGGGCCTGCGTGCCAAGCTGGGCCTGGCATTCAACGAAATGGTCCGCAGCGGCGAGCTGTCGGCGCCGATCGTGATTGGCCGCGACCACCTCGACTCCGGCTCGGTCTCCAGCCCCAACCGCGAGACCGAAGCCATGCAGGACGGCTCGGACGCGGTGTCCGACTGGCCGCTGCTGAACGCCCTGCTGAACACCGCCAGCGGCGCCACCTGGGTTTCGCTGCACCACGGCGGTGGCGTGGGCATGGGCTTCTCGCAGCACTCTGGCATGGTCATTGTGTGTGACGGTACCGACGAGGCCGCCGCGCGCATCGCCCGCGTGCTGACCAACGACCCCGCCACCGGGGTGATGCGCCACGCCGATGCTGGCTACCAGATTGCGATCGATTGCGCCAAAGAGCAGGGCCTGAACCTGCCGATGATCACCGGCTGAGAATCCAGCCGTGGTGGCTGCGCGGGCGTTCATGGAGGCACCCGCGCAGCAACCCCTGGATGCAGCATTTTCTTGCAAGGACTGCCGATTTCCACTTTCAAGTTTGGGAGCGTCACGCAATGAAAACCAACAAGACCTTGCTTGCCTCGCTGTTCGCCCTCGGCCTGCTCGGCGCCGCCGGCAGCAGCCAGGCCGCCGGCTGGTGCGAATCTGGCAAGCCGGTGAAGTTCGCCGGGCTGAACTGGGAAAGCGGCATGCTGCTGACCGATGTGATGCAGTTTGTATTGAAGAACGGCTACGGCTGCGAAACCGACAGCCTGCCTGGCAATTCCATCACCATGGAAAACGCCCTGGGCACCAATGACATCCAGGTGTTCGCCGAAGAGTGGGTCGGCCGCAGCGAGGTCTGGAAGAAGGCCGAGGCCGCCGGCAAGGTGGTCGGTGTCGGCGCGCCGGTGGTCGGCGCCGAGGAGGGCTGGTACGTGCCGCGCTACGTGATCGAGGGTGACGCCAAGCGCAAGCTCGAAGCCAAGGCGCCAGAGCTCAAGAGCGTGGCCGACCTGGGCAAGTATTCCAGCGTGTTCAAGGACCAGGAAGAACCTGCCAAGGGCCGTTTCTACAACTGCCCGGCCGGTTGGACCTGCGAACTCGACAACACCAAGATGCTCAAGGAGTACGGCCTGGAAAACAGCTACACCAACTTCCGCCCGGGCACCGGCCCGGCACTGGATGCTGCGGTTCTGTCGAGCTACAAGCGCGGCGAGCCGATCCTGTTCTATTACTGGACACCCACTCCGCTGATGGGCCAGGTCGACCTGGTCAAGCTGCAGGAAAAGGACGGTGTGGACAAGACCGTGTCGATCAAGGTCGGCCTTTCCAAGGCGTTCCACGACGAGGCGCCAGAGCTGGTCGCGGTGCTGCAGAAGGTCAACCTGCCCATCGATCTGCTGAACCAGAACCTGGCGCGCATGGCCAAGGACCGGATCGAATCGCCAGCGCTGGCCAAGGCGTTCCTCAAGGAACATCCTGAAGTCTGGCAGGCCTGGGTCAGCGAAGAGGCTGCCAAGAAGATCAACGCGGCGCTCTGAGCGTCCTCAGCTGATGAGTGGAACCTATGTTTCCTGACAACCTGACATTCTCCATCGCCGACTGGGTCAACGGCTGGGTCGACGCCCTGGTGACCAACTATGGGGATGTGTTCCGGCACATCTCCGACACCCTGCTGTGGGCGATCGTCAGCCTCGAAGGCGCGCTGCGGGCGACGCCCTGGTGGCTGATGCTCGGCGTGGTGGCCGTGATCGCCTGGCACGCCACCCGGCGCGTGCTACCGACCTTGGTCATCACCGGCTTGCTGTTCCTGGTGGGCGCCGTCGGCCTCTGGGACAAACTGATGCAGACCTTGGCGCTGATGCTGGTGGCCACGCTGATCTCGGTGCTGGTGGGCATCCCGCTGGGCATTCTGTCGGCGCGCAGCAACCGCTTGCGCGCGGTGCTGATGCCGTTGCTGGACATCATGCAGACCATGCCCAGCTTCGTGTACCTGATCCCGGTGCTGATGCTGTTCGGCCTGGGCAAGGTGCCGGCGATCTTCGCCACGGTGATCTACGCCGCGCCGCCATTGATCCGCCTGACCGACCTGGGCATCCGCCAGGTGGACGGCGAAGAACGCCTTCGGCGCCAACCGTTGGCAGCAACTGTTCGGCGTGCAGTTGCCGCTGGCGCTGCCGAGCATCATGGCCGGTATCAACCAGACCACCATGATGGCCCTGTCGATGGTGGTGATCGCTTCGATGATCGGTGCCCGGGGCTTGGGCGAGGACGTACTGGTCGGCATCCAGACCCTCAACGTCGGCCGTGGCCTCGAGGCAGGCCTGGCCATCGTGATTCTCGCGGTGGTGATCGATCGTATTACCCAGGCCTATGGCCGGCCACGCCATGAGGTGAGCAAATGAGCATGCAGCCGATCAGCAAGATCGAAGTGAAAAACGTCTTCAAGATCTTCGGCGACCGCGCCAGCGAAGCCCTGCAGTTGATCCGCAACAACCACGGCAAGGACCAGGTGCTGGCCCAGACCGGTTGCGTGGTCGGCGTCAACGACCTGTCGTTGTCCATCGGCAGCGGCGAGATCTTCGTGATCATGGGCCTGTCCGGTTCTGGCAAGTCGACGCTGGTACGCCATTTCAACCGCCTGATCGACCCCACCAGTGGGCAGATCCTGGTCGATGGCGAGGACATCCTGCAGTACGACATGGATGCCCTGCGCGAATTTCGTCGGCGCAAGATCAGCATGGTGTTCCAGAGCTTCGGCCTGTTGCCGCACCGCAATGTGCTGGACAACGTCGCCTACGGCCTGAAGGTGCGCGGCGAGAGCAAGCAGCTGTGCGCCGAGCGCGCCCAGCAATGGATCGAGACCGTGGGCCTGAAGGGCTACGAGAAGAAGTACCCGCACCAGTTGTCCGGCGGCATGCGCCAACGCGTTGGCCTGGCGCGGGCGCTGGCGGCGGATACCGACATCATCCTCATGGACGAGGCGTTCAGCGCCCTCGATCCGCTGATCCGCGCAGAAATGCAGGATCAGCTGCTGGAGCTGCAGAAGACCCTGCACAAGACCATCGTGTTCATCACCCACGACCTGGACGAAGCCGTGCGCATCGGCAACCGCATCGCCATCCTCAAGGACGGCCGCCTGATCCAGGTGGGTACGCCGCACCAGATCCTCCACGACCCGGCCGACGAATATGTCGACCGCTTCGTCCAGCGCCGCGCGGTCGCGGTATGAGAGGCAGCATGTCGCAGGTCGAAACGGTGATCCTCGACGGCGCAGCCCTGCGCTGGCAGGACATTGCCGCAGTCGCCCGCCAGGGCGCGCGCCTTGTGCTGGCAGCGCAGGTCTGGGCACGCATCGACAACGCCCAGGCGATCGTCCGCCATATCGTCGCCAGCGGTGAACGCGCCTATGGCGTCAACACCGGGCTGGGCGCCCTGTGCAATGTCTCGCTGCAGGGCGAGCAGCTCAGCCAGCTGTCGCGCAACACCTTGCTCAGCCACGCCTGCGGCGTCGGCCCGGCACTGGCAGACGAGCAGACCCGGGCGATCATCTGCGCGGCCATCTGCAACTACAGTCACGGCAAGTCCGGCATCCAGCGCAGCGTGGTCGAGGCGTTGCTGGCACTGCTCAACCACGGCATCACCCCGCAGGTGCCGTCCCAGGGTTCGGTGGGCTACCTGACCCACATGGCGCATGTCGGCGTGTGCCTGCTGGGCATCGGCAAGGTCAGCTACCGTGGGCAGGTTGTCGATGCCGCCCAGGCCCTGGCCGAAGAAGGACTGGCGCCGGTACAACTGGGCGCCAAGGACGGCCTGTGCCTGGTCAATGGCACGCCCTGCATGACCGGGCTGGCCTGCCTGGCCCTGGACGATGCCAGCCGGCTGCTGCAATGGGCCGACGTGATCGGCGCCATGAGCTTTGAAGCGCTGCGCGGCCAGATCGACGCCTTCGACGCCGAGATCATTGCCCTCAAGCCACACCCGGGCATGCAGGTGGTGGGCAATAACCTGCGGGCGTTGCTGGCCGACAGCGAAGTGATCGCCGCCAGCAAAGGCATGCGTACCCAGGACGCCCTGAGCATTCGCTCGATCCCGCAGGTGCACGGCGCCGCCCGCGACCAGCTGGCGCATGTGCAGAAGCAGATCGAGGCCGAGCTCAACGGCGCCAACGACAACCCGCTGCTGCTGGGCACACCGGATGACTTCCGGGTGGTCTCCCAGGCCAACCCGCACGGCCAGTCGGTGGCCATGGCGGCCGACCTGCTGGCGATTGCCATGGCCGAGATCGGCGCGATTGCCGAGCGCCGCCTGGACCGCCTGGTCAACCCGCTGGTCAGCGGCCTGCCGGCGTTTCTGGTCAGCAACCCTGGGGTGAACTCCGGGATGATGATCGCCCAGTACGTCGCTGCCTCGCTGTGCGCGCAGAACCGCCAGCTGGCGCAACCGGCGGTGCTCGACAACTACGTCACCTCCGGCTTGCAGGAAGACCACCTGAGCCTGGGTACCAACGCCGCGCTGAAGCTGCACCAGGTGCTGGAGAACTGCTTCCAGATTCTGGCGATCGAGTACCTGCTGGCCGCCCAGGCGTTCGAATTTTTCCAGGGCCAGCGTTTCGGCGCTGGCACCGACGCCGCCTGGCGCTTGCTCCGTGAGCAGGTGCCGGCGTACCTCGAAGACCGCTGGCTGGCCCCGGACATCGCCCGCGCCGCCGCCCTGCTGAAATCCTCGCCCGCGCCGCAGCCCCGTGCTGCCGGCGCGGCCCTGAACAATTGAAAGGAGACTCTACGTGGAAGCCCTGAACCTGATCCCTGGCCAGCTGACCCTGGCCCAGCTGCGCCGCATTCACCAGGCGCCGCTGCACCTGAGCCTGGACGCCAGCGCCGCGCCGGCCATCGACGCCAGCGTTGCCTGCGTCGAGCAAATCATCGCCGAAGACCGTACCGCCTACGGCATCAACACCGGTTTCGGCCTGCTGGCCTCGACCCGCATCGCCAGCCACGACCTGGAAAACCTGCAGCGCTCGCTGGTGCTGTCGCACGCCGCGGGTGTCGGCGCGCCGCTGGATGACGACCTGGTGCGGCTGATCATGGTGCTGAAAATCAACAGCCTCAGCCGTGGTTTCTCCGGTATCCGCCGCAAGGTCATCGATGCGCTGATCGCCCTGGTCAACGCCGAGGTCTATCCGCACATCCCGCTCAAGGGTTCGGTCGGTGCCTCCGGCGACCTCGCGCCGCTGGCGCACATGTCGCTGGTGCTGCTGGGCGAAGGCAAGGCCCGCCACCAGGGCCAGTGGCTGCCGGCCACTGAAGCCCTTGCGGTGGCCGGCCTCGAGCCGCTGACCTTGGCTGCCAAGGAGGGCCTGGCCCTGCTCAACGGCACCCAGGCGTCCACCGCTTATGCCCTGCGTGGCCTGTTCCAGGCCGAAGACCTGTACGCCGCCGCCATCGCGTGCGGTGGCCTGAGCGTGGAAGCCGCACTGGGTTCGCGCTCGCCGTTCGATGCGCGCATTCATGAAGTGCGTGGCCAGCGCGGCCAGATCGACACCGCGGCCTGCTTCCGTGACCTGCTGGGCGATGCCAGCGAAGTGTCGCTGTCGCACAAGAACTGCGACAAGGTCCAGGACCCGTACTCGCTGCGCTGCCAGCCGCAGGTCATGGGCGCCTGCCTGACCCAGCTACGCCAGGCCGCCGAGGTGCTGGGCATCGAAGCCAACGCCGTGTCGGACAACCCGCTGGTGTTCGCTGCCGAAGGTGACGTGATCTCCGGCGGCAACTTCCACGCCGAGCCGGTGGCCATGGCTGCCGACAACATCGCCCTGGCAATCGCCGAAATCGGTTCGCTCAGCGAGCGCCGCATCTCGCTGATGATGGACAAGCACATGTCCCAGCTGCCGCCGTTCCTGGTGGAAAACGGCGGGGTCAACTCCGGCTTCATGATCGCCCAGGTCACTGCGGCTGCGCTGGCCAGCGAGAACAAGGCCCTGTCGCACCCGCACAGCGTCGACAGCCTGCCGACCTCGGCCAACCAGGAAGACCACGTGTCGATGGCCCCGGCTGCCGGCAAGCGTCTGTGGGAAATGGCCGAAAACACCCGTGGCGTACTGGCCATCGAATGGCTCGGTGCCTGCCAGGGCCTGGACCTGCGCAAGGGCCTGAAGACCTCGGCCAAGCTGGAGCAGGCGCGCCAGGCGCTGCGCAGCGAAGTGCCGCACTACGACCGTGACCGTTTCTTCGCGCCAGACATCGAAAAGGCCATGCAACTGTTGGCCAAGGGTAGCCTGACCAGCCTGCTGCCGGCGGGTGTGCTGCCAAGCCTGTAATGCCCCGGGGGGCCGCTGCGCGGCCCTTCGCGGGTACGCCCGCTCCCACAGGAAAGGTATTTGTGGGCGCTGGCTTGCCGGCGATGGGCTGCAAGGCAGCCCCTGACCTCACGACCACAAAAACAACTCAAGGACGTGACATGCAACAAGCTCAAGGTCTCAAGCGCGGGCTCAGTGCGCGCCACATTCGCTTCATGGCCCTCGGTTCCGCCATCGGCACCGGCCTGTTCTACGGCTCCGCCTCGGCCATCCAGATGGCCGGCCCGGCCGTGCTGCTGGCCTATCTGATCGGTGGCGCCGCCGTGTTCATGGTCATGCGCGCGCTTGGCGAAATGGCCGTGCACAACCCGGTTGCCGGCTCGTTCGGCCATTACGCCAGCACTTACCTCGGCCCCATGGCCGGCTTCATCCTCGGCTGGACCTACGCGTTCGAGATGGTCATCGTCGCCATCGCCGATGTCACCGCCTTCGGCATCTACATGGGCTTCTGGTTCCCGGAAGTGGCCCGCTGGATCTGGGTGCTGGGCATCGTCTTCCTGATCGGCGGCCTCAACCTGTGCAACGTCAAGGTCTTCGGCGAAATGGAATTCTGGCTGTCGCTGCTCAAGGTCGGCGCCATCGTGGCGATGATCCTGGCCGGCCTCGGCATCATGGCCTTCGGTTTCAGCCAGGTCGGCACCGGGCAGGCGGTGGGCATCGGCAACCTGTTCGACCACGGCGGCTTCATGCCCAATGGCGTGGGTGGCCTGATCGCCTCCTTTGCCGTGGTGATGTTCGCCTTCGGCGGCATCGAGATCATCGGCGTCACTGCCGGTGAAGCCAAGGATCCGCAGCGGGTCATCCCCAAGGCGATCAACGCCGTGCCGCTGCGCATCCTGTTGTTCTACGTGCTCACCCTGCTGGTGCTGATGTGCCTGTACCCATGGCCGCAGATCGGCAGCCAGGGCAGCCCGTTCGTGCAGATTTTCAGCAACCTGGGCATTGGCTCTGCCGCCGCCGTGCTGAACGTCGTAGTGATTTCCGCGGCGATCTCGGCCATCAACAGTGACATCTTCGGTGCCGGCCGCATGATGTACGGGCTGGCCCAGCAAGGCCACGCGCCACGCGGCTTCGGCAAGCTGTCCAAGCACGGCGTACCGTGGATGACCGTGGTGGTGATGGGCGCTGCGCTGCTGATTGGCGTGCTGCTCAACTACCTGATCCCGGAGAACGTGTTCCTGCTGATCGCCTCGATCGCTACCTTCGCCACCGTGTGGGTGTGGCTGATGATCCTGCTCACCCAGGTGGCCATGCGCCGCAGCATGAGCCGCGAGCAGGTGGCCCAGCTGCAGTTCCCGGTACCGTTCTGGCCTTACGGCCCAGCCATGGCCATCGCGTTCATGGTGTTCATCTTCGGCGTGCTCGGTTACTTCCCCGATACCCAGGCGGCATTGCTCGTCGGCGTGGTCTGGGTGGTGTTCCTGGTGGCGTCCTACCTGCTGTGGTGCAAGCCGCGCGCAGGGCAGGGCCAGCCGGCAGCGCAACCGGCCGAGCTGCACCGCTAAAAACAGGAGTCTGTGTATGAGAACCGTCTGGCAGCACTGCCATGTGGCAACCATGGCCGAAGGCCGTTACGCGGCCATCGAGGATGCCGCCATCGTCACCGATGGCGGGCTGATCGAGTGGATCGGCCCGCGCGCCGAACTGGCGTCGGGCGACGCCGCGCGTACGGTGGACCTGGCCGGCGCCTGGGTCACCCCGGGGCTGATCGACTGCCACACCCACGCGGTGTTCGGCGGTAACCGCAGCGGCGAATTCGAGCAGCGCCTGCAGGGCGTGAGCTATGCCGAGATCGCCGCCCAGGGCGGTGGCATCGCCAGCACCGTGCGGGCCACCCGTGCGGCCAGCGAGGACCAGTTGTTCGCCAGTGCCCGCCAGCGGGTACAGGCGCTGATGCGCGATGGCGTGACCACCTTGGAAATCAAGTCCGGCTACGGCCTGGACCTGGCCAACGAACGCAAGATGCTGCGCGTGGCCCGGCGCCTGGCCGACGAGCTGCCGGTGGCAGTGCGGGCCACTTGCCTGGCTGCGCACGCCCTGCCGCCGGAATACGCTGGCCGGGCCGATGACTACATCGCCCACATCTGCGACGAAATGCTGCCGGCCCTGGCCGCCGAGGGCCTGGTGGACGCCGTGGATGCTTTCTGCGAACACCTGGCGTTCTCCCCGGCCCAGGTCGAGCGGCTGTTCATCAAGGCGCGCGAACTGGGCCTGCCGGTCAAGCTGCATGCCGAACAGCTGTCGTCGCTGCACGGCTCCAGCCTGGCGGCGCGCTACCAGGCGCTGTCGGCCGACCACCTCGAGTTCATGACCGAGGAAGACGCCATCGCCATGGCCAAGGCCGGCACGGTCGCCGTGCTGCTGCCCGGCGCCTTCTACTTCTTGCGCGAAACCCAGCTGCCGCCGATGGACGCGCTGCGCCGCCATGGCGTGAAAATTGCCCTGGCCAGCGACCTCAACCCCGGCACCTCGCCAGGGCTGTCGCTACGCCTGATGCTGAACATGGGCTGCACCTGCTTCCGCATGACCCCGGAAGAAGCCCTGGCCGGCGTTACCGTGCACGCCGCCACGGCACTCGGCCTGGGCGCCAGCCATGGTTCGCTGGAGGTGGGCAAGGTCGCCGACTTCGTCGCCTGGCAGATCGAACGCCCCGCCGACCTGGCCTACTGGCTGGGTGGCGACCTGCCCAAGCGCGTGGTGCGCAAGGGCCTCGAGATTACCCACTGAGAGAGGCACGATGGACAAGGTACTGAGTTTTCACCAGGGCCACCTGCCGCTACTGATCAGCATGCCCCACGCGGGGCTGAAACTGACGCCGGCGGTGGACAACGGGTTGGTCGAGGCGGCGCGCAGCCTGCCCGACACCGACTGGCACATCCCGCGCCTGTATGACTTTGCCCGTGACCTGGGCGCGAGCGTGGTGGCGGCGGAATACTCGCGCTTCGTCATCGACCTGAACCGCCCGGACGATGACAAGCCGCTGTATGCCGGCGCCACCACCGGCCTTTACCCGTCGACCCTGTTCGATGGCGAGCCGCTGTTCAAGCAAGGGCAGCAGCCGACCGCCGAAGAGCGCCAGGGTTATCTGGAAGGCATCTGGCGGCCCTATCACAACACGATTCGGAGCGAGCTGGCGCGGCTACGTGAGCAGTTCGGCTACGCACTGCTATGGGACGCCCACTCGATTCGTTCGCTGATCCCGCACCTGTTCGACGGCAAGCTGCCGGACTTCAACCTGGGCACCTTCAACGGCGCCAGTTGCGATCCGGCCCTCGCCGAGCGGTTGCAAGGTGTGTGCGGGCAAGCGCAAGGCTACAGCCATGTGCTCAACGGTCGTTTCAAGGGCGGCCATATCACCCGGCATTATGGTGACCCGGCCAACCATGTCCATGCCGTGCAGCTGGAACTGGCGCAGAGTACCTACATGAATGAGGTCGAGCCGTTCGCCTACCGCGAGGACTTGGCGGCGCACACTCAACAAGTGCTGGCGCAGCTGCTGGCTGCTGCGCTGGGCTGGGGAAAAGCGCGATACGGCGTTTAGCCTGGTATCGCGCTTTGGGGGCAATCGTCAGATTCGATCGGGGTTGGCGAGCTGGGTGAGTTCGCGAATCAGCTGCCTTTCCTGCTCGGTCCTTATACGTTGCAGCGCATCGAACTCGCTAGCCAGATCTTCGATGGGGGTGTCTTCCGGATAATGGCTGGGCAGGTCGATCACGTTCGCCTGGTACGTCTGCTCGATGGCGTTGAACCGCTCCGCATAGATGTGACGCAGGTAACGCCCCCATTCCTGACTGTTCACGGCATATTCCAGGAAGCCCTCGCCCTGTTCATCCTGCAGCACGTGCTCGATCGCGCTGGTCAGCTCATTGCGACTGACATCGGCGAAAGCCTCGAAGAGCATGTTGTCGTTGGGTACACCTAGCTTCAAGGGTTCGTTCGCACCTCGGCGATAAGCCAGGCGTACTTCTGCCTCGTCGCGTTCACCGGCGCTGTCACGGGCAATTTCGTCCAGCCGGCTCAGGCGGTAAAGCCGCCTGAGCTCGTGATACAGCATTTGCTCGGTGTCGGCATGGTCGCTGAGCAGCCGTCGATCGGCGATGAGAAACTCCAGGTTCTGGAAGACCAGCAGGACGCCGTCGTGGCAGGTCTGGTTGCCAGTGTCCTGCTGTACCAGACCTTCCTGGGCAATGTGATCGAACAACGCGCGCTCTTCCTGGCTGACCAGCGCCCGGATCAGCACCAGGCGCACCCGTTCGGCAAATGCCGCGCGGGTGTCGCCATTGCGATAGGGCGCCGACTGTTGCAGGCGCCCCACGAACGTCAGCAGGTTGTTGGCATCGCCTGCCTGTTTGAGTTGCTGCCAGGCATCGCGCAGGGCTTCATTCTGCACCGGTGTGCCGAGCAACCATCGGGCCAGGTCTGGCCGGTCCTCAGTGTCGATGGGTATGGGGTCATGCAGGTGCCCTCCGGCGGGAGCATCGGCAGACGGGCTGAAGGCGAAGGTGAAGCGCCGCTGGGTCGCGGAGGACCTTCTTGCCCGCTCCACGGTCTCGGCGCTGAGTGGGTTGTCGAACAGCGAAATCGACGTTACCTGAGCATTGGTATCCGGGTTGTTGAGGATGTGTTCGGGCAACTCGGTCAGCTGATTCTCGCTGAGGTCGAGCAGTTCCAGTGGTAGCAGGGCATCCACCCAGGTGGGCCACTGGCTGATGCCCATGTTGTTCAGGTCGAGGCGGCGCAGGTTGTGCAATGCTTCCGGCACTTGGGTGATGTCGCCCAGGCGGTTACCAGACAGTTCCAGCGTGCGCAGATTGCTCAGTTGGCCGAAGATGGCGAGTATCTGGTTATCGATCGTCAGGCCCATTTCATTCAGGGAAAGGTAGCTGAGCTGCGGCAGGTGCAGCAGGGTCGAGGCGAGTGCCTGGTTCGGTTCGAGGTGGTTGCCGAGGCTGAGCACTTCCACTGAGCTGAAGCGTTGGAAGAACGCACTCAGTTGCGCAGCCGTGCCGCTGGTCCGCTCCATGGACAGCGCGCGGACCTGCAACTGAAAGAACGATGGTAGCCGCGGAGGAAACTGATCCAGTGCGATGTTCGCCAGGCGTAGCGGGCGCCGCGAACCCAGTTCCACACCATGCCAGTAAGCGTTGAGGGTCATGGCGATGCGATTGCGCATCGCCAGGGTCGCCGGGCTCAGCGGCGCCGTCGAGCTCGAGGCATTCGCCCAGCGGTAGGTGGCCTCGTGCAATTGCTCGCGTTGCTCGGTGTAGGGGCGCATGCGCTCGTTCAGGGAAGGCGAACGATCGAAGTGGATGCGTTCAGGGCTGCCCTGGTGACTGAGCAGGATGCGCAGCAGCTGATCGTCCAGGATGTCATTTCCTTCCAGGTGAACGACGGTATGCGTGAGGGTGGATTGCTCGTTACCGATGAGAAAACCGGGCAATGATCGGATCTGGTTGTTGCGAAGTGAAATTTCACCGATTTGCCGCAAGGTTCGTTGAGTCAGGCTTTGGGGCCAGCTATCCAACGCCATGCGTTCAAGGCTGAGGTAGTCGAGCGTAAATCCTCCGAATTCCTCGATCGCGAACGGCGAAATCCGGTTGCCATCGAGGATTAATCGGCGCAGCCGGTGCATACCCCGCAGCCTCTCGAAATCCTGGCCGGCCAAGGTCAGGTTCTGATTGGACAGACTGAGCGATTCCAGGTCAGGGAGGTTCACGGTGATCGCGTGCAAGGTATGGTGGGGTGCTCTGACGCTTGCTTCATCCTCTTCGGTGGTCCGGGAAATATCCAGTGAGCGCAAGCCGCGAAATTGCTCCAGCAGTCTTGTGAGGCTGCGCTGGCGTCGCTGCATACCCATGGCACTGTCGTAGAAAGGGGAAATCAGCTCGAGACGGGTGACCCGTTCGCCAAAAAAAGCGGGCAGATTGGCTGGGAAAGTGTCCATTGAGACATTCTCCAGACGCAGGCTTGGCGATTCGACATTTTCCAGTTGTGGCGCATGGTCGAACCAGCACTGCATGAGCCGTTCGCGCAGCGAGTGGATCGCTTCCGCGTTGCCTTCCGAGCCGGGCTGGGCGGTTTGCCATGCGTCCAGATAGCGAGCCAGGGTATTGCGCTCTCGGCCCAGGTCCAGTAACTGATCGTTTATCTGGCGCAGGCTCAACCCCCTCTGCTCCAGGGTGTTGAGTATGTCTGCAGCAGTATTGGACGCGTGCCGCGGCAGGCCTAGCTGGTTGATCATGCGCAACAAGCTGGGCCTTCTGATGTAGCTGCCGGCTCCGCCCCCACCTCCCAGCGAGTAGCCCAGGCGGCCGTCGGCCAGGCGCATCGGCGATTGGTAGCCCGGGCGCACAGGCTGCATGCGCAACACCTGTCTCAGCTGCGCGCGGCCCGGCAGCGGCCTCGCTTGTAATATCCGCTTGAGTGCCTGGGCGCTTTCCACATCTGTAATCCCGAGTGCCTGGCGCAGCGAGGCAGGCATGGCCGCTGCAAGTGCGCCGTGCAGGGAATCATGAACCCGCTCCGAGGCAGTCGCAGTGGTGTTGTCGAGTACGATGTAGCCAGCCTGGGTACTGAGGATGCTGGCGTGAGGCTCGCCGCTGGCATCGCCTGTACGCATGCTGTCTGCCGGCAGCTGACCATGGTGTTCCAGGTCGATGATCATGTGCGCTGGCCATTCGGGGATTTGCCCAAGCGTATGCAGGATCAGCCGGTCGGCATCCCAGCTGCGGACCGTGTCCAGGTAAAGCCCCTCGCAGGCTCGCGCCAGGCGCACCTGCTGCTGGTAGAGGCGCGCCTCTTCACCCATCCGCCTTGGTATCTTGCCTTCACTCAGTAGCTGAAGCTCAGCGGCAGAGGCATGCTGTAGCAACTCCTCGATCACGGGCTCTGGCAGGCCGGGATAGACACGCCGAATCAACCGTGCCTGCGGGGCCTGGCTACCGGGTAGCGAGCGATACTGGCGCAGGAACTCGCTGTTCAGCCTGTCGACTGGCCAGTCGGGGTTCATCGCCTTTATATCCCGATCCAGCCTGAAACGCTGCAGGGTGTCCTGCAACAAGGCGGGCAGCCGCCTGTTTTCCACCAGGGTGCGGCGCAGGACGTCTTCGTCGAGATCGCTGACTTCGAGTATCCGCTGCAAGGTCGTTTCGTCGAAATGCGCGTTCAGGTGACCCATGCGGCGCAACAGGCGCGAGGCGCTCCAGGTCAGCGGTTGTTCGGTTTCCAGCAACCATGCACCGGCACCATTATGCAAGGCCGCTGGTTGATAGCTCTGGGGGCGGGCCGGGTGTTCGAGGTGATAGCCATTGCCTGCCTGCTTGACCGAAAACACCCGGTCCTCGACGGCCAGCCAGGTTTTGCCAGCGTGGTGGAACAGGCCGGATTCGTCCGCCTTGAGCCCAGCCGGCAGCACCCGGTCGTGGGCGAAGGGGGCCAGGTCGGGCTTCCACAGACGGCTTTCGCCGTTGGGCAGCTCGACGGGCTCCAGTTCTTCGATGAAGGACGGTGTCTCAACCGGTATCCGCTCGACGACGGGGCGGCCTTGAGCGGTGGCGGCTGCGCCGAGCGCGGTCATGATGGTGACGTTCTCTATCACATCCATCAAATAGTCGAACGCTTGTTGGCGGTCGCCGTCGAGCCAGCTGCCGATACCTTCGAACGTTTCGTGGGCCAGTTGTACTACCGCTACGCTGAACATCACGGCGCCTAGCGGCGGTATGAAAAGACCCGCTATGTTCAAGCCGGTGAACGCGATGGCCTTGAAATAGCCAAGCAGCCGCTGGGTAGCCTGGTCGTCCTGCGTTGCCGTTGGCACGGCATGAAAAAGGCCATCATGCCTCAGGCGTTGTTGTCGTTGAGTGACTCGTTGTTCAAGAAAAGGCTGGGTGAAAGGGTGCACATGCAGGGTGACCCGTGCATTGGGGTCGGGCATGCGTTTCTGGTACTGCCCGCTCGCGACCCAGGTATAAGGCTCAAGCGTGTCGGCGAGCTTGTCGAGAAAAGCGTGCTTGTGCCGCTCTGGTATCAGTTGCAGGCCCGCAGCGCCGCGAAATGCTGGCAGCTGTTCGAGCAGGAACGCCTCAGCATCGGCCCTGGAGGCGTGCTGGCTCAGCGGCTCGGGCAGGCCTGGGAGGTAGAGCACCAGCCAGCCACCAAGGGGGAATGCAGAATCGGGCGGGAAGCGCCCGGCGCCCATTGGGATGCGGGTATCGAGGCCAATCGCCATGGCGCCGGTGAGCGAAGCGTGCAGCAGCTCGACACTGGCGCACAGCACCGGGAGCCCGTCGTGTTCGGCCTTACTGTCGCTGTCGAGCTTGAGTAGTGTTTCATGGATGGCTTTGTCGATCTTGCCAAGGAGAAGGGCCTGGTGGACATGAAAGTGGAAAGTGGAGCGTTCTGCTGCAGCGAACACTGAGCGAACAGTCTCGGCATCAGCGTGGGTGGCAGGAGGGTCGAGCGAATCGAGCAGCACCTGGTACTTGCCGCCGATATCCAGCTCGCGTGCCAGCGCCGCGAAGTCCTCTGCGACGATGGGCAGCTTGGCTGCTGTGGAGTGCAGGCTGACGTCATTGCGGTCAAGGATGGCGGATTCGTTGCTGCCGGCGCTCAAGCCGCCAGGCTCTGCCTCGTAAGCCTCGAAGTTCTGCAAGGCGCTGTGCAGCAACGATTGAGTCGCCAGCTTCAGCGCGCGGGAGGAGGTTGCGAACGGATCGTCGCCAGGGCTGGAGAGCGCCTGCTTGAAGGTTGCAGCCCGGCTCAGGTTCATCAGGTAAGTTCGCGAAACATCGATCGTCTTGCCGAAGCGCTCGCTGATCGCTGTCGATAGCAGGCTTGTGGCGTATTGCTGCAGTTGCGGCACTGTCGCCAGCAGAGCCTTCAGCCTGGCCTCGGCTTGCAGGTGGTGGCCATAGGTCTGTACCAGCGCCTGGGCAACCTCCGGGTTTTCCTGGCATGCGCGTTCGATTCCAGGGTCGCGCCGGGCCGCCGTGGCGCGCATGAGTTGTCGCTGTGCTGGCGAAGCATCGACAACCCAGTTGGGTAACTTGCTGGCGACAAGCTCATAGGGGAGTGCAGGGGCGGTCGTTGAAGGGCTGCTCGGGTCGATCATGGGGAACCTCGCTTTGACAGAGTTCCGCCGATGCTAATGAGCCGTGTCTGCGGCCTGCACATAAGATGATCTTGCTTATACACATGCTCTGAGCGCGATTCGGGTTTATGATGGCCCACGGCCGAATAATCCTCACACGGAGTGCGCAATGCAGACCCTGTACCCGCAGATCAAACCCTACGCCCGGCACGATCTGGCCGTGGAAGCGCCGCATGTGTTGTATGTCGACGAAAGCGGCTCGCCAGAAGGTCTGCCGGTGGTGTTCATCCACGGTGGCCCGGGCGCCGGTTGCGACGCGCAAAGCCGCTGCTACTTCGACCCTACGCTGTACCGCATCATTACCTTCGACCAGCGCGGCTGTGGCCGCTCCACGCCGCATGCGAGCCTGGAGAACAACACCACCTGGCACCTGGTCGAGGACCTGGAGCGTATCCGCGAGCACCTCGGGATCGACAAGTGGGTGCTGTTCGGCGGCTCGTGGGGCTCGACCCTGGCGCTGGCCTACGCCCAGACCCACCCCGAGCGGGTGCATGGCCTGATCCTGCGCGGTATCTTCCTGTGCCGTCCGCAGGAGATCCAGTGGTTCTACCAGGAAGGTGCCAGCCGCCTGTTCCCCGACTATTGGCAGGACTACATCGCGCCGATTCCACCGGAAGAGCGCGGTGACCTGGTCACGGCATTCCACAAGCGCCTGACCGGCAGCGACCAGATCGCCCAGATGCACGCAGCCAAGGCCTGGTCCACCTGGGAAGGGCGTACCGCCACCCTGCGCCCGAACCCGCTGGTGGTCGATCGCTTCTCCGAGCCGCAGCGCGCGCTGTCGATCGCCCGTATCGAATGCCACTACTTCATGAACAACGCCTTCCTCGAGCCGGACCAGTTGATCCGCGACCTGCCGAAAATCGCCCACCTGCCGGCGGTGATCGTGCATGGTCGCTATGATGTGATCTGCCCGCTGGACAACGCCTGGGCGCTGCACCAGGCCTGGCCGAACAGCGAACTGAAGGTGATCCGCGACGCGGGCCACGCGGCTTCCGAGCCGGGCATCACCGATGCCTTGGTGCGTGCCGCCGACCAGATGGCACGGCGCCTGCTCGACCTGCCCCTGGAAGAAGCATGAGGGGTTTGCTGCAGCGCGTGCGCGGCGCGCGGGTAGAGGTCGCCGGGGAGGTGGTGGGTGCCATCGACCAGGGTTTGCTGGTGCTGGTAGCCGTCGAGCCTGAAGATTCCCGCGAGCAGGCCGACAAGCTGTTGCACAAGCTGTTGAACTACCGGGTGTTCAGCGACGAGCAGGGCAAGATGAACCTGTCGCTCAAGGATGTCGGCGGTGGCTTGTTGCTGGTGTCGCAGTTCACCCTGGCGGCAGACACCCGCAACGGCATGCGCCCGAGCTTCTCGACGGCGGCGCCACCGGCGCTCGGCGCCGAGTTGTTCGACTATCTTTTGCAGCAGGCGAAGGCCCGCCACGCCGATGTGGCAAGCGGGCAATTCGGCGCAGACATGCAGGTGCATCTGGTCAATGATGGCCCGGTAACATTTATGTTACAAATATGAGGTCAAAAACCCCCTGTTCACAGGAAAACAAGGGGTTTTGTACGATAAATAGTTGTTCCAGCCTGATGCGTTGTAACGCGACCTGCTGGATAATCGCGCGCTGCATGGGCCTGCGTTCGCAGGTTCGTTTCACTCTGACTCGAGCATTGTCTGGATCCGTTTGGGGAATCATTACGCCCTCACGGGGTCCGAACAGTGCTCGCCAACCCGGCATTTGTAGCTGGCCGTTGGTTTCATGATCTGTTTTCGGCGAGGGTTGCTCGTGATTGTTAGTCCCCAAAAAGCATCAAGAATCCCCGGCACCGGGCTGCGCAAGGCCCTGATGGCCAGTGTGGCACTGGTCGGCCTGATGAGCGCGGGCCAGCTGTGGGCATTCAATCTTGACGATGTTGCAGCCAAGGCAAAGGATCTGGCCGGCCAGAAGTATGAAACACCGAAAAGCAACCTGCCGGCGGTGTTCCGTGACATGAAGTTCGCGGATTACCAGAAGATCCACTTCCTGCAGGAAAAGGCCGAGTGGGCCAAGGACAAGACCCCGTTCAAACTGTCGTTCTATCACCAGGGCATGCACTTCGACACGCCGGTGAAGATCAACGAGGTCACCGCCACCAAGGTCGAGGAAATCAAGTACGACCCGAGCCGCTTCGAGTTCGGTGACGTGCCACACGACCCGGAAACCACCAAGAACCTCGGTTACGCCGGTTTCCGCGTGCTGTACCCGATCAACAAGGCCGACAAGCAGGACGAGATCATGACCCTGCTTGGCGCCAGCTATTTCCGCGTGGTCGGCAAAGGCCATGTGTATGGCCTTTCGGCCCGTGGCCTGGCCATCGACACCGCGTTGCCGTCGGGCGAGGAGTTCCCGCGCTTCACCGAGTTCTGGGTCGAGAAGCCCAAGCCGGCCGACAAGCACCTGGTGATCTACGCCCTGCTGGACTCGCCGCGCTCCACCGGCGCCTACAAGCTGACCCTGCGCCCGGGCAATGACACCGTGGTCGATGTGCAGTCCCGCGTGTTCCTGCGTGACCATGTCAGCCGCCTGGGCATCGCCCCGCTGACCAGCATGTACCTGTTCGGCCCCAACCAGCCGTCCAAGGTCCTCAACTACCGCCCGGCGCTGCACGACTCCGAAGGCCTGTCGATCCATGCCGGCAACGGTGAGTGGCTGTGGCGCCCGCTGAACAATCCGAAACACCTGGCCGTGAGCAACTTCAGCGTCGAGAACCCGCGTGGTTTCGGCCTGATGCAGCGTCAGCGTGCCTTCAGCGACTATGAAGACCTCGATGACAACTACCAGAAGCGCCCGAGCGCCTGGATCGAGCCGAAGGGTGACTGGGGCAAGGGCACCGTCGACCTGGTCGAGATCCCGACTGCCGACGAGACCAACGACAACATCGTGGCCTTCTGGAGCCCGGAGAAGCTGCCTGAGCCAGGCAAGCCGTTCGAGTACGCCTACCGCCTGCACTGGACCATCGACGAGCCGAAGTTTCAGGCCCCTGAACTGGGCTGGGTCAAGCAGACCCTGCGTTCCACCGGCGACGTCAAGCAGTCCAACCTGATCCGCCAGCCAGACGGCAGCGTAGCCTTCCTGGTCGACTTCGCCGGCCCGGCGCTGGCCGCCCTGCCGGAAGATGCCGCCGTACGCAGCCAGATCAGCGTGGGCGACAACGCCGAGGTGGTCGAGAACAACCTGCGCTATAACCCTGAGACCAAGGGCTGGCGCCTGACCCTGCGTCTGAAGGTCAAGGAAGCCAACAAATCGACCGAAATGCGTGCCGCGCTGGTGCGTGACGTGCCGGTCGAAGCCGCCAAGCCTGCCAAGGACGCCAAGCAGGACAAGGCTGCAGCCAAGCCAGCCAAGGCCGACAAAGCCGCCAAGGCCGAACAACCTGCCGCCGATGCGGCGCCCACCAACGGGACCCCGGCCACCACCGAGAAGGTGCTGACCGAGACCTGGAGCTATCAGTTGCCTGCCGATGAGTAACTCAAGCGCAAGGCCGGAATCGCTTCGCGAGTACCTGGCCCACCTACCACTGAGCGACGAGCAACGGGCGGAACTCGCCAGCTGCACCTCGTTCGGTGAGCTGCACCAACGCCTGGCGGCCAACCCGGCCGCCAGCTCTGCCGAGGCCGTGCAGGCTTCGGTAGGCCCGCGCCTGACCGTAGGCAGCGCCGCCGAGCTGGAAGACGCCGAAATGCTCGGTGTCGACGGCAGCGGCCGCCTGTGCCTGAAGATCGCCCCGCCGATCAAGCGCACCAAGGTCGTGCCCGAGCCGTGGCGCACCAACGTGCTGGTCCGCATGTGGCGACGCATGACCGGCCGCACCAACGCACCTCAGCCACCCAAGCGCGAGCTGCCACCGGCACGCTGGCGTACGGTCGGCTCGATCCGCCGTTACATCCTGCTGGCGCTGATGATCGGCCAGACCATCGTCGCCGGCTGGTACATGAAGGGCATCCTGCCGTACCAGGGCTGGTCGTTCGTGGAATTCGACGAAATCGTCAACCAGCCGCTGTGGGACACCGTAGTGCAGGTGTGGCCGTATGCCTTGCAGACGTCCATCCTGATCCTCTTCGGCATCCTGTTCTGCTGGGTCTCGGCGGGCTTCTGGACCGCATTGATGGGCTTCCTCGAGCTGCTCACCGGGCGCGACAAGTACAAGATTTCGGGTAGCAGTGCAGGCAACGAGCCGATCGCGCCCGAGGCGCGTACCGCGCTGGTGATGCCGATCTGCAACGAAGACGTGCCGCGCGTGTTCGCCGGCCTGCGCGCAACGTTCGAGTCGGTGGCCGCCAGCGGCAACCTCGACCGTTTCGATTTCTTCGTGCTCAGCGACACCAACGACACCGACATCGCCGTCGCCGAGCAACAGGCCTGGCTGGACGTATGCCGCGAAACCAAAGGCTTCGGCCGCATCTTCTACCGCCGCCGTCGGCGCCGGGTGAAGCGCAAGAGCGGCAACCTCGACGACTTCTGCCGTCGCTGGGGCGGCGAGTACAAGTACATGGTCGTGCTCGACGCCGACAGCGTCATGAGCGGCGAATGCCTGAGCAGCCTGGTGCGCCTGATGGAGGCCAACCCGGACGCCGGTATCATCCAGACCGGGCCGAAAGCTTCGGGCATGGATACCCTGTACGCGCGCATGCAGCAGTTCGCCACCCGCGTGTACGGCCCGCTGTTCACCGCCGGCCTGCACTTCTGGCAGCTGGGCGAGTCGCACTACTGGGGCCACAACGCGATCATCCGCATGAAGCCGTTCATCGAGCACTGCGCCCTGGCGCCGTTGCCGGGCAAGGGTGCGTTCGCCGGTGCCATTCTGTCGCACGACTTCGTCGAAGCCGCGCTGATGCGCCGTGCCGGCTGGGGCGTGTGGATCGCCTACGACCTGCCGGGCAGCTATGAAGAACTGCCGCCGAACCTGCTCGACGAGCTCAAGCGCGACCGCCGCTGGTGCCACGGCAACCTGATGAACTTCCGCCTGTTCCTGGTCAAGGGCATGCACCCGGTGCACCGCGCGGTGTTCCTCACCGGGGTCATGTCGTACCTGTCGGCGCCGCTGTGGTTCCTGTTCCTGGTGTTGTCGACCGCGCTGCTGGCGACCAACACGCTGATGGAGCCGCAGTACTTCATCGAGCCGTACCAGCTCTACCCGCTATGGCCGCAGTGGCACCCGGAAAAAGCCGTGGCGCTGTTCTCCACCACCATCGTGCTGTTGTTCCTGCCCAAGCTGCTCAGTGTCATCCTGATCTGGGCCAAGGGCGCGACCGAGTTTGGCGGGCGCATCAAGGTTACCCTGTCGATGCTGATGGAGATGCTGTTCTCCATGCTGCTGGCACCGGTGCGCATGATTTTCCACACCCGTTTCGTGCTGGCCGCGTTCCTCGGCTGGGCCGCGACCTGGAACTCGCCGCAGCGTGACGACGACTCCACGCCGTGGAGCGAAGCGGTGCGCCGGCATGGCCCGCAGACCCTGCTGGGCCTTGCCTGGGCGGCGCTGGTGGCTTGGTTGAACCCGAGCTTCCTGTGGTGGCTGGCGCCGATCGTCGGTTCGCTGGTGCTGTCGATCCCGGTGTCGGTGATTTCCAGCCGCACCCGCCTGGGCCTGGCGGCCAAGGACGAGAAGCTGTTCCTCATCCCCGAGGAATACGCCACTCCGCCAGAGCTGCTGGCTACCGACCAGTACACCCACGAAAACCGCTGGCATGCCCTGCATGACGGTTTCGTGCGGGCTGTGGTCGACCCGCGGCAGAACGCCCTGGCCTGCGCCATGGCCACGGCCCGTCATGGCCAGGCCGCACCGATCGAGGCACTGCGCGCCGAGCGTGTGGCCAAGGCGATGGAGGTCGGGCCGCAAGGGCTGGACCTCAACACCCGCCTGGCCCTGCTCAGCGACCCGGTGGCGCTGACCCGCCTGCACGAGCAGGTCTGGGCCGAGCACAACGCGGCGTGGATCAACGTCTGGCGCGCATCGATCAAGAACGACCCGCATTCGCCGCTGTTGCCGCTGCATCCGGAGAATGAAGGCCAGCCGGCACTCGTCGGCGCCTGATCGGGCCAATTCGCGGGCACGCCCGCTCCCACAGGGTATTTCACAGTCCCTGTGGGAGCGGGCATGCCCGCGAAGCTTTTCAGGGCTTCCACCGATTTTGGCCAACAAAGTCCCCCCCGCCTCTAGGTCCCCGGGCCGCCATGCGTTAGCATCCCTCTCCGATACGACGCATCGGCCAGTACGGTCGTGCCAACAATAAGATTCGCTACTTTTCTTGCCAGGGGACTTGGTGATGATCAAGAAATACCTTTCGCGACTGCTGGTCGGTGTCACCGCCCTGGTCGCCGTGACAGCGGCGCAAGCCGGCGCCATCGATGAAGCGGTCAAGCGCGGCACCCTGCGGGTGGGCATGGACCCGACCTACATGCCGTTCCAGATGACCAACAAGCGTGGCGAGATCATCGGCTTCGAAGTCGATATCCTCAAAGCCATGGCCAAGTCGATGGGCGTCAAGTTCGAGGCCGTTTCCACCGCTTATGACGGCATCATCCCGGCCCTGCTGACCGACAAGTTCGACATGATCGGCAGCGGCATGACCCTGACCCAGGAGCGCAACCTGCGCCTGAACTTCAGCGAACCCTTCATCGTGGTTGGCCAGACCCTGCTGATCCGCAAGGAACTGGCGGGCGAGATCAAGTCGTACAAGGACCTGAACAACGAGAAGTACCGCCTGACTTCCAAGCTTGGTACCACCGGTGAAATGGTGTCGAAAAAGCTGATCGGCAAAGCCAAGTACCACGGCTACGACAACGAGCAGGAAGCGGTGATGGATGTGGTCAACGGCAAGGCCGATGCCTTCGTCTACGACGCACCTTACAACGTGGTAGCCGTAGACAAGGCCGGCGCCGGCAAGCTGCTGTTCCTCGAAGAACCCTTCACCTACGAGCCGCTGGCCTTCGGCCTGAAGAAAGGCGACTACGACAGCATCAACTTCATCAACAACTTCCTGCACCAGATCAAGCACGACGGGACCTACGATCGTATTCACGACAAGTGGTTCAAGAACAAGGACTGGCTGAAGGAAATGGAATAAGGCCCAGGCCAAAAGCCCGGCTTTATGACCTCGACGCGCAGGCAAACCCTGCGCGTTCGCATTTACGGAAGTACCCCACGTGATCAAACACAAGAAAGCCCAGTGGCCCTGGCACGGTTTGACCGCCCTGGTCCTGGTGGGCCTGGCGTTCAGCCTGTACATGGCCACTTCGATGATTTCCTACGAGTGGCGCTGGAACCGCGTACCGCAGTACTTCGCCTACCAGGCCGAGGAAGCACAGCGCGCCGCCGCTTACGGCACCGTGCAGGAGATCGTCGTCTCCGGCGACAATGCCCGCGTCACGCTGAAAGACGAGAACGGTGGCGAGCAGGTGCTCGAGGTGGACAAGGACAGCCTGCAGCTGAGCCGCGGCGACGATGTCGCCGAAGGTGACCAGATCGGCGTGACTCGCCACTGGGCTGCCGGCCCGCTGGCCTGGGGCCTGTGGACCACGCTATGGATTTCGGTGGTATCCGGTGCCCTGGGCCTGCTGATCGGCCTGTTCGCCGGCCTCTGCCGCCTGTCCAGCAACCCGACCCTGCGTGACCTGTCGACGGTGTATGTCGAACTGGTGCGCGGGACCCCGCTGCTGGTGCAGATCTTCATCTTCTACTTCTTCATCGGTACCGTGCTCAACCTGTCCCGCGAGTTTGCCGGGGTGGCTGCACTGGCGTTGTTCACCGGCGCTTACGTGGCGGAAATCGTGCGTGCCGGCGTGCAGTCCATCGCCAAGGGCCAGAACGAAGCAGCCCGCTCGCTGGGCTTGAACGCTGGCCAGTCGATGCGCCATGTGATCCTGCCGCAAGCCTTCAAGCGCGTGTTGCCGCCGTTGGCCGGGCAGTTCATCAGCCTGGTCAAGGACACCTCGCTGGTCTCGGTGATCGCCATCACCGAACTGACCAAGAGTGGCCGCGAGGCCATCACCACCTCGTTCTCGACCTTCGAGATCTGGTTCTGCGTGGCAGGCCTGTACCTGCTGATCAACCTGCCGCTGTCGCACCTGGCCAGCCGGCTCGAGCGGAGGCTTGCGCAAAGTGATTGAAGTCCGTGACCTGCTGAAAGTCTTCGATACCCGTGGCCATGTGGTGCGGGCTGTGGATAACGTCACCACCCAGGTCGCCAAGGGCGAAGTGGTGGTGGTGCTCGGCCCGTCGGGTTCGGGCAAGTCGACCTTCCTGCGCTGCCTCAACGGCCTGGAGCATTTCGACGAAGGCCACGTGGCCATCGACGGCCTGCAACTGGCCGACCCGAAGACCGACATCAACGCCTACCGCCGCGAAGTCGGCATGGTGTTCCAGCACTTCAACCTGTTCCCGCACATGACCGTGCTGGAAAACCTGTGCCTGGCGCAGAAGGTGGTGCGCAAGCGCAACAAGGCCGAGCGTGAAGCCAAGGCGCGGGCATTGCTGGAAAAGGTCGGTATCGCGCAGAAGGCCAACGAATACCCGTCGCGCCTGTCCGGCGGCCAGCAACAGCGGGTGGCGATCGCCCGGGCCCTGGCGATGGACCCGAAGGTAATGCTGTTTGACGAGCCGACCTCGGCGCTCGACCCGGAAATGGTCGGCGAGGTGCTGGATGTGATGAAGACCCTGGCTCAGGAAGGCATGACCATGGTCTGCGTTACCCACGAAATGGGCTTTGCCCGCGAAGTGGCTGACCGGGTGCTGTTCTTCGACCACGGCAAGCTGCTGGAAGACTCGGCACCGGCTGCGTTCTTTGCGGCACCGACGGATCCGCGTGCGCAGGCATTCCTGCGTCAGGTGCTGTAACCCGCACCGGCCTCTTCGCGGGCATGCCCGCTCCCACAAGTGTAGCGATGTACCTGTGGGAGCGGGCGTGCCCGCGAAGAGGGCGACCTGATCTCAGATGTTGAACCGCCCAACCATTCCCCGCAGCTGCTGCCCCAACTGCTCCAGCTCGCCACTCGAAGCCGCCGTCTGCTCACTGGCCGCACTGGTCTGATCCGACACATCCCGCACGTTCAGCACGCTCCGGTTGATCTGCTCGGCGACCACGCTCTGTTCCTCGCTGGCCGTGGCGATCTGCTGGTTCATGCCCTGGATGCTCGACACCGTGTCGGTGATCTGGCCCAGCGCATGCCCGGCCCTGCGGCTCAGTTCCACGCTTTGCTCGGTCAGGCTCTTGCTGCTGTCGAGCAATCGGGTTACCTCGTCGGTACCGTTGTGCAGGCTGTCGATCAGTTGGCCAATCTCCTCGGTGGCGGTCGAGGTCCGCTGGGCCAGGCCGCGCACTTCATCGGCCACCACGGCAAACCCGCGCCCGGCTTCACCGGCGCGCGCCGCTTCGATGGCCGCGTTCAGCGCCAGCAGGTTGGTCTGCTCGGACACCGACTTGATCACATCGAGAATGCTGCCGATGCGCTGGCTCTCGCCTGCCAGGTGCTGCATGGCCGCCAGGCAATGGTCCATCTGCCCGGCCAGTTGCTCGATACGGCCGATGGCCTCGGCAACCACCTGATCGCCGAGCTGCGCCTGCTGGTCGGCGTTGGTCGCGGCCAGCGAGGCCTGTTCGGCGTTCTGCGCCACTTCCTGCACCGTGGCGCTCATCTGGTTCATGGCGGTGGCCACCTGGTCGGTTTCCTCGCGCTGCTGGTTGATGCGCAGCTTGGTGTCCTCGCTGCTGGTCGCCAGCTCCGAGGCCGCCTGTGACAGTTGCCCGACACCTTGGTCGATGCCGCCGATCAGCTCGCGCAGGCTCAAGGTCATGTCGCGCATGCTGCTCTGCAACTGGCCCATCTCGTCACGGCGTTGCACGGTTTCGACCTGGCTCAGGTCGCCCTTGGCAATGCGTGCGGCCAGCGCCAGGGTCTGGCGCAGCGGCTGGGTAATCTGCAGGGTGATCAGCCAGCCGGCCAGCACCCCGACCACCAGCGCCAGCAGCGCCACGCTGGTCAGCAGCGAGCGGGCGGCCAGGGCTTCGCTGTCGCGTTGCTCGACCTTGCGCTTGCCAAGCTCCACGCTCACCGCGCGCAGCTCATCGCCCATCGTTTCCAGGTCGTTCTGCAATTGCTCGACGCGGACCGCGGCGCGCCGGTACTGGTCCAGGCTGGCGCGGTAGCGGGCCAGTTCGACACCGGGCTGCTCGGTCAACGTGCGCGCCAGGCGCAGCGGGGCAAGGCCCTTGAGCAGTTGCGCCAGGCTGGCATCGGCGGCGTCCAGGGCGCTGTCGCCGACCTTGGCGAAGTTCTCTACGGGGGTGAACGTGTAGGCAGGCACCAGGCTCTGCTGGTTGGCGTTGTCGATGTGCCGGCTGAGGGTATCCATCAGGCCCAGCACACCGCTTTGCTGGCTGTCGGCGGGCATTTCCAGCAGGGCCTGGGTCTGCAGTTGGTCGATCACCTCGTTGAGCTTCTGCTCCTGTTCCTGCATGGCCTTGCGCATGGCGGCACGGCTGGCGACGTTGCGTTGCAGTTCGCTGAACTGATCGCGCAGGCGCTGCAACAGGGCCAGCTTCTCGCTCAGCATTTGCCGTGAGTCATCTACATTGCTGCGTTGTTGCAGAGTGGTCAGCATGCTGTCGAGCTGACCGAGGATGGTGGTGATGCGCGACTTGCTGGCATCGTCGTTGAGCACGCGGTAGGTGATGCGTTCCGCGCGCAGGTCCTTGGTCAGGTCATTGATCTGGCCGATTTCGCTGAGTTGCTGCGAACGCACAATGGCGCCATCCAGCGCGCGCCAGCCACTGATGGTGGTGGCCAGGGTAAGCAGTAGCACCACGGCGAAGCCGAGGGCGAGCTTGGCACCGACACTGATGTTGCCGAGCTTGCGGTTGAGGTAGCCGAGCATGGTGAGTCTCCGTGCGATTGGGGGAGGGGATGCGGACGCATTGCCGGCATCACACCTTGCCCATCGGCAGCGGAGTTGTAGGACTTGACCTGATAATCAGGTAGGAAATTTCACCTTAGTTTGTGGGAGCGTTCCGCCTGTGCTGGCCTGTTCGCGGGCTTGCCCGCTCCTCCAGGTTTCGCACAGGCGGCCCCATATCAGGTCAGAGCCTGAACCGCCCCACCAACCCCTGCAGGTGGGTACCCAGCCGCGCCAGCTCCACGCTGGAGCTGGCCGTCTCTTCGCTGGCCGCCGAGGTCTGGTCGGAAATGTCCCGCACATTCATCACGCTGCGGTTGATCTCTTCCGCCACCGCCGTCTGTTCTTCCGCTGCGGTGGCAATCTGCTGGTTCATCGCCTGGATCGACGACACGGTGCGGGTGATGGTTTCCAGCGAGCTGCCGGCACGGCGGGTGAGTTCCACGCTGCTGTCGGTCAACTGGCGGCTGCTGTCCATCACGCTGGCGACGCGCTGGGTGCCGCTTTGCAGGCCGGCGATCAGCTCTTCGATCTCTTCGGTCGATTGCTGGGTGCGCTGGGCCAGGCTGCGCACCTCATCGGCCACCACGGCAAAACCACGCCCGGCCTCGCCGGCACGGGCGGCCTCGATCGCGGCGTTGAGGGCCAGCAGGTTGGTCTGCTGGGCCACCGACTTGATGACATCGAGCACGCTGCCGATCTTGTCACTTTCGGCCTTGAGCTGGTTCATCGCTTCGCTGGAGTTGACCACTTCGCCGGCCAGGCGCTCGATCTGCGCCACTGCCTCGCCCACCACGCGGTCACCTTCGCGGGCCTGCTGGTCGGCCATCAGCGCGGCTTCCGAGGCCTGCTCGGCATTGCGCGCCACTTCATGCACGGTGGCGGTCATCTGGTTCATCGCGGTCGCCACCTGATCGGTCTCGACCTTCTGGTTGTTGACCCCGGCGCTGGTCTGCTCGGTCACCGCCGACAGCTCCTCTGCCGCGCTGGCGATCTGCGTGACGCCATCACCAATGCCGCCGATCAGCTCGCGCAGGCCCTGGGTCATGCGCTGCATGCTGGCCTGCAACTGGCCCAGTTCATCGCGGCGTTGTACCTGCGCGTGCTGGCTGAGGTCGCCGCTGGCAATGCGTTCGGCGGCCTGCAAGGTCTGGCGCAGCGGGGCGACGATCTGCCGGGTGATGAGCCAGGCGGCCAGCAGGCCGAGGGCCAGGGCCAGCACAGTGGCCACCGCGAGCAGCATCTTGGCCTGGGCGGCACCGGCGTCGCGCACCTCGGTCTGCGACGCGGTCATCGCCTGGCTGGTCTGCAGCAGCACCGTGCCGTGCTCGACCATGCTCTGCAAGGCCTGATCACTGGCGGTCTGGGCATTGCCGAACTGGGTGACCGCGTCGCGGTAGCCGGCCATGGCCGTGGCGGCGTCATCCAGGCTGGCGGCATGTTGCGCCGGCACTTTGGCCGGTAGCGCGCGCAGCTCGGCCAGGGCCTGGTCAATGGCCTTCAGTGCTGTCTGCTGGTACTCGGCATTACCGCTGTAGGTGTAGCCACGCACCTGGAAGCGCGCCTGTTGCAGCAAGGCGCTCACTTGCACCGCGTACTGGTACTGGCTGATATCGCCGCCCTCCAGCAGGCCGCGTTGCACCCGGCCGACCAGCTCGACCGCCTTGTCGGCCGTGTCGCCAAGCGCGGCGCGGCTGGCCTCGCGGCGCTGGCCGGCCTGCTTCAGTTCGTTGAATGCCTGGTGATAGCCGCGCACGGCCTCGCGCTGTTGCTCCAGGCGCTGGCGGTCGGCGGGGTTCTCGATCTGCGTGAGCATCAGCTGGACCTGGCGGTCGAGGTTGCCCAGGGCTTTTTCCAGCTCTGCCACCGCGGCTTCGTCACGCTGGCGCTGGTAATGCTGGCGGGCGATGCGCAATTCCTGGGTGTACTGCTGGATGACCGAGATGTTGCCCAGCTTGTCGCCACGGTTGATGATGCTGTCCATGCCGTGCCAGCCGGCCAGGGTGATGGCCAGGGTCAACAGCAGTACCAGGCCGAAACCCAGCCCGAGTTTGCGACTGACGCTCACATTGCCCAACGATTGGGCGAACCATTGATACATGTGTAACTCCCCGCCGGCTTGGCAGCACGTTTATTTGTTGTGTTGCCAAGGCCATCGGCCTGGGGGAGGGAAACTTTATGGGTGAAAGCTGACCTGTTCGTCAGAAAATCCGCGAAAGCAGGGCGGTCACGGCGGTCTCGACCCGCAGGATACGCTCGCCCAGCTGCACCGGAGCCAGGCCGGCCTTGCCCAGCAAATCCACTTCGTAAGGTATCCAGCCACCTTCGGGGCCGATGGCCAGGGTCACCGGCTGCTCCACGGCACGTGGGCAGGCGGGGTAGGGGCCAGGGTGGCCGACCAGGCCCAGGCTGCCTGCGGCGATGGCCGGCAAGCGGTCTTCGACGAACGGCTTGAAGCGCTTTTCGATGATGACCTCGGGCAGCACCGTATCGCGAGCCTGTTCCAGGCCCAGGATGAGGTTTTCGCGAATGCTCTCGGGGTTCAGGAAGGGCGTTTGCCAGAAACTTTTTTCGACCTTGTAGCTGTTCACCAGGATCAGCCGTGGCACGCCCAGCGTGGCTACGGTCTGGAACAGCCGGCGCAGCATTTTTGGTCGCGGCACTGCCAGCACCAAGGTCAGCGGCAGCTTGGCGGGTGGTGGCTGGTCGAAGGCCACTTCAAGTTCGGCCTCGTGCTGTTCCAGGCGCAGTACCGTGGCCTGGCCCATCAGGCCATTGATACGGCCCACGCGCAGGTTGTCGCCCACCGCCACGCGGTGGATGTCCTGCATGTGGGTGAAGCGCCGGTCAGCGAGAACGACGCGGTCGGCCGCGACGAAGTCGGCCTCTTCCAGGAGTAACAGGTTCACGGTTGGGTCGCAGGTGGCTGGTCGTTGTGGTCGTTGGTGGCGCTATCGTCGGCTTCGCTGCGCTTGCGGATCAGGCTGCCGCACAGCACGCCGATCTCGAACAGCAGCCACATGGGGACGGCCAGCAGGGTCTGGGAGAAGATGTCCGGCGGCGTGAGGACCATGCCGACCACGAAGCAGCCGATGATCACGTAGGGGCGGATCTTCTTCAGGTACTTCACATCGACCACGCCGATCCACACCAGCAGCACCACCGCTACCGGGATTTCGAAGGCTACGCCAAAGGCGAAGAACAGCGTCATCACGAAGTCGAGGTAGCTGGCGATGTCGGTCATCATCGACACGCCTTCCGGCGTGGCGCTGGCGAAGAAGCCGAAGATCAGCGGGAACACCAGGAAGTAGGCGAAGGCCATGCCGGCGTAGAACAGGAAGATGCTCGATACCAGCAGCGGAATGGCGATGCGCTTTTCATGGCGATACAGCCCGGGTGCGATGAAACCCCAGATCTGCTGCAGGATGAACGGAATCGCCAGGAACAGCGCGACGATCATGGTCAGCTTGAACGGCGTGAGGAACGGCGAGGCCACATCGGTGGCGATCATCGTCGCATTGGCCGGCAAGTGATCGCGCAGTGGCGCGGAAACCAGGGTGTAGATCTGCTGGGCGAAGGAGAACAGCCCGGCAAAGATCAGGAAAATGACGGCGACGCAGCGCAGCAGGCGGGTGCGCAGTTCGGTCAGGTGCGACACCAGCGGCATCGGCTGGTCGTGTTCCGGGTTCTCGCTCATGGGGCTCGCGGCGGTTGAGGCGGTTCAGAAGAGTGGGCGGCGCTGGCAGCTGGCTCGACCGGCCGGGCTTCGAGCCCGGCGGGGGGCTGCACGGTGGCCGTGGTGACGGGTGGCTGCGCCGGCGGCGTCATCGGGTTGAGGATGCGCTTGGCTTCCTCTTCCATCTGCAGGATGTGCTCGTTGTGCAGCTGGCGACGGATTTCGTCGGCGCCGATTTCACGCTCCACTTCCATCTTGATGCTGTTGAAGCTGCGCTTGAGCCGACCAATCCACAGGCCTGCCGTGCGCGCGGCGCCGGGCAGGCGCTCGGGGCCGAGCACCAGCAGAGCGACCAGGCCGACGAGCAGCAGCTCGCTGAAACTGATGCCGAACATGGGTCAGTCTTTCCGCTGCGGCTCTTGGACCGGTTGGGCCTGGCCATCGATGGTGTGGCCCTGGCTCTGCTGGGCAGTGTTCTGTACCGGCGGAACGGCCTGGGCGGGCGGCGGGGTCTGCTCGGCCGGTTTGTTTTCTTCGTCGCTCATGGCCTTGCGAAAGCCCTTGATCGACTCGCCCAGGTCGCTGCCGAAGTTTTTCAGCTTCTTGGTGCCGAACACCAGGACCACGACGACCAGCAGGACGATCCAGTGTTTCCAGTCAAAGATACCCATTTCGTACTCCTGAAAATGACAGGTACAGCGAGTTGTCCTGGCAGCGCGGTCCCTGTGGGAGCGGGTTCACCCGCGAACACCGGCGAAGCCGGTGCCTCATACCGCGTTGCATTCTTCGCGGGTAAACCCGCTCCCACAGGGGCGCTCACTGCCCCGGGAAAATACATCAGGCAGACGGCTGACGAGCCGCCTTCTCATCATGCCCGGAAAGCCCGAAGCGGCGTTCCAGCTCATCCAGCACAGCTTGCGGATGCTGGCCCAGCGCGCTGAGCATGACCAGGCTATGAAACCACAGGTCGGCGGTTTCGTAGATGACATCGCTGTAATCCTTGCTGGCCGCAGCGTCCTTGGCAGCAATGATCGTCTCGATCGACTCTTCACCGAGTTTCTCGAGGATCTTGTTCAGGCCTTTGTGGTACAGGCTGGCCACGTAGGAGCTGTCGGGCGCCGCGTGCTTGCGTTCTTCAAGCACGTCGGCCAGGCGGTTGAGGGTGTCGCTCATGTCAGTGTCCTGCGCTGTAGATTGCATCCGGGTCTTTCAGGACCGGGTCGACGGTTTTCCACTGGCCGCCGTCGAAGACGCGGTAGAAGCAGCTTTCACGGCCGGTATGGCAGGCGATATGGCCCAGTTGCTCGACCATCAGGATGATCACGTCGGCATCGCAGTCCAGGCGCATTTCATGCAGCTTCTGCACATGCCCGGACTCTTCGCCCTTGCGCCACAGCTTGCCACGCGAACGCGACCAATAGATGGCGCGCTGCTCGGCGGCGGTCAGGGCCAGCGATTCGCGGTTCATCCAGGCCATCATCAGCACGCGTCCGGTCTTGTGGTCCTGGGCGATCGCCGGTACCAGGCCATCGCTGTTCCACTTGATCTCGTCCAGCCAGTCTTTCATCGTCGACTCCAAAGCGGGCCCGCTCCCGTGCCAGGCCCTTTGCGCTAGTGTGCCAGCCAAGGGCGCGGCTGGCTATTGGCGTACGATCAGGTAAAGGCCTGCGGCCAGCATCAGCCAGGCTGGCCAGGCGCCCGGGGCGGCCAGGCTGGCGGCTTCGGCGGCAGCGGCGGCCAGCACCGCACCGCCGCTCAGCAGGCCGGCACCCAGCACGCGCAGCGGCAAGCGGTCACCCTGGCGACGGCGCTCGGGCAGTTGCGGATCGTGCAGGTGCGGTTGTGACAGGCGTTCGAGTACATCGCGGGCCATGTTGGCCAGGTGCGGCAGCTGTTCGGCCTGGCTGTAGATGTTGCCGAACACCGCCTTGGGGCTCATGCGTTCGCGCATCCAGCGTTCGAGGAACGGCTTGGCGGTGCTCCACAGGTCGAGATCGGGGTACAGCTGGCGGCCCAGGCCTTCGATGTTGAGCAAGGTCTTCTGCAGCAAGACCAGCTGCGGCTGCACTTCCATGTTGAAGCGCCGGGCGGTCTGGAACAGGCGCATCAGCACCTGGCCGAAGGAAATATCCTTTAACGGTTTTTCGAAGATCGGCTCGCAGACTGTGCGGATCGCCGCCTCGAACTCGTTGACCTTGGTGTGCGCCGGTACCCAGCCCGAGTCGATGTGCAACTGGGCGACGCGGCGGTAGTCACGCTTGAAGAAGGCGATCAGGTTGCGCGCCAGGTAGTCCTGGTCCTCGTCCGTCAGGCTGCCGACGATGCCGCAGTCGATGGCGATGTACTGCGGGCTCCATGGCCTGACCGTGCTGACGAAGATGTTGCCGGGGTGCATGTCGGCGTGGAAGAAGCTGTCGCGGAACACCTGGGTGAAGAACACTTCCACACCGCGCTCGGCGAGCATCTTCATGTCGGTACGCTGGTCGGCGAGGGTGGCCATGTCGGTCACCGGAACGCCGTAGATACGCTCCATCACCAGCACCTTCGGCCGGCACCAGTCCCAATACACCTGCGGTACATACATCAGCTCCGACCCTTCGAAGTTGCGCCGTAGCTGGCTGGCATTGCCCGCTTCGCGCAACAGGTCGAGTTCGTCGTAGATGGTCTTTTCGTAGTCGCCGACGATTTCCACCGGATGCAGGCGGCGGGCATCGGCAGAGACTCGCTCGGCGCCTTTGGCGATCAGGAACAGCCAGGCAATATCAGCGGCGATCACCGGCTTGAGGCCTGGCCGGACCACCTTGACCACCACCTCTTCACCGCTTTTCAGGCGCGCGGCATGCACCTGGGCGACCGAGGCGGAGGCCAGTGGCTCGACGTCGAAGCGGCTGAATACCTGGCTGACCGGGGCACCGAGTTGCTCTTCGATCAGCGCCACGGCCTTTTGCGGGTCGAACGGCGGCACGCGGTCTTGCAGCAACATCAGCTCATCGGCGATGTCGGTGGGCAGCAGGTCGCGGCGGGTGGACAGCAACTGACCGAACTTGATGAAAATCGGCCCCAGGTCCTGCAGCGCCAGGCGCAGGCGCGCGCCACGGCTGAGCGCGGACGGCTTGCGCGGCAGCCAGCGCCACGGCATCAGCAGGCGCAGGCTCATCAGCCACCAGGGCAGCGGGTAGTCGAACAGCAGGTCATCCAGCCGGTAACGGATGACGACCCGCTGGATGCGAAAAAGACGGCGGACGGCGAGCAGCTTCATGCGTTATCGCTGGTATCAAGGGTTCGGGAAAGGCGCTTGATGCGCGCCTCGAGGCGTTCTGTATCGAGTTTCAGGGCATCGAGTTCGCTGAAGGCGGCTTCGGCTTCGCGCTTGCCGACCAGGGTGCGGGACTCTTCGGCCAGGTACTCGGCAAGGTTCTGGCTGAAGCGTGCCAGGCCCTGGCGGGTCCAGCGTGCGCGCAGGCGGATGTGCCCGGCCAGCATGGCCGTGGCGACCGGGCCGAGCCAGCGTTGCAGCTCGTGTTCCCAGTCCAGTTCCAGGTCCTGCAGCACCCCGAACAGGTCGAGCAGTACCGCGCTGTCGCCGTGCAGTTCGACCTGCGGGCTGTGCAGCACGGCGGTCTTGTCCCTGGCCAGTGCCAGTTGCGCCAGGCTGCCGGCCGGGGCGCGCAAACTGCAATCGACCTCGCCTTGCCAGTGGGCGGCGAGCATCAGGCCTTGTTCATCGGGCAGGATGAACACCTGCAGGGCCGGCTGCCGGCAGTCGATCTCGATGACCTTGCCTTCCAGTGCAGCCAGCCGCGGCAGGGCCGTGCTGTCCATGCGCAGGACGCGGTTCAGGCCATGTTCGGCACTGGCGAGCAGCCCGGCCAGCAGCATCAGGGCTTGATCCCCCGGTGCACGGCAACGATGCCGCTGGTCATGTTGTGGTAGGTGACGCGGTCGAAACCGGCCTCGACCATCATGCTCTTGAGGGTTTCCTGGTCGGGGTGCATGCGGATCGACTCGGCGAGGTAACGGTAGCTTTCCGAATCGTTGGTGATCAGCTTGCCGGCCAGTGGCATGAAGGCGAACGAGTAGGCGTCGTAGGCCTTGGACATCAGCTTGTTGGTCGGTTTGGAGAACTCCAGCACCAGCAGGCGCCCGCCCGGCTTGAGCACACGCAGCATCGAGCGGATGGCCTGGTCCTTGTGGGTGACGTTGCGCAGGCCGAAGGCAATGGTCACGCAGTCGAAGTGGTTGTCCGGGAACGGCAGCTTCTCGGCGTCGGCCTGGACGAACTCGATATTGCCGGCCACGCCACGGTCGAGCAGGCGGTCACGGCCGACCTTGAGCATCGATTCGTTGATGTCGGCGAGCACTACCTGCCCGGTCGGGCCGACCAGCCGCGAGAACTTGGCGGCCAGGTCGCCGGTACCGCCGGCAATGTCCAGCACACGGTTACCGGCGCGCACGCCGGACAGCTCGATGGTGAAGCGCTTCCACAGCCGGTGCATGCCGCCGGAAAGCACATCGTTCATCAGGTCGTACTTGGCCGCCACCGAGTGGAACACTTCGGCGACTTTCTTCGCCTTCTGGCTTTCAGGGACGTCCTGGTAACCGAAATGGGTGGTGGGTTCGGCTTGGTCGCCTTTGCGCTGGTCGTTCATATCGCTTCACCGGAAAAAAGTACCGCCATTCTAGGGCGAACGGGCGGATTTGTCTTGGCAGGGTGTGCCAGTGGGCAGGGGCGGGCATAATGCCCATTATGTCTTCATCTTCAGGAACATCCGCATGACTCAGATCAGCGTCGAACGCAAACATTCCCTCGGCCGTGATGCCGCTCGTGCCAAGGCCGAAGCGCTGGTTGAAAAACTGGTCCGCGAATACGACCTCAAGGCCACCTGGAACGGCGACCGGGTCGATGTGGCGCGCAGCGGCGCCAACGGCAGCGTGCACATCGGCGAAGACAGCATCCGGGTGGAGCTGAAGCTGGGCATGATGCTGTCGATGATGAGCGGCACCATCAAGGGCGAGATCGAGCGGGCCCTGGACAAAGCCCTGGCCTGATCCCCGCCCGGGCCATGCATGCTCACCTTAGGGTGAAGATTCTAATTTCCCTCTCTACCTTGTGCTCAAGCCCAACCTCCATGGGCGGTTTCTCCTCCACTCATGAGCATGAGGTACAGAGCATGGCCAAAGTGACAGTGAAGAAAAAGGACGACGCCCAAGGCACGCTGGGCGAGGTGCGCGGCTACGCGCGCAAGATCTGGCTGGCGGGCATCGGCGCCTATGCGCGCGTGGGCCAGGAAGGCTTTGACTACTTCAACGAGCTGGTCAAGGCCGGCGAAGGCGTCGAGAAGCGTGGCAAGCAGCGCCTGGACAAAGAACTGGATGCGGCCAACCACCAGATCGACGAAGCGACCCAGGCCGTCAGCCGCGTTCCGGGGCGCGTGGAAATTCAACTCGATAAAATCGAAAAAGCTTTCGACGCACGGGTCGGTCGCGCCTTGAATCGCCTGGGCATTCCGTCTAAACATGACGTTGAGGCGTTGTCCATCAAGCTTGAACAGCTGCACGAGCTGCTTGAGCGCGTCGCGCACAAACCATAAGGAGAGCAGGATGGCTGGCAAGAAGAATTCCGAAAAAGAAGGCAGCTCCTGGGTCGGCGGGATCGAGAAGTACTCCCGCAAGATCTGGCTGGCGGGGCTGGGTATCTATTCGAAGATCGACCAGGACGGCCCGAAGCTGTTCGACTCGCTGGTGAAGGATGGCGAGAAGGCCGAGAAGCAGGCGAAAAAGAGCGCTGAAGACGTGGCGGAGACCGCCAAGTCGTCGACCAGCTCGCGTGTATCCGGGGTCAAGGACCGTGCGCTGGGCAAGTGGAGCGAGCTCGAAGAAGCCTTCGACAAGCGCCTGAACAGCGCCATCTCGCGCCTTGGCGTGCCGAGCCGCAACGAGATCAAGGCGCTGCACCAGCAGGTGGACAGCCTGACCAGGCAGATCGAGAAACTGACCGGCGCGTCGGTTACGCCGATCTCGTCGCGTGCAGCAGCCAAACCGGCGACCAGCAAGGCTGCGGCCAAGCCACTGGCGAAGACGGCAGCGGCCAAACCTGCGGCGAAAACCGCCGCGGCCAAGCCGGCGGCTAAAACTGCAGCGGCGAAGCCTGCAGCCAAGACAGCAGCGGCCAAGACAGCAGCGGCGAAACCTGCAGCCAAGCCTGCGGCAGCCAAGAAGCCTGCGGTGAAGAAAGCCCCGGCCAAACCGGCCGCCGCCAAGCCGGCAGCCAGCGCTGCTCCAGCTGCAACCGCAGCCCCGGCCCCGGCTACCGCGCCGGCCAGCAGCAACCCGTCGGCAGCGAACGGCACTGGTACTTTGATCTGATACCGCGTCGTCTGCTTCGCGGGCTCGCCCGCTCCCACAGGTACAGCGCAAAGCCCCTGTGGGAGCGGGCAAGCCCGCGAAGGCCTCAGCGCCGCACCAGCAGGCTTATCCTTCCAGATACCCCACCGCCAACTGCTCCGCCGCCGCCCGTGCCTGGCCCTGCAGATGCGGCGCCACCAGCATCATCACCTGGTACACCACGATCCCCACATCCCCCTCGCGCCCAAGGACCCGCTGGTAATCCAGCGAGAACATCAGGGTCAGGGTGATCTGTTCCACCAGTTGCCCCAGCGCCTGCGTATCACTCTCCACCAGCCCCTGGCTCTTGAGGCTGGCGAGCAACGCTGCCAGTGTGCGCTTGAGCGCATTGACCAGGCTGCGCATGCCGCGCGCCAGCTTCGGCAGGCGCCCGGCCAGGTTCGACAGGTCCTGGAACAGGAAGCGGTATTGCGCCATGCGCTCGACGATCAGGTGCAGGAACAACCAGTAATCTTCGGCATCCAGGCGTACTTCCAGTGGCGGGTCGAGCAGCGGCATCAGCGCTTCTTCAAAGCGTTCGAACAGCCCCAGCACCAACGGCTCCTTGCCATGGAAGTGGTAGTACAGGTTGCCAGGGCTGATGCCCAGCTCGTTGGCGATCTCCAGCGTGGATACGTTGGGCTCGCCCTGCTGGTTGAACAACTGCAGGGCGCATTCGAGGATACGGTCGCGCGTCTTCATCCCGTCGGCGTGCTCATCGAGTCATCACGTAGGTACCCGGCGCGGGTCCCAGCGCCGGGTAGGTGGCGTTGCCCAGCTCGCTGCGTGGCGCCTTGAGCGGGCCGGAGCGCTGGGTGATCCATTCCAGCCACAGCGGCCACCAGCTGCCTTCGCTGCGCTTGGCGTCGTGGAACCAGGCGCGTGGGTCGCTGGACAGCTTGGGGTTGGCCAGGTAGTAGGCCTTGGGGTTGCCGGGCGGGTTGATGATGCTCTGGATGTGCCCGCTGTTGGCCAGCACGAAGCGCCGCTCGCCACCCAGCAGCAAGGCCGAGCGGTACACCGCGTCCCACGGGGTGATGTGGTCGTTGCTGCCGGCCACGGTGAAGCTGTCCAGTGCCACCTTCTGCAGGTCGATGGGCGTACCGCACACCTCCAGGCCGGCGGGGTGGGTCAGCGGGTTGAGCTTGAAGAAGTCCAGCAGGTCGCCATGCAGCGCGGCGGGCAGGCGCGTGCTGTCGGCGTTCCAGTAGAGGATGTCGAAGGCCGGTGGTGTCTTGCCGAGCAGGTAGTTGTTGACCCAGTAGTTCCAGATCAGGTCGTTCGGCCGCATCCAGGCGAAGATCCGTGCCACCTCGGCGCCATCCAGCACGCCGCGCTGGTAAGAGCGGCGCTTGGCGGCTTCGAGGGTCTGCTCGTCGGCGAACAGGCTGGCGGGGCTTTCGAACTTGCTGTCCAGCAGGCTGACCAGGTAGGTGGCGCTGCGTACCCGGCGCAGTTGCTGCTTGGCCTGCAGGTGGCCCTGCAGTGCGGCCATGGTCAGGCCGCCGGCGCAGGCGCCCATCAGGTTGGGGTCGCGGTTGCCGCTGATGCTGCGGCAGGCGTTGAGCGCTTCTTCCAGCGCCTGCACGTAGCTGGACAGGCCCCATTCGCGGTGGCGCGGGTCGGGGTTGCGCCAGCTGACCATGAACACCTGCAAGCCGTGTTTGAGCATGTACTGGACGAAGCTGTTGGCGGGGCTGAGGTCGAAGATGTAGAACTTGTTGATCTGTGGCGGCACCACCAGCAGAGGGCGGGCATGCTGGCGCTCGCTCATTGGCTTGTACTGGATCAGCTCCAGCAGCTCGTTGCGAAACACCACGGCGCCAGGCGTGGTGGCCAGGTTGCCGCCCACTTCGAAGGCGCGCTCGTCTACCTGACGGGGCAGGCCATCATTGTGTCGCAGGTCTTCGAGCAGGTGTGCCACCCCACGCACCAGGCTCTGGCCGCCGGTATTGAACAGCTCCTTGACCGCCAGTGGATTGAGCAGCGAGTTGCTGGGGGCCAGTGCATCGTTGATCAGGTTGAACAGAAAGTGCGCGCGTGCGCGGTCATCATCGTGCAGGTGGCTTTCATCGATCCACTGGCGCGTCTGCTTCTGCCAGGCCAGATATGCCTGCAGGCCGCGGCGGTAGAACGGGTTCTGGCTCCACGTAGGGTCGCTGAAGCGCGCGTCGCGCGGGTTCGGCTGGTGAGGTGTGTCACCCAGCATCACCCGCCCCAGCTGCCCGCCAAGCGCCAGCAGATGATGCGCGGTATGCAGCGGGTGGCGCAGGCCGTGACGGCCAACGTTGCGCAGCGTGGAAAGCAGGTCGCGACCGCGCAGGCCGAGCATGGCGTTCTGCACATTCATGCTGGTGGCGGGGAGCGTTGTCGATCCTCTGGCCGGTTTGTCTTTCATGGCAACACTCCCTCGTCTGACCGCTTCCAGCTGCTGACCCTTGTGGGAGCGGGTTTACCCGCGAACACCGGCAAAGCCGGTGCCATACACCGCGCTGGATGATTCGCGGGTAAACCCGCTCCCACAGGTTCTCAAGGCGCATTCACCCACCCGATGCCGGGCGCGGGTGCATGACCGCGCGCTGACGCTCCTGCTGCAGGAATTTCATGATGATCGGGGCGACGGCCTCGGCCCGGGTGATCAGGAACAGATGACCGTCGTCGATAATGTGTAGCTGGGCATTGGGAATCCGCCAGGCCAGCAGGCGCATGTTGATCAGCGGGATCAGCGGGTCGTCGTCGCCGGCCAGCACCAGGGTCGGCTGCTGGATCTTGTGCAGCCAGTGGATGCTGGTCCAGCCAAGCCCGGCGAACAGCTGCCAGTAGTAACCCAGCTTGCCGCCGGAGCGCACCTTGGCGGCATGGTGCATGGCCAGGTCCGGGTCACGCCGGAAACCGCCACCATAGATCAACGGCGCAATGCGGATGACATGCGACGGCTGCACGTAGCGCCGCGGGCTGGCCATCATCCATAGCACCTTGGGTTTGCCCGGCACCATCACCGCACCGGCAGCGGTGGCGGCCAGCACCAGCTTCTTGCAGCGCTCGGGGTAGTCGTGGGCGAACTGCTGGGCCAGGGCGCCGCCCCAGGACACACCGATGACGTTGACCTGGCCGTAATCGAGGTAATCGAGCATGCGTGCGGTCAACTTGGCCAGCCCGGGGAAGCGATACGGGTGGCGTGGCGTCGACGAGCCACCGACACCGGGCACGTCGAAGGCGATGACTTCCAGCTCCGGGTCCAGCGCCTCGATGAACGGGAACACCAGCTCAAGGTTGGCGCCGATGCCATTGAAGATCAGCAGCGGCGTCAGGTGCGGCTTGCCCGGGCGCACGGCAGTGCGGATGGACTGGTCGTCCAGCTCGACGGTCCTGAATATGTAAGGTTGCGGCATGCACGTGACTCTTGGGTGAAATGAACACCATGGCGCCCCGCAGGGGCCACGGCTCAACGCTCGTGAACGTAGGTGCCCGGGGCGGCTTCGCCGGCCGCATAGGCCCGGTTGCCCAGGCGGGTCGGCGCCTTTTTCAGCTCGCCGGCCCGTTCGCCCAGCCAGCTTTGCCAGTGCAGCCACCAGGAATCTGCATGCTTGGTGGCGTTCTCCTGCCAGGCCACGGGGTCGCCCGGGCGGTCGGCGCCGGTCATGAAGCGCGCCTTGGGGTTGCCGGGCGGGTTGAGGATGCTCTGGATATGGCCGCTGTTGGACAGCACGAACTCGATGTTGCCGCCGAACAGGTGGGCCGAGCGGTAGCACGACTGCCACGGGGTGATGTGGTCGTTGGTGCCGGCGAGGCTGTAGATGTCGCACTTGACCTGTTTCAGGTCGATCGCCGTGCCGCATACTTCGAGGGCGTGCGGGCGGGTCAGCGGGTTGCTCTTGAACATCTCGATCAGGTCGCCGTGGAAGGCGGCCGGCAGGCGTGTGGTGTCGTTGTTCCAGAACAGGATGTCGAACACCGGCGGTTCGTTGCCGAGCAGGTAGTTATTGACCCAGTAGTTCCAGATCAGGTCGTTGGGCCGCATCCAGGCGAACACCTTGGCCATCTCGCTGCCTTCGAGCACGCCGGCCTGGTAGGAATGGCGCTTGGCCGCCTCCAGGGTCTGTTCGTCGACGAACAGCGCGACCTGGTTGTCGAGGGTGGTGTCGAGCACGCTGACCAGCAGGGTCAGGGCATTGACCTTGTTCTCGCCCAGGGCGGCGTAGTGCCCCACCAGCGCGGTGCAGGTGATGCCGCCGGAGCAGGCACCGAGCATGTTCAGGTCCTTGCTGCCGGTAATCGCCAGCACCGCGTCGACCGCCTCCTTGAGCGCATCGATGTAGGTGGACAGGCCCCATTCGCGCTGGGCCTTGGTCGGGTTGCGCCAGCTGATGATGAACGTCTGGTGCTGCTCGCGCAGGCAGAAGCGCGCCAGGCTCTTTTCCGGGCTCAGGTCGAACACGTAGAACTTGTTGATCTGTGGTGGCACCACCAGCAGCGGCCGGGCGTGCACCTGTTCGGTGATGGGGCTGTACTGGATCAGCTCGAGCACGTCGTTGCGGTAAACCACGGCGCCGTCGCTGGTGCCCAGGTTCTTGCCCACCTCGAAGGCGTCCATGTTCACCTGGCTGGGCATGCCGCCGTTGTTGACCATGTCCTTGGCCAGGTTGGACAGGCCGTCGAGCAGGCTTTTGCCGCCGGTTTCGAAGAAGCGTTTGACCGCTGCCGGGTTGGACAGGGTGTTGGTCGGTGCCATGGCTTCGGTCATCAGGTTGATGACGAACTGGCCGCGGCTGATGTCCTGGGGCGACAGGTCGCTGCTGCCGATCCAGTCCTGCAACTCCTTGCGCCAGGCCAGGTAGGTCTGCAGGTAGCGGCGGTACAGCGGGTTGTGGCGCCAGGCCGGGTCATTGAAGCGACGGTCGTCGCTTTCCGGGGCCAGGCTGGACTTGCCCAGCAACACGTTCTTCAGCTCCAGGCCGAAGTGCGCCACATGCTTGGCGCTGTGCAGCGGCTGGCGCACGGCCTGGCGCAGCACGGTACGTGCCGAGCTCAACAGGTCCTTGCGCCGGATACCGATGACCGGGTTCAGCCCCAGGGTGTTTTCCGAGGCTTGCCGCTGCAACTCATCGTTGTTCTTGTTACTCATCTAAGACGCTCCGTTGTCCTGAGACGAGTACCGGTTGCTGTGACAGGTGCACAGTTCTGAGCCCGGTACTGCTACTCGGGTGACCAGTGATAAGGAACAGCGGTGCTGCGCGAGTGCTGGCTGCCTGCAACTGGATGCAGGGAGCTTGCCAGCCTCATTGGTTACCCGACTTTCATGTAATGCGCAAGACAGCCCTTCACTGGGCTGTCTGTAAGCCATTCAAACAGATGAATCTAGAAAATGCGCTCTAAACCTTTCAGGCCTTGCGCTAGAGCATGAGTTTGACCACCGACGCGGCGGGATCGCGGGATTTTCCGGCCTTGTGCAGCTCGTCGAGGTACTCGGCCCACAGCTGTTCCTGGCGCAGGCACAGCTGTTCGAGGTATTCCCAGGTGAACAGGCCGCTGTCATGGCCGTCGTCGAAGGTCAGTTTCAGTGCGTATTGGCCGGCAGGTTCCAGGCCGCTGAGGCCGACGTTGATCTTGCCGAACTGCAGGATGGGGTTGCCGTGGCCCTGGACCTCGGCGGAGGGGGAGTGCACACGCAGGAATTCGGCGGGCAAGTGGTAGACCTCGCCGGGGGCGTAGGTGAGGCTGAGGGTTTTCGAGGCTTTGTGCAGGTTGATGGCGGTGGGCAGGCGGGCCATGGGCTGAATCTCTCGGGAGCTAATGAAGCACAGCTTCCAGCTTATGGGTGAGGGATTCAAGGGCCCTTTCGCGGGTAAACCCGCTCCCACAGGGTCATCACATACCTTGGCATTGTGATGACCCTTTGGGAGCGGGTTTACCCGCGAAACTGTCGCAACCAGTCTTACAGGATGTAACGCGACAGGTCTTCGTTCTGCGCCAGCTCACCCAGGTGGCTGTTCACATAGGCCGCATCGATCTGGATCGGCGCTTCGTCGTGGGTGCTGGCCAGGTCACCGGCACTGAACGACACCTCTTCGAGCAGGCGCTCGAGCAGGGTGTGCAGACGGCGGGCACCGATGTTCTCGGTCTTTTCGTTGACCTGGTAGGCAATCTCGGCCAGGCGCTTGATACCATCGGCGACGAACTCGATGTTCAGCCCTTCGGTCTTCAGCAGGGCCTGGTACTGCTCGGTCAGCGACGCGTGCGGCTCTTGCAGGATGCGCTCGAAGTCTTCCGGGGTCAGGGCCTTGAGCTCGACGCGGATCGGCAGGCGGCCTTGCAGCTCGGGCACCAGATCGCTCGGCTTGCTCAGGTGGAACGCACCCGAGGCAATGAACAGGATGTGGTCGGTCTTGACCATGCCCAGCTTGGTGTTGACGGTGCAGCCTTCGATCAGCGGCAGCAGGTCGCGCTGCACGCCTTCACGAGACACATCGGCGCCGCCAACGTTGCCACGCTTGGCAACCTTGTCGATTTCGTCGATGAACACGATGCCGTGTTGTTCGACCGCTTCCAGCGCCTTGGCCTTGAGCTCGTCCTCGTTGACCAGGCGGCTCGCTTCTTCATCGCGAACCATCTTCAGCGCTTCCTTGACCTTCAGCTTGCGCGCCTTGCGCTTGCCTTTGCCCATGTTGGCGAACAGGCTCTGCAGCTGGTTGGTCATTTCTTCCATGCCGGGCGGTGCGGCAATTTCCACGCCCACGGCATCGGCTACTTCGATTTCGATTTCCTTGTCGTCCAGCTGGCCTTCGCGCAGGCGCTTGCGGAACAGCTGGCGGGTATTGGAGTCGCTGCTGGTTTGCGCCGCTTCCTCGCTGAAGCTGGTCACCCGCGCCTGTGGCAGCAGGGCGTCGAGGATGCGGTCTTCGGCGGCGTCTTCGGCGCGGTGGCGCACGCGGACGATCTCCTGCTCGCGCAGCATCTTCAGCGCGGCATCGGCCAGGTCACGGATGATCGACTCGACGTCGCGGCCCACGTAGCCCACTTCGGTGAACTTGGTGGCTTCGACCTTGAGGAATGGCGCATTGGCCAGTTTGGCCAGGCGGCGGGCGATTTCGGTCTTGCCGACACCGGTGGGGCCGATCATCAGGATGTTCTTCGGGGTCACTTCGGCACGCAGCTCGGCGGGCAGCTGCATGCGCCGCCAGCGGTTGCGCAGGGCAATGGCCACGGCGCGCTTGGCGTCGTCCTGGCCGATGATGTGGCGGTTGAGTTCGTGGACGATCTCGCGGGGGGTCATGGACATGATGAAAATGGTCCTTGGGCAGATGAGTCAGCGTGGAAAAGCCCCGTCACCGGGAAGGGGCGCCAGAACAGCTGAATCAGTCGGCCAGGTCCTGCTCCTCGATGGTCAGGTTGTGGTTGGTGAACACGCAGATGTCGCCGGCGATGTTCAGGGCGGTCTCGGCGATTTCGCGGGCCGAGAGGTCGGTCTTGTTCAGCAGGGCGCGGGCTGCGGCCTGGGCGTAGGCGCCGCCGGAACCCATGGCGATCAGGCCGTCTTCGGGTTCGACCACGTCACCGTTGCCGGTGATGATCAGCGAGGCGTCCTTGTTGGCCACGGCCAGCATGGCCTCCAGGCGGCTCAGGGAGCGGTCGGTACGCCATTCCTTGGCCAGCTCGACGGCGGCACGGACCAGGTGGCCCTGGTGCTTCTCCAGCTGGCCTTCAAAGCGTTCGAACAGGGTGAAGGCATCGGCAGTGGCACCGGCAAAGCCGGCGATGACCTGGCCGTGGTACAGGCGGCGCACTTTCTTGGCGTTGCCTTTCATCACGGTGTTGCCGAGGGATACCTGGCCGTCGCCGCCCATGACGACTTTGCCGTTACGGCGGACAGAAACGATGGTGGTCAAGGGGAGAGTCTCCACGCAGCGGGGCGAAAGTGCCTGATGCAGACTCATATGGGGGTGGGGGGAAGGATTTCAACCGCGGGGGATGAATGGTCGGTGGCAGGCTCAAGGTTGCATGCGGTCAATGTGGGAGCGGCCTTGCGTCGCGAAAGGGCCGCGCGGCGGCCCCAGGTTCTCGGCATCATCCATAGATTGCTGGGGCCGCTTTGCGGCCCTATCGCGACACAAGGCCGCTCCCACAGAGGCTACTCAGGCCTCGTGGCAGACATGCCCATCGACCAAGGTATAACGCACCGCACCCGGCAGGCAGTGGCCGATGAACGGGCAGTTCTCGCCGCGCGAGAACCACTGCTCGCCAGCCACGGTCGAGGCTTGCGGGTCGAACAGCACCAGGTCGGCTGCGCCACCGGCCTTGATTTCCCCTGCCGGCAGGCGCAGGGCCGCCGCCGGGCCGCTGCTCAGGCGCGCCAGCAGGGTGGGCAGGTCGAGCAGGCCGTCCTGTACCAGGGTCATGGCCAGTGGCAGCAGCAGCTCGACGCTGCTGATACCCGGCTCGGTGGCGCCGAACGGGGCCAGCTTGGCGTCGCGCTCGTGGGGCTGGTGATGGCTGGAGATCGCCTGGATCACCCCCGACTTCACCGCCGCACGCAGGCCGTCACGGTCGGCGGCGGTGCGCAGCGGTGGCTGCACGTGGTACAGGCTGGAGAACTCACGCAGCGATTCGTCGGTGAGGATCAGCTGGTACAGCGCCACATCGGCGGTCACCGGCAGGCCGAGCTGCTGGGCCTGCGCGATCAGCCGCGCGCCACGGGCACTGGTGATCTGGGTGAAGTGCGCACGCACGCCGGTCTGCTCCACCAGCAGCAGGTTGCGCGCCAGCGCCACGGTCTCGGCGGTTTCCGGAATGCCCGGCAAGCCAAGGAAGCTGGCCATGGCACCTTCATGGGCCAGGCCGCCGTGGGCCAGGTCGCGGTCCTGGGAGTGGAACACCACGGTCAGGTCGAACGTGGCGGCGTATTCCAGGGCACGGGCCAGGGTACGGTTGTTGGGGATTTCCTTCAGGCCGTTGCCGAAGGCCACGCAACCGGTGTCGCGCAGGGCCACCAGCTCGGCCAGTTGCTCGCCTTCCAGGCCCTTGGTCAGCGCGCCGATCGGGTAGACCTTGCTATTGGCAGCCTCGCGTGCGCGGTCGAGGATCAGTTCGGCCACGGCCGAGGTGTCCAGCACCGGCTTGGTCTGCGGCGGGCAGCACAGGCTGGTGACGCCGCCGGCGACGGCGGCGCGGGTTTCGCTGGCGATGTTGCCTTTGCGGCTGTAGCCCGGCTCGCGCAGGGATACGCCGAGGTCTACCAGGCCGGGCGCGGCCACCAGGCCTGCGGCGTGGATCGTGCGGCTGGCGCTGAAGCCGGCCGGGGCGGCGCCGATGGCGGAAATGCGGCCGCCGTCCAGGTGCAGGTCGGTGACCTGGTCCAGGCCGCTGTTGGGGTCGATGACCCGGGCGCCGAGAATACTGATGGTCACTGGGCGTTCTCCTGGTCGAATTGACGTTGCGCGTTCTGCCCGCTCATGGCCATGGACAGCACGGCCATGCGCACGGCGATGCCATAGGTGACCTGGTTGAGGATCACCGAGTGCTTGCCGTCGGCCACTGCCGACTCGATTTCCACGCCACGGTTGATCGGGCCTGGGTGCATGACGATGGCATCGGGCTTGGCCCCGGCCAGGCGCGCGGTGGTCAGGCCGAACAAGCGGTAGAACTCGCCTTCGCTGGGCAGCAGGCCACCGGCCATGCGCTCACGCTGCAGGCGCAGCATGATCACCACATCGACGTCCTTCAGGCCTTCGGCGAGGTCGGTGTACACCTTCACGCCATACTGCTCGATACCGATCGGGATCAGGGTTTTCGGGCCGATCACGCGGATGTCCGGGCAGCCCAGGGCTTTCAGCGCGAGCATGTCGGAACGCGCCACGCGCGAATGCAGGATGTCGCCGACGATGGCCACCGACAGGTTCTCGAAGCTGCCCTTGTGGCGGCGAATGGTGAGCATGTCGAGCATGCCCTGGGTCGGGTGTGCGTGGCGGCCGTCGCCGCCGTTGATCACCGCCACTTCAGGGCATACGTGCTCGGCGATGAAGTGCGCCGCGCCAGAATCCGAATGGCGCACGACGAACATGTCGGCGGCCATGGCTTCGAGGTTGCGCAGGGTGTCGAACAGGGTCTCGCCCTTGCTGGTCGAGGAGGTCGACACGTTCAGGCTGATGACATCGGCGGACAACCGCTGGGCCGCCAGCTCGAAGGTGGTACGGGTGCGGGTCGAGTTCTCGAAGAACACGTTGCACACGGTCTTGCCGCGCAGCAACGGGACTTTCTTCACGGCCCGGGCACCGACTTCCAGGAAGGAGTCGGCGGTGTCGAGGATCTCGGTGAGCAGTTCGCGGGGCAAACCGTCGAGCGAGAGGAAATGGCGCAGCTGGCCCTGATCATTGAGCTGCAGCGGGCGCTTGGCGTCGATTGGCGTCATCGCGAGGGGACTCTTAAAGGGCGGAAGCGGAGGCGAGGTCCTGGCGCTCGAGGGCGAGCGGTGCGGGTCCGGTCAATTTTACCCGTTCATGGGCAGCCAGCGACAGGGTGGCGCCGAGCACATTCGGGCGGATCGGCAGTTCACCGGCATCCAGGTCCAGCAGGCAGACCAGGGTGACGCTGGCCGGGCGACCGTAATCGAACAGTTCGTTGAGCGCGGCGCGCACGGTGCGGCCGCTCATCAGCACGTCATCCACCAGCACCAGGTGCTGGCCCTCGACCTCGAACGGCAGCTCGGACGGGCGCACTTGCGGGTGCAGGCCGTTCTGGCTGAAGTCGTCGCGATAGAACGAAACGTCGAGGGTGCCCATCGGGCTGCTGTCGCCCATGGCTTCCTGCAGGGCCTGGGCAACCCAGACGCCGCCAGTGCGGATACCGATGTACCGCGGCTCGGTAATGGCCCGGCGGGCCAGGTGGGCGCGAAGGTCGTCAGCCATCTGCCGGATCAGCTCGGCGGGGTTGGGTAGGCTCATTGCGGGCTCCTCGGAAGGGTGCGCCGGGTGCGCCCGGCGGCAAAGATGATCAGGTATTGGCCTCCAGCCAGCCCTGCAGCAACAGGGCCGCGGCAATGGCATCGACCGGGTTGTCGCGGTAGCTGCCACGCTGGCCGCCACGGGCCATGCGCTCGCCCTTGGCTTCGAAGGTGGTCAGGCGCTCGTCGTGGGTGTGCACGGGCAGGTTGAAGCGGCCGTTCAGGCGGCGGGCGAACTTTTCGGCGCGGGCGCTCATTTCGCTGGGCGTGCCGTCCATGTTCAGCGGCAGGCCGACGACGATGGCGTCCGGCTTCCATTCGGCAATCAGTTTTTCCACCTGGGCCCAGTCCGGTACGCCGTTCTGCGCTTTCAGGGTGCACAGTTCGCGGGCCTGGCCGGTGACCACCTGGCCGACGGCCACGCCAATCTGCTTGCTGCCGTAGTCGAAGCCCAGCAACAGCCGTAGCTCGGAATGCAGTTCGGCCATCAGGCGTGGCCCGCCTGGCTGGTCAGCAGGCTCAGGTTGATACCCAGGCTGGCGGCGGCGGCCTCCAGGCGCAGGTCGCTGGCCATGTCGAAGATGATTTCCGGGTCGAACGGGCAGTTGAGCCAGGCGTTATCGGCCAGCTCCGCTTCCAGCTGGCCGGCTTCCCAGCCGGCATAGCCAAGGGTGATCAGGCTTTGTTTCGGCCCTACGCCGGCGGCGATGGCCAGCAGGATGTCCTGCGAGGTGGTCAGCGACAGCCCTTCCAGGGCCACGCTGGCCTGGAAGCTGCATTCGCTGCTGTGCAGTACGAAGCCGCGGTCGGTCTGTACCGGGCCACCTTGGTAGATCGGCACCTGCAAGGTGCTGGCCGGCGGCAATTCGTCCGGGCGCAGCTGCTCGAGGATGTCGGCCAGGTTCAGCTCCTGCGGCCGGTTGACCACCAGGCCCATGGCGCCATGGGCGTTGTGCTCGACGATGTACGTGAGGGTCTGGGCGAAGTTCGGATCAGCCATGTGCGGCATGGCGATCAGGAACTGATGCTTGAGGTAGCTCGGCGTGAGGGTTTTCATGGGGGATAGTGTGGCGCCAGGTGGCGAGGCTGACAAGGTGAGCTTTGTGTCGATCATGCCGGCCTCTTCGCGGGCACGCCCGCTCCCACAGGGATAGCACATGGCTTGAGATCAATGCGATCGGTGTGGGAGCAGGCTTGCCGGCGATGGGGCGCGAAGCGGCCCTGTTCAGTTACTGGACAAACGGTCCCCACGGGCAAAGCGCCAGGTGCGGATGATTTCCAGCCGGTCGAACTCGGCCAGGTCCCCGGTAAACGGTGCAAACGGCGCCGCCAGCCGCACGATGCGCTGCGCCGCCTGGTCCAGCACCGGCTGCCCGGACGACTCCAGCACCAGCACTTCGTACAGCGAACCATCGCGGTTGATCGACACCATCATGCGCAAGTTGCCGTAAATCTGCTGCCGGCGCGCTTCGTCGGGGTAGTTCAGGTTGCCCACCCGCTCGACCTTCTTGCGCCACTCTTCCTTGTACCAGGCACCCTTGTCGCGCATGGTCGAGGCGGCGTTGAGCCGGTGGATGCGCGGCCGTTTGGCGTACATCTGCTGTTCGTTGGACAGCTCCGCCTCCAGGCTGGCGATCTGGCTGGACAGCTGCGAGCTGTCGAAGTCCGGCACCGGCGCCGCCGGCTTGGGCTGCGGCTTGCTTTCCTTCGGCTTGGGCTCGACTTTCTGCGGCTTCGGCGCCTTGGTCGCCACCGCCGACTTCTCGGGCGTAGGCGGCGGGATAACCTCGGGCCTGGCGGCAGGCGGCGGGGTGATCTTGTTGATCTTGCTGTCCTGGAACGGTGCCAGTTCGGTGGTGGTAGGCACTGCCTTCTTGTCCAGGGTGCCGCTGCCTTGCTGGTTGTCCTGGGCCTGGAAGTCGGCCTTCTCCGGCGCTTTCTCGCTTTTGAAGGTGGCCAGGGTGATGTCCATGGTGTGGCGGATTTCGGCCGGCTTGATCACGCTGAAGCCGACACCGAGAATCAGCGCCAGGTGCACCAGGGCAGCCAGGAACAGGGTGAAGCCGAGCCGGTCCATCGGGCGAACGCGGGGAGGCAGCAGGTCGGCGGGGATGTCAGCGGGCAGCGTCATCAGGTATCCAGCAACCGCAGGGCGGGGCAGCAGGCCAGGCAATAAGGACCCGCATCATACCCCACTCTGGGTAGTTGCCGTGCGTCGGCGGTCAGCGCGTCTTCAGCTGGCGATCAATGGCATCCATCAGTTGCCCGCCGATATCGGTGTTGTAGGCAGCGTCGATCTCGCGGATGCAGGTGGGGCTGGTGACGTTGATTTCGGTGAGGTAGTCGCCGATCACGTCCAGGCCCACGAACAGCAGGCCCTTCTCGCGCAGGGTCGGGCCGACCTGGGCGGCGATCCAGCGGTCGCGCTCGGTCAACGGGCGGGCCTCGCCACGGCCGCCAGCGGCCAGGTTGCCGCGGGTCTCGCCGCTGGCCGGGATGCGCGCCAGGCAGTAGTCGACCGGCTCGCCGTCGATCATCAGGATGCGCTTGTCGCCATCGACGATCTGCGGCAGGTATTCCTGGGCCATGATCTGCTGGTTGCCGTGCTGGGTCAGGGTTTCGAGGATCACCGACAGGTTCGGGTCGTCCTTGCGGTGGCGGAACACCGAGGCGCCGCCCATGCCGTCCAGCGGCTTGAGGATCACATCACCGCGGCTGTTGGCGAACTCGCGCAGAATGTCCACGCGGCGGCTGACCAGGGTCGGTGCCATGCACTGCGGGAACTGGGTGGCGAACAGTTTTTCGTTGCAGTCGCGCAGGCTCTGCGGGCGGTTGACGACCAGCACGCCTTCGCGCTCGGCCTGCTCCAGCAGGTAGGTGCTGTAGACGAACTCCATGTCGAACGGCGGGTCCTTGCGCATCAGCACCACATCCAGCTCGGCCAGCGCGCTGTCCTGCTCTTCGCCCAGCTCGAACCAGCGGGCCGGGTCGGCGAACACTTTCAGCGGGCGCATCTGCGCACGGGCCTGGCCGGCCCCCAGGTACAGGTCGCGCTGCTCCATGTAGAACAGGCTCCAGCCGCGTGCCTGAGCGGCCAGCAGCATGGCCAGCGAGCTGTCCTTCTTGTAGGAGATGGACGCGATGGGGTCCATGACAATGCCGAGGCGAACGCTCATGGGGTGGTTCCTCTTGGCGGCGCGTGGCCGCGGTGGATCGAAAGAAAAGTGGCTCAGGGTGGCGCCGTGAACGCCGCCGGTCAAGGGGCGCGGCAGATGGAACGGGCACCCGGAGTGTGCTAAAAATGCCAGTCACGAGGCTGCACGACAGGCCCTGAGGGGCGCGCGATCTTTGTGGGAGCGGCCTTGTGTCGCGAAAGGGGCGCGCAGCGGCCCCCAGAATTTCGGCAAATGGTAGCCCAACAGATGGAACAACCCCTGAAGGTGATGGTGATCGACGATTCGCGCACGATCCGCCGCACCGCGCAGATGTTGCTCGGTGAAGCGGGCTGCGAGGTGATCACGGCCAGTGATGGCTTCGATGCCCTGGCCAAGATCGTCGACCACCAGCCCAGCATCATTTTCGTCGATGTGCTGATGCCGCGCCTGGACGGTTACCAGACCTGCGCGGTGATCAAGCACAACAGTGCCTTCAAGGACACCCCGGTCATCCTGCTGTCGTCACGCGATGGCCTGTTCGACAAGGCCCGCGGTCGGGTGGTCGGTTCCGACCAGTTCCTGACCAAGCCGTTCAGCAAGGAAGAACTGCTCGAGGCGATCCGCGCCCATGTGCCCGGTTTTGCCGCAGCCCAACAACACGCACCCTGACCGTGCCCCGCCATGGCACGATCTTCTTTCCTGATGGGGAACCAGCATGGCCCGAGTTCTGATTGTCGACGACTCGCCGACAGAGATGTACCGATTGACCGAGTGGCTGGAAAAGCACGGCTACCAGGTGCTCAAGGCCAGCAACGGTGCCGATGGTGTGGCCCTGGCCCGGCAGGACAAGCCCGACGCGGTGCTGATGGACATCGTCATGCCTGGCATGAACGGCTTTCAGGCCACCCGCCAGCTCAGCAAGGACCCGGAAACCAGCGCCATCCCGGTGATCGTGGTCACCACCAAGGACCAGGAAACCGACCGTATCTGGGCCACGCGCCAGGGCGCCCGTGACTTCCTGACCAAGCCGGTGGAAGAGGACGCGCTGATCGCCAAGCTCAAAGAAGTGCTTGGCGCTTGACCACCCGCCCGCAGGGCGCGTCGCTGACCGCCTTCGAGTTGTTGCTGGACATCGACCGGCGTTGCCGCCTGCTGGTCGCCGACCAGCCGCCGCAGGACAACCGCCTGCAACAGTGGAGCGGCATCGGCTTTCGCATTGCCGGGCAGTGGTTCGTCGCGCCCATGGGCGAGGTCGCCGAGGTGCTGCGCGAACCCCGCAGCAGCCGTGTTCCCGGTGTGCAGCCTTGGGTTTGCGGGGTGGCCAACCTGCGCGGCAGGCTGTTGCCGGTGATGGACCTGAGCAGCTTCTTCGGCCTGGGCCATGTCGCCCCGGGCAAGCAGCGGCGGGTGCTGGTGCTGGACCACGAGGACCTGTTCGTCGGCCTGCTGGTGGACGAGGTACTGGGTCTGCAGCACTTTGCCCTGGACAGCCTGCAACTGTCGCCGCCGGAACCGCTGATCCGCGCCGCCGCCCCCTTCGTGCAGGGGCATTTCCCGCGTGAACGCAACTGGGCGATCTTCAGCCCCTTCGCCCTGGCCCAGGCGCCGGGCTTTCTCGATGTGGCGTTATAGGACCTGCGAACGTGAACAAGCCTGCCACCCCTGTTACCAGCGTGACACCACGTACCCGCAGCATCGCGCAGATCACCGTGCTGTTTCTGATCCTGATCCTGTCGATCATCCTGCTGTTCGCCAACTTCGCCTACCTGAACACCCAATCGAACTACGACAAGCAGTACATCGGCCACGCCGGCGAGCTGCGCGTGCTGTCGCAACGCATCGCCAAGAACGCCACCGAAGCGGCCACCGGCAAGGCCCTGGCATTCAAGCTGCTGTCGGATGCGCGCAACGATTTCGAACGGCGCTGGGGCTACCTGCGCGAGGGCGACCGCTCCACCGGTCTGCCGCCTGCGCCGCCCACGGTGCGTGACGAGATGGAAGCGGTCCGCCGCGACTGGGAAAACCTGCGCAAGAACACCGACACCATCCTGGCCAGCGAGCAGACCGTGCTGTCGCTGCACCAGGTGGCGGCGACCCTGGCCGAGACCGTGCCGCAGTTGCAGGTGGAATACGAGAAAGTGGTCGAGATCTTGCTGCAGAGCGGCGCCCCGGCCAACCAGGTGGCGGTGGCCCAGCGCCAGTTGCTGCTCGCCGAGCGCATTCTCGGCTCGGTCAACACCGTGCTGGCCGGGGATGACAGCGCCGCCCAGGCGGCCGACGCCTTTGGCCGCGATGCCGGGCGCTTCGGCCAGGTGCTGGAGGGCATGCTCAGTGGCAACGCGGCGATCCAGGTGACCCGCGTCGAGGACGCCGACGCCCGCGCGCGCCTGGCGGAAATTGCCGAACTGTTCCAGTTCGTTGCAGGCTCGGTGGATGAAATTCTCGAAACCTCGCCCGAACTGTTCCGTGTGCGCGAAGCCGCAGGCAACATCTTCAGCCTGTCGCAAACCTTGCTCGACGAGGCTTCGCACCTGGCCAACGGGTTCGAGAACCTGGCCGGCGGGCGCACCCTCGACACCGTCGGCGGCTATGCCCTGGGCCTGCTGGCGCTGGCCTCGATCATCCTCATCGGCCTGGTCATGGTGCGCACCACCAACCGCCAGCTGCGCGAGACGGCGGAAAAGAACGAGCGCAACCAGCAGGCAATCATGCGCCTGCTCGACGAAATCGAAGAGCTGGCCGATGGCGACCTGACCGTGACCGTATCGGTGACCGAAGACTTCACCGGCGCGATTGCCGACTCGATCAACTATTCGGTGGACCAGTTGCGTGACCTGGTCGCCACCATCAACCACAGCGCCGTGCAGGTCGCTGCCGCCGTGCAGGACACCCAGAACACCGCGCGCCAGCTGGCCAAGGCCTCCGAGCACCAGGCCGAGCAGATCAGCGAAGCATCCGAGGCGGTCGGCGACATGGTCGAGTCGATCGACCGGGTGTCGGCGCATGCCTACGAATCGGCCAAGGTCGCCGAACGCTCGGTGGCGATTGCCAACAAGGGCAACGAGGTGGTGCACAACACCATCAACGGCATGGACAACATTCGCGAGCAGATCCAGGACACCGCCAAGCGGATCAAGCGCCTGGGCGAGTCTTCCCAGGAGATTGGCGACATCGTCAGCCTGATCGACGACATTGCCGACCAGACCAACATTCTTGCCCTCAACGCGGCGATCCAGGCCTCGCTGGCCGGTGAAGCCGGCCGCGGTTTTGCCGTGGTCGCCGACGAGGTCCAGCGCCTGGCCGAACGTTCGTCGTCGGCCACCCGGCAGATCGAAGCGCTGGTGCGTACCATCCAGGCCGACACCAACGAGGCGGTGATCTCGATGGAGCAAACCACCGCCGAAGTGGTGCGCGGTGCCCGCCTGGCCCAGGATGCCGGGGTGGCGCTGGCCGAGATCGAAGGGGTGTCGCAGAACCTCGCCGACCTGATTCACAGCATTTCCGACGCCGCCCAGTTGCAGACCTCGTCTGCCGGGCAGATTTCCCACACCATGGCGGTGATCCAGCAGATCACCGCGCAGACCTCCGCCGGCTCCAGCGCCACCGCCGACAGCATTCGCCACCTGGCGCGCATGGCCAGCGAAATGCGTCGCTCGGTGTCCGGGTTCACCCTGCCATCGCCAACCGAAGAGCCGCGCTGAGGAATGTCCATGGCTGTAGTCGCAGCAAGCCCCGAGCGCCACGACACCGTGGCGCTGGCCTGGACCAAGGCCGCCATCCTCGACTGCCTGGGCCAGGCGCGTCAGGCCCTGGAGCGCTTTGCCGGCGAGCCGGGCGACCTGTCGATGCTGGCGTTCGTGGTCGACAACCTGCACCAGGTGCACGGCTGCCTGCGCATGCTCGAACTGCGCGGTGCGACACGCCTGGCCGAGGAGCTGGAGCTGTTCGCCAAGGCCCTGGCCGATGGCCAGGTCAGCCCGCGTGGCGATTGCCTGGGCGCATTGTTTCGCGGCCTGGAGCAGTTGCCGTCGTACCTGGAGCGGCTGCGTGGGGCCCGCCACGACTTGCCGCTGGTGATGCTGCCATTGCTCAACCAACTGCGTGCCTGCCGTGGCGAGGAGCCACTGGCCCAGGCCAGCCTGATCAGCGGCGCCACGCAGCGCTTTGCCGGTGCCGACGACCTGGCCAACCTCGACCTGTCGCTGGGCAACTGGCGCGAGCAGTTGCAGGCCGGGCCGGGCCGGGATGCCCTGCGCTCGGTGGTGAGCGCATTGTGCGACGACCTGATGCGCATCAAGGAGCGCCTCGACCAGTTCGTGCGCGGCGATCGCCAGCACAGCGAGCAGCTCGATGCCCTGCTGGCACCGTTGCGCCACGTGGCCGACACCCTGGCGGTGCTGGGTTTCCAGCAGCCACGCCGGGTGATCATTGACCAGGTGCTGGCGTTGCAGGCCCTGGCCGAGGGCGAGCGCGCGGTGGACGACGCGGTGTTGATGGATGTGGCCGGGGCGTTGCTGTACGTGGAGGCCACCCTCAATGGCATGGTCGGCCCGCTGGAAGAAAATGGCCAGGGCGGCTTGCCCGGCTCGGACCTGGCCGAGATTCGCCAACTGGTGTTGAGCGAATCGCTGAGTGTGTTGCAGCAAGCCAAGGACCTGATCGGCGATTGCCTGGAATCCGGCTGGCCACGGCAGCGCCTGCAACCGCTGCCTGGCCTGTTGCAACAGGTTCGCGGGGCGCTGGTGATGTTGATGCTGCCGAGCGTGGCCGAGCTGTTTGCCGGTTGCGCCAGCTACGTGCAGCGCTGGCTGCAGCACCTGGAGGTAGAGCCGCCAGCCGATGAGCTGACGCACCTGGCCGACGCCCTGAGCGCCGCCGAATGCTACCTGCAATGGCGGGTTGCCGACCCCTTGGCCGATGGCCAACCCTTCATCGACATGGCCCGCGCCAGCCTGGCCGCACTGGGCGTGCATTGCGCAGTGCTGGAGGCCAGTGCCGGCCAGGCTGCCAGCGTCGACGGCATCGATGATGAATTGCGCGAAGTGTTTCTCGAGGAGGCCGGCGAATTGCTGCCGGAAATCGAGCGCCACTGGCTGCGCTGGCGTGCCGACAACCAGCAGCGCGAGGCCCTGGGCGAGGTGCGCCGCGCGCTGCATACGCTAAAAGGCAGCGGCCGCATGGTGCATGCCGAAGCGGTGGCGGAGCTGGCCTGGGGCGCCGAGCACCTGCTCAACCGGGTGCTCGGCGGGCGCAGCGTGCTCGGCGCACAAGGCGTGGTGGCGCTGCAGCAGGTGTTCGTGCACCTGCCCGACCTGCTGGCCGACTTTGCCGCCGGCCAGCTGCCGCAACTGACGGAAATCGAACAACTGGCCGGGCACCTGCATGCCCTGGCCGAAAACGATGCCCCGCAGGCGGCCGATATCGACGGCCTCGACCCGCAACTGCTGGAAATCTTCCGTAGCGAGGCGCAGGGCCACCTGGCCAGCCTGGACGCCTTCCTGCAGGGCGCGGACGGCCCCGACACGCCGGTCAGCGATGGCCTGCAGCGTGCCCTGCATACGCTCAAGGGCAGCGCCGCCATGGCCGGGGTGATGCCGCTGGCGGAGCTGGCCACCGCCTTCGACCGCCTGGCCCGTGAATACAAAGGCCACCAGTTGCCCCTGCAAATGGCCGAGATCGAATGGCTGGAAACCGCAGGCTCGTTGTTTCACCTGGGCCTGGCGCAACTCGACAGCGCGCCGCTGGCAGCAATCCCGGGCGCGGCGGAACTCATCGAGCAGGTGGGGCAGGCGGTGGACGAGCGCCTGGCCGGCTTGCATGACGACGCGCACCCCGCGCGGCGCGGCAAGCGCGACCCGCAGCTGACCGCCAGTTTTCTCGCCCAGGCCATGGATATTCTCCTCGATGCCGAATCGTTGCTGTCGCGCTGGCAGCAGCAGCCCGGCCAGCGCGATGCGCTGGACAGCCTGCTCGACGAGCTGACCAGCCTGGGCCACGCTGCGCACCTGGCCGAACTGTGGCAGATGGACGATGTTTGCGAAGCCCTGCTCGACCTCTACGGTGCCGTGGAGGAGGGCAGCCTGCCTGCCGATGCGCGCTTCTTCGCCCACGCGCAGCGGGCCCAGGAAGCCCTGCTGGACATGCTCGACGAAGTGGCGGCCGGGCAGGACGTCCCGCCCAGGCCAGAGCTGGTCGACAGCCTGCGCAACCTGCTGGGCCAGGCCCTGGCACCCGAGGCCACCGGCCTGGTAGGCATCGACACGGTCACGCCGCTGCACCCGGACATGGACCTGGCCGATACCCTTGGCCTTGGGCCGGCGCACCAGCCATTGCTGCCTGGCCTGGCCGAGCCGCTGATCGACGAACCGGAAAGCCCCGGCGAAGAACTGCTGGAAGTGTTCCTCGAAGAAAGCTCGGACATCGTCGAGAGTGCCGCCGCCGCACTGGCGCGCTGGCAGGCCGATCCGCGCAACAGCGTCGAGGTGGACAACCTGATGCGCGACCTGCACACCCTCAAGGGGGTGGCGCGCATGGTCGAAATTGCGCCGATCGGCGACCTGGCCCACGAACTGGAGTTTCTCTACGAGCTGCTGGCTGCCGGCCGCCTGCCGCCCAGTGCGCCGCTGTTCGCCCTGTTGCAGAACTGCCACGACCGCCTGGCGCACATGCTCGATGCCGTGCGCCTGGGCCAGCCGCTGCATGCTGCCACGGCGCTGATCGACTACATCCGCAACTTCAGCAGCGCGGCGCTGACTGACAGCGCGGCCGGCCAGGGCCCGCTTGGTGCGGCCGCCAGCGAGGCGCCGACGGCAGCGCCGGAGCGGGTGCCTGGCGACATGGTCAAGGTCGATGCCGAGTTGCTCGACGACCTGGGCAACCTGGCAGGCGAGCATTCGATCATCCGTGGCCGCATCGAGCAGCAGGTCAACGATGCGCAGTTCACCCTCAACGAGATGGAGACCACCCTCGAGCGCATGCGCGACCAATTGCTGCGCCTGGACATCGAGACCCAGGGGCGGATGTCCAGCCGCCAGCAGCTCGAAGGCGATGCCTACGAGGACTTCGACCCGCTGGAAATGGACCGCCACTCGCAGCTGCAGCAGCTCTCGCGGGCCCTGTTCGAGTCGGCCTCCGACCTGCTCGACCTCAAGGAAACCCTGGCCCAGCGCGCCCAGGAAGCCTATGGCCTGCTGCAGCAGCAGGCGCGCGTGAACAGCCAGTTGCAGGAAGGCCTGACCGCGACCCTGATGGTGCCATTCGAACGCCTGGTCCCCCGCTTGCAGCGGGTGGTGCGACAGGTGGCCAGCGAGCTGGGCAAGCAGGTCGAGCTGGTGGTCGGCAATGCCGAGGGCGAACTGGACCGCAGCGTGCTCGAACGCATGGTGGCACCGCTGGAACACATGCTGCGCAACGCCGTCGATCACGGCCTGGAAAGCCGCGAAATGCGCCTGGCCGCCGGTAAGCCCGAGCAGGGCACCATTCACCTGAACCTGCTGCACGAAGGCGCCGATATTGTCATCGAGATGACCGATGACGGTGCTGGCGTGCCCCTGGAAGCGGTGCGCCGCAAGGCCATCAAGCGCGGCCTGCTGGACCCGCAGGCGCAGTTGAGCGACCACGAAATCCTCCAGTTCATCCTGCGCCCGGGCTTTTCCACGGCCGAGAAGATCACCCAGATTTCCGGGCGCGGGCTGGGCATGGATGTGGTGCACGAGGAGGTCAAGCAGCTCGGTGGCTCGATGAGTATCGAGTCGGCTCAGGGCAAGGGCGCGCGCTTCCTCATCCGCCTGCCGTTTACCGTGTCGGTCAACCGTGCCCTGATGGTGCACCTGGGCGAAGAGCAGTACGCCATTCCGCTGAACACCATCGAGGGTATCGTGCGGGTGCCGCCCGCGGAACTTGCCGCCTGTTATCAACTGGACACGCCGCGTTACCGGTACGCTGGCCACGAATACGAGCTGCGTTACCTGGGTGAACTGCTGCAGGGCCTGCCGCGCCCGGCCTTGCTCGGGCAGAGCGTGCCGCTGCCGGTGTTGCTGGTGCATTCCCAGGAGCAGTCGTTCGCCATCCAGGCCGACAGCCTGTCGCCGAGCCGCGAGATCGTGGTGAAGAGCCTGGGGCCGCAATTTGCTGCGGTTGCCGGGTTGTCGGGGGCGACGCTGCTGGGCGATGGCCGGGTGGTGCTGATTCTCGACCTGCCGGGCCAGTTGCGCGGCCAGCAGCGGCGCCTGGCGCGCCTGCCGGGCGGCGCTGCGGGGCAGCGCCAGATGCTCGGCCCGGCACCCCGGCGGGCGTTGCTGGTGATGGTGGTGGACGACTCGGTGACCGTGCGCAAGGTCACCAGCCGCCTGCTGGAACGTCACGGCATGAGCGTGCTGACGGCCAAGGACGGTGTCGACGCCATGGCCCAGCTGGAGGAGCATCGCCCCGATGTGTTGCTGCTGGACATCGAGATGCCGCGCATGGACGGCTTCGAGGTAGCCACGCGCATCCGCCGTGACCCGCGCCTGAAAGACCTGCCGATCATCATGATCACCTCGCGCACCGGGCAGAAGCACCGTGATCGTGCCATGGCCATCGGTGTCAACGAATACCTGGGCAAGCCATACCAGGAGTCGGTCCTGTTGCAGAGCATTGCCCACTGGAGCCAGACCCATGCTTGAACTGATCGGCGGCCAGCGCAGCAGCCTGACCGGGCTGTTGCTGCCGTTGGGCGACCGTACCCTGGTGTTGCCCAATGTCGCGGTGGCGGAATTGAGTGGCCAGCGCAACCTGGTGTGCCAGCGCGGGGAGCCGGCCTGGCACCTGGGCTGGATCGACTGGCGCCAGCAGCGCCTGCCGCTGATCGGTTTCGAGGCGGCGTGTGGTGGCGAGACCCCGTGCGGCGAGCGCGCGCGCGTGGTGGTGCTGAATGCCTTGGGGGATACCGGGTTGCGTTACCTGGCGCTGTTGCTGCAGGACATTCCGCGCTCGTGCAAGCTCGACAGCCAGCTGAACTACGTGGATGTGGCGCTGGGGCGGCTGGAGCTGGCGGCGGTGCAGGTGGGCGAACAAGTGGCACGGGTGCCGGACCTGGTCGGGCTGGAACGGCTGGTGCGTGACGCGCAATTGCAACCTGAGCCTGGCTAGGATGTGAAGCACAGGGCGCTTTCGCGGGTGAACCCGCTCCCACAGGGATCCCACAATGCTTGAGGGATGTGCCCTACCTGTGGGAGCGGGCGTGCCCGCGAAGAGGCCATCAGCATCAAATCAGGAACCCAGCCCACCTCAGGAGGTCTGTGTTTGCATGTATTACGGTGAACGTTTCAATGCCTGGACCCACCTGGTCGGTGCCGTCCTGGCCTGTATCGGTGCCATCTGGCTGATCGTGGCCGCGGGCTTGCAAGGCGACCCGTGGAAGATCGTCAGTTTCTCCATCTACGGCGGCACCCTGCTGTTGCTGTACAGCATTTCCACCCTGTACCACAGCACCCGCGGGCGGGCCAAGGTGATCATGCGCAAGCTCGATCACCTGTCGATCTACCTGCTGATCGCCGGCAGCTATACCCCGTTCTGCCTGGTCAGCCTGCGCGGGCCGTGGGGCTGGAGCCTGTTCGGGGTGGTCTGGGGGCTGGCGGTGATCGGCATGCTGCAAGAGATCAAGCCGCGCTCGGAAGCACGGGTCCTGTCGATCATCATCTATGCCGTGATGGGCTGGATCGTGCTGGTGGCAGTCAAGCCGTTGCTGCACTCACTGGGCAGCGCCGGCTTTGCCTGGCTGGCCGCCGGCGGCGTGTTCTACACCGTCGGCATCATCTTCTTCGCCTTCGACAGCCGCTTCCGCCATTGGCATGGCATCTGGCACCTGTTCGTGATCGCCGGCAGCCTCATGCACTTCGTGGCGGTGTCGTTGTACGTGCGCTAGTCAGAAGTCGCCCCACAGTTGCTGGGCCACCGCCAGCGCCACCACCGGCGCGGTCTCGGTGCGCAGCACCCGTGGGCCAAGGCGCGCGGCGTGGAAACCGGCGGCCTTGGCCTGCTCGACCTCTGCCTCGCTCAGGCCGCCTTCGGGGCCGATGAGGAAAGCCAGAGAGGCCGGCCTGGCGTGGCTGGTCAGCGCTTCGGCGACCGGGTGCAGGACCAGCTTCAGCTCGGCACTGGCGCTGCTCAGCCATTCGGCCAAGGTCATGGGCGGGTGGATGACCGGCAAGGTCGAGCGGCCACATTGCTCGCAGGCGCTGATCGCCACCTGGCGCCAGTGCGCCAGGCGCTTGTCGGCGCGTTCATCCTTCAGCCGTACTTCGCAGCGTTCGCTGACGATCGGGGTGATTTCGTTGGCGCCCAGTTCGGTGGCCTTCTGGATCGCCCAGTCCATGCGCTCGCCGCGGGACAGGCCCTGGCCGAGGTGGACATGCAGGGGTGAGTCGGCCTGGCCGGCGAGGGCCTGGTCGAGGCTGACGCGAACGGTTTTCTTGCCCACTTCGAGCAACTGGCCGCGGTATTCCTGGCCGCTGCCGTCGAACAGCTGCACGGCGTCGCCGGCGGCCATGCGCAGCACGCGGCCGATGTAGTGGGCCTGGGCCTCGGGCAGGTCATGCTCGCCAAGGCTAAGGGGGGCATCGATGAAGAAGCGGGACAGTCTCATGGTTCAGCTCGGACAAAAAGGGATCAGATGACCCTGTGGGAGCGGGTTTACCCGCGAATGCGATGGTGGGCTCACCGACGCATTCGCGGGTGAACCCGCTCCCACAGGGTTCAGTGGTGGGCTGGCGGGCCTAGCCCGGGTCGCGGAAGTCGGGGTGGAAGTCGGCCGGTACCGCCACGCTGACGCTGTCGCGGGTGGCGATGTCGATGCCTTCGCTGGCCACTTCGGCAAGGAAGTCGATCTGTTCCGGTGTGATCACGTAAGGCGGCAGGAAATACACCACGCTACCCAGCGGTCGCAACAGCGCGCCACGGCTCAGGGCGTGCTCGAACACTTTCAGGCCGCGCCGCTCCTGCCACGGGTAGGCAACCTTGCCAGCCTTGTCCTGGACCATTTCGATGGCCAGGGCCATGCCGGTCTGGCGAATCTCGGCGACATGCGGGTGCTCGGCCAGGTGCGCGGTGGCACTGGCCATGCGCGTGGCCAGCGCCTTGTTGGCCTCGATCACGTTGTCCTGGGCGAAGATGTCCAGGGTCGCCAGCGCCGCGGCGCACGCCAGCGGGTTGCCGGTGTAGCTGTGCGAGTGCAGGAACGCACGCAGCGTTGGGTAGTCGTCGTAGAACGCCTGGTACACCTTGTCGGTGGTCAGGCACGCGGCCAGCGGCAGGTAGCCACCGGTCAGGGCCTTGGACAGGCAGAGGAAATCCGGGCGGATACCGGCCTGCTCGCAGGCGAACATCGTGCCGGTGCGGCCGAAGCCCACGGCAATCTCGTCGTGGATCAGGTGCACCTCGTAGCGGTCGCAGGCCTCGCGCAGCAGCTTGAGGTACACCGGGTGGTACATGCGCATGCCACCGGCGCCCTGGATCAGCGGTTCGACGATCACCGCGCTGATCGAGGCGTGGTGCTCGGCCAGGGTCTGCTCCATGGCCTGGAACATGTTGCGCGAATGCGCTTCCCAGCTCATGCCCTCGGGCCGCAGGTAGCAGTCGGGGCTGGGCACCTTGAGGGTGTCGAGCAGCAGCGCCTTGTAGGTTTCGGTGAACAGCGGCACATCGCCGACCGACATGGCCGCGATGGTTTCGCCGTGGTAGCTGTTGGTCAGCGTGACGAAGCGCTTCTTGCCTGGTTTGCCGACGTTCTGCCAGTAGTGGAAGCTCATCTTCAGCGCTACTTCGATGCACGACGAGCCGTTGTCGGCATAGAACACCCGGTCGAGGCCGGCCGGGGTCATGGCCACCAGGCGCTCGGACAGCTCGATTACCGGCTGGTGGCTGAAACCGGCCAGGATCACGTGCTCCAGCTGGTCGACCTGGTCCTTGATGCGCTGGTTGATGCGCGGGTTGGCGTGGCCGAACACGTTGACCCACCAGCTGCTCACCGCATCCAGGTAGCGCTTGCCTTCGAAGTCTTCCAGCCACACGCCTTCGCCGCGCCTGATCGGGATCAGCGGCAGCTGCTCGTGGTCTTTCATCTGCGTGCAGGGGTGCCACAGGACCTTGAGGTCGCGTTGCATCCACTGATCATTGAGGCCCATGGTCGCTTCTCCTGGCAGTGCGGCTTGGTTCGACCGCGTAAGCCTAAGCAATGCCGCTGGGCAGGACAACCGCCGTTGTTCACGTGGCAAAAATGTCAGTGGCGAAAAGGACTTGATATCACTGCGCTGGCAGGGGCGGCGGAGCTGACGTATTCTTAACGCATCTCTCCCGGGGCATTTCCTGCCTCTCCCCGTTTTCTGTAACCCCCTGACTCGGAGTTCGCCGACATGGCTGCTGCTTGGGTGCGCCTGTGCGCGTTGGTATTGATCGGTGTGTCCAGCGGCGCCGCGCTGGCAAAGGACAAGACACCTTCGGCGATTGTCGTCGGTGGCGGCCTGGCGGGCCTGACCGCCGCCTATGAGCTGCAGAACAAAGGCTGGCAGGTGACGCTGCTGGAAGCCAAGCCAGGCATGGGCGGGCGCTCGGGCCTGGCTACCAGCGAGTGGATCGGCAACACCAAGGCGCAGCCTGTACTCAACCAGTACCTCGACCGTTTCAAACTTGAAACACTGCCGGCACCTGAATTCGTGCGTACCCCCGGTTACCTGATCGACGGCGAGTATTTCAGCGCCAGCGACCTGGCCACCAAGCAGCCGGCCACCGCCGAGGCGCTCAAGCGTTACGAGAAAACCCTCGATGACCTGGCCCGTTCCATCGACGACCCGATGAACCCACAGGCGACCAGCACGCTGTTCGCCCTCGACCAGATCAACGTCTCCACCTGGCTGGACAAATTGCAGCTACCGGCCACCGCCCGTCAGCTGGTCAACCAGCAGATCCGTACCCGCTACGATGAGCCGTCGCGCCTGTCGTTGCTGTACTTCGCCCAGCAGAACCGCGTTTACCGTGGCGTCAGCGACCGCGACCTGCGTGCCGCGCGTCTGCCCGGCGGCAGCCCGGTGCTGGCCCAGGCTTTCGTCAAGCAACTGAAGACCATCAAGACCAGTTCGCCGGTTACCGCCATCGTTCAGGACAAGGACGGTGTCACGGTCAAGGTCGGCAGCGTCGGCTACCAGGCCGATTACCTGGTCATGGCCGTGCCACTGCGCGCCCTGGCCAGGATCCAGATGACCCCGGGCCTCGACGGCCAGCACCTGGCGGCGCTCAAGGGCACCAACTATGGCTGGCGCGACCAGCTGATGCTCAAGTTCAAGAAGCCGGTGTGGGAAAGCCGTGCGCGCATGTCGGGCGAAATCTACAGTAATGCCGGCCTGGGCATGCTGTGGATCGAACCGGCGCTCAAGGGTGGCGCCAACGTGGTGATCAATCTGTCGGGCGACAACGCCCGCCTGCTGCAGGCGTTCGGCGACAAGCAGATGGTCGACCAGGTGCTGATCCGCCTGCACGCCTTCTACCCGCAGGCGCGTGGTTCGTTCACCGGTTACGAGGTCAAGCGCTACAGCACCGACGCCGGCACCGGCGGCGCCTACCTGGCCTACGGCCCTGGGCAGATCAGCAAGTACTGGCGCCTGTGGGAGCGCCCGGTGCAGCGCATCACGTTTGCCGGTGAGCACACCGACGCGCTTTACCCAGGCACCCTGGAAGGTGCGCTGCGCAGTGGCCAGCGTGCGGCCAGCCAGGTGCAGGACCTGTTGGCCGGCAAGTCGTTCGACCCGGCCAAGGCGGCACCTGTGGCGGCAGCTGCTGCGGCAGGCGCGGCGGCGGCCAAGCCGAGCAAGGGCGGGTTCTTCTCCAATATGTTTGGCGGCTCTGACGACAAGAGCGAGAAGGGCGACAAGGCTGACCAGGCCCCTGCCAAGGCCGAGCCGAAAAAGGACGATGAGGCCAGGCAGGACAAGCCCGGCTTCTTCTCGCGCCTGTTTGGCGGGGCGGACAAGCCTGAGGTGAAGGCCGCGCCGATTGCCAAGGCCGAGGAAGTGGCGCCGGCACCAGCACCAGCACCAGCGCCGCAAGCCGCGCCGGCCCCGGTTGCGCCAGCGCCTGTGGCCAAGCCAGCGCCGGCCAAACCGGCGGCGACCAAGGCCACGCCGGCCAAGCATGCGCCCGCGCACAAGCCCACGCACAAGCCCACGCAGACCAAGAAGGCCAACACCCAGGCCAAGGCGGGTTGATTTACTGCCAGTGCCGGCCCTTTTCGCGGGTGAACCCGCTCCCACAGGTCCGGCGCAGGTCTCAGGTACAGCGCCGACCCTGTGGGAGCGGGTTCACCCGCGAAAGGGCCGGCACTGGCAAGCGCGCATGCACCGTCTATCGTTAATGTTTCCTTAATGGGAAGCTTACACAATACATATCGGATTTCTCGATAATCCGAAGCAATTTTTTCCGCTTTTCTTCGATACGTTACGCGTTAGTCTGTGCACAGCTTTCACGGGGAAACACGTCAACATGCAACTGCGCAATTCACCTTCTCGCTACGGCGTGGTCAGTATCGTCCTGCACTGGGGCGTGGCGCTGGCAGTCTTCGGCCTGTTCGGCCTGGGCCTGTGGATGGTCGGCCTCGACTACTACAGCCCTTGGCGCAAGGCCGGCCCCGACCTGCATAAGAGCATCGGCCTGGTGCTGCTGGCAGTGATGCTGCTGCGGGTGGTCTGGCGCTTCATCAGCCCGCCACCACCTGCACCGGCCAACCATGGCGCATTCACCCGCACGGCGGCCAAACTGGGCCACCTGGCGCTGTACCTGGGGCTGTTCGCGGTGATGATTGCCGGTTACCTGATTTCCACCGCCGACGGCGTCGGCATCCCGGTGTTCGGCCTGTTCGAGGTGCCGGCACTGGTCAGCGATCTGCCCGACCAGGCAGACCTGGCTGGGGTGATTCATCTCTGGCTGGCCTGGGGCCTGGTGATTTTTGCCGTGCTGCATGCCCTGGCGGCGCTCAAGCACCATTTCATCGACCGTGACGCGACCCTGGCCCGCATGCTGGGCCGCAAAGCTTGACTCTCAACCTCAATTGCATAGGAAGGAAATAAGGATGTTGAAAAAGACTTTTGCCGCTCTGGCGCTCGGTACCGCCCTGATCTCCGCCGGCCAGGCCATGGCTGCCGAGTACAAGATCGACAAGGAAGGCCAACACGCGTTCGTTGACTGGAAGATCAGCCACCTGGGCTACAGCTTCATTCACGGTACGTTCAAGGACTTCGACGGCAACTTCAGCTGGGACAGCGCCAAGCCTGAAGCCAGCAAGATCAGCGTCGACCTGAAAACCGCCAGCCTGTGGTCGAACCACGCCGAGCGTGACAAGCACATCGCCAGCGCCGACTTCCTTGATGTGAAGAAGTACCCGGAAGCCAAGTTCGTCTCCACCAGTGTCAAGTCGACTGGCGACAAGACTGCTGACGTGACTGGCGACCTGACCATGCACGGCGTGACCAAGCCGGTGACCTTCAAGGCTACCTTCAACGGTGAAGGCAAGGACCCATGGGGCGGTGAGCGCGCTGGTTTCAACGCCACCACCACGCTGAACCTGAACGACTTCGGCATCAAGGGCCCGGGCGCTACTTCGCAGACCCTGGACCTGGATATCAGTGTTGAAGGTGTGAAGCAGAAGTAACTTGCTTTAGCTGAAGTACCGAGGGGGCTGCTTCGCAGCCCTTTCGCGACACAAGGCCGCTCCTACAGCCTGTGGGAGCGGCCTTGTGTCGCGAAAGGGCCGCAAAGCGGCCCCCTCATACTTTCTGTCAGCCTTTGCGGGTCAACAGCGCCGGGCGCTCACCGCGCGGGCGGCTCGGCAGGTCATCCAGCTGCTCGGGCGTCGGGTAACGGTCGAGCTTGGATTCCTTGCGGATGATCACTGGTTGCTTTTCCGGCTGGCGAGGGTTGCGCACGGCCGGCTCTTGCCGGGCGGCATCATCCCGCGCCGGGCGACCACGGCCAGCACCACCGCCGTCACGCCGGGCACCGCCACCGTTGTTGGCGCGGGGTGGGCGTTTCTCGCCACCGCCACCGCTGCGCGGCTGGCCGCCACTACGGGCCTGGCCTTGGCCACCCGCGTTGCTGCGCTGACCGCTGCCCTGGCCCTGGCCGGCGCCAGCACCTGGACGGCGATTGCGGCCTTGGCCTTTACCCTGGTACGGGCTGACATAGTCGGCACGGTTGCCGAAGTTGTCGATCTCGTCGTCCAGGAACTCTTCCGGGTCACGGTCGGCCGGCGCTTTCGGCGCGCTGCCGTTGCTGGCCTGCTGCTGTTGCTGGCGCGGCTTCTTGTCACGCGGCTTGCGTGGCTGCTGTTGCTTGTCGCCGCTCTTTTCCTTGTCGGCCGGCTTTTCCGCAGCTTGCTGCTTGGCCTTGCCTTTGTCCTTGCCCTTGTCCTTGCGGCCGCCGTTGGCGTCTTTGCCGCCTTCGCCGCGTGCCTGCTGGTTACGACCGCCACGGCCGCTGTTCTGTGGGCGCTCGCGTACTTCAGGCTTTTCGGCTTCTACCTGGCTGGCGTCAAAGCCCATCAGGTCGCCATCCGGGATCTTCTGCCGGGTCACCCGCTCGATGCTCTTGAGCAGCTTCTCTTCATCCGGCGCGACCAGCGAAATGGCCTCGCCCGAACGCCCGGCACGGCCGGTACGGCCGATACGGTGAACGTAGTCTTCTTCCACGTTCGGCAGCTCGAAGTTGACCACGTGGGGCAGTTGGTCGATGTCCAGGCCACGGGCGGCGATGTCGGTGGCGACCAGCACCCGCACGCTGTTGGCCTTGAAGTCGGCCAGGGCCTTGGTGCGGGCGTTCTGGCTCTTGTTGCCGTGGATCGCGGCGGCGGTCAGGCCGTGCTTTTCCAGGTACTCGGCCAGGCGGTTGGCACCGTGCTTGGTACGGGTGAACACCAGCACCTGTTCCCAGGCGCCAAGGGTGATCAGGTGCGCCAGCAGGGCACGCTTGTGGCTGGCGGGCAGGCGGTAGACGCGCTGCTCGATACGCTCGACGGTGGTGTTCGGCGGGGTGACCTCGATACGCTCCGGGTTGTGCAGAAGCTTGTCGGCAAGGTCGGTGATGTCCTTGGAGAAGGTGGCCGAGAACAGCAGGTTCTGGCGCTTGGCCGGCAGGCGGGCGAGGACCTTCTTGACGTCATGGATGAAGCCCATGTCGAGCATGCGGTCGGCTTCGTCGAGTACCAGGATTTCCACGTGGGCCAGATCGACCTTGCCTTGGCCGGCCAGGTCGAGCAGGCGGCCCGGGCAGGCGACCAGCACATCGACACCCTTGGCGATGGCCTGGATCTGCGGGTTCATGCCGACACCGCCGAAGATGCAGGCGCTGACCAGTGGCAGGTCGCGGGCATATACCTTGAAGCTGTCATGCACCTGGGCGGCCAGCTCGCGGGTCGGGGTCAGCACCAGTACGCGCGGCTGGCGCGGGCCATGACGCTGCGACTTGTCGGGGTGGCCGGCCGGGAACAGGCGCTCGAGGATCGGCAGGGCGAAACCGCCGGTTTTACCAGTACCGGTCTGTGCGGCGACCATCAGGTCGCGGCCTTGCAACACGGCGGGAATCGCCCGCTGTTGCACGGGGGTCGGCTGGGTATAGCCCGCAGCCTCGATAGCGCGGACAAGAGCCTCGGAGAGACCGAGGGAAGCAAAGGACATGGGCAATCCTGTTCTCGTGTGGGCTGGGCCCGTTGGGATGTTCTGCCTGGCGCGACGGGCATCGGTGGGATGCGATCGCGTCCGGTCCAGCTGGGCTTTCACTGCACATCCGGGTAACGGAGGGATGGACGCGAAGGCGCGTCGATGCCGATCGGGATGCCTGTTGCGAGGCCGAGCGTCCGGGCGTGAGCCGGGCGGGAAGGCCCGAGTATAACAGAGCTATCGCGCTGTGCTGCGTTCGTGCTGCTCAACGGCGTTGGGAATGTTGCCAATGTCGCCTGTGTAGCGGTTGCTGATCGCGGCAAAAGCCGGCTCCTGCTTGAAACGTCGCAGTTCTTCGGTAAAGGCCTGGGCCAGTGCTTCGCGCCCCGGCTTGCGTACCAGGCCCAGGTACTGCGGCTGGCGGCTGATCACCAGCGGCAGTTCCTCGATTTGCTGGTGCAGGCCCAGGTGGCGGAGCAGGTAGTGGCCCACCCTGCGGTCGGTAATCGCCAGGTCGACGCGGCCGAGCACCAGCTTGCCGAAGTTGGCTTCATGGGTAGGTGCGGACTCGCGCCTGAAATGCCGGGCCTCGTTGAACGACGCACCATAGGCGTAGCCGGGCGAGGTGCCGACGGTGAGGCCGGTGAGGTCGTTCAGCTGCCGGACGGGGTGGCGGCGTGCGCGGGCCTGGAACAGGACGAATTCGACGTCTGACATGGGCTCGGCGGCATACACCAGGTAAGGCCGGCGTGATTCGTCCTGGAAGATGTCGAGGATGCCGTCGGCCAGGCCTTGTTCGATCATGACCAGACAGCGCTTCCACGGCAGGAACTGCACTTCCACCTCGAAGCCAAGGCGTTCGAACACCCGGCTGGTGACTTCATAGTCGATGCCCGCCGGCTGGCCGTCGCGCTGGTACACATAGGGCGCCCAGTCGTCGGTTACCAGGCGCAGGCGCTCGCCCAGAGCCAGCGGGCTCAGGCAGGCGAGCGACAGGATCCAGAACAGACGGGCGATGTGCGGCATGGCCGCAGATTACGCGCTCGGCCTGTTCAAGGCCAGTGGGGAGGGTGTTTGCCTGTGCCGGCCTCTTCGCGGGTAAACCCGCTCCCACAGGCGCTCTGCTTGCTGGCAGGCTTGCGCTGTACTTGTGGGAGCGGGTTTACCCGCGAAGAGGCCGGCACAGGTTCACTCAATTATGCGAAGACCTCAGCAGATGCGCCTCGATATCCTTGCGCCGTTCGCCCAGCGACAGGCGCAGCCCCGGGTGGCGCAGGCATTGGCGCAGCTGCTCGGGCGCCACGTGGCCATGGCGGGCATTGAGGTTTTCCAGGGCCTTGTCCCACCAGGCCGGCGCGCAGGCGCGGTCGAACTCGTTGGGGTAGGGGTAGCAGCCATACAGCAGCTCGCGGGCGAACTGGCGTTCGTGGCTGGGCAGGGTCATGCTCAGCGCCTTGTAGCCCAGGCGTTGCAAGGCGGGCGGCCGTGGCAGCTGGTCATTGACCAGGTGCACATCGGCCAGTGCCGCGCGGCTCAGCGGGTCATGGCCGTGCTTGCGCAGCCAAGCCTGGATCTTCGCGCGGAACTGCGCCTTGCGGCTCCAGTAGTGATGGATGACATCGGTACACTCGGCCAGCTCCAGCTTGCGGTAGGCCGCTACTGCCAGGCAGAACTCTTCGAGCGTGTAGGCCTCGCGGGCCAGCGGGTGGAACTCGTCCATCATGGCGATGGAGTGGTCCAGGGTGGCGGCGTCTTCCGCCGCCAGGCCGATCACCCCGGAGTTGACCAGCGGCATCTGGCAATCGGCCAGGCCGCGGGATTCGAGAATGGCCAGCAGGTTCTTGTACAGCAGGCACTTCTGGTTGCTGCCGTAGCGTGCACCGATGGCATTGCACAACAGGCGGCCAGGCGCTACGCGGTCGAACAGCGCCAGCGGCGAGGTACGGAAGAAGGTATCGGTGTCGATCAGCACGGCCCGCGGGTGCTGCTGCAGCACCTGGCGCAACAGCACATGCTTGCTGCGAAAGTGGTAACCGTGAGGAGCGTTCCAGGCCTGGCGCGTGGCTTCGTCCAGCAGATGAACGGTGACCGGCAGGCCGGCATAAGGCTGCGGGTTGTCGGTGTAGACCTGGATTTCCATGGCTTCGCCCGCCGCCGTACCCAGGTGGGCAAGGGCGCTGACGATGCTGAAGCAGGCTTCCTGATGATAGGTTGCCGGGCCAAAAGCCAGGTAGACAAGCTGTGGACGCGATGGCTGGTGCTGCATGGCAGGCAAGACCTGTGTAACCCGAAAATGAATAAGGCTTTAGTCTATGACCAAAGCCTTAATCGAATCTTAAACAGATTTTGCAAAAGATTTCAGCGTGGCAGCTTCAAATTGTTCCAGATGGCCAGGCTCGGCTCGGCCTGGTTCAGGGTGTAGAAGTGCAGGCCCGGTGCGCCACCTTGCAGCAGCTGTTCGCACATGCGGGTGATCACTTCTTCGCCAAAGGCCTGGATGCTGGCGGTGTCGTCGGCATAGGCTTCCAGCTGCTTGCGAACCCAGCGCGGGATCTCGGCGCCACAGGCATCGGAGAAGCGTGCCAGCTTGCTGTAGTTGGTGATCGGCATGATGCCGGGCACCACCGGGATATCCACGCCCAGCTTCTGGGCCCGCTCGACGAAGTAGAAGTAGCTGTCGGCGTTGAAGAAGTACTGGGTAATGGCGCTGTCGGCACCGGCCTTGACCTTGTGCACGAAGTTGGCCAGGTCGGCCTCGAAGTTGCGCGCCTGCGGGTGCATCTCGGGGTAGGCGGCCACTTCCAGGTGGAAGTGATCAGCGGTTTCCTCGCGGATGAAGGCGACCAGGTCGCTGGCGTAGCGCAGTTCGCCACTGGCCATGCCCATGCCCGACGGCAGGTCGCCACGCAAGGCGACGATGCGCTTGATGCCGGCGGCCTTGTATTCGGCCAGCAGGGCGCGCAGGTCGGCCTTGGTGTCGCCGACGCACGACAGGTGCGGTGCGGCAGGGACCTTCACTTCGCTTTCCAGCTGCAGCACGGTGTTCAGCGTGCGGTCGCGGGTCGAGCCGCCGGCACCGTAGGTGCAGGAGAAGAAGTCCGGGTTGTAGGTGGCCAGCTGGCGGGCGACGCCCATCAGCTTTTCGTGACCGGCGTCGGTCTTGGTCGGGAAGAACTCGAAACTGTAACGGCGTTCCTGGGACATCAGGCGTTTCTCCTAGCAGCAAGTTTCAAGCTTCAAGCTGCAAGTAAAAGCCAGATCGGTGATGGCCGATCTGGCTTGGGCATCGTTCAAGATTTTTACAGGCTTGAGCTACAAGCAGCAACGGCACGGTTTGCCTTTGCTTGCCGCTTGAAGCTTCAAGCTTGCCGCTTAGTAACGGTAGGCGTGCGGCTTGAACGGGCCTTCGACGGTAACACCGATGTAGTCGGCCTGCTGCGGGGTCAGCTGGGTGACCACGCCGCCGAAGCCGCGGACCATTTCCAGGGCCACTTCTTCGTCGAGTTTCTTCGGCAGCACTTCAACGGTCAGGCGCTCGGCCTTCTTCTCGGCCGACAGGTCGGCGAACTTCTGCTGGAACAGGAAGATCTGCGCCAGTACCTGGTTGGCGAACGAACCGTCCATGATGCGGCTTGGGTGGCCAGTGGCGTTGCCCAGGTTGACCAGACGGCCTTCGGCCAGCAGGATCAGGTAGTCGTCGTTGTGCGGGTCGAAGCTGCCAGCGCCGGTGCGGTGGATCTTGTGCACCTGCGGCTTGACCTCTTCCCATGCCCAGTTCTTGCGCATGAAGGCGGTGTCGATCTCGTTGTCGAAGTGGCCGATGTTGCAGACCACGGCACGCTTCTTCAGGGCCTTGAGCATGTTGGCGTCGCAGACGTTGACGTTACCGGTGGTGGTCACGATCAGGTCGATCTTGCCCAGCAGGGCCTTGTCGATGCTGGCTTCGGTGCCGTTGTTGATCCCGTCGATGAACGGCGAAACCACTTCGAAACCGTCCATGCAGGCCTGCATGGCGCAGATCGGGTCGACTTCGGTGACCTTGACGATCATGCCTTCCTGACGCAGCGACTGGGCCGAGCCCTTGCCCACGTCACCGTAGCCGATCACCAGCGCTTGCTTACCCGACAGCAGGTGGTCGGTACCGCGCTTGATGGCATCGTTCAGGCTGTGACGGCAGCCGTACTTGTTGTCGTTCTTGCTCTTGGTGACCGAGTCGTTGACGTTGATCGCCGGAACCTTCAGCTCGCCTTTGGCCAGCATGTCCAGCAGGCGGTGCACGCCGGTGGTGGTTTCTTCGGTCACACCGTGCACGCGCTCCAGCACTTGCGGGTACTTCTTGTGCAGCAGTTCGGTCAGGTCGCCACCGTCGTCGAGGATCATGTTGGCGTCCCATGGCTGGCCATCCTTGAGGATGGTCTGCTCCAGGCACCACTCGTACTCTTCTTCGGTTTCACCTTTCCAGGCGAATACCGGGATACCGGCGGCGGCGATCGACGCGGCGGCCTGGTCCTGGGTGGAGAAGATGTTGCAGGACGACCAGCGCACTTCGGCACCCAGGGCCACCAGGGTTTCGATCAGCACGGCGGTCTGGATGGTCATGTGGATGCAGCCCAGGATCTTCGCACCCTTGAGCGGTTGCTCGGCCAGGTACTTGCGGCGCAGGCCCATCAGTGCAGGCATTTCCGATTCGGCGATGATGGTTTCGCGACGGCCCCAGGCGGCCAGGGAGATGTCGGCGACTTTGTAATCGGTAAAACCAGCAGGCATGTTTGCAGCGCTCATGAGAGCCTCCATTCGTAGTGTGCGAATGGGCGCCGTTGTGCGTTAAGCGCCCGCGAGAGCGAGCAACGCCCCATCCGAGCCTGACAGGTCTAGCCTGCTGCAGCGCCCCTCGGACGGGTGGCGGGCATGGCGCCGCTGTGGGCGGCCATGTGAAACGGCGAAGATTATAGCCGCGCGCGCCGGCTTGCCCAAGGTTTTCTGTCGATTAATCGCGACGATAGTCGATGTTCAATGGAGCGACAGCGGTGGCTCTGCCATCATTGCTGCACGTTAGCCAGGCAGGTCAGGAGCAAAGATGAACTTTCATACCCGCAAGTGGGTTAAACCCGAAGACCTCAACCCCAATGGCACCCTGTTCGGTGGCAGCCTGTTGCGCTGGATCGACGAAGAAGCAGCGATCTACGCCATCGTCCAGCTGGGCAACCAGCGTGTGGTGACCAAGTACATTTCGGAAATCAACTTCGTCAGCGCCTCGCGCCAGGGTGACATCATCGAGCTGGGCATCACCGCCACCGAGTTCGGCCGCACCTCGATCACCCTCAAGTGCGAAGTGCGCAACAAGATCACCCGCAAGGCCATCCTCACGGTCGACAAGATGGTCTTCGTCAACCTCGGCGAAGACGGCCTGCCGGCGCCGCATGGGCGGACCGAGATCAAGTACATCCAGGACCAGTTCCCGGACAGTGCAGTCGAGTAGACCTCGGTTGGCAGTGCCGGCCCCTTCGCGGGTAAACCCGCTCCCACAGGATTTTTCGTTAGCTGTGGGAGCGGGTTCACCCGCGAAGGGGCCGGCACAGATGCTCAAGGCTGGGCGCTGACCTTGCGCACCACCCGCCCGATGCTCAAACCCTGCACCAGGATCGACGACAGCACCACGATGTAGGTGATCGACAACAGCAGGTCACGCTCCTCGCCCAGTGGCAGCGACAGCGCCAGGGCCACCGACACCCCACCGCGCAAGCCGCCCCAGGTCAGCACGCGCACCGTGCCCTGGGGCACCGGGCGCCAGCGCCGCAGCAGCACGATCGCCGGGGCCACCGTCAGCAGCCGCGACAGCAGCACCGCCAGGGCCAGCACGCTGCCGGCGGCCAGGTGCATCCAGTTGAACGGCAACAGCAACAGCTCCAGGCCGATCAGCGCGAACAGCAAGGCGTTGAGCATGTCGTCGATCAGCTCCCAGAAACCGTCCATGTAGCGCCTGGTCATGTCGTTCATCGCCAGGTTGCGCCCCAGGTTACCGATGATCAGGCCGGCCACCACCATGGCGATCGGCGCCGAAACGTGCAGCTCGTAGCACATCGCCGAGCCGCCGATGACCAGCGCCAGGGTCAGCATCACCTCGACCTGGTATTGCTCGACACTCTTGATCATGCGGTAGGTGGCGTAGCCGATCAGCCCGCCGAACACTATGCCGCCGATGGCCTCGCGGGCGAACAGCACGGCGGTATCGGCCATGCTTGGCGTTTCGCCCAGCTGGATGATGCCCAGCAACACGGTGAACACCACCACGGCAGTGCCATCGTTGAACAGCGACTCGCCGACGATGGTGGTTTTCAGCGGTTTGGAGGCGTTGGCGGTACGCAGCGCGCCCAGTACGGCGATCGGGTCGGTGGGCGAGATCAGCGCACCGAACAGCAAGCAGTAGATCAGCGGCACCTGCCAGCCGAACAGGGCGAACACCCAGTGCGACAGGTAGCCGATGACCACGGTGGCGATCAGTACCCCGACGGTAGCCAGCAGGCCGATCGGCCAGCGGTAGCTGCGCAGGTCGGAAAGGTTGACGTGCAAGGCCCCGGCGAACAGCAGGAACGCCAGCATCCAGTGCATCAGCAGGTCATTGAAGTCGATCTGGTTCATCAGCCCTTCGACGCGTGCTTCCAGGCCAGGGAAGCCGATCAGGCTCAGGCCCTGCAGCATCAGCGAGAACAGCAGCGCCGTGACCATCACGCCGATGGCGGGGGGCAGGCCGATGAAACGGTAGTTCACATAGGTGAGAAGGGTGGTGAGGCAGATAAACGCGGCAACGAGTTCAAGCATCCCGAATCCTGTAAAAGTGGCTTCCAAGTCGTAACCCGAATGGCACGGGCAGTTCTTTGATGGCCTGGCGCAGGGTTCGGGACACAAGGTTTGACCGGATTCGTTCCAATCGTTCCCATGTAAGGGGGCTGCTGCGCAGCCCAATCGCCGGCAAGCCAGCTCCCACAGGTACTGCGTCAACCTTGAAAGCGACGCGGTCGAGGTGGGAGCTGGCTTGCCGGCGATTGGGCCGCACAGCGGCCCCCGAACGCTATATAGTCCCAGCCAGAACCAGCCATAAGGACAACAAGGCGTGTTGGCAACATCTCTGGTGCTGGTCGCCGCCCTGCTGCATGCGACCTGGAACACCCTGATCAAATTCAGCGGCGAGCGCCTGCTGGTGATTGCCAGCATGGACACGGTGGCGCTGGCCTTCGCGGTGCTGGCGGTGCCCTTCGTCGAGCTGCCGCCAGCCAACATCTGGCCGTGGTTGCTGGCCTCGGCGCTGGCCGAGCAGCTGTACCGCTTTCTGTTGATCCAGGCGTACCGCGTGGGCGATCTGGGTCTGGTCTATCCTCTGATGCGCGGGCTGTCACCGCTGGTGGTGCTGGGGCTGACCCTGGCCTTTGCCGGGGAACCGCTGAGCCAGCAGCAGATCATCGGCATCCTGCTAATCCCCTGTGGCATGGCCTGCCTGCTGTGGCAGGGCGGTGGCGGCGAGCGGCTGCCCTGGTCAATGCTGCCAGTGGTGGCCCTGATTGGTTTGTGCATCGGTTGCTACACCTGGTTCGACGGCCAGGCGGTGCGCTTGTGGGGCAAACCCTGGGATTACCTGGTGTGGCTGACCTTGCTCAGCGCCTGGCCGTTCCCGTTGCTGGCCAGCGTGGCGCGGCGGGCACCGTTCGTGCTGTTCTGGCGCCTGCAGTGGCGCCTGGGGTTGGCGGTGGGGCTGTGCGTATTGCTCAGCTACGCCTTGGTGCTGTGGGCCATGCACCTGGGGTCGGTGGCCGAGGCGGCGGCGTTGCGCGAGTTGAGCGTGATTCTGGTGGTGCTGCTGGGGATGCGCTACCTCAAAGAACCTTTCGGCGGGCCGAGACTCCTAGCTTGCGGGCTGGTGTTGGCCGGTATGTTGGTAATGAAGCTTTGACCTGAAGACTGAACAAGGAGTCCTGTCCATGACTGTTGCCCTCTGGTGCATCCTCATTGCGTTGTTCCTGCCGCCACTGTGCGCGCTGATCGCCAAGGCCGGCAGTGGCCGCTTCCGCCTGCGTGACAACCACGACCCGCGGGCATTTCTGGATACCCTTTCCGGGCTGCCGCGGCGCGCGCATGCGGCCCAGCAGAACAGTTTCGAAGCCTTTCCGGCCTTTGCCGCCGCCGTGCTGGTGGCGGATATCGTCGGCAACGCCGAGCAGGTTACCCAGGATGTACTGGGCGTGATGTACATCACCAGCCGGCTGCTTTACATCATTTGCTATCTGGCCGACTGGGCTGTGTTGCGCTCGCTGGTGTGGTTTGCCGGGATGGCGATTATCGTGGCGTTCTTCGTGGTTTCCATCTGAAAGCTGGTGCGGTCCCTGTGGGAGCGGCTTTAGCCGCGAACACCGGCGAAGCCGGTGCCATATACCGCGTAGTCTTCTTCGCGGGTAAACCCGCTCCCACAGGGCAAGCGTAACGTCAGAGGACTTTCGGCACCTCAGGCAACGGCTTGCCCTTGGGCCACAGCAGCCAGATCTGCCCTTGCTGCTTCATGTTCCCGGCCAGTTCCCCGGCCTGCGGCCCGGTGCCCCAGAACAGGTCCGCGCGCACCTCGCCGGCAATCGCCCCGCCGGTGTCCTGCGCCCCCACCGGGCGCACCACCGGGGTGCCGTCCGGGCGCGTGGTGGCGAGCCACAGCAAGCTGCCCAGCGGAATCACCTTGCGGTCGATGGCCACGCTGTAGCCGGCGGTCAGCGGCACGTTCAGCGAACCGCGCGGGCCTTCGTTGCTGTCCGGGCGGGTGCTGAAGAACACGTAGCTGGGGTTGCTGGCGAGCAGCTCCGGAACCCGCTGCGGGTTGGCCTGGGCCCAGGCATGAATGGCACCCATGCTCACTTCTTCCTTTTTCAACTGGCCTTGCTCCACCAGCCAGCGCCCGATCGGCCGGTAGGGGTGGCCGTTCTGGTCGGCGTAGCCCAGGCGCAACTGGCGGCCATCTTCCAGCTGTACCCGGCCGGAGCCCTGGATTTGCAGAAACTGCAGGTCCATCGGGTCGGTCAGCCAGGCCAGCACCGGCGCCTTGACGCCGTCACGGTTGATCACCTCGGCGGTGTCGTAAGGCTTGAGCACCCGGCCATCGAGGCGACCACGCAGGCGCTTGCCCTTGAGTTCGGGGTATACGCTGGCCAGGTCGACCACGATCATGTCGTCGGGGATGCCGTAGACCGCCACGTGGTTGGTCGCCGACTGGCTCAGGCTGCCAGGGTAGACCGGTTCGTAGTAGCCGGTGATCAGGCCGTTGGCATTGTTCTGTGCCGAACGCAGGCCATATACCTGCAGGTTCTGTTGCAGGAAGGCGCGTACCTGCAGGGCATTGTCCGGCACGTTGACGGCGGCTTCGCAGGTGCTGGCCCAGACGGCGTCGCGCTTGAGCTTTTCACAGCCGTTGCGCCAGGCCTGGAAGCCGGCCACCAGGTCGGCGTCGCTGACAGCTGGCAGGTCTTGCCAGGTGGCAGTGGCATAGGTGGCGACGGCATGCGGTTCGGGTTTGGCGTTCTCGCCACCGTTGCAGCCGGCCAATAGGGCAAGTGCCGGGAGTGTCCAGGCCAGATGGCGCAGGGCAGATTTCATGAGTGCGTTCCTGTCATGGGCGAACATGAAGATCCGCCCCTGTTTTTTATGTGGCTATTGGTCTTTGGCCGTTGGCCGGCGATACTGGCCGCCCATTTGCGTAGGCCGAAGTGAGCGTGATGTTGAAGCGATTGACCGTTGTTCTGCTGGCAGTACTGGCCTTGGGCGGCGCCCTGGGTGGTTGCGATCGGGTTGACCCGAACTCGCCGCTTGGCAAGCGCAAGGTGATCTTCAAGGACATGCTCAAGACCAGTGAAGACCTGGGGGGCATGCTGCGCGGCCGGTTGCCGTTCGACGGGGTGAAGTTTGCCGACGGTGCAGTAAAGCTGGACAACCTTTCGCACCAGCCCTGGCAGCACTTCCCCCAGGTACAGGACGCTGCTGGCGAAAGCAGCGCGCGTGCCGAGGTGTGGCAGCGCCAGGCGCGGTTCCATGACCTGGCCCGGCAGCTGGAAGGCGTCACCGGTGAACTGGTCGATGTGACGCGCAGCCAGCCGCTGGACGCCGCGCAACTGAAGGCGCCGATGGACCAGGTGGAGGCGGCGTGCAAGGCTTGTCATACCGAGTTTCGTAACCATTGATGGCAGGTGGTGGCTGCGTCGCTCCCACATTGAGCGGTGTGTGCCGCTGCCTTAGCGGTCCAGATCTTCCACCGCTTCCTGCAGTTCCTTGCGCGACTCGGCCAGCTTGTCCTTGCGCTTGTTGATCTTCTCCGAGTCGCCTTTCTTCTCTGCTTTCTTCAAGTCCTTTTCCCGTTGCGCCACTTCGTGACGGGCGTCGAGCACCTTTTGCTCACGCTCCTTGCGCAGGCTGGCATCGGTGCAGTTGTCGACCCCACGCAACGCCTCTTCCAGCCCCGCGACCTGGTCGTCGTTGCCATGGTCGCGGGCAATCTTCAGCTGGTTCTCGATGGCACTGCGCTTGGCGGCGCAACCGGTCAGGCCGGCATCCGGCTGGGCAGCCTGTGCGGTGGTAGCGGCCAGGCCAAGTGTCGCGAGCAGAAAAAGGGTCGAAATACGTTTCATGAAAAGCCTCCTTGACGGGGCGGGGCAGCAAAAGTTGGGGGAAATCCTGCCTTGGTTTTGCCCTTTTAGGAACCCTTGTTGGGCTTTTCCGGGTGAATCCGGGCATATCCCTACAGGCAAATTGGTAAAAATTCATTGCTCGATACCCTGCCCGTCGATCCGGAAGCCGTCGATCCCTGCCTTGGCCAGTTGCCTGGCGATGGCTTGAACCTCGTCGCTGGCAAAGAACCCGACAAGCTGCTGTCCGCGTTTTTCGCCAATACCGGGCAGCGCTTGCCATTCGCGGCCTGTGCGCGCAGCCAGGTCCGGCCAGTCGCCGGTCAGCTGCAAGCCAGCGGGTGCCGGTGCACCGAGCCCGCGCAACCATTGTGTGAAGGGCCGTGCGCGGGCAGTGTCGAAACTACCCAGCAGCTGCGCAGCCGTCGCCTCGCTGATACCGGCAACCTGGCCCAGGCGCTCGGCATCCAGGTGCAGCCAGTCGGTCATCGAGGTCACCAGCCCGGCCGCCACCAGCCGGCGCCAGGTGCCGGGGCCGGTGCGCGGCAGCGCCAGCCCCTGTTTGCCACTTAGCCAGGCCAGGCGCGCGACGAACTGCTCCTCGCAGCCCTCGCTGGCCTGCCAGCAGCTGTGGGCGTGATGCTCGCCGGGCGCCGGCGCGGTCACCGGCGTGCGCTCGACGGCGCGGTGCAGCACCTGCCCCAGGCGTGGGATGGTCAGCCCGGCAAGGCTGACGGCCACCTGGTCACCGGGGCGGATGTCGAGCTGTTGCCAACGGGCCAGCGACCCCAGGCTCACCTGGGTGATTCGGCGGTCATCGAGGGTAACCGGCAACAGCTGCAGCACCGGCGTGACCCTGCCGGTGCGGCCAACGCGGAAGCTGACTGCGCGCACTTCGGCCAGGGCCTGCGCATACGGGTACTTCCACGCCGCGATCCAGTACGGCGCCTTGGCCTGCCAGCGCTCGGCCGGAGGCCGGCTGCCCAGGCGCAGCACCACGCCATCGGTGGCGAAGGGCAGGGGTGAGCGGTACCAGTGCTCACGCCAGTGCGCCGCATCGTCCGCGGTGTCGATGGCCACGCTGTATTGCTGGCTGTGCGCGAAGCCCATTTGCGCCAGCTGGGCGAGGCGTTCGGCCTGCTGCTCGGGGCCGCGCGGCCAGCCCCACACGAACAGGCCGATGCGCTCGCCTTGTTCGCGTTCCAGCTGTTTGCGTGCCAGCAACCCGGCCACCGTGCCTCGGGCATTGACGCTGCCTGCCTGCGCTTGCACATGCGCATCGCGGCGCAGGTACAGTTCACCCTGCAACTGCAGGTCGATGGCCTCGGGCAACTGCCGGTTGATCGCGCCGAGCTGCGGAATATGGCGGCTCCAGTCGTGCCCCTGCACGCCATCCCCGCGGCTGATCAACTGCACCAGGCGGCCCTGCCGGTAAACGAGCGAAACCGCAACGCCATCGACCTTGGGCTGCACCCATACGCCGGCCTTGCCGGCCATCCAGCGTTCCACCGCTCGGCGGTCGGCCAGCTTGTCGACGCCGGTATGCGGCACCGGGTGGGGCAGCGGGCCGCGCGCGCCGGCCAGCGGGGACTGGCCGCTCGCCAGGCCGAAGCACTGCTGCAACCGGGTCAGCCGCAAGCGGCTCTGGTCATACAGTTCGTCGGGCACCAGCGCAACGCCCTGGCGATGGTAGTGGTCGTCCCAGCGGGCGAGGGTGGCCCGCAGCTGGGCCACTTCACTGTCGATTCGTTGCGGCTGCCAGTCGGGGCACTGCGCGGCCCGGGCCTGTGGGGCGTTGAATGTCAGCAGAAGGGCGAACAACAGCATGAACGGCATGGCCAGCATCCTTGCATGGCGGGTGGGAACCCTCAGCCTAGGCAGCTGGCGCGCGCCCGGCCATGCAGGGTTTGTCAGCCGATATGTCAAAAAAAAGCCCCTGCCGATTGCTCGGCAGGGGCTTTCGCTCAGCGCTGCAGGAAAACTTACAGGCCGGCAGCGTCACGCAGCGACTGGGCGCGGTCGGTGCGTTCCCAGGTGAAGGTGGTGAAGGTGTCGTCGCCGACGGTCTTCTGCTGCGGGGTACGACCGAAGTGACCGTAGGCAGCGGTTTCCTGGTACATCGGGTGCAGCAGGTCGAGCATGGTGGTGATCGCGTACGGACGCAGGTCGAAGCACTCGCGCACCAGCTGGATGATCTTCTCGTCGGAGACCTTGCCGGTACCGAAGGTGTTGATCGAGATGGAGGTCGGCTGGGCCACGCCGATGGCGTACGACACCTGGATCTCGCAGCGCTCGGCCAGGCCGGCGGCGACGATGTTCTTGGCCACGTAACGGCCGGCGTAGGCGGCGGAACGGTCGACCTTGGACGGGTCCTTGCCGGAGAACGCGCCACCACCGTGGCGGGCCATGCCACCGTAGGAGTCGACGATGATCTTGCGCCCGGTCAGGCCGCAGTCACCCACCGGGCCACCGATGATGAAGTTGCCGGTCGGGTTGATGTGGTACTGGGTGCCCTTGTGCAGCAGTTCGGCAGGCAGGGTGTGCTTGACGATCAGCTCCATCACGGCTTCCTGCAGGTCTTTCTGGGAGACCTCAGGGTTGTGCTGGGTCGACAGCACCACGGCGTCGATGCCGACCACCTTGCCGTTCTCGTAACGGCAGGTGACCTGCGACTTGGCGTCCGGGCGCAGCCATGGCAGCAGGCCGGACTTGCGCGCTTCGGCCTGGCGCTCGACCAGGCGGTGCGAGAAGCAGATCGGTGCTGGCATCAGCACTTCGGTTTCGTTGCTGGCGTAGCCGAACATCAGGCCCTGGTCGCCGGCGCCCTGGTCTTCCGGCTTGGAGCGGTCCACGCCCTGGGCGATGTCCACCGACTGTTTGCCGATGATGTTCATGACGGCGCAGGTGGCACCGTCGAAGCCGACGTCGGAGCTGTTGTAGCCGATGTCGATGATGACCTTGCGCACCAGGTCTTCCAGGTCGACCCAGGCCGACGTGGTGACTTCGCCGGCGATGATGGCGACACCGGTCTTGACCAGGGTTTCGCACGCGACGCGGGCGTATTTGTCCTGAGCGATGATGGCATCAAGGACGGCGTCCGAAATCTGGTCGGCGATCTTGTCCGGATGCCCTTCGGACACGGACTCGGAGGTGAAAAGGGAGTATTCGCTCATCTCGAAGGTTCCTGAAATTTACCGATGGTGTATGTCGCCAGCCGTCCGCTGAAAATGGCGGACCTGGATCTGGAAACCGTTACGCAAGCCCACGTACAGGCTGTCCCCCGGGGCCAGCCCGGCTGCCGTGGCCCAACGGGCCAGGTCGTCCTGTTCGAAGCCGAGCCAGAGATCGCCGCAGGCTTCCCGCGCCCAGCCCTGGTCATGGCTGCACAGTTCGGTGACCAGCAGGCTGCCGCCTGCCTTCACCCGTTTGGCCAGCTGGCGCAGGGCCAGGGCCGGATCGCTGAAATGGTGCAAGACCATGTTCAGCACAACGCAGTCGGCTTCCACATCCGTTGCACCCAGTGCATCGGCCAACTGCAGGTTTACATTACCCAGCCGTTCACGTTCGCAGACCTGGCGTGCCAGTTCGAGCATGGTCGGGCTGTTGTCCAGCGCGGTGACCCGGGCGAAGCGGCGGGCCAGGTCTGGCAGGAAGCCGCCGTCACCGGGGCCGACCTCCAGGGCGCTGGCGGCCGGGTCGAAATGCAGTTTGTCGAGCAGCGCCAGCAGGCTTTCGCGGTACTGCGGCAGGCCGGCGATCAGGTCTTGTTGGGCGCGGAATTTCTCTTCCACGCGCAGGAAGAAGTCCTGGCTGGTGGCTGCACGGCGTTGCTGCACCTGGGCGATGCGCGCCTGCACGGCGGGCGGCAGGGCCAGGTCGTCCACCTCTTCGAGCAGCGCCGCGTGCAGCCGGCCGCCCAGGCGCAGGCTGTCGGGCAGGGCGCGGCGGTAGAAGATGGCATTGCCTTCGCGCCGGGTCGCCACCAGCTCGGCCTGGGCCAGCACCTTGAGGTGGTGGCTCATGCCCGACTGGCCGACGTCGAAGATCTGTGCCAGTTCCAGCACGCCGAACGAGTCGTTGGCCAAGGCGCGCAACACGTTCAGGCGCAGCGCGTCGCCACTGGCTTTGCACAGGGCAGCCAATGCTTCGCGTTGCTCGGGAATCGATTGCGCACGTAGGTTCATGGGGCGGCAGTCTAGACAGGCATCGTTGCCCTCGCAAGGCCAATATCAAAAAGTTTTGATATTGAATGATGGGCGGAGTGCGGGGTTGCCCTTTCGGGTCTCTTCGCGGGTGAACCCGCTCCCACAGGTTCAGCACTGCCCTCAGGCTTGGTGCGACCCTGTGGGAGCGGGTTCACCCGCGAAGAAGCCGGCACCGATTTCCAGATTTTGCCCCGAAATCAGTGCCAATCAGAGGAAAATCCCCCGACTGCGACCATACGTCATTGCCCCCAGCCCCCGCAGTGGGCGAAAATGGCCGCCTTTTTTCGTGACACCACCTATTCAAACCCCAGGAGATCAGCGATGCCCAGCCGTCGTGAACGTGCCAACGCCATTCGTGCCCTCAGCATGGATGCCGTGCAAAAGGCCAACAGCGGCCACCCAGGTGCCCCCATGGGTATGGCGGATATCGCCGAAGTGCTTTGGCGCGACTATCTGAAGCACAACCCGAGCAACCCGGCTTTCGCCGACCGTGACCGCTTCGTGCTGTCCAACGGCCACGGCTCGATGCTGATCTACTCGCTGCTGCACCTGACCGGCTACGACCTGTCGATCGACGACCTCAAGGCCTTCCGCCAGCTGCACAGCCGCACCCCGGGCCACCCGGAGTACGGCTACACCCCTGGCGTCGAAACCACCACCGGCCCGCTCGGCCAAGGTATCGCCAACGCCGTGGGCTTCGCCTTGGCCGAAAAAGTGCTGGCGGCCCAGTTCAACCGTGACGGCCACACCATCGTCGACCACAACACCTACGTGTTCCTCGGCGACGGCTGCATGATGGAAGGCATCTCCCACGAAGTCGCCTCGCTGGCCGGCACCCTGGGCCTGAACAAGCTGATCGCCTTCTACGACGACAACGGCATCTCCATCGACGGCGAAGTGCACGGCTGGTTCACCGACAACACCCCGGCGCGTTTCGAAGCCTACAACTGGCAGGTGATCCGCAACGTCGACGGGCATGATGCCGACGAGATCAAGACCGCCATCGAAACCGCCCGCAAGAGCGATCGCCCGACCCTGATCTGCTGCAAGACCACCATCGGTTTTGGCTCGCCGAACAAGCAGGGCAAGGAAGATTGCCACGGTGCACCGCTGGGCAACGACGAAATCGCCCTGACCCGCAAGGCACTGAACTGGAACCACGGCCCGTTCGAAATCCCCGCCGACATCTATGCCGAATGGGATGCCAAGGCTGCCGGTGCCAAGCTCGAAGCCGAGTGGAACCAGCGTTTCGACGCCTACGCCAAGGCCTACCCGGAGCTGGCTGCAGAGTTCAAGCGCCGTGCCAGCGGCGAGCTGCCGGCCGATTTCAGCGAGAAGGCCCAGGCCTACATCAACGAAGTGGCCGCCAAGGGCGAAACCATCGCCAGCCGCAAGGCCAGCCAGAACGCCCTGAACGCCTTCGGCCCGCTGCTGCCGGAATTCCTCGGCGGTTCGGCTGACCTGGCCGGCTCCAACCTGACCCTGTGGAAGGGCTGCAAGGGTGTCGAAGCCAATGACGCCAGCGGCAACTACGTGTTCTACGGCGTGCGCGAATTCGGCATGACCGCGATCATGAACGGCGTTGCCCTGCATGGCGGCCTGGTGCCTTACGGCGCGACCTTCCTGATGTTCATGGAATACGCCCGCAACGCCGTGCGCATGTCGGCGCTGATGAAGCAGCGGGTGATCCACGTCTACACCCACGACTCCATCGGCCTGGGCGAAGACGGCCCGACTCACCAGCCGATCGAGCAGCTGACCAGCCTGCGCAGCACGCCGAACCTGGACACCTGGCGCCCGGCCGACGCGGTGGAATCCGCCGTGTCCTGGAAGTACGCCCTGGAGCGCAAGGACGGCCCTTCGGCGCTGATCTTCTCGCGTCAGAACCTGCAGCATCAGGACCGCGACGCCCAGCAGATCGCCGACATCAACCGTGGCGGCTACGTGCTCAAGGACTGTGCCGGCGAGCCTGAACTGATCCTGATCGCCACCGGCTCCGAAGTCGGCCTGGCTGTGCAGGCGTACGCCCAGCTGACCGAGCAGGGTCGCAAGGTGCGTGTGGTATCCATGCCATGCACCAGCGTGTTCGATGCCCAGGACGCTGCCTACAAGCAGTCCGTGCTGCCACTGGAAGTGGGCGCGCGCATCGCCATCGAGGCCGCCCACGCCGACTTCTGGTACAAGTACGTCGGCCTGGAAGGTCGCGTCATCGGCATGACCACCTACGGTGAGTCGGCGCCGGCTTCGGCACTGTTCGAAGAGTTCGGCTTCACCGTGGAGAACATCCTCGGTACTGCCGAAGAGCTGCTGGAAGACTGATAAAGGCGTAAGGCGAGGGCTTTGCCCTCGTTTCGCGACACAAGGCCGCTCCCACAAGGTCCTGCATATGCGGGCCCTGTGGGAGCGGCCTTGCGTCGCGATGGGCCGCAACGCGGCCCCAACCGCCATCATGCGTTAGCGAGCCCACGAATGTCCCACCTGCGTCCCTACAAAGTTGCACTCAACGGTTATGGCCGGATCGGCCGCTGTGTCCTGCGCGCGCTGTTCGAGCGGGGGGCGAAGGCCGGTTTCGAGATCGTTGCGTTGAACGACCTGGCCGACCAGGCCAGCCTGGAATACCTGACACGCTTCGACTCCACCCACGGGCGCTTCCCTGGGGAGGTGCGGGTCGATGGCGACTGTCTGCATATCAATGGCGACTGCGTGAAAGTGATGCGCAGTGCCACCCCCGAAGGCATCGACTGGGCCGCCCTGGACATCGACCTGGTGCTGGAGTGCTCCGGCGCCTACAACACCCGCGCCGACGGCCAGCGCTTTCTCGACGCCGGCGCCCCGAGGGTGCTGTTCTCGCAGCCGATGGCCAGCGAGGCCGACGTCGACGCCACGGTGGTATATGGCATCAACCAGGCCTGCCTGACCGGTACCGAGCGGCTGGTGTCCAACGCCTCGTGTACCACCAATTGCGGCGTGCCGCTGCTGCGCGTGCTCGACCAGGCGTTCGGCATCGAGTACGTGCAGATCACCACCATTCACTCGGCGATGAATGACCAACCGGTGATCGACGCCTACCACCACGAAGACCTGCGGCGTACCCGTTCGGCCTTCCAGTCGGTGATCCCGGTGTCCACTGGTCTGGCGCGTGGCATCGAGCGCCTGCTTCCGGAACTTGCCGGGCGAATCCAGGCCAAAGCGGTACGCGTACCGACCGTCAACGTCTCGTGCCTGGACATCACCCTGCAGACTGCCCGCGATACCAGCGCGGCGGAAGTCAACCGGGTGCTGCGCGAGGCGGCGCTGGAAGGCCCGCTGAAAGGCTTGCTGGCCTACACCGAGCTGCCCCATGCCAGCTGTGATTTCAACCATGACCCGCATTCGGCGATCGTCGATGCCAGCCAGACCCGTGTTTCCGGCCCCCGCCTGGTAAACCTGCTGGCCTGGTTCGACAACGAATGGGGGTTCGCCAACCGTATGCTCGACGTTGCCGAACACTATCTGCACGTCGTTCACCCAACCCGCAACAAACAGCCCTGAAGGACTGCATTCATGACCGTGTTGAAGATGACCGACCTCGACCTGCAAGGTAAGCGCGTACTGATCCGCGAAGACCTCAACGTGCCTGTGAAGGACGGTGTGGTAGCCAGCGACGCGCGTATCCTGGCAGCGCTGCCGACCATCAAGCTGGCCCTGGAGAAGGGCGCGGCGGTAATGGTCTGCTCGCACCTGGGCCGCCCGAGCGAAGGCGAATTCTCGGCCGAGAACAGCCTCAAGCCGGTCGCCGACTACCTGAGCAAGGCCCTGGGCCGCGAAGTGCCGTTGGTTGCCGACTACCTGGACGGTGTCCAGGTGCAGGCCGGTGACCTGGTGCTGTTCGAGAACGTGCGCTTCAACAAGGGCGAGAAGAAGAACGCCGACGAACTGGCGCAGAAGTACGCTGCCCTGTGCGACGTATTCGTCATGGACGCGTTCGGTACCGCCCACCGCGCCGAAGGCTCGACCCATGGTGTCGCCAAGTTCGCCAAGGTCGCTGCCGCCGGCCCGCTGCTGGCCGCCGAGCTGGATGCCCTGGGCAAGGCCCTGAAGGCCCCGGCCAAACCGATGGCGGCCATCGTCGCCGGTTCCAAGGTATCGACCAAGCTGGACGTACTGAACAGCCTGAGCTCGGTCTGCGACCAGCTGATCGTCGGTGGCGGCATTGCCAACACCTTCCTGGCGGCTGCCGGCCACCCGGTGGGCAAGTCGCTGTACGAGCCTGACCTGGTCGAAACCGCCAAGGCCATCGCCGCCAAGGTCAGCGTACCGCTGCCGGTCGATGTGGTGGTTGCCAAGGAATTCGCCGAAACGGCCGAAGCCACCGTCAAGGCCATCGCCGACGTCGCTGCCGACGACATGATCCTGGACATCGGCCCGCAAACCGCGGCCAACTTCGCCGAGCTGCTGAAGTCGTCGAAGACCATCCTGTGGAACGGCCCGGTCGGCGTGTTCGAGTTCGACCAGTTCGGCAACGGCACCCAGGTGCTGGCCAAAGCCATCGCCGAAAGCGCCGCGTTCTCCATCGCCGGTGGCGGTGACACCCTGGCGGCTATCGACAAATATGGCGTTGGCGCTGATATCTCCTACATTTCTACCGGTGGTGGCGCCTTCCTCGAGTTCGTCGAGGGCAAGGTCCTGCCAGCCGTGGCAATTCTGGAAGAGCGGGCCAAGGCCTGATGACGTCGGCGCTTGGCAAAGGGAGTGGCCTGATGGTCAAGCAATTGCCTGTGATGATCCTGGCTGGCCTGCTGAGCGCCTGCGCCGGCGGCGCGGCCTCGGATGCCGACCCGGCGCAGCCGCCCAAGGGTGGTTGCTACCAGTCCGAGTGGCAGGCCGAGACCGTGCCGGTGATCAACAAGCGCGTGGGCCCGGAAGGCCTTGAAAAGTACGACGAAGACCACCAGCGCAAGGCGCCGGGTTGCCCTTGATCGGGTAACAGGCAACCTGAAGGCTGATTTGTGGTCTTCAAAAGGGGCCGCTGTGCGGCCCATCGCCGGGGGGGCCCCCCCCCCCCCCGGGGGGGGGGGGCGGGGGGGGGGGGGGGGGGGGGGCGGGGGGGGCGCCCCCCCCCCCCCCCCCGGCGGGGCGC
>NZ_PUQD01000004.1 GCF_003331055.1 Pseudomonas sp. AFG_SD02_1510_Pfu_092 | reverse complement strand
GGCTGTGCCGGCCGGGTGGGGCGGGGGGGGCCCCCCCCCCCCCAAACGAAAAAAGAAAAAAAGGGGGAGAGGGGGGGGGGGGGGGGGGGGGGCCGCCCCCCCCCCCCCCCCCCCCCCCCGGGGGGGGGGGCGGGGCAACCCCCGCGAAGAAGGCAACACGAATCTGTCAGGCCAAGACCCGCTCCTGCTTGACCCCCCCCCCTTCCACCTCGCCCCCATACGGTGTCACCAGCTGCTCGAAGGCCTCTTCGAAGTCGCCAATCCCGCCATGGGTGGCGTACATGACCTTGCTCAGCTCCAGATGCCAGGCCCCGTCGCCCAGCTCCTTCACCTGGGCATTCAGCGACTCACCGCGAAACTGCCTGGCCGCACGGCGCGCCCCTGCTTCGTCGGGGAACACGGCATAGAACTCGATAGGGTGGATCTGGGTGAAGTCGAAACCGCCTGCCTTCATCTGACGCAGGACGTTGCTGCTGATATCGTCGTTCTGGCTGCTCATGAAACGTCCTCCTGAATAATGCGATGGATAGACTTTCCGTGCACTACGCACCTGCCGGCAGCGGCCGGGCAGTTCGAGCTGATGCAAGACGCGAAGGGATGCGGTGCCAACCTGCGGAAAAACAGGCACCTTTCACCAGCGTAGTGCCTGCCAGGGCACCACGCAAACGTGTGGTTCAGGGCGCTTCCTGGATACTGGTGATGGTCACGCCGCTCTGCTCCTTGAGCCAGCGTGCGGTGGGGGAAATGGTGCGGTCCTGGAAGTCGTTGAGGTCCAGCTCGTCCATCACCGGGAACAGGTGCGAACGAATGGCCCGCGCGGCGTCTTCTTCACTGGGGCGATGCTCGGCACGCAGTACCAGCGAGGATGGTTCGCCTTTCTGATCGGCAAAGATGACTTCCCACTCTTTCATTGAACGAGCCCTCTCAATCAAGGAAAACCAGGTGTGTGATACCTGAATTACTGACCTTGGGGTGGGAGGAATGTTCAGTCTGGTGGATTTGTGTCAGGCCCGTTCGCGGGCACGCCCGCTCCCACAACTACAAGCGGGAGGCGGGCGTGCTCGCCAACGCGGCGGCGGATTACTTCGGCGTGCCGTGCACCACGCCGGCAGTGTTGTCCAGCAGGCTCTTGGTCGCCGTCTGGATGAACGCTTCGAGCTTTTTCAGCATCTGCGGCTGGTCCGGGCTTTCGATCAGTTCGGCCTTGAACTCGCTGCCCAGCTGGTAGCGGTACATGCGCGGGGTCATGTCCTTGGACTCGATCAGGATACGGTCGCCCTGCACCAGGCCGACGATCTGCTCGCTGCCCGATGGCTTGATCATGCCCACGCCCTGGTCGCCCTCAGGCAGGTTGAGCAGGTCGCGGCCCCAGCACTGGTGACGGGCCTGGCCACCCAGGCGGCCCATGATGGTCGGCACGATGTCGACCTGGGTGCCGACGGTATGGTTGACCGCACCGAACTTCTCCTGGATGCCCGGGGCAATCAGCAGCAGCGGCACGTTGAAGCGGCCCAGGTCCAGTTCGGTGACCTGCTGGTGGTTGCCGAAGCCATGGTCGCCAACGATGACGAACAGGGTGTCCTTGAAGTACGGCTCCTTGCGCGCCTTCTCGAAGAACTGGCCCAGCGCCCAGTCCGAATAGCGCATGGCGGTCAGGTGCTCGTCCAGGCGACCCTGGCCGGTGACCTTCTCGACCGGCAGGTCTTTGGGCAGCGCGTATGGGGTGTGGTTGGACAAGGTCTGCAGCAGCGCGTAGATCGGCTTGTTGCCATCGTGTTTGGCCAGTTCCTCGTTGCCGCGGTCGAACATGTCCTGGTCGGACACGCCCCAGGTCGGGTCGGAGAACACCGGGTTGACGAAGTCGTTACGGCCGATGAAGGTGGTCATGCCCTGGTTGCCGAAGAACCCGGACTGGTTGTCCCAGGCAAAGTCGCCGTTGTAGACGTAGACGTCGTCGTAATCCCGGGCGCTGAGCAAGGCCGGCAGGCCGGACAGCTTGTGGCCGCCTTCCGGGGTCTGCATCAGGTATTCGAAACCTGGCAGGTTGGGGAAGCAGGCCATGGTGGCGAACATGCCCTGGTGGGTATGCGTGCCGTTGGAGAAGAAGCGGTCGAACAGCAGGCCTTCTTTGGCCAGTTTGTCGAAGTACGGGGTGATGTTGTTGGGGCTGCCAAGCGCACCGACCGAATGGCCGGCGAAGCTCTCCATCAGGATCACCACCACGTTCTTGATCGGCAGGGTGCGCTCGGCCGGCGGCACGAAGTCCCGGCGGATGGCAGCCTCGTCGGCATCGACCAGGGTGTCGTGGGCGGTCAGCAGTTGCTCACGCACGCTTTGCGTGGCCACATCCTGCTCCAGCACCGGCTTCCAGATATTGGCGCGGTCCTCGCCGAAGCGGCTCTTGGCGGCATCGATCAGGGTCAGGGTGCCGTTCAGGCCCAGCTGGTTGACGAAGTTGGAGTCGGTGGTGAAGGCGTCACCCCAGCGCATCGGCGGGCCCTGACGCAGGGTGCCACGGGCAGCGACCACGGCCACCAGCAGAATCACCATGAACACCGCCAGGCGGTTGTACCAGGGCGCCACGCGGCGCTGCAGGGTGACCTGGCCGGCGCCATCGTCACGGGTAAGGCGGTCGATGCCCTTGAACAGCAGGCTCAGCAGCCAGGTACCGAACAGCCAGGCCAGCAGGTAGCGCACCACCGGGAAGCCGTACCAGAGCATGCTCAGCACGGTTTTCGGGTCTTCCTTGATGTACTGGAACACCAGGCCGTTGAGGCGCTGGTGGAACTCGCGGTAGAAGTCCAGCTCCATCAGGCCGAGGAACATCACCACGCTCGAGGTGATGGTCAGCCAGAACCGGAACACCCCACGCCGGGCCATGGCCCAGGGGCTGAGGATGGCCAGCAGCAGCGGAATGCTGAGGTACACCACGACCCGCAGGTCGAAGCGCAGGCCGTTGAGGAAACCTTCAGCGACGGTCGCATAGGGGGTTTCGCCGATCATGTCGCTGTTGTAGACCAGCAGCGCGAGGCGCACGAGGCTGAGCATCAACATGATCACCAGGCCGCTGAGCAGCGTGTAGGCCAGGTGGGATTTCAGGGTCGGCGAGAACGACGCTCGCGCGCTCCGTTGCTTCAAGGCATCCGGGTTAGCCATGAATGGGAAGGTCCTAGGATTGCGGGTTTGCGGAGATGGCGCAGGTATATACCAACGCAGCATTGTGCGGGTGCGGATTCTGTTTAAACCAATGTGAAAATTTTGTCACGGGGGTGTTGCGGCTTTTGTCTGTACGGGCGCTTCGCGAGCGCGCCCGCGAAGCGCCCGCCCCCGGCATTCACAGGCGCACATTCCCCCGCGGCCCGGCAATCGCCCAGATCACCAGGCCTACTACCGGCAACAAGGCGATCAGCAGAATCCACAACACCTTGATGCCCACCTCGCTGCTGCTCTTGATCACATTGACGATGGCCCAGATATCCAGCGCCAGGATAATCAGCCCGACCAGGCTATTGAACGTCGAACCCATGCCTAAACTCCTGTCCAGAGGCTTTGCTGCACAGCATAGCCGGCTATCACATCGATAGAAGGGAATCCTTGGCCGTTTGCGCGGGTCACTGCTTAAACTGCTCCATCCAACGATTTCGAGGTTGCCATGCCACCCGCACACACCCACAGCATCGCCCTGCCCTCGCCCGTCAGCGTCTGGCGCCAACAGATGCAGGCCAACCCGTGGATCGGCGCCGGCCTGGCCCTGAGCCTGCTGGCGGTGTTGGCACTGCTGGGGGCGAGCCTGTGGAACGCGGTGAACGGCGACCACGCGGAAAACCTGCACCTGGCCGCACTGGGCGGGCTGTCAGGGTTTGGCGCCACCGCGCTGGGGGCGGTGCTGGCGGTGGTGCTGCGTGATGTGAAGGCGCGCACGCAGGATGTGATGCTGGGCTTTGCCGCCGGCATGATGCTGGCGGCCAGTTCGTTTTCATTGATCTTGCCGGGCCTGGATGCGGCCCGGGAGATTACCGGCAACGGCCCGGCGGCGGCCTTTACCGTGGTGCTGGGCATGGGCCTGGGGGTGTTGCTGATGCTCGGCCTGGACCGCTTCACCCCGCATGAACACGAGAGCACCGGCCCGTGCGGCCCCGAGGCCGAGCGCATCAGCCGGGTGTGGCTGTTCGTGCTGGCGATTACCTTGCACAACCTGCCGGAAGGCATGGCCATCGGCGTGAGCTTTGCCAATGGCGACATGAACATCGGCCTGCCGCTGACCAGCGCCATCGCCATCCAGGACATCCCCGAGGGGCTGGCCGTGGCGCTGGCCTTGCGCGCCACCGGTTTGTCGAGCCTGAAAGCCGCGCTGGTGGCGATCGGCTCGGGGCTGATGGAGCCACTGGGGGCGGTGATCGGCCTGGGGATCTCCACCGGCTTTGCCTTGGCCTACCCGGTGAGCATGGGGCTGGCTGCGGGGGCGATGATCTTCGTGGTGAGCCACGAGGTGATCCCCGAAACCCACCGCAATGGCCACCAGACGGCGGCGACGCTGGGGTTGATGGGTGGGTTTGCGGTGATGATGTTTCTGGATACGGCGCTGGGCTGAGGCTTTGGGTTGCCTGTGCCGGCCTCTTCGCGGGCTTGCCCGCTCCCACAGGTATTCCACCGCCCTCAGGCCCAGTGATTATCCTGTGGGAGCGGGCATGCCCGCGAATAAGCAAAAGATGAAATCAGATGTGGACGGCGACCTTCAGCGCTTCCAGGGCCGGCTCGACCTTGATGCCGACCTCGGCGCCCAGCTCCAGCACCCGCGCCAGGTCCTTGTGCCCCACCATCACCATCTGCAGCTCGTCATCCAGCAACTGGCTGAAATTCAGCAGCACATAGCCCCCCGCTTCTTTGTTCAACGCGCCCAGCTGCACCTGAATGCGATTGAGCGCGGTCAGTGGCTCGGTGCGGGCCAGTTGCTTGGGCTTGAGGGTGAACGGCACGCTCTGGTCGAACGAGTCGCTGATTTGCTGGAACAGCGCCTGGTAGCTGTCGGCCTGGAACACCACGGTGTCCGGCAGGCTGCCCAGCACCACCCATTCGCCCAGCGGGATGGGGAAGCTGTCGTCGTAGTTGATGTCGGGGTTGGCCGCCAGGAAGGCGGCCGGGTCGGCGTAGGCCTGGGCGGCCTCGGCGGCGATGCGCTCGATGTCTTCCTCGCGCATGCAGCCAGCGCCAATGAGGCTGATGAATTCGAGCAACTGAGTTTTCATGAACAGGGGCCTGCAACGGGTGAAAAGTCGCCAAGGATAGCCGCAAATGGCCCCTGACGGTTAGCCGGCCAGCGCTTGCAGGCGTGCCGCGGCGTCCACCGCCCCCATGGTTTGCGCCGCCATCAGCGCGGTGCTGCCACGGGCGTCCTGATGGGCCGGGTCGGCGCCCTGGGCCAGCAGATACTCGAGGATTTCACTGCGGTTGAACATGGCCGCCAGCATCAGTGCGGTGCGCCCGTCCTGCGCGGCGGCGTCCACCGGCACGCCGCTTTCCAGCAACAGGCGAATCATCGCCAGGTCGCCCTTGAACGCGGCACCAGCGATGGGCAACTGGCCGTTATCGTTGGCCAGCAGCGGGTCGGCGCCATGCGCCAGCAGCACGCGCACGGCCTCGTGGTGCCCGTGGTAGCTGGCCAGCATCAGCAGGGTATCGCCCTTGTGGTTGCGCAGGTTGGCCGGCAGGCCACTGGCAAGCAGGCGCCCGAGCATGTCGGCATCGCCCTGGCGGGCGCGTTCGAACACCTGCTCGGCGAACGCGACGGTTTCGTCTTCGGTCATGCTGGCGGGCGCGGTTTGGGTGGACATCGGGAACCTCCTGGCCTAAATGATTGCCCAAGTGTTTGTCAGGCCCTGGTTGCCGGTCAAAGGTTCCGTTTCTATCGAGCCGATAGGCAGCAAGCGGACCGTGCAAAATGCACTGTGCAAAATGCACGACCATGCAGCCTGCACGGTCCGATTATTTGACAGACCATCCAACTTGTTGAATTTAAAGGATTTTTACAAAATCGACGTCTTGGCACGGTGGCTGCAATCTATTTCTTCACGATTGCCACCAACCTGCCAGGAGTTGATATGGACCTCATCCAGGAAAAGTTCGTTTCGGTATTTCCGGCCTACCAGGTGAATACCCAGGCCCGACCCGACGGCGGTGTGCTGCTGACCCTGCGCGCTGCGGATGGCACGGTCACCCGCCGGGTACTGACCTATGCACAACTGCACAGCGCCGAGCAGCTGTCTTGGGCGATCAGTGCGATTCGCCGGGATTTGGCCGAGCAGGCCAGTGAACTGCCAGTGATTTCGATGCTGCAAAGCCAGCAACGGTTTGCCTTGCCGACCTATCGCTGAGTTTTGTCTTGGCTGATCCGGCCTCTTCGCGGGCTTGCCCGCTCCCACAGAAATTGTAGGAGCGGGCAAGCCCGCGAAGAGTCCGGCAAAGCCATCAGAGTTCGTCGATACCCAGAAACGCCCGCGCTGTCACATCCCCGGTAAAGCGTGGCTGTGCCCCTTGTTCACTGCCGTACAGGCGCAACGCCAGGCAAAACGGCACATCGCCCAGCTCCACCCAGCGCCGGGTGCCCGCCGGCACCAGCAGCTGGTCACCCCTCTCGCACAGCACCGAATACACCTCATCGCCCAAACGCAGGCCAACCTGCGCCCGCCCGCTGATCACGGCGAACAGCTCTTCGGCGTCATGCACATGCTCGTCGCGCACATCCACCTGCGCCGGGTCCTCACCGTCACGGTTGAGCACCACGAAGGCCGCGCTGCCATGCGCGGTCATCAGTTGATCCAGATAACCCTGACAGGCGCCCAGTACCTCGTCGGCGGCGGTGCCCGGGCGCACGCGCAGGCCATGCTCGGCATGGGCAAGGCGCACACCGTGCTCGGCCAGGGTAGCGGCGATGTCGTCGTGGTGGGTCAGCACCTTGTTCGGCTGTTGCGGGCTGGAGGCGTGGAAAACGCTGAGAATGCTCATCAGGGGCGGGTCCTGGTCGATTGCGAACAAAGGGCAATGATAACGGCTGCGGCCAAGGCTGCGGCACTGGCCATACCAAAGGTGAAGGCAGGCCCCAGCAGCTTCCAGCTGTAGCCCGAATACAACGCCCCCAACGCACCGCCGGTGCCCGACAGCGCCGCATACAGCGCTTGCCCCTGGCCCTGCTGACGGGCGCCGAAGCTGGCCTGGACGAACGCGATGCTGGCCGCATGGAAGCAGCCGAAGGTGGCGGCGTGCAACACCTGGGCGAACACCAGCACAGCCGGTTCGCCAGCCAGGTTACCCAGCAACAGCCAGCGCAGGGCAGCCAACACGAAGCTGGCCAGCAGCACCCGCTGTACGGAAAAGCGCGCGAAAATGCGGCTCATGGCCATGAACACCAGTACTTCAGCGACCACCCCCAGCGCCCACAGCAAGCCGATGGCGCCGCGGCTGTAGCCCAGGTGCTCCAGGTGCAGGGTGAGAAACGTGTAATACGGCCCATGGCTGAGCTGCATCAGCGCCACGCAGATATAGAACGCCACTACCCCGGGGGCCCGCAGCTGCTGCACGAAGCCGCCGGCACTGCTGCGCTCGCCCTGCTCCAGCGGCTGGGCATTGGGCACCCACAGGCTGGCAGCGACGATGCCGGCCATGATCGTGACCAGCGCCACCGGGTAGATATCCAGGCTCAGCCACTCGAACAGCCGGCCCAGGCCGACCACGGTGAGGATGAAGCCGATCGAGCCCCACAGGCGCACCTGGCTGTAGCGTGCGGTCTGCCCGTGCAGGTGGGCCAGGGTGATGACCTCGAACTGCGGCAGCACGGCATGCCAGAAGAACGCGTGCAGGGCCATGACCAGCGCCAGCCAGGCGTAGCTTTGCTCAACGAAGATCAGGGCGAAGGTGGCCAGGGTCGACAGCGCGCCCAGGCGCACGATCAACAGGCGCTGGCCGCTGCGGTCGCCCAGCCAGCCCCACAGGTTGGGGGCGACGCAGCGCATCAGCATGGGGATGGCCACCAGCTCGCCGATGCGCGCCGGGGAAAAGCCCAGGTGGTCGAAATACAGCGCCAGGAACGGCGCGGTGGAACCGAGCAGGGCGAAGTAGAACAGGTAGAAGCTGGACAGGCGCCAGTAGGGGATCGGGGGCATGGGATGGCCTTGTGAGAACCTGGGCCGGCCCCTTCGCGGGTGAACCCGCTCCCACAGGGACTGCGCCAAGCCTGAGGGCAGCGCTATACCTGTGGGAGCGGGTTTACCCGCGAAAGGGCTGGTGCAGGCAGATCAGAGCTGGCCCAGCACCGGGGTATTCACCTTGACCTCGGCATTCTGCGCGCGGTGGCGCAGCAGGTGGTCCATCAGCACGATGGCCATCATCGCCTCGGCGATCGGTGTGGCGCGAATGCCCACGCAGGGGTCGTGGCGGCCTTTGGTGATGACGTCCACCGGGTTGCCGTCGACGTCGATCGAGCGGCCCGGGGTGGTGATGCTGGAGGTCGGTTTCAGTGCCAGGTGGGCAACGATCGGCTGGCCCGAGGAAATACCGCCGAGGATGCCACCCGCGTTGTTGCTGAGGAAACCTTGCGGAGTCAGCTCGTCACGGTGCTCGGTGCCACGCTGGGCGACGCTGGCGAAGCCGGCGCCGATTTCCACCCCCTTGACCGCGTTGATGCTCATCAGCGCGTGGGCCAGTTCCGCGTCGAGGCGGTCGAAGATCGGCTCGCCCAGGCCCGGCATCACGCCTTCGGCGACCACGGTGATTTTCGCCCCTACCGAATCCTGGTCACGGCGCAGCTGGTCCATGTACGCCTCCAGCTCCGGCACCTTGCTCGGGTCGGGGCTGAAGAAGGCGTTCTGCTCGACCGACTCCCAGCCCTTGAAGGGGATTTCGATCGGGCCAAGCTGGCTCATGTAGCCGCGCACGGTGATGCCCTGGGAGGCCAGGTACTTCTTGGCGATGGCCCCGGCGGCCACGCGCATGGCGGTTTCGCGGGCCGAGCTGCGGCCACCGCCGCGGTAGTCGCGGATGCCGTACTTGTGGTGGTAGGTGTAATCGGCGTGGGCCGGGCGGAATAGGTCCTTGATCGCCGAATAGTCCTTGGACTTCTGGTCGGTGTTGCGGATCAGCAGGCCGATCGAGCACCCGGTGGTACGGCCTTCAAACACCCCGGAAAGGATCTCCACCTCGTCGGCTTCCTGACGCTGGGTGGTGTGCCGGCTGGTGCCGGGCTTGCGCCGGTCGAGGTCATGCTGCAGGTCGGCGAGGGAAATTTCCAGGCCGGGTGGGCATCCATCGACAATGGCGACCAACGCCGGGCCATGGCTCTCGCCAGCGGTGGTGACAGTGAACAGCTTGCCGTAGGTATTGCCGGACATGGACGCTCCGCGAGATCTGCCTGAAGTGAACGAAAGCGGCAGTATACAGATGGATCGTCCGCCTGTGCGGGCCTCTTCGAACCTTCCCGCGAACACTGGGTCAAACCGACATCTCCCCATGTAGTACCGCATGATGTCGCGCATCGTCGCCCTGTTCCTCCTGCTGTGCACCGGCCTGGCCCAGGCCGCCGCCCCCAGCGTGCTGCAACGCCCGATCGACCTCGACACCGGCCAGGGGGTGCTGCACGGCAGCCTGCTGCTGCCGCAACAGGCCACCCCGCCACCGGTGGTGCTGATCATCGCCGGCTCCGGCCCCACCGACCGCGACGGCAACAACCCGGCATCCGGCCGGGTCGACAACCTCAAGCGCCTGGCCCTGCTGCTGGCCAACGAGCACATCGCCAGCGTGCGCTACGACAAGCGCGGTGTGGCCGCCAGCCAGCCGGCGGCCCCCGACGAACGCGACCTCAGCGTGGAGCGCTACGTGGCCGATGTGGTTGCCTGGAGCCACAAGCTCAAGGCCGACCCGCGCTTTGGCCCGCTGATCCTGATCGGCCATAGCGAAGGCGCCCTGATCGCCAGCCTCGCCGCTGAACAGGCTGGCGCCAGTGCGGTGATCACCCTGGCCGGCAGCGGCCGGCCGATCGCCGAGGTGCTGCGCGAACAACTGGCCCAGCGCCTGTCGCCTGCGCAACTGGCCGGGGGCAGCGCCCTGCTCGACCGCTTGCAGGCCGGGCAAACCAGCCTGGCGGTGCCCGCGCCACTGCGCCAGGTGTTCCGCCCCAGCGTGCAGCCCTACCTGATTTCGCTGTTCCGGCAGAACCCGGCGGCAGCCTTCGCCCGCCTGCCGATGCCTGCCCTGATCGTGCAGGGGCGCAACGATGTGCAGGTGGATGTGGCCGACGCCGAGCGGTTGAAGGCGGCCAAGCCGGATGCGCAGCTGGTGCTGATCGATGGCATGAACCACATGCTGCGCATCAGCCCCAAGGCGATGAGCGCGCAGCGCGACAGCTACCTCAACCCCGAACTGCCGCTGGCGCGCGAGCTGGGCGAGCGGATTGTCACGTTCATCCAGCATTTGCCTTCTGCCTGACCCTCAGGTCTTGCCCGGGACGGCCGATAATTTCGGTATTGGCGGAAATTCGGGGCCGCTTGCGCCCCCCATACCGCATGCCCGTATCCAAGGACCAACCTGATGACAACTGCCCCCGCCGCCGTAGAACCGGCCGAAGAGCCCGAGGAAAGCGTCGCCCTGCCCTGGGCCGAGCTGGCCGTCGAACATTTCCAGTTGCTGCGCCTGGCCCCTCTGCCCACCGACCGCAACACTGGCGCACGGCCGCTGCGCTTCGTGCAGTTTGGCTATGCCGAACGCCACGACAAGGACCACAGCCTGTTGCGCATGGAAATCCAGCTGCCCGGGCAGAAGGTGCACAAGGAACAGAACCGCCTGGACATTCGCGTCGACCACACCGAGCGCCTGGTGCGCATCGGCAATGAGCATGGCCTGCAACTGGAGCCGCTGAACCGAGGCCTGGGCCGCTTCCTGCTGGCCCAGGCCGCGCAGTGGCTGCAGCGCAAGTGGTCGCACTACCGGGTCGAAGGCAGGAAGCTGCCGAGCAAGGATGCGCTCAACGAAGACTCACGCCTGCGCCGCGATCACTGCCTGCGCGGGGTGGGTATCGAGGTGGAGTACGAAGACAACCAGCACCTGAAAGGCCGCACCGTGGAAATGACGGTGGGCCAGCTCAAGGGCGCGTGGAACAGCGAGCGCGTGCAGCGGGTGGAGATCCTCGATGCCGCCAGCCTGTTGCAGCAGGCTGACCAGCAGTTGCAGGAGAAGGAAGGGCAACTGCGCGAGCGCGACGAGCGGGTGGCCAAGTACCAGCGTGAAGACAGCGGGTTGCGCTTTACCATCACCTGCCTGGTGGCGTTTGCGGTGTTCCAGGCGGGGCTGCTGATCTGGATTGCCACGCGCTGAGACTGCGTCGCCTGCTTCGCGGGCGCGCCCGCTCCCACAGCTACCCCACTGTCCTCAAGTCCAGTGATATCCCTGTGGGAGTGGGCGTGCCCGCGAAGAGGCCCTGGAATCAGACCCGGCCCTTGAACAGTTCCTGATGCTGGCGGCACTGCTCGGCCGTCAGCATGAACACGCCATGGCCGCCGCGCTCGAACTCCAGCCAGGCAAAATCCACCTCCGGGTACAGCGCCTCGACATGCACCTGGCTGTTACCCACCTCGACAATCAGCAAGCCCTTGTCGGTCAGGTGGTCGGCGGCCTCGGCCAGCATGCGCCGCACCAGGTCCAGACCATCGTTGCCGCAAGCCAGGCCCAGCTCCGGCTCGTGGTGGTACTCGGCCGGCATGTCGTCGAAGTCTTCGGCATCGACATACGGCGGGTTGGACAGGATCAGATCGAAACGCTGCCCCGGCAAACCGCCGAAGCCGTCGCCCTGCACGGTGTACACGCGGCCATCCAGGCCGTGGCGTTCGATGTTCTGGTTGGCCACTTCGAGGGCCTCGAACGACAGGTCGGCCAGCACCACCTCGGCCTCGGGGAACACGTCGGCGGCAACGATGCCGATGCAGCCGGAGCCGGTGCACAGGTCGAGAATGCGCGCCGGCTCGCTCGCCAGCCACGGCTCGAAGCGCTTTTCGATCAGCTCGCCAATCGGTGAACGCGGCACCAGCACACGCGGGTCGACGATGAACGACATGCCGCAGAACCAGGCTTCGCCAAGCAGGTAGGCCGCCGGCACGCGTTCTTCGATACGGCGCTTGAGCAGGTGCTGCAGGCGCACCCGTTCGTCATCTTCGAGCATGCAGTCCAGGTAGCTGTCGGCCACCTCCCATGGCAGGTGCACCGCACCCAGCACCAGCAGGCGCGCCTCGTCCCAGGCGTTGTCGGCACCGTGGCCGAAGAACAGGTCGTGCTCGTGGAAGCGGCTGACCGCCCAGCGGATGTAGTCGCGCAGCGTGCGCAGACGGGATGTGATCACGGGGTACTCCTAATTCAGACCGGACAAAAGTCTAACAGCCCCACCCGCACATTTGTTCCTTTGCCTGGCCCAATGGCAGCCACAAGCCAGTAATCATGCCACTTGCGTTGTCAACCATTCCCATTGGCGCCAAGGCAGGGGACAATAGGTATACAAAAGCCCTATCCAAGGAGCCCTTGATGTCCGTTCCAACCACGATGTTCCGCCTCACTGGCCGCGACTACCCGCCGGCCAAGCTGAGCCACGCCAGCCTGATCATCATCGATGCGCAAAAGGAGTACCTCAGCGGGCCCCTGGCGCTGTCGGGCATGGACGAGGCCGTGGCCAACATCGCCAGGTTGCTCGACGCTGCGCGCAAGAGCGGCCGTCCGATCATCCATGTTCGTCACCTGGGCACTGTCGGTGGCCGCTTCGACCCCCAGGGGCCGGCTGGCCAGTTCATTCCCGGGCTGGAGCCGCTGGAAGGCGAAATCGTCATCGAAAAGCGCATGCCCAACGCATTCAAGAACACCAAGCTGCACGAAACCCTCCAGGAGCTGGGCCACCTGGACCTGATCGTCTGCGGTTTCATGAGCCATTCCAGCGTCAGCACCACCGTCCGCCGCGCCAAGGACTATGGTTACCGCTGCACGCTGGTGGAAGACGCTTCGGCAACGCGCGACCTGGCATTCAAGGATGGGGTGATCCCGGCCGCGCAGATTCACCAGTGTGAGATGGCCGTGATGGCCGACAATTTCGCCTGCGTGGCGCCCACCGCCAGCCTGATCTGACCGCCCGGCAGCCGGGCGGAACCCGATGGGCGGCGCCCGGTCGAATTCCGGATATCCACCGAGGAGAGCGGAATGAAGCTCAAAGGCAGTTTCGACGCCAAGCGCCTGCGCCCGCGCGAGCCGCGTAACTGGGGTGCGCGCCTGGCGGCCGGCCTGTCGGCCCTGCTGGCAACGTTGGGCGTGCTGCTGGCCATGGCCGGTGTCGCCGGCCTGCTGGGCAACTACCCTGCCCTGGCGGAACTCAATGCCAACAAGCCGTTGTCCAGCGTATTGAGCCTGGCCGGCTTGCTGCTGCTGTGGCTGGGCGTGCGCTTCTGGCGACGCAGCCGCATTCGCCTGCGCCGCGGGCGCGAGCTGAACCTGTCGCCGCACCTGATGAAGAAGCATGATTGATGGTGTTGTGTCGGCTGATTTCCCTGTGGGAGCGGGCGTGCCCGCGAAGAGGCCGGCACAGGCTGCACAAGGCCGCGCAGTCGCGTAAACTACGCCGCCCACGTGGAGGCATCATGCAAGACGACGATTTTTCCCTGTTCAAGGCCGAAGTGCGCGGCGTCAAGCCGATCCGCCACGACCGCGCCGAAGTCGGCAAGCCCAAGGCCGACCGCCAGCAGCTGGCCGGCCTGCGCCAGGCGGCGACCGTGCGCAGTGACAAGGCGCTGGTGATCGACGGCATGTCCGACCAGTTCGTCATCGATGTAGGCGCCGAAGACGAGCTGCTGTGGCGCCGCGATGGCGTGCAGGAAGGCCAGTTGCGCAAGCTGAAGCTGGGGCAGATCGCGTTCGAGGGCAGCCTCGACCTGCACGGCATGACCGTGGAAAAGGCCCGCGAAACCCTGTGGGACTTCATCGCCGAAGCCACCCGCCTGGAAGTGCGCTGCGTGCGGGTGACCCACGGCAAGGCCGCGCGCCTGGACGGCAAGCGCCCGATGATCAAGAGCCACGTCAACACCTGGCTGCGCCAGCACCCGCAGGTGCTCGGTTTTGCTTCATGCAGCGCCCGCCACGGTGGCACCGGCGCAGTGTATGTGATGCTCAAGCGAACCATGCTCGAAGGCCGCGACGAGTAACGCCGCGCTTGCAGCGCCGCCCGCACCGCCGTAACCTTCGTTTTTGCGATTTTTTCCCACAGGTAGATCCATGTCCCTGGAACAGAACTACACCGAGATCCTCAGCCAGATTGGCGAGGACGTCTCCCGTGAGGGCCTGCTCGACACGCCCAAGCGGGCTGCAAAGGCGATGAAGTACCTTTGCCGCGGTTATGAGCAAACACTGGAAGAAGTCACCAACAACGCGCTGTTCAGCTCTGACAACAGCGAAATGGTGCTGGTCCGGGACATCGAGCTGTATTCGATGTGCGAACACCACATGCTGCCGTTCATCGGCAAGGCGCACGTGGCCTACCTGCCCAAGGGCAAGGTACTGGGCCTGTCGAAGGTGGCGCGCATCGTCGACATGTACGCCCGCCGCCTGCAGATTCAGGAAAACCTCAGCCGCCAGATCGCCGAGGCCGTGCAGCAGGTCACCGGTGCCGCCGGCGTGGCCGTGGTGATCGAGGCCAAGCACATGTGCATGATGATGCGCGGCGTCGAAAAGCAGAACTCGAGCATGATCACTTCGGTGATGCTCGGTGAGTTCCGCGAGAACGCCGCCACCCGCAGCGAGTTCCTCAGCCTGATCAAGTGACTGGCTGCTGACCCAAGCCGACCCCGCCGGGTCGGCTTTTGCATTTCAGGAGTTGCCCATGTTCGTCAAAGCCCTGCGGGTTGGCCTCGGCCAGCTCATCGTGTTCGGCGACTGGATCAGCCGCCCGGCCAAGCGCAAGCGCGACGCCGCCGCCCAGGCCCGCGTCGAGCAAGCGGCCAAGGGCCTGGCGCTGTACCAGTTCCATGCCTGCCCGTTCTGCGTCAAGACCCGCCGCACCCTGCACCGCCTGAACGTACCGGTGGCGCTGCGCGATGCCAAGAACGACCCGGTGCACCGCCAGGCCCTGCAGGAAGGTGGCGGCCGGGTGAAAGTGCCGTGCCTGCGCATTGAAGAAGCGGGCAAGGTGACCTGGATGTATGAATCCAAGGCGATCATTGCCTACCTGGATGAGCGGTTTGCTTCGGCCTGAGGGGTTGTAGGCGGCCTGTGCTGGCCTCTTCGCGGGCTCGCCCGCTCCCACAGGATCACCACAAGGCTGAAATTGTGGAATACCTGTGGGAGCGGGCATGCCCGCGAAGAGACCGGCACAGGCTAAAGATCACCCCACCATCGGCACATGCCGCGGGTGGCTGCTGACCCGCTCCAGCCAGGCCCGTACCGCCGGGTAATCGGCCAGGTCGAACCCGCCCTGCTGCGCCACATGGGTGTAGGCATACAACGCCACATCGGCAATCGAATAGTGCTCGCCGACCAGGTACGGGGTCATCTGCAACTGCCGCTCCATCACTCTCAGCGCCTTGTAGCCGCCCTTGTGCAGCTTGCGGTATTCCTCGACACGCTCATCGGGCAGCCCCAGATAGAACTGGATGAAGCGCGCCACGGCAATGTACGGCTCATGGCTGTACTGCTCGAAGAACTGCCACTGCAACACCTGGGTACGCAGGCGCGGCTCGGTGGGCAGGAACTCGCTGCCGTCGGCCAGGAAGTTGAGAATGGCATTGGATTCCCACAGGTAGCTGCCGTCCTCCAGCTCCAGCACCGGTACCTTGCCGTTGGGGTTCTTCGCCAGAAACTCGGGCGTTTCGGTCTCACCCTTGAGAATGTCCACCGGCAGCCATTCATAAGGCCGGCCAAGCAGGCTCAACATCAGTTTGACCTTGTAGCAGTTACCCGACTGGTAGTCGCCATAGACCTTGTACATCGCCCTTCCACTCCCAAGCAGTTCTGCATTTGCGCCCAATAGTTGGCGACTGTACGGCTAAAAGCAATGGCCGCTGTATGGCAAGGATCGATCTTGCGCGCTGTAGTCTGAAAAAACTGCTTACACCTTTACAAGGATTTGTTCATGACAGACGCCACATCCGCACGCCTGCGGCCCCTGGCAGACAGCTCGCCATCGGCGGTGGTCGCCGGTTTCATCGCCATGCTCACCGGCTATACCAGCTCGCTGGTGCTGATGTTCCAGGCCGGCCAGGCGGCGGGCCTGACCAGCGCGCAGATTTCCTCCTGGATCTGGGCGTTGTCGATCGGCATGGCGGTGTGCAGCATTGGCCTGTCGCTGCGTTATCGCACGCCCATCACCGTGGCCTGGTCCACCCCCGGCGCTGCGTTGCTGATCACCAGCCTGGGCGGCGTCAGCTACGGCGAGGCGATCGGCGCCTACATCACCTGCGCCGTGCTGGTGCTGATCTGCGGCCTGACCGGCAGCTTCGAACGGCTGGTCAAGCGCATCCCGGCGTCACTGGCTTCGGCGCTGCTGGCTGGCATCCTGTTCAAGATCGGCAGCGAAATCTTCGTCGCAGCGCAGCACCGCACCTTGCTGGTAGTGGGCATGTTCTTCAGCTACCTGCTGGTCAAGCGCCTGTCGCCGCGTTACTGCGTGCTGGCCGCGTTGCTGGTCGGCACGCTGTTGTCCGGCGCCCTTGGCCTGCTGGATTTCAGCGGCTTCCGCCTGGAAGCGGCGACGCCGGTGTGGACCACGCCAAGCTTCTCGCTGGCGGCGACCATCAGCATCGGCCTGCCGCTGTTCGTGGTGGCGATGACCTCGCAGAACATGCCGGGGGTGGCCGTGCTGCGCGCGGACGGCTACCAGGTACCCGCCTCGCCACTGATTTCGGCGACCGGCTTCGCCTCGCTGCTGCTGGCGCCGTTTGGCTCGCACGGGGTCAACCTGGCGGCGATCAGCGCAGCGATCTGCACCGGGCCGCATGCCCATGAAGACCCGGCCAAGCGCTATACCGCTGCGGTGTGGTGCGGGGTTTTCTACGGCATTGCCGGGGTGTTCGGCGCGACCCTGGCGGCGTTGTTCGCGGCGCTGCCGAAAGAACTTGTGCTGTCGATTGCCGCGCTGGCGTTGTTCGGCTCGATCATGAACGGGCTGACCGTGGCCATGAGCGAAGCGCGTGAGCGTGAGGCGGCGTTGATCACCTTCATGGTCACGGCTTCGGGGCTGACGTTGTTCTCGATCGGCTCGGCGTTCTGGGGGATCGTGGCGGGGGTGGTGACCTTGATGATCCTCAACCCGCGCAAGGTGTGAAGGTAGTTGTTGCCTGTGCTGGCCTCTTCGCGGGTGAACCCGCTCCCACAGGGATCACATAACATTCAGTCCTGTGGTATTCCTGTGGGAGCGGGTTCACCCGCGAAGAGGCCGGTACAGGCAGCACCAGGCCCTGGCCTGAATCACAACCTGAAATGCCCCACCATCCCCTTCAGATCAACCCCCAGCTGCGCCAGTTCGACACTCGAGCGAGCATTGTCCTGCATCGCCAGTGCCGCCTGATCGGCGCTGCCGCGTATCTGCGTGACACTGCGGCTGATCTCTTCCGCCACCGAGCTCTGCTGCTCGGCCGCCGCGGCAATCTGCTGGTTCATCTGCTGGATCAATGACACCGCCGCGGCAATGCTGCCCAGCGCGCTTTCGGTCTGCAGCGCATCGGCCACCGCCAGGCGCACCAGCTCGGTGCTGCCACGAATCTGCGCCACCGACTGCTGGGCATTGCCGCGCAGGCTGGCGACCAGGGTCTCGATCTGCTCGGTAGATTGCCGGGTACGCCGCGCCAGCGCCCGCACCTCGTCGGCCACCACGGCGAAGCCACGGCCCTGTTCACCGGCCCGGGCGGCCTCTATCGCGGCATTCAGCGCTAGCAGGTTGGTCTGCTCGGCCACGCTCTTGATCACTTCCAGCACATCGCCAATGGTGTGAATTTCGGCACTGAGGCTATCGATACCAGCGCTGGCGGTTTCCGCCGCGGCCGCCAACTGTTCGATACGCTGCATGCTCTGGCGCACCACCTGCTGCCCGGAGTCCACTTTGTCATCCGCAGCCTGGGCCGCCTGCGCCGCCTCTTCGGCGTTGCGCGCCACATCGTGCACGGTGGCGGTCATCTGCTGCATGGCCGTGGCTACCTGCTCGGTCTCTTCCTTCTGGCTGCCGACCTCGCGGTTGGTCTGCTCGGTCACCGCCGACAGCGCCTGGGCACTGCCGGCCAGTTGCTCGATGCCCTGCTGCAGGCCACTGACGATGCCCGACAGGCCCGCCGCCATCTGCTGCATGGCCTGCATCAGCTGGCCGACTTCGTCGCGGCGCGGCGCCTGGGCATCGAAGCCAAGTTCGCCAGCGGCAATGCGCTGGGCGCGGGCAATCACATGCTTGAGCGGCCCGACCACGGCGCGGGTGATCAGCCAACCCGCCAGCACGCCCACCAGCAGCGCCAGGGCGGTGGCCAGGCCGATGGCCACGGCATTGCGTTGCAGTTCGCCCTGCAGCGCCTGCTGCTGCCCGAGGTAAGCCTGATCGACGCGCCCGGTGACCTGCTCGGCACTGGCCTGCAACTGCGCCTTCAGCCCCTGCTCGCGCGCCAGCTGGTCGGTGTATTCGTTGAGTTTTTCCGAGAAGCTGGCAATGTGCCCCGCCACTTCACCCAGCACGCTCTGGTAGCCGGCATCGCCGACCGCGCTTTGCAGCTGGCCGACCAGGCTGGCCGCCTCGACGGTCTGGGCGATGCGCTCCTGGCTGACGCCCTCCTCGCCCTTGCGGCTCTTTTCCAGGCGTACCCGCGCTTCGTCCATGGCCTGCAGCATCAGCCGCGACACCTGCGCCACTTGCGCGGCCTGTTCGAGGAATTCGCCGCCCTGCTGGCCCTGGGACTGCTTGAGGGTATACACGCCATCATCGGCCAGGCCGGCCTGCAGCACATCGAGGTTGTTGGCCACGCTGGACACCGACCAGCTGGCCATGTCCAGCGCCAGCTCCTTGGCCTGCACCGCCTCGACAAAGGCTTCGAAGGCCTGGCCATAGGCCGTCAGGTCGGCTTCCGTCGCCGCCAGCGCCGGCAGGCCACGGGCGCGTTCGCTCAGGCCCTGCAGGCCACTGCGCAAGGCCTCGGCCTGCTGCATGTCGGAACGCAGGGCAAAGGCCTGCTCGTGCTGTCGCAAGCGCAGCAGGTCGGTATTGAACTGGGCCAGCTGGCGCAGGCTGTCGAAGCGCTGGCCAACACTGTGCAACGCGGCAATGCCGATGGCCGCCACCGCCAGGGTCAGCAGCAACACCAGGGCGAAGCCCAGGCCGAGTTTGCGGGCCATGCCCAGGTTGGCCAGCATACCGTGCTTGCTCGCGCCCATGCCGATTCCCCTTCTGCGTGCGAGGTTATCCCGAAGGCCAAGGGTGGCAACGTTGCCAGCCGCTGAACAAGGGCCTGACAGCAGAATAGTGTCAAATAGCTACGAGTGTGTCGCTATCAGCTTTGCGGAGGTCGCCCTGCATGCTGAAGGAAGGCCTGGGCGCGGGCGTCCTGCCCATAGGCGACATTGATGCGCAACCAGGCGCTGGCCGCGCCCTGGTAATCGAAGGCGCTGCCGGGGGTGAGCAGCACCTGGTGTTGCAGGGCCAGGCGCTCGAGGCTGGCGAAATCCCGGCCCTGCACGCGGGCCCAGACGAACATGCCACCGTAGGGCTCGCAGAACGCCTGCCAGCCCGCCTGCTCCAACTGGCCGAGCAGCCTGGCCATGGCCTGCCCCAGGCGCACGCGCAGGCGCTGCACGCTCTTGCGGTAGCTGCCACTGGCCAGCATCTGCCCCACGACTTGCTCGGCAAAGCGCGAGGTGCCGATGCCGCTGACCATCTTCAACTCGGCCAGCCGCCCCAGCAACGCCGGCTCGGCCACCAGGTAGCCGACCCGCAGCGAGCTGCTGAGGGTTTTCGAAAAGCTGGCCATGTAGATGACCCGCTGCTCGCTGTCTAGGGTGGCCAGGCGGGTGACCGGGCCCTCCTGGAAGTCGGCGTAGATATCGTCCTCGATCAGCCGCAGGTCGTGCTCGCGGGCCAGCTCCAGCAGGCGGTAGGCGACCTTCGGCGTCAGGCTGGTACCGGTGGGGTTGTGGTACAGGCTGTTGACGAACAGGCAGCGCGGCTTGTGCGTGGCCAGCAGGGTTTCGAGGCTGGCCAGGTCCGGGCCGTCGACCGCGCGCGGCACCGGTAGCATGTGGATCTGATGTTGGCGCAGCAGGTTGTACAGGTTGTAGTAGCCGGGGTTTTCCACCAGCACCGTGTCGCCCGGGCGCAGCAGGGTGCGCACCAGCAGGTCGAGGCCGTGGCTGGCGCCATGGGTGGTGAGGATGCGTTCCGGGCCGGCGGCGATGCCCTGCCGGGCCAGGCGCTTGTGCAACTGCTGGCGCAGGCTGGCCAGGCCCAGGGGCGGGCTGTAGTCGAACAGGTCCTGTGGGTCGCCACGGCTGACCTGGCGCACGGCCTGGGCCAGCTCGGTGCTGGCGCGCCAGCTGCTGGGCAGCCAGCCGCAACCCAGCTTGAGCAACTGCTCATGGCCTTCACGAAATTGCCGCCAGCTGCCATCGGCGGCTTCGCCCCAGGGCTGGGCGTCTTCCAGTGCCTGGCCGGGTGTGCGCTCGGCGACGAAAAAGCCGGTGCCGTGCCGCGCCTCCAGCCAGCCGCTGGCGACCAGGCGGTCGTAAGCCTCGATCACGCAGGACGCGCTGACTGCCTGGCTGCTGGCCAAGGCCCGGATCGAAGGCAGGCGCGCGCCGGGGCGCAGGCGTTGCTGGTCGATCCAGGCTTGCAGGTGGTCGGTGAGTTGCTGCACCAGAGGGGTGCTGCTGGCGCGGTCGAGGGCGAAGTGCATGGCAAGTGTTCGCTGGTTTTGAGCGAACAGTAAAGCATAAAAGGGTCGGTGGTGTGTCTGGTGGGTGGTGTGAGCCAAAGATCAAAGTGAGCAGGCCCGGCCCTTTCGCGGGTAAACCCGCTCCCACAGGGATAGCACCCAGCCTGAGAACAATGCTGAACCTGTGGGAGCGGGTTTACCCGCGAAAGCGCCCGAACAGCCACCAGAAAACCAGGATTCCTCCCATGCCTTCCGCCCCCTCCCGCCTGGCCTTCGCCCTCTGCCTCATCACTCTGGCAGTCAACCTCCCGGCCCCGCTCTACATCACCTACGCCGACCTGTCCGGCCAGGGCGCGGCCGCCACGGCGATTGCCTTCTCCGGCTACGTGCTGGGCGTACTGCCCGTGCTGCTGGCGCTGGGCGGCCTGGCCGACCGGGTCGGGCGCCGGCCGCTGATTGTGGCCGCCCTGGCCTTGTCGATGGTCGCCACCGGGTTGATGGTGCTGGCTCCCAGCCTGCACACCCTCGGCCTGGCGCGCATGTGCCTGGGCCTGGGCACAGGCTTGGCCACCGCCACGGCGACCGCCTACATGGGCGAGCTGATGGGCAGCGAGCACGGCCCCCGCGCCGCCACCTGGGTCACCGCCAGCACTTCGCTGGGCTTTGGCCTGGGCGCGGCGCTGACCAGCCTGTTTCTGCTGCGCGGCCCGAGCCTGGCCCCGGGCAGTTTCCACCTGCAGCTGCTGCTGGCGGCGGTAGCGATCGTGCTGGTGTGGCGCCTGCCCGACCCACGCCCGGCCCAACGCACCCCCATGCTGCGCCTGCCCAGCTACCCGCGTGGCAGCGTGAGCCATGGCCTGGCCATCTTGCTGGCGTGGGCCTGCTCGGGGCTGGTGATCGCCCTGCTGCCGGGCATCCTGCGCCAGCATGGGCTCAGCGCCTGGTCGGGGTTCTCGACCTTCTGCGTGATTAGCTGCGGATTGCTGTTCCAGCCAATGGCGCGGCGCCTGCACAGCCGGTCGGCCACCATGGCAGGGCTGGCGATACTGCCATGCGGCTATGCCGTGCTGGCCTGGGGGGCGGATAGCGGGCAGCTTGGCGTGGTACTGCTGGGAGCGGTGGCGGCCAGCAGTGCGTGCTACGGGTTCATCTACCTGGGCGGGCTGGCGGCGGTGAACCAGCTGGCCGGCAGCGAAAAAACCCGGGCCAGTGCCGGGTTCTTCCTGCTGGCGTACCTGGGGTTCAGCTTGCCGGTGATCTTCACCGGACTGCTGAGCGACCGGCTGGGCTCGCGACTGGCCCTGCTGGTGTTTGGTGGGGTGTTGCTGGTGGGCTGTGTGGCGGTTGGGTTGGCGTTGTGGTGGTCTGCAAGGGCCTCTTCGCGGGCTCGCCCGCTCCCACAGCAATCGCACTCGATGTGAACTGCGGGCAAGCCGGCGAAGAACGCCCTGCCGATATCGGCTCAAATCGCCGTAGCCCCACCATCCACCGTCAGGCAGTGCCCGGTGGTAAACGCCGCGCCGTCGCTGCACAGGTACAGCACCGCGCTGGCAATTTCCTCGACCTTGCCAATGCGCCCCACCGGGTGCATTGCGGCGGCGAACTCGGCCTTGCGCGGGTCGGCCTGGTAGGCGCGGCGGAACATGTCGGTGTCGATCACCGCCGGGCACACCGCGTTCACGCGGATGCCCTTCTTGGCATACTCGATGGCCGCCGACTTGGTCAGGCCGATCACCGCATGTTTCGAGGCGCTGTAGATGCTCATCTTCGGCGCTGCCCCCAGCCCGGCCACCGACGCGGTATTGACGATGGCGCCACCGCCCTGGGCCAGTAACAACGGCAGCTGGTACTTCATGCACAGCCATACGCCCTTGACGTTGACGCCCATGATGGCATCGAACTGCGCCTCGCTACCCTCGGCCAGGCGGCCCTGCTCAATCTCGATACCGGCGTTGTTGTAGGCGTAGTCCAGGCGGCCATACGCAGCGATCAGGCGCTCGTGCAACTGGCGCACCTCGGCATCGCGGGTAACGTCACAGGCAATGAACAGCGCCTCGCCGCCGGTCGCGCGGATCAAGGCCACGGTGGCCTCGCCACCGGCGGGGTCGAGGTCGGCCACCACCACCTTCAGGCCCTCCTTGGCGAAAGCCAGGGCAGTTGCCCGGCCAATGCCTGCGGCGCCGCCGGTGACCAGGGCTACCTGGCCGGAAAAGGTCATGCTCATCACGTGCTCCAAAGCGTGCTGGGTGGGGCTCAGAGCATAGTCAGCGACCACCCGGCCAGGCAGCATCATCACGCCACCGGTTGGGCTACCATGCTTGTCAGTGATGTTGAGCACCTGCCGGGATCAACAGGGTAGATTTGACCCCTACGCCAATACCCACCCTTTTCCACTGCCCACAAGGACCCGCCATGACCCAGACCAACCGCCGCTTCCTGCTCGCCAAACGCCCGGTCGGCGCCGTGCGCCGTGACGACTTCAGTTTCGAAAGCGTGCCCGCCGAACAACCCGGCGAAGGCCAGGTGCTGGTGCGCAACCTGTACCTCTCGCTGGACCCGGCCATGCGTGGCTGGATGAACGAAGGCAAGTCCTACATCCCGCCCGTGGCCCTGGGCCAGGTGATGCGCGCGCTGGGCGTTGGCGAGGTGGTGGCCTCCAACCACCCCGCCTACAAACCGGGCGACCATGTAAGCGGCGCCCTTGGCGTGCAGGACTACTTCACCGGCGATGCTCAGGGCCTGCACAAGATCGACCCGAACCTCGCGCCCCTGCCCCGCTACCTGTCGGCGCTGGGCATGACCGGCATGACCGCCTACTTCGCCCTGCTCGAGGTTGGCCAGCCCAAAGCCGGCGACACCGTGGTCATTTCAGGCGCCGCGGGTGCGGTGGGCAGCATTGTCGGGCAGATCGCCAAAATCAAAGGCTGCCGCGTGGTCGGCATTGCCGGGGGTGCCGAGAAGTGCCAGTACCTGAAAGACGAACTGGGCTTCGACGGGGTGATCGACTACAAGGCCGAAGACCTGCTGGCCGGCCTGAAGCGCGAATGCCCGAAAGGCGTGGACGTGTACTTCGACAACGTCGGCGGCGAGATCCTTGACGCCGTGCTGACCCGCATCAACTTCAAGGCGCGCATCGTGATTTGCGGCGCGATCAGCCAGTACAACAACAAGGAAGCGGTGAAAGGCCCGGCCAACTACCTGTCGCTGCTGGTGAACCGCGCGCGCATGGAAGGCTTTGTGGTGATGGATCACGCCAAGGATTATGGCAAAGCCGCGCTGGAGATCGCCGGCTGGCTGGCCAGCGGGCAGGTGAAAAGCAAGGAAGATGTGGTGGAAGGCCTGGAGACGTTCCCGGAGACCTTGCTCAAGCTGTTCAAGGGGGAGAACTTTGGCAAGTTGGTGCTGAAGGTTTGACACTTGGTCGCCACCTGTGGGATCACCCGGCCCCACAGGTGGTGCGCTTTGCTTGAAATTCGACACTGGACTGTGTTGTGGCAGTTTCGCCGCTTGCAGTTTCCGCCACCCTATCTAGATTCAGGCATCCACAAGCACCCATTGCGCAAGGCAGCGAAAAGGTGGCAACTGAATGCAGCAACGTTTTTATGCCGGGCTGGATTTTTGCAGGATCGTAGCCTGTTTGATGGTCGTACTGCTCCACATCGCTTCGGCCGCAACAGCACGACTGGATGACAACTGGATGTCATCCAACCTCTACAACTCGCTGGTACGGTCTTGCGTACCGCTATTCCTGATGCTGTCCGGCGCCCTGCTCCTGAACCGGGCAGAAGGTGCCGTCACGTTCTACCGGAAGCGATTCGTGCGCATACTGCCGCCGCTGGTGTTCTGGTCTGCGTTCTATGCGCTGTGGCGGACCACGATGGGCATCGGATATGGCAGCCTTTGGCAAACCGCCCTGGCGATGCTTCAAGGCCCCGTCTACTACCACCTGTGGTACTTGTACACGATTATCGGCATCTATTTGTTCATGCCGTACATGGCAAAGATCTACCAGCATTCCGGACCACAGGAAAAGCGGGTGTTCCTGGGCCTGTGGCTGATAGTCAGCTGCCTGCTCCCCACCATCGCGCAGCTCGTCCCGGCGCTAGCCAACCTGACCAGTACCTTTGAATTGTTCTCGTTCATGGGGTTTGCCGGTTACGCATTTTTGGGGGCTTACGTATTCGAGCACATTCGCCTGTATGGCCCAGGCAACGCCTTGCTCAACCTTGGCGGGTTCCTCATTGCCGGCGTCCTGACAGCCACCGCAACCCACTATCTGTCGGTGCAGCAAGGCTTGCCTAGCCAGGTCTTCTATTCCTATGTATCACCGCTGGTAGTGCTGGCCGCTATCTGCGCCTTCCGCCTACTGCTCGCGCTGGGCGGACAATTGGTACAGCACAGCAAGCTACTGGCCGAGCTGTCAGGCTGCACACTTGGGCTTTACTGCTTGCACGTATTCATGATGAACAGGGCCAGCATCTACTATGGGCCGCTGATCGAGGGGCATTCGCTGGCATGGCTGATACCGCTATTGGCGGTGGGGGTATTTGTGCTGACATTGCTACCGATTTATTTGGCAAGGCTGATCAAGCCATTGCGTGCCTTGATCTGAAAAAGGCCAGCACATGGGTGCTGGCCTTTTTCGATACGCGCTACTTACCCACGAATCTCCGCCACCACCGCAGCCAGCGCCTGCGCCGGGTCCGCCGCCTGGCTGATCGGGCGACCGATCACCAGATAATCCGAACCCGCATCCAGTGCCTGGCGTGGGGTAAGGATACGGCGCTGGTCATCCTGCGCACTGCCCGCCGGGCGAATACCCGGGGTCACCAGCTGCAGCGACGGGTGCGCCGCCTTCAGTGCCGGGGCTTCCAGCGCCGAGCACACCAGGCCGTCCATGCCCGCCTTCTCGGCCAGTGCCGCCAGGCGCAGCACCTGCTCTTGCGGGTCGACATCCAGGCCGATGCCGGCCAGGTCTTCACGCTCCATGCTGGTCAGCACGGTCACGCCAATCAGCAACGGCTGCGGGCCGCTGCGCTTGGCCAGCACTTCACGGCAGGCCGCCATCATGCGCAGGCCACCGGAGCAATGCACGTTGACCATCCACACGCCCATTTCGGCCGCAGCCTTCACCGCCATGGCAGTGGTGTTGGGAATGTCGTGGAACTTGAGGTCGAGGAACACTTCGAAGCCCTTGTCGCACAGGGTTTCGACAATGCCCGAAGCGCTGCTGGTGAACAGCTCCTTGCCCACCTTCACCCGGCACAGCGCAGGGTCAAGCTGGTCAGCCAGCTTCAGAGCGGCCTCACGGGTAGGGAAATCCAGGGCGACGATCAGGGGCGTCTGGCAGGCGGACATGGCAGGGTCTCTTGGCAAGTCGAAAACGGCGCGCATTGTAAACGAAGTGACGCAGGCTTTGGGGCCCGCGGGTCACGGAATTGGCCTGGCGGTGGCTGGCCCCTATAATTGAACCAACGGAACGGGCAATTACTCAACATGCGTACACGCGCTGCCCTTCATCAGCAAAGGAGAACGACAATGCCCTGGTATGCCTGGCTGATACTCATAGTAGCCCTCGGCTCGATCATCGGCGGGCTGATGCTGCTGCGCGACACGGCGAAAAAACTGCCGCTGACTGACGAGCAGTTGCGCAAGGTACATGAGCGCAATGCCCAAGCGGATGCCAAGGATGCGCAGGACCGCTAGCACGGCTGCGTCGCAAGGCCGCTTTCATAGAGTTGCACATAACTCATTGGGTCAGCAGAGGGCCCTGTGGGAGCGGCTTTAGCCGCGAATACCGGCTGCAGCCGGTGCCATGCACCGCGTTGGGTTCTTCGCGGCTAAAGCCGCTCCCACAGGCTACGCGGACCGCTTTCGAATTCAGTTCTCAATTGAATCTTCATGAAAGTCAGGGCCAGGACACAAGCCCCAGCCCTTCCCCCACTTATTCCACCATCAGCTTGTCCCGGTTACGCTCCAGCAAGGCGTTACCAATCCCCTTGATTTCCAGCAGCTCATCCACCGAAGCAAACGGCCCGTTGGCCTCCCGGTAGGCCACGATGGCCTCGGCCTTGGTCTTGCCTATGCCATTCAGTTCCTTTTGCAAGGTCAGCGCATCAGCCTTGTTCAAGTCCAGCCGAGGCGCCTCCTGGGTTTGTACCTGCGCCACAACCGGCACCGGCTCGGCCACCGAAGTAGTGCTGGCCGGGGCGGCGCTGAGGGAAAAGGACAGACTGGTGAACAGCGGCAGCAGCAGGTACGACAGTACGTTGTTACGCATGGTGAACACTCCTTGGGTTGGTCATATCCAGCAGCCGGTTTCCTTCGGCTGTGCAAACAACCCTAGCGGTTCTGACCTACTGCAAACAGGCACTTGGTGCGGTTAATCGTTACGGAATCCGACATTGAGAAAAGCAACTTCGCCCACCCAAAATAGTGGCGTTAAGCCATATTTCCGGATAACTTCATGAAACAAAGGCGCTTGCAAATCGCCGCTAGGTAAATTCCCGTTTAATTTGGGTTTCATTCAGATCAAAAGCTGTTGTTTTTCCTACAAGCCTTGCCGGACAAGGCTCCCGCCCGTTCGTCGTATGCCACAGTCGTATTGACTTTATTGGCATGATGCCTGAATAACATCAAACAATCGTTTTTTCTGATGCAACTTGCGAAAATCGGATCCAATCTGCTGATAGATAAGGGCTGAATACCCTCCTCAGGGGAAAAAAACGTGCCAGACGGGATGTCATATTGATGACGAAATGATAAATTTGCGGCCATTGGACAACCGCCCTGCTTGAAGGATCCGAGCCATCATGAATGTTTCTTCATCCCCCTCCGAGCTACCTGCTCCCTTGCGCGCGCGCGACGCCACCCAGGCCACGTCCGCCGGCCGATTTGTGTAGCCCCGCTGTTCATACCCGCAGTACCCGACCCAACCGCCGTCACCCACACACAGAAGACTGTTGCCGTGTCCCTCAAGACCCTCACCGTATTTGGCACCCGCCCAGAGGCTATCAAAATGGCACCTCTGGCCCTCAACCTTGCCCAGGATGACCGTTTCGAGTCGCGCGTCTGCGTAACCGGCCAGCATCGCCAGATGCTCGACCAGGTACTGGAACTGTTCGAGATCACGCCTGACTACGACTTGAACATCATGAAGCCCGGCCAGGACCTGACCGATGTGACCACTGCCATCCTGCAGGGTCTGAAACCGGTGCTGGCCGAGTTCAAGCCGGATGTGGTGCTGGTGCACGGCGACACTGCAACAACCTTGGCCACCAGCCTGGCCGCGTACTACCAGCAGATTCCAATTGCCCATGTGGAAGCCGGCCTGCGCACCGGCAACCTGTACTCGCCGTGGCCGGAAGAAGGCAACCGCCGCCTGACCGGTGCCCTGGCCGCCCTGCACTTCGCGCCCACCTCCACCTCGCAGGACAACCTGCTGCGCGAAGGTACTGACGCCGCGACCATCTACACCACCGGCAACACCGTGATCGACGCGCTGCTCGAAGTGGTGCGCAAGCTGGAAAGCCCCGAGCTGAAAAGCCAGTTCGAAAGCCAGTTCAGCTTCCTCGACCCAGAGCGTCGCATGGTGCTGGTCACCGGCCACCGCCGGGAAAACTTCGGTGGCGGCTTCGAGCGCATCTGCCAGGCCCTGGTGCAAACCGCGCGTCAGTTCCCTGATGTGGACATCGTCTACCCGGTCCACCTCAACCCCAACGTGCGCGAACCGGTCAACCGCCTGCTGGCCGACGTCAGCAACATCCACCTGATCGAGCCGCTGGACTACCTGCCGTTCGTCTACCTGATGACCCGCTCGTACCTGATCCTCACCGACTCCGGCGGCATCCAGGAAGAAGCCCCTGCCCTGGGCAAGCCGGTACTGGTCATGCGCGACACCACCGAGCGCCCGGAAGCCGTGGCCGCCGGCACCGTCAAGCTGGTGGGCACCGATGTGGAGTCGATCACCGAACACCTGGTGAAACTGCTCACCGACGAGGCGACCTATCGCGAGATGAGCTTCGCCCATAACCCCTACGGCGACGGAAAAGCGTGCGCGCGAATCCTCGACGCACTCTCCGCATTTTCCAATTCCGAGGACGCAGCATGAGCTTCAATAAAATTTCCGTCGTGGGCCTGGGCTATATCGGCCTGCCAACCGCTGCCGTTTTCGCCGCACGCAAGAAGCAGGTAATCGGTATCGATGTGAACCAGCACGCAGTCGACACCATCAACCGTGGCGAAATCCACATCGTCGAACCTGAGCTGGACATGGTGGTGCACGCTGCCGTAACCGAAGGCTTCCTGCGCGCCTCTACCGTTCCGGAAGCTGCCGACGCCTTCCTGATCGCCGTGCCGACCCCGTTCATGGATGACCATCAGCCGGACCTGAGCTACATCGAGTCCGCCAGCAAGGCCATCGCACCTGTGCTGAAAAAGGGCGACTTGGTCATCCTGGAATCCACTTCACCGGTCGGCGCCACCGAGCAAATGGCCTTCTGGCTCGCCCAGGCCCGCCCGGACCTGAGCTTCCCGCAAAGCCACGGCGAAGACTCCGACATCCGCATCGCCCACTGCCCCGAGCGGGTACTGCCAGGCCACGTGCTGCGCGAACTGGTGGAAAACGACCGCATCATCGGCGGCATGACCCGCAAGTGCTCCGAAGCGGCCGTACGCCTGTACCGCACCTTCGTTGAAGGCGAGTGCATCGTCACCAACGCGCGCACCGCCGAAATGTGCAAGCTGACCGAAAACAGCTTCCGCGACGTGAACATTGCCTTCGCCAACGAACTGTCGATCATCTGCGACAAGCTGGACATCGATGTGTGGGAACTGATTCGCCTGGCCAACCACCACCCGCGCGTCAACATCCTGCAGCCTGGCCCTGGCGTGGGCGGCCACTGCATCGCCGTCGACCCATGGTTCATCGTCAGCCAGACCCCTGAACAAGCACGCCTGATCCGCACTGCACGCGTGGTCAACGACAGCAAGCCTGAGTGGGTGATCGACAAGGTCAAGATGGCCCTGGCCAACTTCCTGATCAAGAACCCGGGCAAGTCGGCCCAGCAAGTGAAAATTGCCTGCTACGGCCTGGCCTTCAAGGCCGACATCGACGACCTGCGCGAAAGCCCGGCCCTGAGCATAGCCGAGCGCCTGGGCAACGAGCTGGAAGCCACCCTGCAGCTGGTCGAGCCGAACATCGAAGCCCTGCCGCAGCGCCTGGCGCGCCACCAGCATGTGGAGTTCGACTTCGCCCAGGACAGCGCCGACATCCACGTGCTGCTGGTGAAGCACCGCGAATTCCGCGGCACCTTCAACGTGCGCGACGCAGCATTCGTGATCGACGCCGCTGGCGTTACCCAGGCTTGATGGACCCAACCGCATGAACAACCCCACGCTTGAGAAACCTTCCGTGAACACAGAGCTGCCTTCACCCTTGGCCGATATTCATGACCGCGTGATGGAAGCCTATTACGGCAAGCTTGGGGAGCAGTTCATGCGGGAGACACAGTCCCGCATCCATTGGATCTGCGCCCAGGTCAAAGGGCGCCGGGTCCTGGATGTCGGCTGCTCGCAGGGTATCGTGCCCCTGCTGCTGGCCCGTGAAGGCTGCCAGGTCACCGGCGTGGACACCAGCCCGCAGGCCATCGAAGAGGCAAGGGCTTATCTGGCTGCCGAACCTGCGCATATCCAGCAGAACGTCACGTACATCAATTCAGACTTCCTGGCGCTGGACACGCTGGAGGTCGAACCGGACACCGTTGTCATCAGCGAAGTACTTGAACACCTGGTGCGCCCGGAGCTGTTCATCGAGAAAGCCCGCGACCTGCTCAAGCAGGGTGGCCGGCTGGTGGTCACCGTACCGTTCGGGGTCAATGACTTCATTGACCACAAGCATACGTTCTACCTGATGGAGCCGTTCCGGTTGCTGGCTGAGCACTTGCAGATCGTTGAAGTGAAAATGCTTGGCAAGTGGCTGGGTATCGTGGCGGTGAAGAACGAAGCGCATACACCTGGCGTTATTGACTCGCTGACGATCGATCGCGTCCGTGAGCTTGAAAAAGCTTTCGAATCCATTGAGCGCTCTTTGCGTGCAAGCCTCGGTGTAACCAGCAAGCAGCTGGAAGATACCAACAAGAAGTATCGCACTGCCAACGAACAGATTGCCCAACTCAAGGCCGAATCGCAGAAGGTTGAAGCCTTATCCAGGCAACTGCAAAACCGCGATGCCGATATTGCAGCGCTTCAACAGGCCGCCGCTCGCAGCACTCAGGCGTTCAATGAAGAGCTCGATTCGCTCAGGGCCAAGATCGGCGAGGCCAACGAAAGAATCCTCGCTGACGCCAAGCAGCATACGCAATTGCAACAGCAGATCGAGGCGCTTGACGGCGCTCGCGGCCAGGCGTGCCGGGAACTGACTGTAGCCACCGGCCAACTGGGGCAGCGGAATCAGGAACTGGAGGTTCTGCAGCAATCCCTTCACAACCTCGAAGAACAGGTGCTATCCACGAATCAGCTACGGATAGCGGCTGAGGAACTGGCAGCTAACGAGACGGCCAAGATCGCCGCACTGCAGGCTCAACACGAGCAACTGGAGGGCCAGCTTCAGCAAGTGGCGGATCTTGAAACTGCATCGTCCGGGCAACTGGTGCAAGCCCGGCAGATCAACGATGGTCATGTAGAAACAATTACCGTGCTTCGTGCCCAGCAAGCTGCCTTGCAAGCCAAGCTGGCAAATCAGCTGCAAGCGACCACCGAAGCCGAACAAACCAATGCTGCTCACGTAGATACAATCACTGCCCTCCGCGCCAAGCAGGCAGCTCTGCAGGCCGCACTCGAAAGCCGAACCCAGGCGGATCAGACGAACGCAGCCCTTGAAGGCACCATTGCTTCCTTGCGCGAGCGCCTGGCCACCTCGGAAGCCGCGCTGGAGCAGCAGAAGGACGCAATTAGCCAGCTGCAAGAAACGAGCAATCAGGATATTGCCGATAGAGATGAATGCATCACTACGCTGCGCATGCGCCAAGCGGAATTGGAAGCCGAACTTGAAAGCGAGTTGGAGTATATGAAGGAATTGCAGGCCCAAACCCAGCGGGCCGACGCTGCACAGGCCGAAACCATCGCCCTGTTGAAAGCACGCCAAGCTGAACTGGAAAGCCAGTTGCAGGCGATGAGCGAAACACAGGCGCGCAACGAGCGTGAGCATGCTGCCCAGGCCAACACCATCAATACCCTGGTGGAGCTGCGCAATGGTTTGGAAGAGCAATTGCACGCACTGACCCAGGCCAACGCTCAAGCACAGGACGCCCAGACAGAACAGGCAGAAACCATTGCCTCGCTGAATCAGGCCAACGATGCGTTGATCGAACAGTTGACGCTCGAGACTGCCAGCCGCCAAGCCGCGGAAGCGAGCCTGGCGGCTACCAATGAACAATGGCAGAGCCTGCGCATGCAGCTTGAAAACGAGCTCAACTCGTCGAAAGCAGGCCTGGGTGCGGCAAACTTGAAGTACCGTACCGTCAGCACTGAACAGATCCCGCAACTCAAGGCCAACCTCAATCAGTTGCTGGAACGCAGTGCCGCGCAGCAGCGCAAGATCGATGAGCTCAACGCCGATCTGCAGCGAGCCAATACGCAACGTCATCTGGCCGAACAACGTCTGGTCAAGACACGCACCAGCATCACTTATCAGCTGGGCTACCAGATCAAGAGCAGCGCCACGTCCCTGGGTGGGCTGGTGAAACTGCCGGTGCGCTTGCTGCGTCTGTACCGCAAAGCTAACCAGCAACGCCAACAGAGTGAACAGAAGCGCATCGCCAACGAGCCGATGAAAGCCCTGCTGCCACCTGCACCGGTTGTCCAGGATGAGAACTACCTGAAACTCCCAGTGGCCCTGCCGACCAGCGCGCAGAGCCGCGCTACGCTGCTGCTTCAGGCCGAGCAACCCTTGAGCCGCCTGAAAGTGGCGTGCGTCATGGACGAGTTCACCTTCGGTTCCTACCGCTATGAATGCGACCTGATGCAATTGACGCCTGGCAACTGGAAAGCAGAGCTGGAAGGTTTCGGCCCGGAGTTGCTGTTCATCGAATCGGCCTGGCGCGGCAAGGACGAACTGTGGGGCAGCAAAGTTGGCCACAATAGCCAGGAACTGCAGGACATCCTGGCCTGGTGCCGCCAGAACAAAGTACCAACCGTGTTCTGGAACAAGGAAGACCCGGTTCACTTCGAAACCTTCCTGACCACTGCCAAGCATTTCGACCATGTGTTCACCACCGATATCGACTGCATCCACCGTTACAAGGGTGCACTCGGTCACGAGCGTGTCTACTTGCTGCCGTTCGCCTGCCAGCCAGCGCTGCATAATCCGATCGAGCTGTACGAACGCAAAGACGCGTTCTGCTTTGCCGGCGCTTACTACGCCCGTTATCCCGAGCGTACCCGCGACCTGGGCAACTTCGTCTGCGAGTTGCCAAAGTTCCGACCGTTGGAAATCTTCGACCGCAACTTCGGCAAGAATGATGCGAACTATCAGTTCCCCGACGAGTACCAGCCGTACATCGTAGGCACCCTGCCCTTCGAGAAAATCGACACCGCTTACAAGGGTTACCGCTACGCGATCAACCTGAATTCGATCAAGCAATCACAATCGATGTTCGCGCGGCGAGTGTTCGAATTGCTGGGTTGCAACACCATTACCGTCAGCAACTTCTCGCGCGGAGTGCGCCTGTTGTTTGGCGACCTGGTCGTCACCACCGACAACGGCGAAGAAATGCTGCGCCGCCTGCAACTGCTGGCCCAGAATCCGCTCAACAATGACAAGCTAAAGCTCGCCGCGCTACGTAAAGTGATGCAGGAGCACACTTACACCCAGCGTCTGGAATACGTGCTCAGCAAGGTGACAGGCACCGTCACGGCCCAGCGCCTGCCGGAAATCGTGGTGGTCTGCGAAGCGCAGGACCGCCAACAGTTCGACATGCTGCGTGCCCACCTCAACCGTCAGGCCTACAGCCAGGTGCGCATGGTCATCATCACCGATGCCTATCAGAGCAGCATCGTCAGTGATGACCCTCGTATTCTGGTGTTCAAGCCAGCCCAGCTGAAGAAATCCAGCCTTGGCGAACTGGTTGGCAATACGCCGTGGGTTGCCGCATTCGTACCGGACGACTATTACGGCCCCAATTACCTGCTGGACCTTGCCCTGGCAACGCGCTACAGCCGTGCACAGATGGTGGGTAAAGCGGCGCACTTCACCTGCAAAGGGCAAGAAGCCGAACTGCAGGCGAATGAACAGGCCTACCGCCCTGCTCAAACGCTGAGCGCACGTCGCGCGTTGGTGGCAACCGAAATCGTTGCCGGCCAGCCATTGCTCAACTGGTTGAAGGGCCTGCCATCGCTGGAGTACGCACACGAACAAGGCCTGGCTATCGATCCGTTCAACTATTGCGAGAACGGGTCAGCACAACAGGACCACATCAGCGCCAAGGTTGATGACTTGGACCTGAACGTCGGCATGAGCATCGACCAGCTACAGGCGCGGGCCCAGGCCATTGCGCCTCTGAAGGTGAGCCATGACTCGCCGGAAATCACCGGTCGCACCTTGGCCGGGATGTTCGGAGTCAAGCACAACAAGTTTCTTGACCTGACCGTTGATCTCGATAACTGGCGCGTGAGCTCCAAGCTGGCAGATGGCAAGCACGAGTATGTGTATGCGCTGAATGAAGCGAGTCTGGACCAGTTGAACATCCAGGACCGGAAGCTCAAGCTCTACCTCGACTGCACGCCTGGCCTTAACCTGCAACTGGTTGTGTTGTTCCTCGATGCCGAGAAGCAGCGGATCAGCCACGTGATGCAGCACGCCAACCGTAACCAGACTTGCGAAGTACCACCGGAAGCCGCCTTCGTGCGCTTCGGCCTGCGCGCCTACGCTTCCGGCAACACCGAGATCAAAGCACTGGTGCTGGGCCACCGTAATCTGCAACCTTCGGAAATGCTGGGCCGTTCGCAACACCTGGTTGTCACTAACCATTATCCGGCCTATGAAGACCTGTATCGCAACGGCTTTGTGCACAGCCGTGTGATGGCTTATCAGGAGCAAAACCTGAATGTCGACATCTTCCGCATGCGCAGGAACCAGGCAGTCAGTTATCACGAGTTCCAGAACGTAGATGTGGTAACCGGGTGTCAGACCACGCTCGCCAAGATGCTTGAAAGTGGCCAGTACAAAAGTGTGCTGGTGCACTTCCTTGACCCCGACATGTGGGAGGTGCTCAAGCGCTTCGCTCATCGCGTGAAGGTAGTGGTGTGGGTGCACGGGGCAGAGGTACAGCCTTGGTGGCGTCGCGAGTACAACTACTCGGATGAACATCAGCTGGCGCTGGCGAAAGCCGAGAGCGAAAAGCGTATGGCGTTCTGGCGCGAGACACTGAGCAACATGCCAGCCAATCTGAAACTGGTATTCGTATCCCGCTACTTCGCTGAAGAAGTCATGGAGGATGTCGGCTTCCGTATCCCTGAAGACCGCTATGAAATCATTCATAACCCGATCGATACGGAAACCTTCTCGTACCAGGCCAAGCCGGAAGCGCAGCGTATGAAGCTGCTGTCAATCCGCCCCTATGCCTCGGCCAAGTACGCAAACGACCTGAGTGTCAAGGCGATCGAATTGTTGGCGAAGAAACCGTATTTCAACGATCTAGAATTCCGCATGATCGGTGATGGCGTGTTGTTCGAGGATACCCTCGCCCCACTGCGCAAGTTCAGCAATGTGACGATCGAACGCGGCTTCCTCAAGCATCAGGAAATTGCAGCGCTGCACAAACAGTACGGCTTGTTCCTTTGCCCGACACGCATGGATGCCCAAGGCGTCTCCCGTGATGAAGCGATGGCTTCCGGTCTGGTCGCTGTGACAAACGCGGTTACAGCGATCCCTGAGTTCGTCGATGATGAATGTGGGATCCTCGCACCTGGCGATGACGCCCAAGCGATGGCAGACGGTATCGCGCGGGTGATCGAATCGCCAGAACTGTTCCGCAAGATGTCCGCTGCAGCGCGCGCGCGGGTTGAGCAACAGACTGCCAAGCATTCAATCATCGACCGTGAAATCAAGCTGATTCGATAAGCATGATCCCGGTGCCAAGCCAATTGTTGGCATCCCTGACCGCGCGGCAGCAGAACTGCCGCCGCAGCGGGCATGGCGATCATCTGTCGGCGAACTGACTGAGCGCCCCGTAGCGCCACTGAGGGCCGCGCCCTCTTCACTATTCAGAAAACATTACAAACATGCTCAAGAAAATCCGTGATCACTTCTTCAAGGAAGACGAAATCGAGGCTACGCCAATCCCCAACGGGAACCAGCCGACGTTGGACTTCCTTTCCGACCGGGACATTCTGGACTACAGATCGTTCTGCAATCACGGTAGTGAGGTCGACGAGCCTTTCAATCTTCAGCATTTCAGCGGCAATGCGCGCTCCGCGATGCTGGACGGCAATCCCGTGTTTACTTTCAATGGTAACGCGAGCGTTTACCAGCTTCGTTTCAAGATGCCACGGAGCTACCACGGTAACGGCCTGCACCTCAGGTTCCGCATATCGGACTGGGAAAAGCTGAACTACATCGGTGTTGGTTACACAGTCGAGGGCAGCTACCGCCATGTGAAAATCGTGAATGCCGCCCGAGGCGAGTGGATCGATTTCACCATTGGGCACAACGACCTGGCATTCGGTATTCAAAATGACTGGGCTGTGCCCCCTGCCTGCGACTTCGAAGAAATCAAGCTCTATTTCAAAGGACAGCCTCGAGAAGAAGGCTCGACGCTGGAAATCGAGCGCCTCACCTGCTGGCATGAAAACGACAAGCCCGCAGCCTGGCTGACCGATAATTTTGCAAGAGCGCCTCTGCCCGAAGCGCTTCGCGACTCCCTGTATGCGTACATGGAGAAATGCTTCAAGGATGTCCCCACTCAGGCGAATGACTACCTGCAGAAGGGCGTTTGCCCACTTTATGGAAACATTGGCCTGGACTGGGACTGGCAACTGACGCTGCCGGACGACCTTGACGCTGTTGGCACCTATCGTTTTTCGTGGCACTCGCTGCATCCGGCAATCATCCTGATGCTGCATGCTCGGCAGGAAGGTAGCGTAGCCCCTCTGTTCCCGGCGCGTGAGTTCACCAGTAACTGGCTTGAGCGAAGCTATTTCAATGCTGACGAGGACCGGAAGTTCGCCTGGTATGACCACGGCACCGCCGAGCGCCTGCTGGCGTTCCTGATGATCTGGGATATTGGTGTACTGCACCAGTTCGACACCCGCTTCATGGTGCGTCTGCGCGCAGCCATCTTCAAGCATGCCCAGTTGCTGGCTTCGGAGATGTTCTATGCCTCCCACCAGGCATCCCGCTATCACAACCATGCCTGGTTCCAGGATATGGCGCTGCTGGCGACCAGCCTGGCCATGCCTGACTTCCCGTGCTCCGAACGCTGGCAGTCGCTGGCCTTGTCACGCCTGAGCGATCAGCTTGACACCTTGATCGTTCGCGACAACGGTTATGCGGTGTTTGTGGAAAACTCCATCGGCTACCACCAAGGTGTACAACGGCTGATCGCTTTTGCCGGCGAGCTGGCGGAGCAGAGCTCGCACATCACGACCATTCCAACCGTCGCTGAAGAACTGCTCAGGTTCTCTGACTTCTTGCGCTACCCGGATAATCGTTCCCCTGCGCAGGGCGACACTTTCCGCCGCGCCAATCCGGACCTGGAAACGGTACGTAGAAGCCAAAACTACCCAACTGCCTCCGCGACTATCCTTCCGACAGCGGGGTACGCGATTATCAAGGGCAACCATGCACAGACCGCTTACATGCTGAGTATGTTTGCAACCTCGCTGTGCAAGACCCATAAGCATCAAGACAATCTGTCTTTCACTTTGTTCATGGATGGTATCGAGTGGTTGATTGATCCAAGCTTCTACTCGCATGAGTACCTCAAGCCAGTACAAAGCTTCCTGCGAGGTGCCTACTCGCATAACAATCCAGTTATTGGCGATGTGCCATACAGTATTGAACCTGGCCACGCCCAACTTGCCGGGGAGGTCATCGCCAACAGTTTTACCCTGCTGGGCTCGCATGATGCCTTCGCAGACACCCTGGTCAAACGTTGCATTACAGGTCATCTGGATCGCCTGCAACTCGATATCAGCGATGAGATTCATACCACGGTGAAAGACAAGCCGATGTTCAGCCTGTTCCACTGCGGTGACGGCACCCAGGTGACAAAGACTCCAGATGGCGTGGAGATTCATCACCCTGCGTCCAGTTATCGAATTACCATCGCTTCCAACAGCCCCTGCACGATCGTCACTGGCTGGAACGACGATCAACTTGTTAAAGGCGTCAGCGGCCTTGGATTCATGCAACAGATCGAGACCACGATGGTTGCATTTGAAATGAAAAATGCTCTGAAAGCGCAATTCACCATCACAGCACATCAAATTTGAATTAATCTCGGAACAAACATGAAAAAAATTGCTCTGTATTCGATCCTGGCCCTTTTCTTGACCGCGTGCGATGCTCCAAACACGACCGACTTGAATCTCCAGGAAGGCAACAAGATCTCTTTGAACAATGTCAAGAGCACGAAAAGCTACATGGCAACCAAGGACGATAAAGATCGGCAGTTCCATTACTTCGAAACCACTGCCGACCTGAAGACTGTATATCAAGATTTCAGCCAGGCACTAGAAAAGAGCGGCTACAAGCCAAGCATTAAAACTCAAGACGACTCAACGATTCAGGCATACTTCAGAAAGCCGAAATCCGCAATGATTGTTGCCAACTTCAAACAATCCAACCCTAACCAGGCAGTCACACAAGCAGTACTTTCCTGGGCGGTAAACTAAAACAGAAGCCCCGGAAATTCAGTTGAACCCGTAACAAGGCAAGTTATTATGAGCGAAGCAAAAAGCGCAAATCAAAATTCAGGCCGCTGGATCTACTCCGTTGCTTCCAAGGTAACTCGCAACATCCCGGGGCTTACGTTAACAATCATAATCTGCACTTTAGCCGCGCAGATCAGCTTATTGGCAGCATCGTACCTGCCCTTGAAGGCAATCATTCTTATTGGATCACCTTCCATTCCCTCGTACTTCCCTGAATATTTCAAGGCGTTCGAGCAACGGGAACTATTTGTAGGGCTTTGCCTTGCAGCGATCGCCTTCTATTTGCTTTATCTCGCTTCGGAGTCGATCACCAAGAAACTGACGGTTCTTGGAAGCGAAAAGCTGGTGAGCAACAGCAGCAAGTTGATTGTATTCGATGGGCAGGATGATGTCGCTCGCAAGGCGTATCTTCGGCTTACAAGAAGTTTAGCTGCGGTTGTGTTTCTCGCGCTAACCATCGCAGCGCTTGGATTTATATACTTAGAACTCTCAGTCGCAGTCATTTCGTTTTGGCTTTTGATGGGGGTTGTCGCCAGAGCGATAACGGCATTAAAAAAAGGCCATTCATCATCAACGAGTGAAGCCACTTATGAATTAGTGAATTCGATGGGATCATTTGGCTTCCTCGCTGCGTTTTCCTATCTCGCCTATGATCTGCTCTCAGATACGCCACCCAGCCTGCTTCCCGCAATAATCGGCGTGTTGCTCACACGTCAGATCATGCAGCGGGCTACTTTGCTAATCCAGGATGTAATCCTGCTTAAAGAACAGCGCTTACAGATTTCAGCGCTGTTCTTCAGCGGTCATAAATTAATCGGCGAAACAAAGTCTAAAGCAACACGTTTCTGGAACATTTTCACTAAAACCCAAATCGATAATTGGGTGCCAGCCTTAGTTAACAGTATCGCGCAAAAACCCTATACCGAACATTGTGTAAACTGGCATCAAAGTGGCGTGCACGATGTTTTTGCGCTCGAAGTAAATAGTAAAAACAGCCTAGGCGCTACAGACACCTATCTTATCAAAATCTTCAACACCACGCGCAGCACGTTAGCTATCAACGAAGCCACTTTACTGTCCGAACCGCATATTCTAAACCTTTGCACCATTCCCTTTATTCATGCAACCATCATGGATGGCTTCCATTGTCATATCTTCCGACCAGAGCATCTGAATAAAGTACCCGCAATTGAGTTTGGCACACACCAACTTGAACTCACCAAGCGCCTCATGAGAAGCATCCCTTCTCCATCACTTGTGCAAAAATATACCCGCTCGCGACCTCTACTGTGGGACCGTCTAAACGACTCCGCGCTGGCCAACCTTGGCGAAGCACTCGAAATCAGCAAACACCAAGAAGCATTCAGAGCCTTCATGCGTGATATAGAAAATACTCGCTATCTGCTTCGTACCCTTCCTCTTCATATTTGCAACTCTCAGGTAGGTAAGGATCAGATTTTCATTTCGAGCACTGGCGCCTTGACCGCAAGCTACTGGGGCAACTGGAGCCTTGAACCCATCGGCGCCAGTCTGCACATTTCCAAAAAGCTGGAGCCGTCGCTACCAGCATTGCTGCTCGATCTCCAAGCGCAACGCGACGACACGCAAGCAGTGACGGCTCAACATTTATATCTTTCGGCATTGTGTTTTCAACTCGATCAGCTGCTCGTGAGACAAAACTACATATCGGCCGCGGAAATCCTCCCCCAGATCTCAAATCTGACAAGTGCTCTCAATCGACCCGTTTTAGAGGTGGCCATATGCAACGTGTAGCCATGATCGTCTGGAATGAATTCCTGAATGACGCCCGTGTCCTGAAGGAGGCTCAGACACTTCAACACGCAGGCTATGAAGTTACGGTCTTTGCTCTGCACACCCCTGGCGTAACGCGTCAGCGCGAACAGCTAAAGGACGGTATTGGTGTGTTCCGTGTTGCTCGTAGTCCGCTGTGGCGCTGGCGTAAGGGAAAGGCAGAGGCGACCAAGGCCACCCACACCAGCAAAACCCAAGGCCCCATTGGAAAACTCACATTCAAGCATCAGCTTTTGCGCCTCATCGCCCGGGCTTGGACGCATACCGCTCTTCTTTGGCACATGATCCGGCATCGTCCCCATCTAGTGCATGCCCACGATGTGAACACTCTGCCTACGGCCTGGTTAGCTGCTCGTTTCAGCCGAGCACGTCTGGTATATGACGCCCATGAAATCAGCACCAGCCGCGAAGGTTATGAGAGCTTCCGCCGCATGGTAGGCTTCGTAGAAAAACTGCTGATGCCCAAGGTAGATGGCAGCATCACGACCACTGACGCAAGAGCGAAGTACTTCGCTCGCGCTTATGGAGTGGTGCGCCCCACCGTCTTGCAAAACCGCCCTCGGCTGACTCATTGCGCTACTTCCAACCAAATCCGAGAAGAGCTTGGGCTGACCGCTCCTTGGCCAATAATTATTTACCAAGGCGGCTTGCAGCAAGGCCGGGGCCTTGAAAAACTGATCCAAACTGCCAAGGAGGTGCCTAATGCCTACTTTGTGCTCATTGGTGGTGGCCGCCTGACTCAAACTCTGATTCAGCTTCGCGACACGCTCGGATTGCAGCAACGTGTTCATTTCATTCCCACAGTCGCTTTATCAGAGTTACCAAAATATACCGCATCTGCTGACATTGGCGTGCAACCAATCGAAAATACTTGCCTCAATCATTACACTACCGACTCCAACAAACTTTTTGAGTACTTGATTGCTGGCTTGCCAGTCGTGGCAACTGACTTCCCGGAAATTCGTCGAATTGTGCGAACTAACGATGTCGGGATGCTGGTACCAGCCAATAATTCGCCAGCACTGGCGCAGGCATTAAACCAGTTGGTTACCGACTTACAGCTACGGAAAAGACTTGCCCACAACGCGCGCGTAACCGCAGGAACATTGAACTGGGAAGAGCAGGAGGCTCGTTTGGTAAATCTTTACCAACAAATACTCCCAATTGCCACTCCCAGAAAACAGGCTCGATAATGACCACCCGAATTCTTCTGCTAAGCTTTTACTACCCACCGGATCTCTCGGCAGGTTCATTTCGTGCAGAAGCGCTGGTCGACGCACTACGGGCTGAGTTAGGTGAGCACGTGGCTATCGATGTGGTCACGACACACCCTAACCGCTATCACTCCTTTACAGCAAATGCGGTCAGTCTTGAACACTCCCCACTTCTAACAATCAGGCGTATTGATATACCGGCACATCGAAGTGGGATCAGAGATCAGGCAAAAGCCTTCATCAGTTTCGCCATCAGCGCGCTAAAAATCACACGAAATCAAAACTACGACCTAGTGTTCGCCACCTCGTCGCGTTTAATGACAGCCTCGCTCGGGGCCCTCATTGCGAAACGAACCGGCTGTGGATTGTATTTAGATATTCGCGACATTTTCGTTGATACCTTGCGAGACCTCCTGCCCGCTCAGTGGGGACGCTTTGCAGCTCTCATTTTTTCACCCGTTGAACGTTGGACCATAAACAACGCGACCCGTGTAAATTTGATATCGCCAGGTTTCCTGCCTTACTTTAATACTCGCTATCCAGGCCGAAAGTTTACTCTTTACACTAACGGCGTAGATGACTTATTCATAAACCAAAACTCGATATCACTCACAGCAGAGCCTGAAACAGCACCCGCTCGCATTAAAGTGGTTTACGCAGGAAACATTGGCACCGGGCAAGGTCTGCACCAGATACTTCCCGAACTGGCGAAACGGCTTACTGGCCAGGTAGAATTTCACTTGATCGGCGCTGGAAGCACGTTAAGCCACCTCAAGCTTGCACTTGAACAGGCCGAGGTTAATAACGTTCGAATTTCTCCGCCAATGAAACGAGATGAATTGCTTCAAGTTTACCACCAAGCCGACGTCCTTTTTTTGCACTTGAATAATCTAAAAGCATTTCGTCGAGTCCTGCCTTCTAAGCTATTTGAGTACGCCGCAACCAATAAGCCTATTTGGGGCGGCCTTTCTGGTTATGCCGCTCGCTTTGCAAAAAAACGGATTAAAAATACTGCACTGTTCCGGCCATGCGATATTGAAGGGGCCATTGATGCCTTACAAAACCTGAAGTTGCAGCAAACTTCCAGATCTGATTTTGTCGAGCAATTCTCTCGAAGCAATATCAAGAAGGAAATGGCCAAGGACATATTAAAGCTTTCGCCAAAGTACGTGGCTCGATCAACATTCTATGATACAAATAGCTAAGACAGCGGCCTCCTAAATAAGCAACTGTCCACTCATACCAGGCAAATCTATTTCAGCTTGACCACTCATCATCCAAGGCGCATCCACTTCAGAAAAAATTGAACTCTCTGCCCTAAAGCAGGGTCATAGGTTCAAGTCCCACGCAGCACATCGACATCAAGCCCGCCCCGTGCATGAGCAGGGGTTCGCAAGGATTTCATTCTTGTGACGCACTACGGATTAGAGCGCTTGGTAGCCGCCGCATGGGCGTTGCATTCCCCTCCCTTGCTCGGGATAATGCTATTAGCTATCCCTGAAAAAGGCATGAATTGGATCCTATATGATCGCCACTACTAACCGTCCCATGACTATCGAGCCTCATCGGCGCTTCCTGAAGATAATCAAATCGGTTACGCCCCTAGTAGTTGCGGGCTTTGTGGTCGCGCCATTTGATGCATTACCAAATTGCATCACTCCAGAAGGCTAAAATAAGACAGTGACTAAGAATCTAATTATCTATGGCAGCTGCGTCTCCCGAGACATATTCAACCTTGAGGAGACCAGCGACTTCAGTCTGTTAGAATACTATGCAAGATCCTCTATGGCTTCACTTTGCAGTGCAGCCTATATTAACGAAGAGGCATTAGCACGCATACCTTCAGCCTTTCGTCGCCGCATGGTTGCGTACGATTTCTCAAAGGCGATGTTTTCCGAGAACAACCAATTCAATAACTCGGATATAATTCTAATAGACTTGATCGATGAACGATTCGACCTGGTCGCATTGCCTTCCGGACAAATAATCACGCTGTCAAATGAACTTACCGAGAGTGGCTTGCTTGAAGACCCATCCATAGCCGGTTTCAGAATAATCCCTCAAGGTTCGATGGAGCGTCGCAAGCTCTGGTTACAGGGAATGCAAAGACTGTTCGCTTTCTTGAGGGACCGCAACAAGCTAGACAGCGTGCTCATCAACAAAGTTTTTTGGTCGTCGAAGTTTGATAAAGACAGCGAAACCAATTTCCCTGTAGCGCCTGCTTTAATTGACAAGGCAAATGCCGAATTGAGCTGGATGTATGATGTATTGAGCCACGAGTTGGCCGAGCATCAGTTCATAAGCTTTTCTCCCTCTCTTTTAACGGCCGACGAAAAACACCGCTGGGGTATATCTCCTTTCCATTATTCTGAGGGCTACTACGCAGAAGCCCTCTTACAGATAAGGAAAAAGGCTGAGAGTCTAGATGAGACGGATGCCGAAGCCCCGTCAACACCTTGCCCTTATCCTCCACTTGTCTCCTCCGGTGCAAGACTTACTGTAGCGGCATTTAAAGCAGACCAAGAAATATTTGCCCACTGCTCTTTGGCTACTGGTGGAAATATTCAAAATAGCGGAAATGTCGCTTTTTATCTGGTAGTAGACGGTGCCCGTCGCGATGTGCGCTGGTACAGCACCTCACGAGATGCCCGATTCCCTGTCCCGACTTCATACGAGACATTAGAGGTCATTGCTTTTTACAAAGATACACTGGAAGAACAGCTATCCGCGAAATGTAACGTTGAAGAAATGGAAAACCTGTTGTAAGCGTTCATCGTCTATAAACAATGGGCAGGTGCATACCCGCCCATTCTTCTAAAACAAGAGTGACAACAGCCCATTACATATCTTTAATGCTGCCGCTATCCGCGAACGATTCCGGGTTATTCGAGAGCGCTCGTAATAATTCCAGTGGCAACGAGTTTGTTCGCAGCGCTTCCTCACCTAGCATTTCAGAGCCGGGAATGCTCAAATGACCCTCATCATAATATAGCGGAATGCCTTTCATATAGGCTGAACATGTCCCGTTCTTGCAGATGAATTCTCGCAAGCCAAACACGCTGACTCGTTGATAATCTTTAGCGACATCAACGATCAGCTTGTTAACCGCGATCTCACCTTTATCTGCATACGAAGATTGCTTCTCGCATGACATGAACGGTATCTTGAGCTGTTTCTTGCTGCAGTCACGATCATAGCCAATGAACCCTGGCGCTCGAAGAGCAACAACGACGCTTTTACCGGAATCGACAAGTAGCTTCAAAGTCTGCCTGAAGTCAGATTCAAAGCTCGGCTCCCTCGCATATGCTTGCCAACTTGCGCCCAGCACAACAGTCTCATAGTTCTTGAGTTCACTGCGCACCATTTTGTTGAACGCAACACAGCTTTTCTTAGCAGCGGGCAAGACGTATTTTTGACTAAGCTCTCCAGGAAATGGCGGGCAAGAAGCGTGCTCTATGTTCCGCAACGTGTAGCCATAATGCTCCGCAAGAACCTTCAAATAGCCCATAAAATGCGCGGCATTAGAGTCGCCAAATAGAATCGCACGCGGTTCTTTAGACAGGTCCCCGACGACACATTTTTTATCGCTCAAAAACTCGGCCTTGGCTCCGACCTGACATACATATCGGTAGCTAAAAGCGGGCCCTGTGTTATCGTTAATATTCGTTAATTTCTCTACGTAGCCTTTGGGTGAAAGCAGTTCAATCACCCCGTTGAAATACAACGCAACACCCGAAAGCATGCAAGTCGCCGCGAGCAACCCGGAAAGGGCAAACGCTTTGGGGGAAGAGCCCCCATGCCTGAAGGGTTTTTCCACAAAGAAATACGAGAATAATGTCATCGTTACAATAATGACAAGACACAGCCCGCCGCCAAGCAGGTCAGGTTCACCCATTGCATAACGATAAAACGCCAGCACCGGCCAATGCCACAGATAGAGAGAGAATGATACCAATCCGATCCCTACCAAGGGGCGTAGAGAGAACAGTTTACCGATGTACGTTGGGCTGAATGTGCCGCCTGCAATAAGCAGTGCAACACCAACGGTAGGCAGTATCGAGATAAGGCCTGGGAAACCATCCGACTCACGAATCAATATCAATGACCCGGTCGTAATCACAAGGCCGACAGCAGCCATCAACTCAGCATGAATCCGCTGAGGTTTATAATTGGTATTTTGGCATATGAAATAAGTAGCAGCACCAATCAACAGCTCACCAGCACGTGCTGGCAACATATAATAAGAAAATTTCTGATCCGCGGCCAATGTTAATTGCCCACAAATAAACGATAGAGCTGCCAAAAACACTGCAACAATTATCAGCCATCGCTTTCCACCCAAAACAAACGCAGAAAATAGAAAAGCAGGCCACAGCAGATAAAATTGTTCCTCAACGCCGAGAGACCACATATGAAGCAACGGAACCATATCTGAAGAAGCCGCAAAATAGCTTACATCCAGATATTTCCAGAAATATATATTCGCTACCGATAAAAGGGAGGCGAGCGCCGAACCTGATAAATCGCTGACATCCTTTGGAAGCATCAGAACGACGCCCGCCAATACGGTCACGAAGATCATGAAAGCAGCAGCGGGTAAAATACGCCGAATTCGTCGCAGATAGAAATCTGTAAACTTGAATTCGCCTGCAGCTAACTGCCTTGCTACGATACCTGTAATCAGATATCCAGAGATGACAAAGAAGACATCAACGCCTACGAAGCCGCCTGGCAACCATTCCTTGTTGAAGTGAAAAATCACTACTGCCAATACGGCCAAGGCGCGCAACCCATCAATATCAGGACGGTATGCAATAATTTTATTATTCATGACTTCCCTTTCATAGGGCATCGCCCTTCACAAGGTATGTAGAACGCGACATATGGAACTCCCCTACAAATTTAGCACTGGTATAAACTATTTAAATGCCATAGCTATCGAGATGGAGGCGACAGCATGTTCGCCTCATCAGGCTCTATTTTTGAGAAAAGCAATCCGGGCCTGTTTTTCTCGGCAATCGATAGCTGTCCAATCTGCTCAGATCCAGCCATGCTCAAATGACCGAGATCGAAATAGATGGGTTTCCCTCGCAGATAGGCGGAGCAAGTGCCGTCAGTACAAATGTAGTTTCTTAGCGTGAACGTCTTGACGTTGCTATACTTTTGCGCAATAGCGATGATCTGATTATTTATTTCCGTCTCACCAGGGTCAGCATACACGCCTCGTTCGGCACAGTGGATTCCTGGGATCTTGATGGCTTTAAGATCACAGGCTCTGTCGTAACCTCTGAAAATCGGCACCTTAAGTCCAATGATGATATTTTTGCCTGTAGCCGACAGCTCTTTGACCAAGCCCTCGATGTCTTCTACATAGTTCTTGGTTCTGTACTTGTAGCCTTCCCAATCTGCGCTAACGATCAGGGTGTCAAAACTGCCAAAGCTCTCTCGAACCAATGTATTGAACTTTTGACAGGAGTCCCGACTCGCCACTTTCACATACGGTCGGCTTTTTTCACCCGCGAACGGCACACAAGAATCATGCGCAATATTGCGCATTGTGACACCCCGATTTTCCGCCACCACCTTCCAATAGCCAACGTAGTGGGCCGAATTCGAATCACCAAAAATCAAGACGCTTGGTTTCTTGTTACCGGGGCCAATAAGGCAGCGATCCAACGTCATCAGACTGGCATCGGCACGTGAAGTTTGGCAGTTATACTCGTAGCGGTATGCGGCTTTAGTTTGATTAAAATGCTCCGTAACTTTAGCGTGATAACCTTCCGGCGACAGCTCTTTCACTAAGCCTTTGGTACCTATGGCGTAGTAAGAGACGGTTACGGTCAATATAGCCGTCAAAGCAACTGCAACGCCTTTAACGCTCAAAATTTGCTTCGCTGGTCGTCTGAAAGGCACTTCCACAACGTAATAAGAAATCAATGTTGTGGCGAGTAGCAACGCGCTGCAAATCCAGTAACCATACCCTGTGGGTTGACCATACGCGTAGCGGTAATATGCCAAAATCGGCCAGTGCCACAGATAAAGAGAGAATGAGACAAGCCCGATAAAAACTAGAGGCCGAAAGGACAAGCACGAACTCACAACATTCTTACCAACCGCCCCCGAAAAAATCACAGAAGCAACGCCTACCACCGGCAACAACGAAATAATTCCCGGAAACCCTCCGGACTCGCTTATAAACGCAATTGAATAGCCGACAGCGGCCATACCGGCGAGTGCTATAATCTGCGCAACACTTTTACTGATACGGCTTTTCCAACTCTCACTTGCAAAAAAGGCGAGCGCACCGATCAGCAGTTCACCAGCTCGCGAAGGAAGCATGTAGTAGGAAAACTTAGGATCAGAGACCAGCTTGCTTTCGCCATACAGCACGGATGCCAGAGATATTAGCACCGCCGCAAAAACCAATGTTTTTCTTCCGCCAACTTTATATAGACCGACAAGCAAAGCCGGCCACACCAAGTAAAACTGCTCCTCTACACCTAGCGACCACATATGCAGCAGCGGAACCATGTCAGAAGACGCGGCAAAATAACTTACATCCAGATATTTCCAGAAATATACATTTGAAACCGAAAAAATGGATGCTACTGCCGAGGAAGCCAAGTCCTTCGCATCCATCGGCACCATGAAAGCCAACCCAAAAATCACAGTGACAAAAATAAGCAAGAAGGCAGCGGGCAAGATTCTTCGAGCTCTTCTTATATAAAAATCTACAAAGGAAAACTCTCCCTTGGCTGCCTGTTTAAAAATAATACCTGTGATCAAATATCCTGAGATGACAAAAAATATGTCGACACCGACGAATCCACCAGGCAACCATTGCTTATTGAAATGAAATATTACTACCGCTAACACCGCCAGAGCTCTTAATCCGTCTATGTCTGGACGATAGGACACTTTGCTGACTTGCATCTCTGAATTCCCTGTCATGGGGCCCTTGAAGAAACGGTGGATGATACCGTTTTGCTAGCCCTTGCGGCCTTTTTTTCGTCGGAGTTCTCTATTTTCTCAAAAGCAAGCCCCACTGATGGGGCTTGCCTCAGACGCGCCTGGATAGCTAGGTAAATTCGACCACCTCCAGGTAGCCCCGAACAGGCTCCGCCAACCTTCTCCATGCGGATTTCGATCGGCGAATCTTTATGATCTGAATTAAAAAACCCACCTTAAGGTGGGTCCATGAAGTGCGCCGAAAGGGGCGTGTAAATGCTGCGGTATCGTATCAGCGTTAGGCTAATAGCCGCGCTACGATCACCATTTTCAGGTAGCCTGCACTGTGTTGCACGCCACAGATTCGTGATTGCGATTGAGAGGAACAAAGGGTCCAGATGCAGCTCATGCCCTCTCAATAAACCCTATCCCCCACCAACCGCTTCAAATACTGCCCATACCCATTCTTCGCCAACGGCTCAGCCAGCTTCAACAGCTGCTCCGCCCCAATCCACCCCTGCCTGTACGCCACCTCTTCCGGGCAAGCCACTTTCAACCCCTGCCGCCGCTCAATGGTCGCGATATACCCACTAGCCTCCAGCAACGAATCATGCGTCCCGGTATCCAGCCAGGCATACCCGCGCCCCATGATTTCCACCGACAGGCGGTTCTGCTCCAGATACACACGGTTCAGATCAGTGATTTCCAGCTCACCCCGCGCAGACGGCTTGATACCTTTGGCAATCTCGACCACGTCCTTGTCGTAGAAGTACAACCCGGTCACGGCATAGCTGGACTTCGGCTTGGCTGGCTTTTCTTCCAGGCTGATCGCCTTGCCCTTCTCATCGAACTCGACCACGCCGTAGCGCTCCGGGTCGTGCACGTGGTAGGCGAACACGCTGGCGCCCTCGCCACGTTCCATTGCGTTGCGCAGCAGTTGCTGGAAGTCGTGGCCGTAATAGATGTTGTCACCCAGCACCAGCGCCGACAGGTCGTTGCCGATAAAGTCTTCACCAATCAGGAAAGCCTGTGCCAAACCGTCTGGCGAGGCCTGCACGGCGTAGCTGATATTGATGCCCCACTGGTGGCCGTCGCCGAGCAGTTGCTCGAATCGCGGGGTGTCCTGCGGGGTGGAGATGATAAGGATGTCCTCGATGCCCGCCAGCATCAGGGTGGTCAGCGGGTAGTAGATCATCGGCTTGTCGTAAACCGGCAGCAGCTGCTTGGAAATAGCCAGGGTCGCGGGGTGCAGACGGGTACCCGACCCGCCCGCCAGAATGATGCCTTTACGCTTCATAGTGGTCATTTCTCGTGTATTTCCGTAAGCATGCGAGCCACACCCAGGCGCCAGTCTGGCAGGGTCAGGGCAAAGGCTTGCTGCAGTTTATGGGTGTCCAGACGCGAGTTGGCCGGCCGCTTGGCCGGGGTCGGGTAGGCATCGGTGGTCAAAGGGTTGACCTGTTCGGCGTGGGCTTTCAATGGCACGCCCAGCGCCGTAGCTTGCTCCAGCACGTAACGGGCGTAGCCGCACCAGGTGGTTTCGCCGGCCGCCGCCAGGTGGTACAGGCCGGCCAGGGCCGGCTCGCGCCGGGTGGCGATGATGGCGTGGGCGGTGATGTCGGCGATCAGTTCGGCACCGGTCGGGGCGCCATGCTGGTCATCGATCACGCCCAGGCTGTCGCGCTCCGCAGCCAGGCGCAGCATGGTCTTGGCGAAGTTGTTGCCACGTGCGGCATACACCCAGCAGGTGCGGAAGATCAGGTGCTGGCAACCGGCAGCCAGGATGGCCTGTTCGCCAGCCAGCTTGCTTTCGCCATAAGCATTCAGCGGGCCGACGCTGTCGTCCTCGCGCCAGGCCTGGGTGCCCTGCCCCGGGAACACGTAGTCGGTGGAATAATGCACCAGCAGTGCGCCGCAGTCGGCGGCGGCGCTGGCCAGTACGCCGACAGCGTCGGCGTTTATCTTGAAGGCTTGTTCGCGGTCGCTTTCAGCTTTATCCACAGCGGTGTAGGCGGCGGCGTTGACGATGACATCGGGAGCATAGGCGCGCACGGTTTCGGCCAGGCCTGGCAGGTTGGCCAGGTCGCCGCAGTGCGGCTGGCTGCGAGCGTTCAACGCCAGCAACTGGCCCAGCGGGGCCAGGCTGCGTTGCAGCTCCCAGCCGACCTGGCCGTCCATGCCCAGTAGCAGAATTTTCATGCCGAGCGCCCTGCGTAGTTTTTTTCTACCCAGTCGCGGTAGCTGCCGGACTGCACGTTCTGCACCCACTCCTGGTTGTCGAGGTACCAGGCCACGGTCTTGCGAATGCCGGTTTCGAAGGTTTCGGCAGGCTTCCAGCCCAGTTCGCGCTCGAGTTTGTGGGCGTCGATGGCGTAACGACGATCATGCCCGGGGCGGTCGGTCACGTAGGTAATCTGCTCGGCGTAGGGCTTGCCGTCGGCGCGGGGGCGCAGTTCGTCCAGCAGGGCGCACACGCGGTTGACGATTTCCAGGTTGGGCTTTTCGTTCCAGCCGCCCACGTTGTATACCTCGCCGGTCTTGCCGGCCTCCAGCACGCGGCGGATGGCGCTGCAGTGGTCCTTGACGTACAGCCAGTCACGAATCTGCTGGCCGTCGCCGTACACCGGCAGCGGTTTGCCGGCCAGGGCGTTGACGATCATCAGCGGGATGAGTTTTTCCGGGAAATGATACGGGCCATAGTTGTTCGAGCAATTGGTGGTCAGCACCGGCAGGCCGTAGGTGTGGTGGTAGGAGCGCACCAGGTGATCGCTGGCGGCCTTGCTCGCCGAGTACGGGCTGTTCGGCTGGTACTGGTGGGTCTCGGTGAAAGCCGGTTCGTCGGCGGCCAGCGAACCGTACACTTCGTCGGTGGACACATGCAGGAAGCGAAACGCCTGGCGCGCCGGCTCATCCAGGCCGCCCCAGTAGGCGCGTACCGCTTCCAGCAGGCGGAAGGTGCCGACGATGTTGGTTTCGATGAAGTCTTCCGGGCCGTGGATCGAGCGGTCGACGTGGGACTCGGCGGCAAAGTTGACGATGGCGCGCGGCTGGTGCTCCTGCAGCAGGCGGGCAACCAGCTCGGAATTACCGATGTCGCCGTGCACGAAGATGTGGCGCTGGTCGCCTTGCAGGCTGCTCAGGGTCTGCAAGTTGCCCGCGTAGGTGAGTTTGTCGAGGTTGACCACGGCCTCGTCATTATCGGCCAGCCAGTCGAGCACGAAGTTCGCGCCAATGAAGCCCGCACCACCAGTTACCAGAATAGTCATCGTTCAGTTCTTCCCAATTTCGCGTTCAAACTTCACAACGTTTGAAGTTCATGTGGGCGTTGCACTGCCGGCAACGCCTGCTTTTACAAGTGAGCAGCGTTCAGGGCTCCATGCGCCGGCGCTGGTACAGCCAGTCCACGATTTCCCCACCTGGCACATAGCCGCTCACGGTGTCGCGCAGCAGCTGGCGCACAGTGGCGAAGTCATCCTCTGCGGTCGCTGCGCGCAGGGCGTCAAGGCGCTGCTTCAGCACTTCCCAGGGCAGATAGTCTTCGTGGGCACTCATGATCATGGGGTGACGCGTGGCAATCACGTTGTCACCGATCAGCAGCTCTTCGTACAACTTTTCGCCCGGGCGCAGGCCGGTGAAGTTGATGGCGATGTCGCCCAACGGATTGCGCTCGGAGCGGATGCTGAAACCGGACAGGTGAATCATCTTTTCCGCCAGCTCGACAATTTTCACCGGCTCGCCCATGTCCAGCACGAACACATCACCGCCCTGCCCCATGGAGCCGGCCTGGATCACCAATTGCGCGGCCTCGGGGATGGTCATGAAGTAGCGGGTGATTTTCGGGTGAGTCACTGTCAGCGGACCACCTGCCTTGATCTGCTTGTGGAACAGCGGTATGACCGAGCCCGACGAGCCCAGCACATTGCCAAAGCGCACCATGGTGAAGCGGGTCTTGTTGACCTGCGAGACATTGCCGGTGTCACCCATCAGTACCGGCGCCAGCTCGCGGCTGAGGGCCTGCAGCACCATTTCGGCAAGGCGCTTGGTACTGCCCATCACGTTGGTCGGGCGCACAGCCTTGTCGGTGGAAATCAGCACGAAGTTGGCAACCCCGGCCTGCAGGGCTGCCTGGGCGGTGTACAGGGTGCCAAAGACGTTGTTCGACAGGCCTTCGGCAATGTTGTGTTCGACAATGGGCACGTGCTTGTAAGCCGCGGCATGATAGACGGTGTCTACTTGCCAAGCGCGCATCACATCGAGCATCTTCGCCTGGTCACGTACCGAGCCGAGGATCGGAATCAACTGCACGGCCAGGCCTTCACGGACAATGCGCTGCTCCAGTTCGCTGGCAATGGTGTACAGGTTGAATTCGCTGTGCTCGAACAACAGCAGGGTGCGCGGCGTCTGGCCGAGGATCTGGCGGCACAGTTCGGAGCCGATAGAGCCGCCAGCACCGGTGACCATCACTGTCTGGTCGATGATGCAGTGCTGTAGCAGGTCGCCTTGCGCCGGTACCGCATCGCGGCCCAGCAGATCGGCGATGTCCACTTCCTGAATGTCGTCCACCTTGACTCGGCCGCTGGCCAGGTCCATGAAGCCGGGCACACTGCGCACGTGCAGCGGGTAACCTTCCAGCAGGTTGAGGATTTCGCGGCGGCGGCTACGGCTGACCGAGGGCAGCGCCAGCAGGATTTCTTCAGCGCCGGTGTCGTCGATCATGCGTTGCAGCTTTTCCGGCTGATACACCTGCAGACCAGCGATCACCCGGTCGGTGATGCTGGTATCGTCATCAATGAAGGCGACCGGGCGCATGGCCTTGCCCATGCGCAGCGCCGCCACCAACTGGTTTCCGGCCGAGCCAGCACCGTAAATGGCCACCCGCGGCAGGCCGTCGTCGCGGTTGGCAAAGGGCACGTGCTGCACGGCCGTGGCAAACCAGTCTCCAAGGAAGTACTGGCGCATGGCCAGGCGCAGGCCGCCGACCATGATCAGGCTCAGCCACCAGTAATTGAAGGTGATCGAGCGCGGCACCACGTTCTGATGGTTGCTGGCCCAGTAGATGATGAAGCCGAGGATCAACGCCGACAGGGTCACCGCCTTGATGATCGCGATCAGCGCGTCATTGCCGAAATAGCGCATCACCGCCCGGTACAGGCCGAAGCGGATGAACAGCGGAATCGAGATGATCGGCGCGGTGACGAACAACCAGGTGTGGTCACGAACAGGGTTGGCCAGGTCATCGATGCCCAGCCGCACGACAAACGCCAGCCACAGTGCGAACCAGACCAGAAGCACGTCGGTCGCTACCTGAATCAGCCGTTTGTGGCGTCGAGGTAGTCCTAGCAGTCTTGAACGCAGCTTATCCATAGAGCCTCTGAGAGCTTTCCAAAGTGACATGTCCAGCGTGTTCTTCCTATCACTTTAGCTAGTGTTCGAGTTCACCGGCGCGCCAGCGCACGGCCAGAAATGCCAATGGCAGGTAGGCAATGATCACGCCCCATACGCCATCCAGGCCCAGCAACAGCACACACAGTGCTACCGGCAGCAGCCAGAACAGGTTGAGCGCAGCCACCGCCAGGGTCACCGGCAAGTGTTTGCCATAGTGACGCGAAGCGAACTGATAAGCGTGGCTGCGGTGTGCTTCGTACACCTTGTCACCGCGCAACAAGCGGCGCATCAGGGTGAACGTGGCGTCGACCACGAACACGCCCAGCAAAATCAGCCAACACCAGAACAGCTGTGGCGAGGCCCAGGCCGCTTGCAGCGACAGGCCTGCCAGAACGATACCGAGGAAACCGCTGCCAGCGTCACCCATGAAGATCTTGGCCGGCGGAAAGTTCCAGTACAGGAAGCCGAAGGTGGCTGCCGCCAGCAGCAGTGGCAGCGCCATCAGCTGCGGCGCCCCGGCCAGCGCCGAAAGCAACACCATGCCGAGGCTGGCGGTTACGGCTTCGACACTGGCGATGCCGTCGATGCCGTCCATGAAGTTATACAGGTTGAGCATCCATACGCTATAGAACGCGGCCAGGATGTAGCCGAACCACTGCAGGTCGAGGGTGAAGCCGAACACCTGCAGCGGCGCCATGCCGCCCAGCCAGTACAGCATCCAGGCGGCTGCAGCGAAGTGGCCGAGCAGGCGCCAACGGGCGGCGATATGGCCGTGGTCGTCCATGAAGCCGATTACCGCGATCAGCGCCCCGGCCCCACCGATGGCGACCAGCGTCGGCAGCGGCACTGCCCCGGCCAGGCCCAGCAGCGGCAAGCAGCCCAGGAAGCTCAGCACAATGGCCACGCCGCCGCCCCGTGGGGTAGGCACGGTGTGCGAACTGCGCGCGTTGGGCACATCGATGATCTGCCTGTTCAGCGCGTATCGCCGCAGCGCTGCGGTCAGCAGCAGGGATGCCCCTGCAACCAGGGGAATTAGCCACCATGCCGTCATTTGCCTTGCTCTTTCAGAAAGTTGAGTGCCGTTGCCCGCAGTGCCTGATCGACATCCAGCGGGGGCTGCCAGCCCAGCAGTTCACGGGTTTTGCCGATATCTACCTGTAACGAGCCGCACAAGCGCTGCGCCAGCCCGCCTTTGCCGGCCAGGCTGGCCGCGCCCTTCAGCCAAGCCGCGGGCAGAGGCAGCAACCTGGCTGGTTTGCCTAGCGCGTTGCCCAGCCGTTGTAGCAATTCGGTGGTGGACAGGTCATGGCCATCACTGGCCAGGAATGTCTGGTTGGCAGCGGCCGGGTGGTCGATGCACGTCACCAGCAGGTCCACGAGGTTGTCCAGCGCCACCAGGCTGCGTTTGTTGTGGATAGCGCCAAACGGTAGCGGCACGCCTTTGCGCAACCAGTTCATCATGCTGCGGAAATTGGCTTTCACACCCGGGCCATACACCAGCACCGGGCGCACGATCACCACTTCAAGCCCAGTTTCAGCCGCCAGTAGCCGCAAGCCATCCTCGGCTTCGCGCTTGGAGATGCCGTACGGGTCGGATGGCGCAGGCGATTCGTCGGCGGTGAAAGGCCGGCGACCGTCGGTGGTTTCGCCGTTCACCTTGATCGAGCTGACAAAAATGAAGCGCCGCACACCGGCCTGGACGGCAGCGCGGGCCAGGCAGAGGGTACCTTGCACGTTTACCCGACGGAACTCGGCCAGCGGGTCGGCAGCGGTTTCATGCATGACGTGCACGCGGGAAGCCAGATGGATCACGGTATCGACCTGGTCGAAATGCCCGGACGCCACATCCACGGCTGCCAGCTCGCCGAACAGCCGGTACTCGACGCCCGCCAAGCGCTGCCCTGGCAGTTGCCGCACCAGCGCGCGGGGCGCCCAGCGTGCTTCCTGACCAAGCCTCTGCAGCAGTACTTGGCCGACAAAGCCGCTACCGCCAGTGGTCAGGACGCCCGTGCGTTGTGCGTTGCCTTGAAGCGCCATCAACCCCTCCCCGCCCGGCCCAGCAGGCGCAGGAACACGCTGCGGTACTGCTCCGCCACTACCGACCAGCGGTAACGGCGGTTGGCAATTTCATGCAGGCGCGCGGACAGCCGCGCCCGCCCGCCTTCATCGGCAAACAACGCCTGGGCATGGTTGCGCAGCGAGGTGCTGTCGGCAAAGTACAGTGCCTGGTCTTCGGTGGTGGCGCGGTTGAAGGATACATCGAAGGCCACTACCGGCAGGCCCAGCCACATGGCTTCGACCAGCGACGGGTTGGTTCCGCCGGCACTGTGGCCATGCAGGTAAACCGTGGCATTGCTGCGCAACGGGCTCAGTTGCTCGACGTCGTAGATCGGGTCCAGCAGGTGAATGTTGCCTACCCCTTCGTACTGCTTGCGCAGTTGCACGCCGTATTCACTGTGGTTCCAGTTGCCGATGATCACCAGCGGCATGCCAGAATCGGCAAACGCCTCAAGGATGACATGGATGTTGTTCTCCGGCTCGATGCGGCACACCGTAAAGGCATAAGGCGCATCAAGAAACGCGTACGCCTGACGGGCTTGCACGCTTGGCTGGCCGGCCTGGGCCTGATCGCCACCATAGGCAATCAGTTCGCTGGGCTTGTTGTACTCGGCGGTGACGTATTCCTGCAGTACCTTGTTGTCGGTAATGACGGCGTGGGCAAAACGCACGGCCACCGCTTCGGACAACTTCAGGAACCAACGGGCGAAGTTGGACCACTTGGCGCGCTTCCATTCATAACCGTCGATGTTCACCACGATCGGTTTGCGGCTCAACAGGCGCATGAACGGCAGGGCAATACAGCCGGAAACCCCCAGAACCAGCATCAGATCATGCTTGCGGTAGGCGTGCAGCATGCTCAGCACATCGTACGGGATACTTTGCACGCCATTGGCCTTGAGGTTCAGGTAGACCAGACGGGCACGTTCGAAAAACTGCGGGCGCTGCGGGTAGTGTGGCGCGCTGCAATACACGGTGAGTTCGCAGTCCCCCGGCAGGTTGCGCACCAATTGTTCGGTCAACGTTTCCCAGCCACCATATTGAGCAGGTAAACCTACCGTACCAATCACTGCAATCTTATAGGTCATCAAACACCATCACGATATTTTTCTGGAAGTTGGCGGTGGAAAACTCACTCGCTTTGTTACGTGCGCGCTCGGATAGCGCGTGGCACAGCTGTGGGTCCTGCGACAGCTGCGTAACAGTGCGCACCAGTTGTTCATGGCTCTTCGAGTCGATCTGGTAACCCTCTACCCCGTCGCTGACCAGCTCGACCGGGCCACCTACCGGGGGCACGATGGTCGGGATGCCGAAAGCCATGGCCTCGAGAATAGTCAGGCCGAAGGTTTCGACCCAACCATCCACATGGGACAGGTTCAACACCAGGCTGGCGTTGCGGTAGAACTTCGCCACCTCGGCACTGGCCGGACAGAGCATGAGGTTTTGCGGCAGCATCCTGCCTGCGAAGTAGGCCTCTACTTCCTGCGGGCTGGCATTGAGCACCAAGGTGAACTTGAGCATGGGATCGCTGGCCAGTGCCGTGGCCAGGGCGACGAATTCGTCCACACCCTTGTAGCCCTTCAACGAGGCCAACATCAGCACATTGAAGCGGCCGTCGTGCAGGTGCTGGTAAGGCGTAGCCCTCGCCTGCTGCTGGAAGCTTTCGGCCAGGCCGTTGTATACGGTTACCGCCGGCACACCGGCCACGCCCTCCTTCACCTGCAGGTACTTCGACACGTACACCACCTTGCTGGCACAGCCGGCAATCACCCGACGCAAAAATGCCTTGAGTAGCGCAGGCCGGATAGAGGTTTCATGCACGTGGTAGACCACTTTGGCACCGCGCAAGCGGGCGGCCAGGGCAGCACCAAAGGGCAGCATGGTGTTCACCAGCACGATCGACCCCGGCTGCACCTGGCGCAACAGGCTGAAGAACAGCGCCAGTTGCGAAACGGCATACGCCAGCAAGGTCAACCAGCGGTTATCGAAGCGTTTGTAGGCAAACTTGCAGGTACGTACCTGCAGTTCGTCGAGCACACCGTGACCGCTGCTGCCTACATGCAGGATGCAGTCGTCGCCATGTTGCTGCAGCGCGGTGATGGTCTGGTTCAGGACCCGGGGGCTGCCACTGTAGTCATTCAGTAGATGGACAAAGTGCAACGTTTTCATGCCATCCCTTCTTCTGCTACGCGCGCCTTGATGAACTTGGCCGGCACGCCGCCATAAATAGAGTTCTTGCGGTACACGCCGGCTGCCACCACCGCCCCCGCAGCGAATACGCAACCATCTTCGATCACTGCGCCATCGAGCACGGTCACCTTGGCACCGATCCAGCAGTTGCGGCCCACCTTGATGCCCTGGCGACTCACGCCTTGCAGGCGGATGGGTTGCAGCGGGTCTTCGAAGTTGTGGTTTTCCGAATGGAAACTGACGAAGTTGCCAATGATGGTGTCGCTGCCAATCTCGATACCGCCGGCGCAGCCCAGGAAGCAGCCAGCACCCAGGCCGACGTTGTCGCCAATCACCAGGCCCTTGCCGATGTTGGCCAGGCTACCGGTACATTCGATGATGATGTGCTTGTTCAGCGACACGGCGGTGCCGAAGCGTATGCCATCATTGGACAAGGCATCGACGAAGCAGCCCTGGTCGATCACCAGCCCCGGTCCGTACTCGATCTTGCCCACTTCCTTCAGGGTGACCCCCGCGCCGATGAACGCCAGGCGCCGCCGACGCAGGCGGATGGCGCCGCGACAGGCCATCAGCAACTTGGTCACGAACAGCCCCAGCAAGTAGCCCGACGAGATGCGCCGGTCGACCACCAGCGTGCGCTTCTTGACCAGCAACACCAGTTTTTCGAGCAAAGCATGCATCATTTCACGGCCCTCACCTGGGTAAACAAGGCCTTGACGAAAGCCGGACGGCGGTAAGCCACCGCTTTGCGAATGGCCGCATAGACCAGGTACAGGTCAAGCAGGCTCCGTTCCAACAGGCCGCGGGAATGGAAGCTGATACGCAGGCCGTGGATCATTTCCTCAAAGCGGAACAAGGCACGCTCGGGGGTATCCGCGCTGTGCTCGGACAGGTCGTGGGCAATTTCCACATCGAGTACACAGGCCTTGGGAAAATAGTCTTCGTAGCGGATGAAAAAGTCGGTATCGGTGGCATAGAAGCGCAGCCGCTCGTCATAGAACGGCGTCATGCGCTGGAAGCATTCACGGGTGAAGATCAACCCGCTGTTGATGCCCAGCAGATTCCTGGAGTCCACCAGCCCGACGGCCACATTGGGTGCAAGGCGGCCAATGAACAACCAGCGCTTGCCGGGGCTGACCAATTGCCCGTGGCTGACCAGCCGCGGCATGAACACGCCCACCTGATCACCAGACGGCGAGCGGCGCACACGGTCGATCTGCGCCAGGCAGCTGGACAAGCGAATGTTCGAGTAGTTGGTGTCGTCATCCGAGATCATGAACAGCTCGACCCCGGCGGCAAACACCTGTTCGGCCACCGTGTTATAGACCACTGACAGCCGCTGGTTGTCCGCCTCGTACCAGTGGACGCCCGGGCACGGCTGCGCCACGCCGGGTGAGTTGTTCCAGACGTACAGCTGCAGGTCGATACCCTCTTCACGCAGCAGCGCCTGCTGCGCAAGCAGCGACTGCAGGGCAATCGAGTCCTGGCTAGCTTTCCGATACAAGACGATCAGTACTGCCAAGCTCAATTTTTGTTCTTCTGTTTTCACCAATGATCACCATCACCACGATCGCGAAAATGTAGAGGACAACACTGTTCGTATAGGACTGGAAAAAGAACGAGCTCAGAAAAAACGGATAGCTGGCAATCACGAAATTGCCCATGCCATTCTTCCACGAGCTGGCATTCGCCCGGTCCCGGACGATGATCGCCACCAGTTTGTGATACCAAAGGATCAACCCGGCCATGATCAACAGGCCGACCCAGCCACAGGTAGCCAGCAGGTTGAGCCAGAACGAATCGAACCAGTGCGGCTGGCCTGGGCCTACCGCGCCAAAGCCATAGCCCATGGGGTGCACACTCAGCACCTGGTACATGTGCAGCCACTGCCGCTCACGGTCCAGTGCCGACAAATCCTGGGTGTAGCCCATCGACAGGTAGGCGAAAATCGCCACCGTCAGGCCAACGAACTGCAGGTAGCCCAGCAGCGAAATCAGCCAGGCCGTACGTAACACCCGGGCCACCACCAGCATCGAACAGATACATACCAGGCCGATCATGGCCGTGCGTACCGAACCAATCACCACCAACCCGCACAGCAGCAGAAAGGCAGCCGTCAGCAACAGTCGCCGAGGCAGCGACCAGTTGCGCCCGCTGAGCAACACGGCCAGCGTCATGGCGGCGGTATTGAGGATGACCGCAGAAAACTCCAGAGTGCCGGTAAAGAAGCCGGAAACTCGCGGCAGCCCGTCACGCATCGAGTTGTAGGGTTGCAGTTCATAGCCTTTGGCGGTAAGCAGTGGCCAATACCAGAACTGCTCGGCCGAGGCGATTGTCAGGTACTGATACAACGCATACACACCGGTGACCACACTCATGGCCAGCACCGACCAGTACACATGGCGTAGCTTCTTCTCGGTCGGCACAGCCTGGGCCCAGATGGTCACCGCCATGCCGATGAACACCGGCACGGCCAATGCACGGAACATGCGCACCGAAGACGCGCTCAGATCGCCGAATAGCAGGTACAGGAAGACGAAGAACAGCACGACCAGCAACCACCGCCCGACCTTGAGGTTGAGCTTGCCGCGTACCGTGACGCTGGCCAGCGCCCGCAGCAGCAGCCAGCTGATCATCAGCAGGCTGATCATTTCTCGCCAACCGGCAAACACACTGCCCAGCCCCAGCGTCAACACGACGAAGTCGCTGAAGAACAGCAGGCAGAACAGCACGCCGATAAAGATCCTGATCACACTCACCCTCGCGCTCTGGGGAGCCTGGCCAGCCGATACAGCGTGACCTTGATCAAGAGCTTGATTCTCGGCACCCAGGCGTAGGAAAGCAGAGTACGCAGCGCCAGGCGCGTATCGATGCGGCCCAGGGCGTCTAAGACATCCGCAGGTATCATGCTAGTGACCTTACCTGTCGGTTTCATGAAATCGAGATTGCCCGTCCAAGGCAGCAAGGCAGCCAGTTCATTGTCGCTGTACTCGCCCCGCTCGATACAGGCCAGGTACCGCGCTTTCACGGCCTCCAGCGAGTTGACTCGTTGCACCGCTTCCACCACGGGGGCGCTGGGCCGCGGCTGTTCAATACTGGTCAGGAGCTGGTCGATGCTGGCCACCTTCAGGCTGTCCGCAGGGGAATAGCCCTGGATCGGCGCAACCAGCCCCACGCAACGCTGCCCCTTGAGCAGCTGCTCGGCGAACGCCGTGCCACCGGGTATAGGGTAACTGTCCAGATAGAAGTCGGCTTGCTCCGCAAACGCCAGGTAGTCCTTGTACGGCAAATGGCGGCGAATGAAAAAGCGCGTGGGATAACGCAGCTTCACGGTCCACCACCAGGTGTTGGTCAGGGGGTTGGCGCCGATGATCCAGCACTCGGCAGTGGGGAAACGCTCGAGAATGGCGATAATCGACGGGCGCATGTCCAGGCCGCGGTGTGGCTTGTACTTGGCAGCGGAGGCCGCGCTGAACACTTTGATCCGCTCGTGGACCGGCACGGCATCCGGCACTTTGGCGCCGCTGGTCTCGATCGGAATCGCCAGGAAACTCTTCTGGCAGGCAAGGTGCTTCTTCTTGTCCAGATGGTGCCCGTAGGCGCTGATCTCGAAATACACATCAGCCACTGCCGCGCCAAAGCTGAACACGTGGTCGGCATGATTGACGAAATACACCGTCAGCGCGGCGCCACGCTGCTGCTTCAGCAGGCCGCAGGCGACGGTGGTGATGATGTCGTCCGGGTGGATGTGCAGCACCACCTTGTCGTACCGGGCCAAGGTGTCGATGATCGACTGCAGACGGGCACACGCGTCATCGCCGCGCGCCACCTCGATATGCTCGAAATAGCCTGCCAGGCGTTCGAGCACCTCGGGTTTGGCGCTGCGTGCCACCAGCAGGTCTACCGGCTCTTCGTGCATGCGCGCCAGGCGCTCCATCAGCCGGGTGTGCCCGCCTTGCATATAAGGTTCGCTGACTACGTGCAGACAACCGCGCACTTCGCCCCCGGCGGCCGGCAGCGTGACCTGGCTCGCGCAGCGGTCCACCAGATAGCGTTCAAGCCCTACGGCATCGTAAATACCCAGGTCTACCGCCCAGAGCAATGCCCCATAAACCTGCGCCTGCACCAATGCCGAGGCAGGTTCAGCGTCCAGAATGCGTCCCTGTAACTGCTCGATGACGTCCTTCATCTCTGCTCAGCTCCGCGCCGTATCGCTAACAATGATGTGCAAACGACGGAATACCGAGAAATACATGACGATTCCGTACAACAGGTAGTTTGCCGCATAAGCCAGGGTAACTTGTTCATACCCCCACAGCTGGGTGAAATAGACAGTCAGTGCATACAGCGAAAGTGTCGAGAGAATCTCGGTAACCAGGTACAGACGGGTAAGTGCCTTGCCGAGCATGAGGTAGGCCATCAGCCAACTGACTACCTTCAGACTGTCCCCAACCATCTGCCATGCAAACAGGTCGCGCATGGGCAGGAATGACTCCGAAAACAGCACATGGATGATGAAGTCTCTCAGCAGGTAGATAACCAGGCCGGCAGCAACGGTTAGGGGCAGGATGAGCTTGTACCCCTGGATGATTTCCCGACGCAATTCATTCGCTTCGCAAAGCTCCGAGAGCCTTGGCAGATAATAAACCGCAAGCGTGGTCGTGATGAGCATCAGATAGGCCGTGCTCAGGCGCCACATGGCCTCCCAGTAACCTGCGTGATCCCAGCCAAATTCAGTGCCCAGGTAATCGCGGATGAACACATGGCAAACGGGCAGCGAGCAAGCCGTGACAACGGCCATGAGGGCGAACTTTGCAAGCCGAGAAAGGGACTGCCGGTCCAGCGCCCCGATGAAATCGCCGGGGCGGAACCATGACGTGCGCATACAGATGACCAAGGTGGCCACGAAGCTCAACGACTGGTATACAGCCAACGAAACCAGCGCACCGTAAAGCCCCAGCCTGATGGTCAGGGCACAGGTCACCACCAGCGATATCAGGCTGCCGAGGATGTTGGCAAGCACATAGCGCTGAACATCTTTCTTTCCGTTCAGAATGCCCAGCAACAACGAATTGAAGGCAAAAAATACCAGGGTGGCGGCAAACCACACCAGCACAGGTGCAAGCGCCTGGTCATTGAAGAACCAACCTGCCAAGGGAGCTCGCAAGGCCACGATCAATATCGCGAGCACACACGAAACCAACAGTGACAGCGTCCCTGCGGTTCGCCAAAGCCTGTGTTGTTCGTCCGGGCGATCGGCAAACTCGGCCGTGTACTTGGTTACCCCTGTGCTGACCGCGCCGCTGGCCAGTGTGGTGAACATGGTCACGGCGTTTTGCAGTTGCCCGATCGCTGCGTAACCCGCCGGCCCAACATAAAGGGCCAGTACCTTGTTGAGCCCTAGCAATGTCGCCATCTTTACAAAAACAGCAATCGCGTTCAGCAGACTGGTCTTGATCAGCGTCATGAATTACTGACCGGCCGGGGTGAAGCTGTTGCAGGCATCAATGACCGTCTGAATATCCGCGTCGCTCATGGTGGGGTCTACAGGCAGGCTGATCACTTCATCATGAATCTTTTCAGTCAGCGGCAAGCTCAAACCGTTGTACTGGCGGTAAGCCTGTTGTTTGTGAGGCGGGATCGGATAATGCACCAGCGTCTGTATACCCTGCCCACGAAGGTGTTGCTGCAGCTTGTCTCTGTAGGCGGTGCGCACGACATACAGATGCCAGACATGCTCCTCTGCTGCACCGTTGTGCGGTTGGGCGATATGCCCATTTTGAATGCCGGCGTGGTAGCAGGTGGTGATATGCCGGCGGCGACTGATCTCTTCATCAAGGTACTTGAGCTTCACATCCAGCATCGCCGCCTGGATCTCGTCCAGACGGCTGTTCACACCGACGTACAAGTTCTTGTACTTCTCATGGGAGCCGTAGTTTCTGAGCGCCCGCAGCACTTCCGCCAATTCGCCATCCGAGGTGGTGATCGCCCCGGCATCACCGAGCGCACCCAGGTTCTTGCCCGGATAGAAGCTGAAGCCTGAGGCGTTCCCCCAGTTGCCCGCGCGCCTGCCATTGATCGAGGCGCCATGCGCCTGGGCCGAGTCTTCGAGCACCAGCAATCCGAATTCGGCGGCAATTTCGTTGATTGCCTTCATGTCGGCGATCTGCCCATACAGATGCACCGGCAGGATGACGCGAGTCTTGGCGGTGATCGCCTGGCGTATGAGAGACGTATCGATATTGAACGTCCTCGGGTCTGGCTCGACGAGCACTGGCTCCAGACCACTGGCGGTGATTGCCAGGATACTCGCAATGTAGGTATTGGCCGGAACGATGACCTCATCACCCTGCTTCACCCGCCCTAGCTGCTTCCAAGCGGTCAGGGTCAGCGTCAAGGCATCGAGGCCGTTGGCCACACCAATGCAGTGAGCGGTACCGCAATAAGCGGCAAAATTGCTTTCAAAGCGAGCCAGGGCGCTACCGCCGATGTACCAGCCGGAGTCGATGACCTCGGCGCAAGCCTGCAACAGCTCCTCGCGGTACTGTTTATTGACAGCTTTCAGATTCAGGAAATCAACCATGCGCTAGCTCCCTTGTTATTTTTGCCGGATTACCCACTACCACGCAGTAATCAGGCACATCCTTGGTCACGACAGCACCGGCCCCCACCATGGCATGTCGACCAATCGTAATGCCGGGGAGCAATGTCGCATTCGCACCGATGCTGCAGCCTTCCTTCAGCACGGTGACTTCGTAGGCTTCGGGATAGCACTTGGAGCGCGGCACCCTGTCGTTGGTGAATGTAGCATTGGGACCGATGAAGACATTGTCCTCGATCACCAACCCCTCCCACAGAAACACACCACTTTTCACCGTGACGTTGTCTCCGACTACAACCCCTCCCTCGATCAGGGTGTGCGCGCAAATGTTGCAGTTGCTGCCAATTCGCGCGCCTTTGAGGATGACCGCGTATTGCCAGATTCGGGTTTTCTCGCCAATCGCATCGGTTTGCACATCGGCCAGGGCATGGATACTAGGCATGGGCGATCAACCTCTGGAAATCTTCATAACTGCGGATGTAATCGCGCTCATCATAGGTTTCGCTGGCGATCACCATGAGCACACAGTCCTCGCTGAAATCATGCATTTCACGCCAGACCATATTCTTGATCAGCAGGGCTTTCTGCGGCGCATCAAGCATATGGTCAACCGGGCCGGTACCGTCATCCAAGGTCATGCGGCAACTGCCAGCCAGGCAGATGATCAGTTGCTGAAGGTCGCGGTGAGCATGAAAACCACGGCTGACACCGGCCTTGGTACCGAAGATGTAGTAAACGCGGCGGATGGCAAACGGAATGTTCAGGGCCTTTTCAATGCTGATAAGGCTTCCACGATCATCACCAATGATCGGAAGGAGCAGATCCTCCGCCTGCCCCTTGAGGATCAAGGGTGGCAGGTCAGCCTCGGCAAGGCTTGGCGCTACCGCATCCTTGTCGCTGATCAGCAGCCCTTCGAGCTGTGGCCACTCGATAGCCAGATCCGGGTCATTCCAGGCAATGCTGCGCTCATGCTCTTTGGAATAGACATTGGTCGTGCGGTACTGGAACACCGTATCTTCTTCCAGCGCGATGAAACCATGGGCGAAGCCTTCAGGCACCCACATCATCTTGCGGTTAGTCGCCGACAGCTCCATGCCTACCCACTGCCCGAACGTGGGAGAGCCTTTGCGAATATCCACCGCCACATCGAATACGGCGCCCTGAACCACACTCACCAACTTGCCCTGGGCAAACGGATAAAGTTGATAGTGCAGACCACGCATGACGCCTTTTTTGGACAGCGAGCAGTTTTCCTGAACGAAAGACGGTGGAAGGGTAATACCTTGCGCGCTGAGTAGCGCATGAAACTTAGGCTCGCTATAAGACTCATAAAACCAGCCTCTGTCGTCCTCGAAAACAGTAGGTTCAAAAACGACTACATCCGAGATATTAGTTTCTATGAGTTTCACGCAACCAGCCTCTTGTTAAAATTCATTACTGTGGATTCGACGCTCCCGCAGTATGCAGACCCGCGGGCTGGTAGATCAAACGCGCTCCAGGCGGCGCCCCCTTTCAGAGGAAACCAGATGGGTAAATGCGGCCACGAGCACACCAAGCACCAAACCTGCAAACACGCCCCCTGCAACAATGAGCAATCTGCCAAGCCGGACCGGGCTATCAGGGACTTCGATGGCACCATCCTGCTGAAAGACCTCGATCACCGCCGGGTTCAGCTGCAGGTTGCGGTAGAAGTCGAGCTTCTCCTGAACCTCTCGCAAATCGGCAACGAAGGGGTCATCGGATTCGCGCGCGCGAAGGTTTGCGAGCTCTGCCTCAATAGCCTGGCTACCCCGCATATAGGTCAACGTACCCTGCATGCCACCCGACACTTCGGCGTTCATGCCACTGGCGATGATAGGGGGCTTGCTCAGGTTCACTGCCTTGGCGACCTTCAGCGCCTCTTGCAAGCGCGCTATCTGGTCTTCACGCTGCTTGCGCGCTGCCTCCCGTGCGCTACGGATCTGTTGTTCAAGGTTCTTGATCAGTACCTTGACTTCCGTATCAGCATCTTCAACCAAAGTCTTCTTGGCGGTGTCGCTGGCCATTTCCGTAAAGCGCGTTACCCACTTCACACTCATCTGTGGGTCATCACTCAAAGCCCTGATCAAATAGCGCCCGGCACTATCTCCTGCCACCGGACCTACAGTCAACACCTTGCCAAACCGGTCGTAAAGTGCATCTTGAGAACCCTGGCGGGAGCCCTCAGGCAAATTAGGCAGATAGACCGTACGAAAGAACTTGCGGCGCAGGGATTCGGACTGCAGGGCACGCAGGTATATTTCATAGACATCCTTGGGTTTGAACACTTCGAGGCCGCTGTTTTCGGTACGACCATAATTCAACTGAGCAATATCGTTCTTGGTCGGCGGCAGGATAAAAGACTTGGCCTCGTACATAGGTGTTTTGAGCGAGACGTAAACAAGCGCTGCGGCAGTGATCAATACAATGCACGAAAGAATCAGCAGTTTGCGACTCCACAAGACCTGCCAGAGCTCGAGAACATCAACTTCGTCCGTTTCGATTCCGGGGCTACGTTCTTTTTGCATTTGTTCTCGTTTTCCTTAGATCCGACCATTCGCATGATTCCTATGCCAGCGAGGCTAAGCCTGGCTGCAGCGGGACTCCATAAAGACCTGCTGAACCTCAGCGTAGCGGCATTTTGCTCATCCACCGCAGACCGCACGAAACGGCCTACAGCTTTAGCACGCATCCGATCTAAGAGGAAGATGCCGTCAACAAGTTCCACAGCCACCTTGCGAGCCGACGGCCTGTGCCTCGCTATCGAGCAACCGCGACATCAATCTCCCTGCCGCCACGCTTGCGTAGCGCCCGGTCCAGCGCTGCCTTGGCCCGCGGTTCGCCGTGTACCAGCACCACCCGCCTGGCGGCGCTGACGCCATCCAGCGCGAAGCTCACCAACCCCTCCTGATCCGCATGGCCAGAGTAACCTGGCAACGTGACGACTTTTGCCCGCACCTCATACATCTCCCCATCCAGGTCAATCTGCACAAACCCTTCCGCCCCTTCACTGGCCTGTATCACCGCCCCCGGCGTGCCCTTGGCCTGATAACCGACAAACATCACCTCATGCCGTGGATCGCGCAGCATGGCTTTGAGGTAATTGACGATTCGCCCACCCGAACACATGCCATTGCCGGCAATCACGATCGCTGGCCGCCCGGTACTCTTGAGGTAATTGACCACCTGCTGATGGCGGGCGTGGGTATCCACACTGATCAGCTGGCTGAAACCCAGCGGGTCGCGCCCTTCGGCTAGGCGCGCCCTGGCCTCGGCATTCCAGTAGTCGTGCAGTTCGCGATACACGCCGGTGATGCGCTGGGCGAGCGGCGAGTCGAGGATGATAGGCACTTGCGACCAGTCGAACGGACCGCCATCGGTGGCCGGGGCGGCTTTGTTCAGTAAGGCCTTGCGGTGCAGGATGCCTTCCAGTTCGTACAGCAGCTCCTGTGTACGGCCAAGGCTGAACGCCGGAATCAGCAGCGTGCCCTGGTCGGCCAGGGCACGGTCGATGGCCGCTTCCAGGCGCTGCTCACGATCGCCGGCAGGCGGGTGCAGGCGGTCGCCGTAGGTGCTTTCGAGCACCAGCACATCGGCCCGCTCCGGGGGCTGCACGGGGCGCAGCAAGGGGCTGTTGCAGGCACCGAGGTCGCCGGAAAACACGTAGCGGGTGTTGGTTTGCTCATGCTGGATGTCGCACTCGACATACGCCGAGCCCAGCAGGTGGCCGGCGCGCTGCAGGCGAATGCGACAGCTGAGACCAGGGTGCTCGACCAGCGCGTGCCACTGCTCGAAAGGCAGGGGCACAATGAGGTCACGCAGGAAATCGAGGTAACGCGCCACATGGGCGGGCTCGCTGCTGATGCTCAGCTTGTAGGCGTCCTCCAGTATTAGCGGCAGCAACCGCGCGGAGGGCTCGCTGCACAGGATGGGGCCACGGTAGCCGGCAGCCAGCAGTGCGAGGATACGGCCTACGTGATCGAGATGAACATGGGTGATGACCAGGGCCTGGATACCCTGCACATCGAAACCGAGCTCGGCGGCGTCCGGCGCCGCCTCGGCGCCCTGCTCCAGGCCGCAGTCGATCAGCAGGCTGACGGACGCATCAAGGTGCAGCTGGTGGCAAGAGCCGGTAACGCCGCGGGTGCCACCGTGATGGGAAAGGACGGGAAATTCCATGCTGCACACACTCGCCTGGGCCGAAAATGAAGTGCGCTATTACTCCATGACGGCCGGTATCGGCATAGGTGAGACTTTCCCAAACGGGTGTAGGAATTGTCCTTATATATGTCAGTTGCCGCTCAGCGCGGCCTGACGGGCAGAAGCCCTGATCTTGCGCTTGCTGCGCAGCACGCCGTACGCACCGAGCAACGGCCCGACTGCCAAACCGATGACCAGTGCGGCCAGGACCAGCACGGCGACCGGCATGGCCGGGGCCACCCAACCGAACAGGACCAACGAGACGGTTTGCTGGTTCTCCAGCACGAAGAACAGCACCACAGCCGCCAACAGCAGCACGAACACCGCCGCCAGGGCGCGCTTGAGGTTACGCATCAGATTGCTCCTTGTGGAATCAGGTGTGGGCCTCATCTTCTTCATTGACCCGGTCGCGCAACTCTTTGCCGGGCTTGAAGTGCGGCACGAACTTGCCTTCGAGGCTGACCGACTGGCCGGTCTTCGGGTTACGGCCCACGCGTGGGGCGCGATAGTGCAGCGAGAAGCTGCCAAAACCGCGAATCTCGATGCGATCGCCAGTGGCAAGGCATTGTGACATCTGCTCAAGCATGGTCTTGATGGCCAGCTCCACATCCTTGGACGAGAGCAGCCCCTGATGGGTGACAATACGTTCGATCAGCTCCGACTTCGTCATATTTTTCCCTTCGTTATCAAGCAGCTAGATCATTGCTTAACCAGTTTGTAGCACGCTGGAAGGGATTTGAACAGGGCGGTTCTTGACTTAATAAAAAAATTCAAGATTGAAGTTTTGCTGGAATGGTCTAGCCAGCGGCACCTGGAAGGCGCCGAACCGGCTGACCTGGCGTTCGCGCCCCCCCTGCGGGAGCGGGCTTTAACCACGGGGGAAGCCCGTGCCTGCCCCACCGGGTCAGGCCAGCTGCTGTTGGGGGTTGGTTTTGGAAAAGCGCTTGCGCATCGCCAGGGCTGGCTTTTCCACCAACTCCCACGACACATACCCTGCCAACCAGGACGCCGGCACGGCAGCCAACATCAGCCAGTAAGGCCCGGCCCACGGCATCGCCCCCGCCAGGACCTGCTGGATCGGAAAGGCATACAGGTAGATGCCGTATGAGTAATCCTGCACCCATGAAGGCAGCTTCAGCTGCGGGCAGTAAGCGAAGTACAACGTGCCGTAAAGCGTCAGGGCAGCACAGGCGAACACCTCGAAACGCCCACCCTTGCTCAGTAACAGCAACCCGGCACACGCTAGCAGCCACCACCACCCGTACGGGATCAGCGCCCGGCACGAATAGAACGCCGAGCCCGCCAGGAAACACACCACCAGCTTGAACGGGTACTGCGCATAAGCCGGGTGCAGGGTATGCAGCCCCAGCGCAATCAGCAGCGCCGTAAGCGTCAGCCCCGCCATCGGCCATCGGCAAACCCTGGCCACCAGCACCAGTACTCCCAGCACCAGGTACATGCGCATTTCCAGCGGAATGGTCCACAAGCTGCCATTGACCGAAACCCCGTATGTCCGTGGAGTAAAACTCACCTCCGGCAGCACGAACTGGGCATCCTTGAGGATCAGCAAGGGGCTGTAGACGTACCGGTAGACCTGGCGCTGAGAAAAATACTCGGCCAACGGCAGCGAGGTCGCCAACGGCCCCAACACGAAGGCCATCAGCAACAGGCATACCAGCAAACCGGGAAATATTCGTAGCGCCCGCGCCAGGTAGAAATTGCGCGCGCTGTTGCTCACGCCACTGGCTGTGATCAGCAAGCCGCTGAGCATGAAGAACACTTCCACGCCCAGGCTGTGGACAGGTACTGGCAGGCCGAGCCACAAGGCTGGGTCGCTACAACTCGTGCATTCCTGATAGGACAGTGCGTAGGAGTGGCCGACCACCACAGCGGTCGCTGCCAGCAGCCGAATGACCAGGAAATTGTTGTCGCGACCACGCCCGCTCATAACGTCGGCGAACATCAACATCACCCAATCCCCCACAGCTATGGCTTATTGATAGCACAAAAAAGGGCGACCCGAGGGTCGCCCTTTTTACCGATCAAACAGAACTCAGTTCTGCTTGGCCATTGCTTCGCGCAGCAGCGCAGCCATGGTGGTATCGGCAGCCGCTTCCGGAGCGTTTTTCAGGCTCTGGATGGCTTCGCGCTCTTCAGCATCGTCCTTCGACTTGATGGACAGGCTGATAACGCGGGACTTGCGGTCAACGCTGATGATCTTGGCTTCGATCTCTTCGCCTTCCTTCAGAACGTTACGCGCGTCTTCAACGCGGTCACGGCTGATTTCGGAAGCTTTCAGAGTAGCTTCGATGTCGTCGGCCAGGGTGACGATGGCGCCTTTGGCGTCAACTTCTTTCACGATGCCCTTGACGATAGCGCCCTTGTCATTGACAGCAACGAAGTTGGAGAACGGATCGTCTTCCAGCTGCTTGATGCCCAGGGAGATGCGCTCGCGCTCTGGGTCGACCGACAGGATGACGGTTTCCAGCTCGTCGCCCTTCTTGAAACGACGTACGGCTTCTTCGCCGGTTTCGTTCCAGGAGATGTCGGACAGGTGAACCAGACCGTCGATGCCGCCATCCAGACCGATGAAGATACCGAAGTCGGTGATCGACTTGATGGTACCGGTGATCTTGTCACCCTTGTTGAACTGGCCGGAGAAGTCTTCCCATGGGTTGGACTTGCACTGCTTGATGCCCAGGGAGATACGACGACGCTCTTCGTCGATGTCCAGAACCATGACTTCCACTTCGTCGCCAACCTGAACGACTTTCGACGGGTGGATGTTCTTGTTGGTCCAGTCCATTTCGGAAACGTGTACCAGACCTTCAACGCCTTCTTCCAGCTCAGCGAAGCAGCCGTAGTCGGTCAGGTTGGTAACGCGAGCCTGTACGCGAGTACCTTCTGGGTAGCGGGCAGTGATAGCTACCCACGGATCTTCGCCCATCTGCTTCAGACCCAACGAAACGCGGTTGCGCTCGCGGTCGAACTTCAGAACGCGTACGTCGACTTCGTCGCCAACGTTAACGATTTCCGATGGGTGCTTGATGCGCTTCCAGGCCATGTCGGTGATGTGCAGCAGGCCGTCGATACCGCCCAGGTCCACGAAGGCGCCGTAGTCGGTGAGGTTCTTGACGATACCTTTGACCTGTTGGCCTTCCTGCAGGGTTTCCAGCAGGGCTTCGCGCTCGGCGCTGTTCTCGGCTTCCAGCACGCTGCGACGGGAAACGACAACGTTGTTGCGCTTCTGGTCCAGCTTGATGACCTTGAATTCCAGCTCTTTGCCTTCCAAGTGGGTGGTGTCGCGCACAGGGCGGACATCAACCAGGGAGCCCGGCAGGAACGCACGGATGCCGTTAACGTCGACAGTGAAGCCGCCCTTAACCTTACCGTTGATAACGCCCTTGACCACTTCTTCGGCGGCGAAAGCTGCTTCCAGAACAATCCAGCACTCGGCGCGCTTGGCTTTTTCACGGGACAGCTTGGTTTCGCCAAAGCCGTCTTCGACCGCGTCCAGCGCAACGTGAACTTCGTCACCGACCTTGATGGTCAGCTCGCCAGCTTCGTTGTAGAACTGCTCGAGCGGGATGACGCCCTCGGACTTCAGGCCAGCGTGTACGGTAACCCAGTCGCCGTCGATGTCGACAACGATACCGGTGATGATCGCACCCGGCTGAAGATTGAGGGTTTTCAGGCTTTCTTCAAAGAGTTCTGCAAAGCTTTCGCTCATTTTAATTCCTGTAGATTCGGGCGAAACAGACGCCCATCGCCACATTCCAGACAATGTGGGTTTGTTTTAAGTAAAGGAAAGCCGGCGGGACGTTGACTGGTGCCCCCGCCTGCTCTCCTGGCTATCAGAGGAGGTCGCGCAGTGCGATCTCGCTCCTGATACGTTGCAACACCTGCTCGATGGACAACTCGGTAGAGTCCAACTGAATGGCATCGGCCGCTGGTTTCAGCGGGGCCACTGCACGTTGGGTGTCGCGTTCATCACGCGCACGAATCTCATCCAGCAGACTCGACAGACTAACATCTTCACCCTTGCCCTTCAACTGCAGGAAGCGGCGACGTGCCCGCTCCTCCGCGCTGGCGGTGAGGAAGACCTTCAATGGCGCGTCCGGGAACACCACGGTGCCCATGTCGCGGCCATCGGCGATCAGCCCCGGGGCATCGCGGAATTCGCGCTGGCGTACCAGCAGCGCATCGCGCACGGCCGGCAGCGAAGCGACCATCGACGCACCGGCGCCGACGGTTTCGGTGCGGATGACGTTGCTGACGTCCTCACCCTCGAGGATGATCTGCTGCAGCTTACCGGGCTCGGCGGCAATGAACTGCACATCCAGATGGGCGGCAAGCTTGGTCAGCAGCTCTTCGTTGGTCAGGTCGACGCCATGGTTGCTGGCATTGAATGCCAGCAAGCGGTACAGCGCGCCGGAGTCCAGCAGCTTCCAGCCCAGCTCGCGGGCCAGCAGCCCGGCGACGGTGCCCTTGCCCGAGCCGCTTGGCCCGTCGATGGTGATGACCGGCGCCAGGGCACTCACGACTTGCCCTCTTCCGCCACGCGGATGCCCACTTCGGCGCACAGCGCCAGGAAGTTGGGGAACGAGGTGGCGACGTTGGCGCAGTCGTGGATGCGGATCGGCGCACTCGCGCGCAGCGAGGCAACACTGAAGGCCATGGCGATACGGTGGTCACCGTGGCCATGCACTTCGCCGCCGCCCAACTGGCCGCCGTCGATGATGATGCCGTCCGGGGTCGGTTCGCACTGGATGCCCAGGGTGATCAGGCCATCGGCCATGACCTGGATACGGTCGGATTCCTTCACCCGCAGCTCTTCGGCGCCTCGCAGCACGGTACGCCCTTCGGCGCAGGCAGCGGCGACGAACAGCACCGGGAACTCGTCGATGGCCAGCGGCACCAGCTCTTCGGGAATGTCGATACCTTTCAGCTTGGCGCCACGCACGCGCAGGTCGGCAACCGGCTCGCCACCCACTTCACGCTGGTTTTCCAGAGTGATGTCGCCGCCCATCAGGCGCAGGATGTCGATCACGCCGGTACGGGTCGGGTTGATGCCGACATGTTCCAGCACCAGTTCGGAGCCTTCGGCGATGGACGCCGCCACCAGGAAGAACGCCGCCGAGGAAATGTCGGCCGGCACTTCGATACGGGTGGCGGTGAGCTTGCCACCGGACTGCAGCGAGGCCACCGGGCCGTTGCTCTCGACGCTGTAGCCGAAGCCACGCAGCATGCGCTCGGTGTGGTCACGGGTGGGTGCCGGCTCGGTGACGGTGGTCTTGCCCTCGGCATACAGGCCGGCCAGCAGCAGGCAGGATTTGACCTGGGCGCTGGCCATCGGCAGCGTGTAGGTCAGCGCCTTGAGTTTGTGGCCACCCCGGATGGTCAGCGGCGGGCGGCCTTCGGGGCCGGTCTCGACCACCGCACCCATCTCGCGCAGCGGGTTGGCCACACGGTTCATCGGGCGCTTGGACAGCGAAGCGTCACCGGTCATGGTCACATCGAACGACTGACCGGCCAGCAGCCCCGACAGCAGGCGCATCGAGGTCCCCGAGTTGCCCACATAAAGCGGCCCGGGTGGCGCCTTGAGGCCGTGCAGGCCGACGCCATGAATGGTCACGCGACCGTGGTTGGGGCCTTCGATGACCACCCCCATGTCACGGAATGCCTGCAGGGTCGCCAGCGCGTCCTCACCTTCGAGGAAACCTTCGACCTCGGTGGTGCCTTCGGCCAGCGAGCCGAGCATGATCGAGCGGTGGGAAATCGACTTGTCGCCCGGTACGCGGATCCGCCCGGACAGGCGGCCACCCGGTTGGGCCAGGAAAATCAGATCGTTGGCGTTCATAGCGTCCACATAGGCCCGGCGGGCCAGGATTTTACTGAAATGCTCGCGGGCCACTCGAGCGCGGGTGAATACACCCAGCAACTGGTGCCCGTCCCCTTCAGCGATCGCGTCGCGCAAGGCGTCGAGATCGCTGCGATATGTATCAAGCGTGCGCAGGACAGCATCGCGGTTGGCGAGGAAGATGTCGTGCCACATGGTCGGGTCACTGCCGGCGATTCTCGTGAAATCGCGGAAGCCTCCCGCAGCGTACCGGAAGATCTCGAGGTTTTCATTGCGTCTGGCCAGCGAATCGACCAGGCCAAAGGCCAGCAGGTGCGGCAGATGGCTGGTGGCGGCCAGCACTTCGTCGTGGCGCTCGACCGACATGTGCTCGACATCGGCGTCCAGCGCGCGCCACAGGCGGTCGACCAGCGCCAGGGCGGCCGGGTCGGTTTCCGCCAGCGGGGTGAGGATGACCTTGTGGCGGCGGAACAGGGTAGCGTTGGAGGCCTCTACTCCGCTCTGCTCGGAGCCAGCGATGGGGTGGCCGGGGACGAAGCGCGGCAGGCGGGCACCGAAGACGGCTCGCGCCTCACGGACGACGTTGCCCTTGGCACTGCCGACGTCGGTAATGATGGCGGTGCCGAGGTCGAGTTGAGCCAGGCGGGCCAGGACTTTTTCCATCGCCAGGATCGGCACGGCCAACTGGATGACATCGGCACCGACACAAGCGCTGGCAAGGTCTTCCTCGCAGCGATCGACCACGCCCAGGGCCACGGCCTGCTTGCGCGAGGGGGCGTCCAGGTCGACACCGACCACTTCGCGGCACAGGCCGCTTTCACGCAGGCCCTTGGCGAACGAGCCACCGATCAGGCCGAGACCGACCACCACCAGGCGGTTGATGATTGGCGCGGGTTTGGTTTTTGCTGCTTTTACCACTGGTGCGAACCCTGTTCAGAAATCTAGGCAGCCTGGGAAGGCCATTGGGGCTGCTGTGCAGCCCATCGCGACACAAGGCCGCTCCCACAAGGGATTGCGTACTCCTGTGGGAGCGGCCTCGTGTCGCGATGGGGCGCGAAGCGGCCCCAACCCTGTCAAATCAAAGCACCGCCTTCGGATACGACCCCAGCACCTTCAGCGCCACAGCCTCCTGGCTGATCTGCTCGAGCACCGCCTTGATCAGCGGGTCGCGGTGGTGGCCGACGAAGTCGATGAAGAACACGTAGGTCCACTTGCCGCTGCGCGACGGGCGGGTCTCGATGCGGGTCAGGTCGATGCCGTTCTGGTGGAACGGCACCAGCAGCTCGTGCAAGGCCCCCGGCTTGTTGCTCATCGAAACGATGATCGAGGTCTTGTCGTCGCCGGTCGGTGGTACTTCCTGGCTGCCGATCATCAGGAAGCGCGTGGAGTTGTCCGGGCGGTCTTCGATCTTCTCGGCAAGGCGGGTCAGACCGTACAGGTTGGCCGCCATATCGCCGGCGATCGCCGCCGAATTCCACTCGCCCTTGACCCGTTTGGCTGCCTCGGCATTGCTCGACACGGCCACGCGTTCCACGTTCGGGTAGTGCGCGTCCAGCCACTTGCGGCACTGCGCCAGCGACTGGGCGTGGGAATAGATGCGGGTGATGCTGTCGGTCTTGGTGTTCTCGCCCACCAGCAGGTGGTGGTGGATACGCAGCTCGACTTCGCCGCAAATCACCATGTCATGCTCGAGGAAGCTGTCGAGGGTGTGGCTGACTGCGCCTTCGGTGGAGTTTTCCACCGGCACCACGCCGAAATTGACGGCACCGGCCGCCACTTCACGGAACACTTCGTCGATGGCCGCCATCGGCCGGCTGACCACCGCGTGGCCGAAGTGCTTCATGGCCGCAGCCTGGGTGAAGGTGCCTTCAGGGCCGAGGTAGGCAATTTTCAGAGGTTCTTCCAAGGCCAGGCACGACGACATGATTTCGCGGAACAGCCGCGCCATCTCTTCGTTGTCCAGCGGGCCCTTGTTGCGCTCCATCACGCGCTTGAGCACGGCGGCTTCACGCTCGGGGCGGTAGAACACCGGTTTTTCACCCTCGGCCAGCGAGGCGGTCTTGACCTTGGCCACTTCCTGGGCGCAACGGGCGCGCTCGCTGATCAGCTCGAGAATCTTCTCGTCGAGGCTGTCGATGCGAACGCGCAGCGCCTTCAGTTCGTGCTCGGACATCAGCCGTGCTCCTTCTCGAATTCGGCCATGTAGGCCACCAGGGCTTCGACGGCGTCCAGGCCCAGGGCGTTGTAGATGGAGGCGCGCATGCCGCCGACCGAACGGTGGCCCTTGAGGTTGAGCAGGCCACGGGCATCGGCACCGGCGAGGAAGGCTTTGTCCAGGCGCTCGTCAGCCAGGCGGAACGGCACGTTCATCCACGAACGGGCGTTGTGGCTGATCGGGTTGGTGTAGAACTCGCTGTTGTCGATGAAGCCATACAGGCGGTCTTTCTTGGCGCGGTTGCGCTGCTCCATGGCGTCGACGCCACCCTGCTCTTTCAGCCACTCGAAGACCAGGCCCGAGAGGTACCAGGAATAGGTGGCCGGGGTGTTGTACATCGAGCCGTTGTCGGCCGAGACCTTGTAGTCGAGCATGGTCGGGCAGCTGCTGCGGGCGCGGCCGAGCAGGTCTTCACGCACGATCACCACGACCAGGCCGCTCGGGCCGATGTTCTTCTGCGCACCGGCGTAGATCAGGCCGTACTGCGACACATCGATCGGACGCGAGAGGATGTCGGACGACATGTCGACCACCAGCGGCACGTCACCGGTCTCCGGCACCCAGTCGAACTGCAGGCCACCGATGGTTTCGTTGGACGCATAGTGGACATAGGCCGCGCTGCTGGTCAGGTTCCACTCGTTCTGGCCCGGGATCGCCAGGTAATCGTAGGGCTTGGCGCTGGCGGCGACGTTGACGTTGCCGAAGCGGCGCGCTTCCTCGATGGCCTTCTTCGACCAAATGCCGGTCTCGACGTAGTCGGCGGTGCCGTTTTCCGGCAGCAGGTTCAGCGGGATTTCGGCGAACTGCTGGCTGGCGCCGCCCTGCAGGAACAGCACCTTGTAGTTCGAGGGGACGGACAGCAGGTCACGCAGGTCCTGCTCGGCCTTTTCGGCGATGGCCACATAATCGTCGCTGCGATGGCTCATTTCCATCACCGACAAGCCCTTGCCACGCCAGTCCAGCATCTCGGCCTGGGCGCGCTGCAACACAGCGTCAGGAAGCGCGGCAGGGCCTGCGCAGAAGTTAAAGGCTCGTTTGCTCACATCCACTCTCGCTCTAATTAGATCTAAACAGCTAGTTCTGCGGGAACCCTGTGGGAGCGGGCTTGCCCGCTCCCACAGGGCCAGGCATTGCCCGGCCTAATCAGTCAAACGGGGCGACCTTGGTCGCCCCGTTCGGGTTTTACGCTTACTCCTGCGGAGCCTCTTCGGCGCCGGCAGCTTCTTCATTGTCCGGCGCTTCAGCCTCGGCGCCTTCCTCGTCAGCCTCGATCACCTCATCGAGCTCTTCCTCGGACGGCTCCTGGATACGCTCCAGGCCCACCAACGTCTCGTCAGTCGCCAGCTTGATCAGGGTCACGCCCTGGGTGTTACGGCCCAGGCTGGACACCTCGCCAACGCGGGTACGCACCAGCGTGCCCTGGTCGGAGATCAGCATGATCTCTTCGCCTTCCTGCACCTGGATGGCGCCAATCAGCAGGCCGTTGCGCCCCTTGGTGCCCATGGCGATCACGCCCTGGCCACCACGGCCGCGACGCGGGAACTTGGACAGCGGGGTGCGCTTGCCGAAGCCGCGCTCGGAGGCGGTAAGGATCTGCGCGCCGGATTCCGGGATCAGCATCGAGATGATCCGCTGGCCCTTGCCCAGCTTCATGCCACGCACGCCACGGGCGTTACGGCCCATCTCGCGCACCACGCTTTCCGCGAAGCGGATGACCTTGCCGGCGTCGGAGAACATCATGACTTCCTTGGCACCGTCGGTAATGGCCGCGGCGATCAGGGTGTCACCTTCCTTCAGTTTCAGGGCGATCAGGCCGTTGGAACGCGGACGGGCGAACTGCACCAGCGGGGTCTTCTTCACGGTACCCGAAGCGGTAGCCATGAAGATGTAGGCGCCGGTCGGCTCAGCCACCCACTCAGGGGTGTCGCCCTCCTCCTCGTCCACTTCCTCGGCCTCGACCACTTCACCTTCGAGCACGGTGTCGTCCGCGTCCTCCAGCTCTTCGTCGGCATCAGCGCTCTGCTGCAGGGCCTCGAGGTCGATCTGCAGCATGGCGGTGATGCGCTCACCTTCCTCCAGCGGCAGCAGGTTGACCATCGGCCGGCCGCGTGCGGCGCGGGACGCTTCGGGAATGTCGTAGGTCTTCAGCCAGTACACCTTGCCCTTGCTGGAGAACAGCAGCAGGGTGGCGTGGCTGTTGGCAACCAGCAGGTGCTCGACGTAGTCCTCGTCCTTCACCCCGGTAGCCGACTTGCCTTTGCCGCCACGGCGCTGGGCCTGATAGGCGGACAGCGGCTGGGTCTTGGCGTAGCCACCGTGGGAAATGGTCACCACACGCTCTTCTTCCGGGATCATGTCGCCGTAGTTGAGGTCGTGGCGCGCATCGAGGATTTCGGTGCGGCGGGCGTCGCCATATTCGGCGCGAATGGCTTCCAGTTCCTCGCGGATCACTTCCATCAGGCGCTCGGCGCTGCTGAGGATGCGGATCAGCTCGCCGATCTGCTCGAGGATTTCCTGGTACTCGGCCAGCAGCTTTTCATGCTCCAGGCCGGTCAGGCGGTGCAGGCGCAGGTCGAGAATGGCCTGGGCCTGTTCCGGCGACAGGTAGTACTTGCCTTCGCGCAGACCGTACTGCTCCGGCAGGTCCTCGGGGCGGCAGGAATCGGCGCCGGCGCGCTCGACCATGACCTGCACGGCACTGGACTCCCAGGCGGTGGAAATCAGCGCTTCCTTGGCTTCGGACGGGGTCGGCGAGGCCTTGATCAGGGCGATGACCGGGTCGATGTTGGACAGCGCGACCGCCTGGCCTTCGAGGATGTGCCCGCGCTCACGCGCCTTGCGCAGCTCGAACACGGTACGGCGGGTCACCACTTCGCGGCGGTGACGGACGAACGCTTCGAGCAGGTCCTTGAGGTTGAGCAGGCGCGGACGGCCGTCGACCAAGGCCACCACGTTGATGCCGAACACGCTCTGCAGCTGGGTCTGCTGGTAGAGGTTGTTGAGCACCACCTCCGGCACCTCGCCGCGACGCAGCTCGATGACGATGCGCATGCCGTCCTTGTCGGACTCGTCGCGCAGCTCGGTGATGCCTTCGATCTTCTTCTCTTTGACCAGCTCGGCGATCTTCTCGATCAGGCGCGCCTTGTTCAGCTGGTACGGCAGCTCGGTCACCACGATCTGCTGGCGGCCGCCGACCTTGTCGATGTCTTCGATTTCGGAGCGGGCGCGCATGTAGATGCGGCCACGGCCGGTGCGATAGGCCTCGATGATGCCCTGGCGGCCGTTGATCAGGCCGGCAGTCGGGAAGTCCGGGCCAGGGATGTACTGCATCAGCTCATCGATGGTGACTTCGGGGTTGTCGATCAGTGCCAGGCAGCCATCGATGACTTCGCCGAGGTTGTGCGGCGGAATGTTGGTCGCCATGCCCACGGCGATACCGCTGGAACCGTTGACCAGCAGGTTGGGAATACGCGTCGGCATGACTGCCGGAATCTGCTCGGTGCCGTCGTAGTTGGGCACCCAGTCGACGGTTTCCTTGTGCAGGTCGGCCAGCAGCTCGTGGGCCAGCTTGGCCATGCGCACTTCGGTGTATCGCATGGCCGCGGCGTTGTCGCCGTCCACCGAACCGAAGTTGCCCTGACCGTCGACCAGCAGGTAACGCAGCGAGAACGGCTGGGCCATACGCACGATGGTGTCGTAGACCGCAGTGTCGCCGTGCGGGTGGTACTTACCGATCACGTCACCGACCACACGGGCGGACTTCTTGTACGGCTTGTTCCAGTCGTTGCCCAGTTCGCTCATCGCATAGAGAACGCGACGATGCACGGGCTTCAAGCCGTCACGCGCATCGGGCAGCGCTCGCCCGACAATCACGCTCATCGCGTAGTCGAGGTAAGACTGTCTCAGTTCGTCTTCGATATTGACCGGGAGGATTTCTTTGGCCAGTTCGCCCATGAGAAGCCTGATTCCTTTTTCTGGTGAAACTTCGCAGCTCCATCAAGGGCCGAACGAAGCTCGCCGCCGCAGCGCATAGGGTGCGACGACTTACGACAAATCAATGAGTTGTGCCATGGATCTGCGCAATGAAGGCCGCCATGATGGGCGGTCCTGGAAACTGCCGGATGTTATCACAAAGGCATGGGCGGTGGGGAGATGTGGCAGGTGGTCTCAGGCGGGTTTGAAACCTGGAATTTCCACTGGTCTCTTCGCGGGCTTGCCCGCTCCCACAGAGACACCAGCGCCATCAGACCTTGCGCTATCCCTGTGGGAGCGGGCGCGCCCGCGAAGAGGCCGGCACAGACAGCAAAAATATCAATGCAGCCGCTTGCGGCACATCAATTGCGCCAACTTGGCGGTATCCGGCCGTTCGACAATGCCGCGCTCGGTCACGATCACGTCGATTAGGTCAGCCGGGGTCACATCGAACACCGGGTTGAACACCTCGACATCCGCCGCCACCCGGGTACCGGCGATGTCCAGCAGCTCGTCGGCAGCGCGCTCTTCCAGCGGAATGTCCTCGCCGGTGGCCAGGTTCAGGTCGATGCTGGTGCTCGGCGCCACCACCATGAAGCGCACACCATGGTGCATGGCGCTGACCGCCAACTGGTAGGTGCCGATCTTGCTGGCCATGTCACCATTGGCGGCAATGCAGTCCGCCCCCACCACCACCCAGGTGATGCCCTTGCTCTTCATCAGGTGGGCCAACGCCGAGTCGGCGCACAGCGTCACCGGCACGCCTTCGTTGGCCAGCTCCCAGGCCGTCAGGCGCGAACCCAGCAGCCAGGGGCGGGTTTCGCCGGCATACACCCGCTCGACCATGCCCTCCAGGTAACCGGCGCGGATCACCCCCAGCGCGGTGCCGAAGCCACCACTGGCCAGGGCGCCGGCATTACCGTAGGTGAGCAGGGCCTGGGCGTTGCCCTGGTGGCGGCGAATCAGTTCGATGCCCTGCTGGGCCATGGTCAGGTTGGCTTCGCGGTCGCTTTCGTGAATGGCCACCGCTTCGGCCTGCAGCGCCGCCAGCACATCTTCATCCGGGCGCAGACGCTGCAGGCGCTCGCGCATGCGGTTCAGCGCCCAGAACAGGTTGGCGGTGGTCGGGCGCGCTTCGGCCAGGGTGAGGAAGTCTTCTTCCAGGTCCATTTCCCAGTCGCCGCCCTCGGCCAGCCGCTCTTCCAGGGCCAGCGCCAGGCCATAGGCCGCGGCAATGCCGATGGCCGAGGCGCCGCGCACGGCCATGTCGCGGATCGCCGCCGCCACCTGCGCGACATTGTCGCAGGCCAGCCAGCGCTCTTCCGACGGCAACAGGCGCTGGTCGAGCAGGTGCAGGACGCCGCCGTGCCAGCGGATCCCGGTCACCTTCTCCGCCGCCAAAAGTTGCTCGCGCATCGCCTCTCCCCGTCGTTCGGATATCAAAAGCCGGCGATTATAGCGACCCTCGGGGCCGAGCGCTCGGGTATACTCCGGCGCAATTTTGCGAAGTTTCAGAGGACTGTTCAATGAGCAACGTCGACCGCGCCGAAATCGCCAAGTTCGAAGCGCTGGCCCACCGCTGGTGGGACCGCGAAAGCGAGTTCAAGCCGCTGCACGAAATCAACCCGCTGCGCGTCAACTGGATCGACGAGCGCGCCAGCCTGGCCGGCAAGAAAGTGCTGGACGTGGGTTGCGGTGGCGGCATCCTCAGCGAAGCCATGGCCCTGCGCGGCGCCACGGTCACCGGCATCGACATGGGCGAGGCGCCGTTGGCCGTGGCCCAGCTGCACCAGCTGGAGTCCGGCGTGCAGGTGGAATACCGGCAGATCACCGCCGAAGCCCTGGCCGAGGAAATGCCTGAACAGTTCGATGTGGTCACCTGCCTGGAAATGCTCGAGCACGTGCCCGACCCGTCCTCGGTCATCCGCGCCTGCTACCGCATGGTCAAGCCCGGCGGCCAGGTGTTCTTCTCCACCATCAACCGCAACCCCAAGGCCTACCTGCTGGCCATCGTCGGTGCCGAGTACATCCTGAAGATGCTGCCGCGCGGCACCCACGACTTCAAGAAGTTCATCCGCCCGTCCGAACTGGGCGCCTGGAGCCGGGTGGCCGGCCTGCAGGTGAAGGACATCATCGGCCTGACCTACAACCCGCTGACCAAGCACTACAAGCTGAGCAGCGACGTTGACGTCAACTACATGGTCCAGACCCTGCGCGAGGAATGAGCATGCGTTTGCAAGCAGTACTCTTCGACATGGACGGCACCCTGCTCGACACGGCGCCGGACTTCATCGCCATCTGCCAGGCCATGCTCGCCGAGCGCGGCCTGCCGCCAGTGGACGATGCACTGATCCGCGGCGTGATCTCGGGCGGTGCGCGCGCCATGGTCGCCACCACCTTCGCCATGGCCCCCGAAGCCGAGGGCTTCGAGGCCTTGCGCCTGGAGTTCCTCGAGCGCTACCAGCGCGACTGCGCGGTGCACAGCAAGCTGTTCGACGGCATGGCCGAGCTTCTGGCCGATATCGAGAAGGGCAACCTGCTGTGGGGCGTGGTCACCAACAAGCCGGTGCGCTTCGCCGAGCCGATCATGCAGCAACTGGGCCTGGCCGAGCGTTCGGCGCTGCTGATCTGCCCGGACCACGTGAAGAACAGCAAGCCCGACCCCGAGCCGCTGATCCTGGCCTGCAAAACGCTGAACCTGGACCCGGCCAGCGTGCTGTTCGTCGGCGACGACCTGCGCGACATCGAGTCGGGCCGCGACGCCGGCACCCGCACGGCGGCGGTGCGCTACGGCTATATTCATCCTGAAGACAACCCCAACAACTGGGGCGCCGATGTGGTGGTGGACCACCCGCTGGAACTGCGCAAGGTTATCGACAGCGCGCTGTGCGGCTGTTGAGTTGCAACGGCTGACTACCGACCCTGTGGGAGCGGGCATGCCCGCGAAGCAGCACTGAGGTGGATGGCACCGGCTTTGCCGGTGTTCGCGGGCGCGCCCGCTCCCACAAGGGTATGTGTCGGCCATAAATAGGGAATAGACAATGTTCGACTACACCGCCCGCCCCGACCTGTTGCAAGGCCGGGTCATCCTGGTTACCGGTGCCGGCCGCGGCATCGGCGCCGCTGCCGCCAAGGCCTATGCCGCGCTGGGCGCCACCGTGCTGCTGCTGGGCAAGACCGAAGCCAACCTCAACGAGGTCTACGACCAGATCGAGGCTGCCGGGCACCCGCAACCGGTGGTGATCCCGTTCAACCTGGAAACCGCCCTGCCCCACCAGTACGACGAGCTGGCAGTGATGATCGAAGAGCAGTTCGGCCGCCTCGACGGCCTGCTGAACAATGCCTCGATCATCGGCCCGCGCACGCCGCTGGAGCAGCTGTCGGGTGACAACTTCATGCGCGTGATGCACATCAACGTCGATGCCACTTTCATGCTCACCAGCACCCTGCTGCCGCTGCTGAAGCTGTCGGAAGACGCTTCGGTGGTGTTCACCAGCAGCAGCGTCGGGCGCAAGGGCCGGGCCTACTGGGGCGCTTATGGCGTGTCGAAATTCGCCACCGAGGGGCTGATGCAGACCCTCGCCGACGAGCTGGAAGGCGTTGCGCCGGTGCGCTCCAACAGCATCAACCCGGGCGCCACGCGCACGGCGATGCGCGCCCAGGCCTACCCCAGCGAGAACCCGCAGAACAACCCGCTGCCCGAGGACATCATGCCGGTGTACCTGTACCTGATGGGGCCGGACAGCAAAGGGGTCAATGGGCAGGCGTTCAACGCGCAGTAAGCCTTTTGCCTGTACTGGCCCTTTCGCGGGTAAACCCGCTCCCACAGGTGCTGCGCTACCCTCACGGGCAGTGAACACCCTGTGGGAGCGGGTTTACCCGCGAAGAGGCCGGGGCAGGCGAATACTCAGCCCGCCGCCAACGCCGGGCGCATACGCCCCTGCTGGCGCCCTTCCAGCTGCATGCACCGTTCCAGGAACAGGTACATGCAGTCATAACTCTTGCAGATCGCCCGGCGCAGTTCGTTGCGCAGCCCCAGGGTCGGGTTCTCGCCGGCCAGGGTGCAGATGATCTCCAGCGCCTCCCACGGGTGCGCATCGTCATACTGGGCATGCATCTTCAGCCACTTCATCGCCCGCTTGCGCTGATCCTCCGGGAAACCCAGCGCATAGGTGTCGGTGGAACACACCACTGCCGACCATTCGCCGGTCGCGCCTTCGATGGCATAGTTGGTCGCTGCCATGGAAATGGCCAGGTTCTCGGTGGCGCAAACCCGCCAGCACCAGTCGTTAAGGCCGTTGAGCTCTGGCGGCACTTCCTGGGCCTGCAATTCGTGCAGGTGCACGCCGTGCGCCTGGCACCAGTTCACCCAGTAGTCGGCATGGTTGAGCTCGACGCGGATGTTGCGCATCAGCCAGCGCCGCGCCATGTCTTCGCCCTGATGGCGGCCATAGCGGGTCTTGGTCAGGTTGTGCGCCATGTACAGCGAGAACTGCTCCACCACCGGCCAGCCACCGATCAGGTACTGGCGAATGGTCGATTGCTTCAACTGGCCATCGCGCAGGCGCGCGTAAAACTCGTGCTCGACCACCCGGCGCTTGCTCTCGCGGCAGTCTTCAATCAGTTGCTGGGCCCATTGAGGGTAACTGGCGGGGTCCATCAAAGGCCCGATACGAACGAATGCATCAATCACTTTGAGCTCCTTGATCCTTGTGATTTCCAGCTAGCGAAACGTGCCAGGTGCCCGCTGCAACAGAGGCCGGGCGGCGATCCGTTGGCGCTGCAGACTGTCACAGGTGAACACCTGAGGGCGTTCGATGAGATAGCCCTGGGCGTAATCCACGCCAATTTCCTGCAAGGCTTGCTCGATCAAGGGTGTTTCGACGAACTCGGCGATGGTGCGTTTGCCCATGACGTGACCGATGTGGTTGATGACCTCGACCATGGCCCGGTTGACCGGGTCGTCGAGCATGTCCTTGACGAAACTCCCGTCGATCTTCAGGTAATCCACGGGTAGATGCTTGAGATAGGCGAACGACGACATACCGGCGCAGAAATCATCGAGCGAGAAACGGCAGCCCAGGCCTTTCAGCTCGTTGATGAAGCGGATGGCGCTGCCAAGGTTGGCGATGGCGCTGGTTTCGGTGATTTCGAAGCAGATCATCCGCGGCGGGATGGCGTATTCGACGAACAGGCGCTGCAGGTATTCGAGGAACTTGTCGTCACCAATGCTCGAGCCCGACAGGTTGATCGCGCAAATCGACAGCGGCCCCTCGCGCCCTTCGTCCAGGCACTGGCGAATGACCAGAAACACATTGCGCACCACCCAGCGGTCCAGCGCGGTCATCAGGCCGTAGCGCTCGGCCGCCGGGATGAAGCTGTTGGGCAGGATGGTGCGGCCGCTTTCGTCGTGCAGGCGCAGCAGGATCTCGATATGGCCCGGGCCTTCGAAGGTTTTCAGCGGGGCGATTTCCTGGGCGTACAGGCAGAAGCGGTTTTCTTCCAGGGCCACGTGCAAGCGCTGGATCCAGGCCATTTCGCCAAAGCGCATGGACAACTCGCTGTCGTCGGCGTGGTACACCTGCACGCGGTTGCGGCCTTTTTCCTTGGCCATGTAGCAGGCCATGTCGGCGGCGCGCAACGAGGCCTCGAGGGTGCCGGGCGCCTGGGCCATGTGCACCAGGCCGACGCTGACCGTGGTGACGAACGGCCGCCCCTTCCACACGAAGTGCAGGCTCTGCACCAGCTGGCGCAATTGTTCGGCAATGCGCTCGGCCTGGTCGGGCGGGCAGTTTTCCAGCAGTACACCGAATTCGTCGCCGCCCAGCCGGGCCAGGGTGTCGCCTTCGCGCAAACCCGATTGCAGCACGGCGCAGATGTGCCGCAGCAATTCATCACCGGCCGCGTGCCCGCAGGTGTCGTTGACCAGCTTGAACTGGTCGAGGTCGAGGAACATCAGCGAATGCCGCCCGGCCTGGCGCACCAGGCCATTGAGCGCCTGCTCCAGGCGGTACTCGAACTCGCGGCGGTTGGCCAGCCCGGTCAGCGCGTCATGGGTGGCCTGCCAGGACAGGTTGGCAATGTACTGGCGCTCCTGGGTCATGTCGTGCAGCACCAGCACGATGCCGCTGACCTGGCCGTCATTGACGATCGGCGAGCCGACCAGGTTGACCGACACGGTGCTGCCGTCCAGGCGCTGGATCAGCCGGGCATGCTCGGCGCCGCCTTTGAGGCTGCCGCTGAGCACCTGTTCGACCAGGCTACGGCCCTCGCCTTCGGCGTGCTCGTCGACCAGACTGAACAGCGCCGACAGCGGCAGGCCCTGGGCCGGGCCGGCCTGCCAATGGGTCAGGTGCTCGGCGGCCGGGTTCATGTAGCCGATGCTGCCTTCCACATCGGCGGTAATCACCGCATCGCCGATGGCCTGCAGGGTGATCTGCGCGCGCTCCTTTTCTTCCTGCAGGGCGCTGGCAAACGCCTGGCGCTGGGCCAGCAGCTTGCTGGAGCGGCGCCAGGCAATGGCAATCAGAAACATCGCGGTCAGCAGGTTGGTGATCAACAGCACCCGCAGTAGCATGCGCGAGCCTTCGCCCAGGGCATCGCTGAACGCCTTGGCGGCCGGGGTGACGCCTTCGTTGATGGTGACGATGCGCGCCTTCCAGTCGCTGACCGTGCGCGCGTCGACCTGGCCGGCAGCGAAGCTGCTGCGCATCTCCACGGCCAGCAGATCCAGCTTGGCCAGGTAGTCGTCGCCGATGTCCCAGTAGTCGATGGCCGTCTGCATGTAGCTGATGTTGCGAAAGTTGCGGTAGAACCAGATGATCCGCTCGACATCGTCGGGGTGGTTGCCGCCCTGCAGCACGGCCTGGCGCGCGGCATCCAGGTCGGGGCTGGGCTGGTCCATCACCTCGCGCAGCTGGTGGTCGCCCTGGGGCACAGTGATGGCCTGGCGATAGCGCTGGTAGGTGGTGTCGTCGCGGGTTTCGCTGTACAGGTTGAGGTAGTAGATGGCGTCTTTCTGCGCCTTGGACCACAGGCTTTCGCCCGCGACATAGGCACGCACGGCCGAGAGCGTATAAAGGCTGAGGCTGCCCAAGGCGACCTGGAAGACCACGACGGCGATGAAGGGCCAGGTGATGCCGAGCAGCTTTGGCGCTTCTAGAGTGCGATTTCCCTTCATGGAGTCCCTGTCACAGAGCAGATAAGGCGCAGATCAACCCAGACAAGCACAGCGTAGGCCATTTGCCATACCCGCGGTTGGGTTTTTTATGACAAGGATCTCAGGGATTTGTACAGCCTGTACCGGCCTATTCGCGGGTGAACCCGCTCCCACAGATGCCGTACAGACCTCCAGCCCTGTGGAGGCCTTGTGGGAGCGGGTTTACCCGCGAAGAGGCCCGCACAGGCTGCCAAAAATTCAGCTCTGCTGCAGGTGCCCATACAGCTTGGCATACAACCCACCTTCGGCAATCAGCTGCTGGTGGTCGCCATCCTCGGCCACATGCCCGCCATCGAACACCAGCACCCGGTCGGCCTGCTTCACCGCCGACAGGCGGTGGGCGATGATCAGCGTGGTGCGGCCGCTGAGGAAACGCGCCAGGGCCTGGTGCAGGTTGTATTCGGTGGCGGCATCGAGCGCCGAGGTGGCTTCGTCGAGGATTACCACCTTGGGTTCGGCCAGGACCATGCGGGCAATCGCCAGACGCTGGCGCTGGCCACCGGACAAACGCACGCCAGAACGGCCCACCACGCTGTCCAGGCCCTGCGGCAGGGCCGCGATGGTGGCATCCAGCTGGGCAATGCGCAGCGCCTGCCAGCAGGCCTCGTCGCTGCAATCGCGGCCCATGGTCAGGTTGGCGCGCACGGTGTCGTTGAACAACGCAGGGTGCTGCAACACCACTGCGACGTTTTCGCGCAGGGTTTCCAGGCCGATTTCCTGCAGACTGGCACCGCCAAAGCGAATGGTCCCGGCCTGGGCGCCGTACAGGCCCAGCAACAGCTGCACCAGGGTGCTCTTGCCGCCGCCGCTGGCACCGACGATAGCCACCTTCTCGCCAGCGGCGATGGACAGGTCGAGGTGCTCGAGCACCGGCTCTTCGGCATAGGCAAAGCGCAGGTCGCGCACTTCGATGCCGACTGTTTCGCGGCCGGCGAACGGGTCGCTGGCGGCCGGGTACTGCGGCTCGTCGGCGCGTGCCAGCAGCTCGTTGAGGCGGCTCAGCGCCCCGCCGGCGGCGTAGTAGGCATATTGCAGGTTGAGCAGCTGCTCCACCGGGCCGATCATGAACCACAGGTAGCTGAACACCGCCAGCATCTGCCCGATCGACAGGTCGGAGAACAGCACGGTGAGCATGGCCGCGGCGCGGAAAATGTCGATACCGAACTGGAACAGCAGCCCGCTGGCACGGCCGCTGGCATCGCTCTTCCATTGCGAATCGACGGCGTAGTCACGCACTTCGCGGGCGCGCAGGCCGAGGCGGCCGAGGAAATAGCCCTGGCGGTTGCCGGCGCGGATTTCCTGGATGGCGTCGAGGGTTTCCGTCAGCGCCTGGGTAAACCGCGCAGTGCTGTCGTTCTCGAGCTTTTTCAGGTGCTTGACGCGCTTGCCCAACTGCACGGTGAAGTAGATCACCAGCGGGTTGAACAGCAGGATCAGCAAGGCCAGCTGCCAGTGCATCCAGATCAGGATGGCCGCCGTGCCGGTCAGGGTCAGCATGGCCACCAGGAAGCGGCTGAGGGTTTCGCCGACGAACTTGTCGAGGGTGTCCAGGTCGGTGACCAGGTGGGTGGTCACCGTGCCGCTGCCCAGGCTTTCGTATTCCTTAAGCGAAATGCGTTTGAGCCGCTCGATCAGGCGTATGCGCAGGCGGTAGACGATGTCCTTGGCCAGGCCGGCGAACAGCTTGGCCTGGACCACGTTGAAGGCCAGGGCGGCCAGGCGCAGGCACAGGGTCAGCAGCAACATCAGGCCGATGTAGCCGCTCGCTACCTGCCAGCTGGACGGCAGCAGGTGGTTCATCCACTTCAACGCGGCATCGCCATGGCCAAGCAGCACTTCGTCCACCAGCAACGGCAGCAGCAGCGGGATGGGCACGCTGCAGCAGGCGGCCAGCACGGCAATCAGGTTGGCGGACCAGAGGCGCTTCTTGTGATGCAGGGCCAGGCGGCGGATTTCCACCCAGCTCAGGCGGTCGGCCGCAGTGTGAGGCTTGCCCGGCACCGGGTCGGGTGACCCAGGCAGATCAAGCACAGGCGGCCTGCTGCAGCCAGCGGCCGAGCAACGGTTGCAGGCGCTCCAGCGGCTGGTAGCCGTTGGTCAGCAGGGCCAGTTGGCCATTGCGCTCGGCGAGCAGGGTCGGGAAGCCGGCAATGCCCAGGTCCTGGGCCCAGCTGAAATCGGCTGCGGTGGCAGCGCGGGTGTCAGCCGCAGTGAAGGCCTCGGCGAACGCGGCACGGTCGAAACCGGCCTGTTCGGCCAGCTCGACCAGGTGCGGGGCGAGGGTCACATCCACGCCCTGCTCGTAGAACGAGCGCTGGATCAGCGCCAGCAGCGGCCAGACGCGCTCGGCGTTCAGCTCGCGGGCGGTGACCAGGGCCCGGCAGGCCGGTTCGGTGTCGTAGACGAAGCCGTCAGGCATGGCCCCCTCGAAGCGGAATGGCTGGCCGGTGGCTTCGGCCACCGCCTGCCAGTGTTCGAGGATGTACTTGCGGGTAGAACTGTCCAGGGCGCTGCCGCCGGTACGCAAGCCGCCTGGCACCAGCCGGGTCGGCACGCCCGCCTCGCGCGCCTGGCTGATCAGGGCCGCGGCCACGGGTGCGAAACCCCAGCACCAGGAGCACATCGGGTCCATCACATAGATCAGGCGTGCAGACATGCTTCAAGCCTCGGCTTTGTAGTTGTAACCGATCGGGTGGGGCAGGTTGCGGGCCTTGGCCAGCTCGATCTGCTTCTGCCGGTCGATGGCGCTACGCCGGGTCTTCTCGCTCAGGGTGTCCCAGCAATGCGGGCAGCTGATACCTGGCGAATAGTGCTCGGACGCGCGCTCCTCTGCATTGATCGGGTGGCGGCAGGCGTGGCACTGGTCGTACTCGCCCTCGCTCAGGTCATGGCGCACCGTGACGCGGTTGTCGAAGACGAAGCAGTCGCCGTCCCACAGGCTTTGTTCCTGAGGCACTTCCTCGAAGTATTTCAGGATGCCGCCCTTAAGATGATAGACCTCCTCGAAGCCCTCACCGAGCATATAGCTGGAGGCTTTTTCGCAACGAATGCCGCCGGTGCAGAACATGGCAACCTTCTTGTGCTTGCTGGGGTCGAAGTTGGCCTTGATGTAGTCGGGGAACTCGCGGAAGGTCTCAGTCTTCGGGTCGATGGCGCCCTTGAAGGTGCCGATGGCCACTTCGTAGTCATTGCGGGTGTCGATCAGCAGCACCTCGGGGTCGCTGATCAACGCGTTCCAGTCCTTGGGCTCGACATAGGTGCCGACCGCCTGGTTCGGGTCCACGCCCGGCACGCCGAGGGTGACGATCTCTTTCTTGAGCTTGACCTTAGTGCGGTAGAACGGCTGTTCGTCGCAGTACGATTCCTTGTGGTCGACATCGGCCAGGCGCGGGTCGTTGCGCAGCCAGGCCAGCAGGCCGTCGATGCCCTCGCGGGTGGCCGAAACGGTGCCGTTGATGCCCTCGTGGGCCAGCAGCAGGGTGCCTTTGACGTTGTTGTCGAGCATGGTCTTGAGCAGCGGCTCACGCAGCTCGACGTAGTCTTCCAAGGTGACGAACTTGTACAGCGCCGCGACGACGATGGCTTGGGACATGAAGCAGGTTCTCCAGGTGGTTGCCCTCGTAAGGGGCGGACCGGGTTACACAATGAACAGGGGGCCGCTGCGCGCCCCATCGCCGGCAAGCCAGCTCCCACAGGTTGTGCACCGCTTTCGGGACGGGTGCTTTACCGGTGGGAGCCGGCTTGCCGGCGATGGGCTGCACAGCAGCCCCCTTTTGGGATGAAGCGGATTCTACCAGAACAACCGAAGGGTTTCAGTGCCCGCCGCCCGCGCACACCGGCGAGGCCGGTGCAACGCCGACCTTGGCCCACTCTTCGCCGGTGTAGGTATGAATGGCCAGGGCGTGGATCTCGCCCATCAGCTCACCCATGGTGGCGTACACCTTCTGGTGGCGCTTGACGCTGTTCAGCCCGGCAAACTGCTCGCTGACGATCACTGCCTTGTAGTGGGTCTCCTGACCACGACTGTGCATGTGGCTTTCGTCGAGCACTTGCAGGTGCTGCGGCGCCAGCGCCGCCAGCTGCTGTTCGATACGCTGTTGCATGGTCATTGCGGCTTACTCACTTCTTCGCCGGGGCGGCGGCCTTGCCAGCGTTCGGGTCCAGCTCCTTGGTCATGTCCTCGAGCAGCTTGTTCACCACCGGCACCGCCGGTTCCAGGCTCTGCTGGGTCAGCTGGGCCGACTGCTGGGTGACCTTGGGCATCTCGCGCAGGACTTTCTTGCCCAGCGGCGACTCGTAGAACTTGACCAGGTCCTTGAGTTCCTGCTCGGTGAAGGTCTGGGTGTACAGGTCGACCATCTTCGGCTTCAGCTTGTTCCAGCCGATGGCGTTGTCCAGCGCGGCGTTGGCCTTGGCCTGGTAGCTTTCCAGCACCGGCTGCTTGGTAGCCGGGGCCTTGGTCTGGGCGAAACGCTGGGCGAACATCTGCTGGACCTGCATGTACACCGGGGTGCCCAGCTTGTCGGCGTTGGCCAGGGTCAGGAATTTCTCGGCAGCAGCGTTGTGGCTGGCGGTGGCAGCGAGCACCTGGCCGCTGGCGCAAGCCAGGGCAACGGCGGCACAAAGGACACGGAGACGGGTCATTGCATTTCCTTCGGAAGAGAGGGAGGCGGGTACCTCAGAAGTAGAGCATTCTGCGCCGTGGTGGCGATGTGCTCAAGTAGCACGACGAGCGACGGAACCGCTCGGTCGAATCAAGGCCTAAACTGCGATTTCGAACTACACAGGAGTGCGTACAGAATGAGCCGTATCGAGACAGACAGCCTGGGCCCGGTCGAAGTTCCTGAGGACGCCTACTGGGGTGCGCAGACCCAGCGTTCGCTGATCAACTTCGCCATTGGCAAGGAACGCATGCCCATCGCGGTGCTGCACGCCCTGGCGCTGATCAAGAAGGCCGCGGCACGCGTCAATGACCGTAATGGCGACCTGCCCGCCGACATCGCCCGGCTGATCGAGCAGGCCGCCGACGAAGTGCTGGGCGGCCAGCACGACGACCAGTTCCCGCTGGTGGTGTGGCAGACCGGCAGCGGCACCCAGAGCAACATGAACGTCAACGAGGTGATTGCCGGGCGGGCCAACGAGCTGGCCGGCAAAGGCCGTGGCGGCAAGGTGCCGGTGCACCCCAACGACCATGTCAACCGCTCGCAGAGTTCCAACGACTGCTTCCCCACCGCCATGCACATTGCCGCGGCGCAGGCGGTGCACGACCGGCTGCTGCCAGCCATCGCCGAACTGTCCTCGGGGCTGGCCGAGCTGTCGGCGCGCCACCACAAGCTGGTGAAGACCGGCCGCACGCACATGATGGACGCCACGCCGATCACCTTCGGCCAGGAGGTATCGGCCTTCGTCGCCCAGCTCGATTACGCCCAGCGCGCGATCCGCGCCACCTTGCCGGCGGTGTGCGAACTGGCCCAGGGCGGCACCGCCGTGGGTACCGGGCTCAATGCCCCGCATGGGTTTGCCGAAGCCATCGCCGCCGAGCTGGCGGCGTTGTCCGGCCTGCCATTCGTCACGGCGCCGAACAAGTTCGCCGCCCTCGCCGGCCACGAGCCGCTGACCAGCCTGGCCGGTGCCTTGAAGACCCTGGCCGTGGCCCTGATGAAAATCGCCAACGACCTGCGCCTGCTGGGTTCCGGCCCGCGCGCCGGGCTGGCCGAGGTACGCCTGCCGGCCAACGAGCCGGGCAGTTCGATCATGCCGGGCAAGGTCAACCCGACCCAGTGCGAAGCCCTGTCGATGCTGGCCTGCCAGGTGCTGGGCAACGACGCGGCGATCGGTTTTGCCGCCAGCCAGGGGCATTTGCAACTGAACGTGTTCAAGCCGGTGATCATCCACAACCTGCTGCAGTCGATCGAACTGCTGGCTGACGGTTGCCGCAACTTCCAGCAGCACTGCGTGGCCGGGATCGAGCCGGATGCCGAGCAGATGGCGGCCCATCTGGAGCGCGGTTTGATGCTGGTGACGGCGCTGAACCCGCATATCGGTTATGACAAGGCTGCGGAAATTGCCAAGAAAGCCTATGGCGAAGGCAAGACCCTGCGCGAAGCGGCCCTGGAGTTGAAGTACCTGAGCAACGAGCAGTTCGACCAATGGGTGCGGCCGGAGAACATGCTGGCGCCAGGTGGTAAGGGCTGAATATCCTGTCGCCTGTGCCGGCCTCTTCGCGGGCTTGCCCGCTCCCACAGGATCACCACAAAGCTGAATACTGTGGTGTCCCTGTGGGAGCGGGCAAGCCCGCGAAAGGGCCGGCACAGGCAATCACTGAACCTGGGCCAGCCGCGCCCTGCGCGCCCGCCACCCGGCCACCAGCGATGGCCCCAGCGCCACCAGCGCCGACCCCAGCACCACCGTCACCGCCCCCACATACCCCAGGGCATTGATGTCCTCGGCATGCACATACTCAGGCCAGGCCAGCGCCGCCAGCGCCACCGCGACAAAGGTCACCAGCGGGGTCAGCGCCAGCGTGGCACTCACCCGCGAAGCCTCCCAGTGCGCCAGCGCTTCGGCAAACGCGCCATAGGCCACCAGGGTATTCAGGCAACAGGCCAGCAGCAGCCAGCCTTGCACCGGGGTCAGCTGCAATGCCTCCAGCGGGTGCACCCAAGGCGTCAGCAGCGCAGCACAGCAGAGGTAGATCACCATCATCACCTGCTGCGAGTTCCACACCGTCAGCAACTGCTTCTGGCTGAGCGCGTAGAACACCCAGATGCTGGTGGCCAGCAGGATGGTAAGCACCCCGGTGGTGTAGCTGCCCAGCGAGGTCAGCAATTCCTCAAGGCGCTGGTTGAAAAACAGGCCGAACCCCGCCAGCAGGATCAGCAAGCCCACGCCCTGCCCCAGGCTGAAACGCTCGCGGAACACGAACACGCTGGCCACCAGCAACAGCACCGGGCCGAGCTGTACGACCAGTTGCGCAGTGCCTGGGCTGAGCAACTTGAGGCCGATCAGGTAGAGCACGTAGTTGCCCATCAGGCCACAAACTGCCAGCAGCACCAGGCCCTTGCCCTTGAGCCCCAGCTTGCCGAATGAAGGCAAGCGCCGCTTGGCCGCCAGCCAGGCGAACAGCAGGCCACCGGAAACCAGCAGGCGATACCAGGTGACGGTGACCGGGTCGACCACTTGCAGCACCTGCTTGAGCTTGATGGGCAGGATGCCCCAGAGCAGCGCCGTCAGAAGTGCCAGGAACAACCCGTAGCCCCAGCGGCCGGTAGTGATGTGCATAAAATCCTCGATCAAGCCCGTGGTGGGGGTGGTTGAATTCTAAAGGCTTGGAGGGGCGGGACGGGCGCGAGTGCCGAGAAAAGAATTCATCATCATTCTTTTGTGGCATGGCTTGGTGGGGTGGCTTGAGGGTGGCTTGGCTGTGCCGGCCTCTTCGCGGGCTTGCCCGCTCCCACAGGAGCGCCACAAACTTGAATTTTGTGTGATCCCTGTGGGAGCGGGCAAGCCCGCGAAGAGGCCGGTACGGGCTACCAGAACTTGGCTATTTCTTGTCCCGTGCAAACGCCGCCTCGAGTGCCTGGTTGATGGTGCGCAACACCTTCACCCGCGCCCAGCGCTTGTCGTTGGCTTCTACCAGCGTCCATGGCGCGATCTCGCTGCTGGTGCGGTCGACCATGTCGCCCACCGCCTGGGCATAGTCGTCCCACTTGTCGCGGTTGCGCCAGTCATCCTCGGTGATCTTGTAACGCTTGAACGGGATCTGCTCGCGCTCCTCGAAACGTGCCAGCTGGGTCTGCTGGTCGATCGCCAGCCAGAACTTGACCACCACCACGCCGGCATTCACCAGCTGTTCCTCGAAATCGTTGATCTCGCTGTAGGCACGCATCCAGTCGGCCGGGCTGCAAAAGCCTTCCACCCGCTCCACCAGCACCCGGCCATACCAAGAACGGTCGAAGATGGTGAACTTGCCGCGCGCCGGGATGTGCCGCCAGAACCGCCACAGGTAAGGCTGCGCGCGCTCTTCTTCGGTGGGTGCGGCAATCGGCACGATGCGGTACTGGCGCGGGTCCAGCGCGGCCGCCACGCGGCGGATGGCGCCGCCCTTGCCGGCGGCATCGTTACCTTCGAACACCGCCACCAGGGCATGGCGGCGCATGCGCTTGTCACGCAGCAGGCCGGCCAGGCGCGCCTGTTCGCTGACCAGTTGCTCCTGATAGTCGGCCTTGTCCAGGCGCAGCGACATGTCCAGCGCACCGAGCAGGCTGCGCTGGTCGATGCTGCGCCCCAACGGCGCGACGTTGCCCTGGTGCTTGCTTTTGGGGTTGTTGGCCAGTGCCGCCTGCAGGCTTTCCAGAAGGATGCGCCCCACCGCCAGGCTGCGGTAGTTCGGGTCGACGCCTTCGATGATGTGCCATGGGGCATAGTCGCGGCTGGTGCGGCGCAGCACGCGCTCGCCAAAGCGCACGAAACGGTCGTAGGTCTGCGACTGCTGCCAGTCCAGCGGGCTGATCTTCCAGCTGTGCAGCGGGTCGTCCTTGAGCGATTTCAGCCGCGCTTTCATCTGCTTCTTGGACAGGTGGAACCAGAATTTGATGATCAGCGCGCCTTCGTCGCAGAGCATCTCCTCCAGCCGCTCGGCGCCGGTGATGGCCTGGTCGAGCACGGCGTCCTTGAACAAGCCGTGCACCCGCCCCTGCAGCATCTGGCTGTACCAGTTGCCGAAGAACACGCCCATCCGCCCCTTCGGTGGCAGGGCCCGCCAGTAGCGCCAGGCCGGGGGCCGCGCCAGTTCCTCGTCGGTCTGCTGGTCGAAGGTGAGCACATCGATCAGCCGCGGGTCCATCCACTCGTTGAGCAATTTGACCGTCTCGCCCTTGCCGGCGCCTTCGATGCCGTTGATCAGCACGATCACCGGGAAGCGCGCCTGCTGCTTGAGTTCGTACTGGGCTTCGAGCAGGGCCTCGCGTAACGCGGGCACCTCGGCGTCGTAAGCTTCCTTGTCGATGCTGTGGCCGATTTCGGCGGATTCGAACATGCACTGGCTCCTTCAATGGATAAGCAAGACTAGCGGATTTGCGGGTTGCCTGTGCCGGCCTCTTCGCGGGCTCGCCCGCTCTCACAGGGACTGTGCTGCTCTTGCGAGCCGGTACAGCCAGCGCAAAATCTGCGGATGGCATAAAATCCGCCCGTCCGCTGCAACCGAGCCAACCATGTCCACCCTCCTCCAGCATGCCCAGATCGACTGGGACGACCAAGGCCGCCCTCACTCGCGGCAATACGACGACGTCTATTTCGCGGTCAACGAAGGCATCGAAGAAACCAAGCACGTGTTCCTCGGCCAGACCCGCCTGGCCGAACGCTTTGCCAACCTGGCGCCGCACGCCTGCATGGTGATCGGCGAAACCGGTTTTGGCACCGGGATGAACTTTTTCTGCGCCTGGCAGCTGTTTGCCGAGCACGCCCCCAGCGACGCACGCCTGCACTTCGTCAGTGTCGAGAAATACCCCCTCAGCCAGCAGGACATGGCCCGTGCGGTGCGGCTGTGGCCCGAACTCGGCGCCTACACCGAGCCCCTGCTGGAGCAATACGTGGCCGTGCACCCGGGCTTTCAGCAGTTCACCTTCGCCGACGGCAGGGTCAGCCTCACCTTGCTGATCGGCGATGTGCTGGAACAACTGCCGCAACTCGATGCGCAGATCGATGTGTGGTTCCTCGACGGCTTCGCCCCGGCCAAGAACCCCGACATGTGGACCCCGCAGCTGTTCGCGCAACTGGCCCGGCTGTCACACCCTGGCACAGTGCTGGGCACGTTCACCACCACTGGCTGGGTACGCCGCAGCCTGGTCGATGCCGGCTTCGCCATGAAGAAGGTGCCAGGCATCGGCAAGAAATGGGAAGTGATGAGCGGCGCCTACGTTGGCCCCCTGCCCGCCCCTGCTGCGCCGTGGTACGCGCGCCCGGCTGGCTCAGCGCTGCCGCGTGAAGCGCTGGTGATCGGTGCCGGGCTGGCCGGCAGCGCCAGCGCCGCCAGCCTGGCCCGGCGCGGTTGGCAGGTGACCGTGCTGGAGCGCCAGGACGCGCCGGCACGGGAAGCTTCGGGTAACCCGCAAGGGGTGCTGTACCTCAAGTTGTCTGCGCATGGCACCGCGCTGTCGCAGATGATCCTGTCCGGTTTCGGCTACACCCGGCGCCAGTTGCAGCGCCTGCAGCGTGGCCGCGACTGGGATGCCTGCGGCGTGTTGCAGCTGGCCTTTGACGGCAAGGAGGCCGAGCGCCAGGGCAAGCTGGCGGCCGCCTTCGACTACGACCTGCTGCATACACTGGCGCGCAGCGAGGCCGAAGCCATCGCCGGGGTGGCCTTGCCGGCCGGGGGGCTGTTCTACCCCGAAGGGGGCTGGGTGCACCCGCCAGCGCTGTGCCAGCAACAGTTGCAGCACCCAGGTATTCGCCTGCTCACGCACCGGGAGGTGCTGGAACTGCGCAAGGTCGGTGACCACTGGCAGGCCTGGGCGGGGGCACAGCTGCTGGCCAGTGCGCCCGTGGTGATCCTGGCCGCAGCCGCCGAAGTACGGCGCTTCGAGCCGTGCGCGCAGTTGCCGCTCAAGCGTATTCGCGGGCAGATCACCCGCTTGCCGGCCACCACCAGCAGCCGCGCGCTGCGCACCGTGGTGTGCGCAGAGGGCTATGTGGCGCCACCGCGCGAGGACGAACACACCTTGGGCGCAAGCTTCGACTTCCACAGCGAAGACCTAGCGCCGACGGTGGCCGAACACCAGGGCAACCTGGCCTTGCTGGAGGAAATCTCCCGCGACCTGGCCCAGCGCCTGGGTGCCCCCGACCTGGACCCGGAACAGTTGCAGGGGCGTGCCGCGTTCCGCTGCACCAGCCCGGATTACCTGCCGATCGTCGGGCCGCTGGCGGATGCCCAGGCGTTCGCCGAGGCCTATGCGGTGCTGGGGCGCGATGCGCGCCAGGTGCCAGAGGTGGCCTGCCCCTGGTTGGACGGGTTATACGTGAACAGCGGGCATGGCTCGCGCGGGCTGATCACCGCGCCGTTGAGCGGCGAGCTGGTGGCGGCCTGGGTCTGCGGGGAACCGCTGCCGTTACCACGGGCGGTGGCCGAGGCCTGCCACCCGAACCGGTTTGCCTTGCGCAAATTGATTCGCGGAAAGTAGGGAAATGGCGCCGCTGCGCAGCCCAAGAGCCTTTTGCCATATAACAGATCGATCTAAAACTCTCGCAAAGCACATGGGTCAGTTCCTTAAGATGCCCTAATCCGGGGCATCCCCTCCCCAACGGAAAAACCGGTAAGGACCTATGTGCGGATTAGCAGGAGAGTTGCGTTTCACCCCAATCGACCAAGCCCCTCGCCCAGCCGACCTGGCTGCGGTAGAGCGCATCACCCATCACCTGGCGCCTCGCGGCCCGGATGCCTGGGGCTTCCATAGTCAGGGCCCGATCGCCCTCGGCCACCGGCGCCTGAAAATCATGGACCTGTCCGACGGCTCTGCGCAGCCGATGGTCGATAACACCCTGGGCCTGTCACTGGCCTTCAACGGTGCCATCTACAACTTCCCGGAACTGCGCCAGGAGCTGCAGGACCTGGGCTATCGGTTCTGGTCCGACGGCGACACCGAGGTGCTGCTCAAGGGCTACCACGCCTGGGGCGCGGCCCTGCTGCCCAAGCTCAACGGCATGTTCGCCCTCGCCATCTGGGAGCGCGACAACCAGCGCCTGTTCCTGGCCCGCGACCGCCTCGGCGTCAAACCTTTGTACCTGTCGCGCAATGGCGAGCGCCTGCGTTTCGCCTCGACCCTTCCAGCGCTGCTCAAGGGCGGCGACATCGACCCGATGCTCGACCCGGTGGCCCTCAACCACTACCTGAACTTCCATGCCGTGGTGCCAGCGCCGCGCACGTTGCTGGCCAACGTGCAAAAGCTGGAGCCCGGCACCTGGATGCGCATCGACCGCCATGGCGAAGTCGAACGCCAGACCTGGTGGCAGCTGAAATACGGCGCCAACCCGGACGAGCGTGAACTCGACCTGGAAGGCTGGACCACCCGTGTGCTCGACGCCACCCGCGACGCCGTGGCCATTCGCCAACGGGCAGCGGTCGACGTTGGCGTGCTGCTGTCCGGCGGTGTCGACTCGAGCCTGCTGGTCGGCCTGCTACGTGAAGTGGGCGTGGACGACCTGTCGACCTTCTCGATCGGTTTCGAGGATGCCGGCGGCGAACGCGGCGACGAGTTCCAGTATTCCGACCTGATCGCCAGACACTACGGCACCCGCCACCACCAGCTGCGCATTGCCGAGCACGAAATCATCGACCAGTTGCCTGCGGCCTTCCGCGCCATGAGCGAACCGATGGTCAGCCACGACTGCATCGCCTTCTACCTGCTGTCGCGGGAAGTGGCCAAGCACTGCAAGGGCGTGCAAAGCGGCCAGGGCGCCGACGAGCTGTTCGCCGGCTATCACTGGTATCCGCAGGTGGACGGCGCCGAGGATGCCTTTGCCGCCTACCGCGAGGCCTTCTTCGACCGCAGCCACGCCGAATACCGCGAAACGGTGCAACCCTCCTGGCTGCTGGAAAGCGACGCTGCCGGCGACTTCGTACGCGAGCACTTCGCCCGCCCCGGCGCCGCCGACGCGGTGGACAAGGCCTTGCGCCTGGACAGCACGGTGATGCTGGTCGAAGACCCGGTCAAACGGGTCGACAACATGACCATGGCCTGGGGCCTGGAGGCGCGTACGCCGTTCCTCGACTACCGCCTGGTGGAGCTGTCGGCGCGCATTCCGGCGCGCTTCAAGCTGCCCGACGGCGGCAAGCAGGTGCTCAAGCAGGCGGCGCGGCGGGTGATCCCGCACGAGGTGATCGACCGCAAGAAGGGCTACTTCCCGGTACCGGGCCTGAAGCACCTGGAAGGCGCCACCCTCGGCTGGGTACGCGAGTTGCTGACCGACCCCAGCCAGGATCGCGGGCTGTTCAACCCGGCCATGCTCGACCGCCTGCTGAGCAACCCGCACGGCCAGTTGACGCCGCTGCGCGGTTCCAAGCTGTGGCAACTGGCGGCACTCAACCTGTGGCTGAGCGAACAAGGACTCTGACCAATGAAAGCCCACGAAACCCCTTTTGGTCAGCGCCTGATGCGCGGCCAGGCGCCCTCCTACGAGCGCCTGCAAGCGCGCCTGGCGGGCGACGGTAGCCAGCCCCACGACCAACCGCGTGCAGTGCACTGCGGTTGGGGCCGGCTGCTGATCGGCCACACCTACGCCGACCCGGCCAAACTGGCCGAGGACCTGCTGGGCGAGTGCCCCGGCGAACGTGACATCGCGCTGTATGTGGCGGCACCGCAGCAGGTGCTGGCGCATGCACCGCAGCAACTGTTCCTCGACCCCTCCGATACCCTGCGCCTGTGGTTTACCGACTACCGCCCGGCGCAGCGGGTGTTTCGCGGCTTTCGCGTGCGCCGGGCGCAGAACCCGGCCGACTGGCACGCCATCAACACCCTGTACCAGGCGCGCGGCATGCTGCCGGTCGATGCCGAGCTGCTGACGCCGCGCCACTTGGGTGGCCCGGTGTACTGGCTGGCCGAAGACGAGGACAGCGGTGCGGTGATCGGCAGCGTGATGGGCCTGAACCATTGCAAGGCCTTCGATGACCCGGAAAACGGCAGCAGCCTGTGGTGCCTGGCGGTCGACCCGCAATGCACCCGCCCCGGCGTCGGTGAGGTGCTGGTGCGTCACCTGATCGAGCACTTCATGAGCCGTGGCCTGGCCTACCTGGACCTGTCGGTGCTGCACGACAACCGCCAGGCCAAACGCCTGTACCAGAAGCTGGGCTTTCGCAACCTGCCAACCTTCGCGGTCAAGCGCAAGAACGGCATCAACGAGCAGCTTTTTCTCGGGCCCGGGCCGCAAGCCGACCTCAACCCCTATGCGCGCATCATCGTCGATGAGGCGCTACGGCGCGGCATCGAGGTGCAGGTCGACAACGCCGCCGCCGGCTTGTTTACCCTGAGCCTGGGCGGGCGGCGCATTCGCTGCCGGGAATCGCTCAGCGACCTGACCAGTGCCGTGACCATGACCCTGTGCCAGGACAAGCGCCTGACCCAGCAGGCCCTGCATAACGCCGGCCTGCAAGTGCCGACGCAGCAACTGGCAGGCAATGCCGACGACAACCTGGCGTTTCTCGACGAGCACGGCGCGGTGGTGGTCAAGCCGGTCGATGGTGAACAAGGCCAGGGCGTGGCGGTGAACCTGACTTGCATCGACGAGATCACCCGCGCCGTGGCCCATGCCCGGCAGTTCGACAGCCGGGTGTTGCTGGAAAGCTTCCATGCCGGGTACGACCTGCGCGTCGTAGTGATCGGCTATGAGGTGGTGGCCGCCGCCATCCGCCACCCGGCCCAGGTGGTAGGCGACGGCACGCACAGCATCCGCCAGCTGATCGACGCCCAGAGCCGCCGGCGCCAGGCGGCAACCGGCGGCGAAAGCCGCATTCCGCTGGACGATGAAACCGAGCGTACCCTGGGTGCGGCGGGCTTTGCCTATGACGATGTGCTGCCTGCCGGCCAGCGCCTGGCCGTACGGCGCACCGCCAACCTGCACACCGGCGGCACCCTGGAGGATGTGACCGAACGCCTGCACCCGGTGCTGGCCGACGCAGCCGTGCGCGCTGCGCGGGCGCTGGAGATTCCGGTGGTGGGGCTGGACTTCATCGTGCCGGATGCCGGGCAGCCGCAGTACGTGATCATCGAAGCCAACGAACGCGCCGGCTTGGCCAACCACGAACCGCAGCCGACCGCGGAGCGGTTCATCGACCTGCTGTTTCCGCATAGTCGGCCTTTGACCTGACCGCTGAGAGCCTCTTCGCGGGCATGCCCGCTCCCACAGGTTTGCCACCTTTCTTGAGACTTGTGGGGTCCCTGTGGGAGCGGGCGCGCCCGCGAAGAAGTCAACGCAATTGCCAAAAGGAGTACTCATGTCCGAACGACTCCCCGAACCCGATCTCGACTACCTCAAGCGCGTGCTGCTGGAAATGCTCGCCATCCCCAGCCCCACCGGTTTCACCGACACCATCGTGCGCTATGTGGCCGAACGCCTGGAAGAACTGGGCATCCCCTTCGAGCTGACCCGCCGCGGCACCATCCGCGCCACCCTCAAAGGCCGCCAGACCTCGCCTGACCGCGCCGTGTCCGCCCACCTCGACACTATCGGCGCCAGCGTGCGCCAGTTGCAGGACAATGGCCGTCTGGCCCTGGCGCCGGTCGGCTGCTGGTCCAGCCGCTTCGCCGAAGGCAGCCGGGTCAGCGTGTTCACCGACACCGGCGTATTCCGTGGCAGCGTGCTGCCGCTGATGGCCAGCGGGCATGCCTTCAACACCGCCATCGACCAGATGCCGATCAGCTGGGAGCACGTCGAGGTTCGCCTGGACGCCTACTGCGCCACTCGCGCCGATTGCGAGGCGCTGGGCGTGAGCATTGGTGATTTCGTGGCCTTCGACCCACTGCCCGAGTTCACCGAAAGCGGCCACATCAGCGCCCGTCACCTGGACGACAAGGCCGGCGTGGCAGCGTTGCTGGCGGCGCTGAAAGCGGTGGTGGAAAGTGGCCGCCAGCCGCTGATCGACTGCCACCCGCTGTTTACCATCACCGAAGAAACCGGCTCCGGTGCAGCCGGTGCCCTGCCCTGGGACGTCAGCGAGTTCGTCGGCATCGACATCGCCCCGGTGGCGCCCGGGCAGGCTTCCAGCGAGCATGCGGTGAGCGTGGCCATGCAGGACTCGTCGGGGCCCTACGACTACCACCTGTCCCGGCACCTGTTGAAGCTGGCCGGCGACCACGACCTGCCGGTACGCCGCGATCTGTTCCGCTACTACTTCAGCGATGCCCATTCGGCGGTGACGGCGGGGCACGATATTCGTACCGCGCTGGTGGCGTTTGGGTGCGATGCCACCCATGGTTACGAGCGCACCCACATCGACAGCCTGGCGGCGCTGAGCCGCTTGTTGTCGGCCTACCTGCTGAGCCCGCCGGTGTTCGCCAGCGACTCGCAGCCGGCCAATGCCTCGTTGGAACGCTTCAGCCACCAGCTGGAACACGATGCGCAGATGGAGAGCGATACGCGGGTGCCGGCGGTGGACAGCCTGGTCGGCAACAAGGCTTGAGGCCCTTGGGGCTGCCAAGCAGCCCCAAAATGCCGAAGGTTTCGCGTAGCATGGCCACACCGACACCTAGACCACACCTGACATGCTGATCCCCTACGAGCAACTGCAAGCCGAAACCCTGACCCGCCTGATCGAAGACTTCGTCACCCGCGACGGTACCGACAACGGCGACGACACCCCGCTGGAAACCCGTGTACTGCGGGTGCGCCAGGCATTGGCCAAAGGCCAGGCGTTCATCCTGTTCGAGCCGGAGAGCCAGCAGTGCCAGCTGTTGGCCAGGCATGATGTGCCGCGCGAGTTGCTCGACTAGCCGGGCCGGCCTCTTCGCGGGTGAACCCGCTCCCACAGGGATCGCACCGCTCTCGAGGACTGTGCCGTACCTGTGGGAGCGGGTTCACCCGCGAAGAGGCCGTTGCAGGCGACATCAGACCTTGTTTTGCTCGGCCTCCTTGATCCGCTTGTACACCTCGGCCCGATGCACCGGCACCTCACGCGGGGCATCCACGCCAAAACGCACCACCCCGTCCCGGGCTTCCACCACCATGAGCCGAATGTCATCGCCAATCATGATGACTTCCCCTACTTCGCGCCCTATTACCAACATGCTCCGATCCTCCAGCGAAAGGGAAAACCGGAGCCTGCCTTGATGGCATTCGGCTACTCAATAGCTCCGCCGCGATTCAGAAGCGCCCTACACCACTCAGTAATTTTCCTTACAGATTGTTCACCGCGAATGGGCCTTGGCGCGCATTTTCGCCGCCATTTCGGCCATCTCGTCATAGAGCCGCTCGGGGGCCTGGCGTTTCACCTGCCAAGCCTGGCGCCCGGCCTCGTGCGGCAGAATCAGGAACTCACCGGCCGCCACCTGCCGATGGATGTACTCAGCGATTTCCACCGCGCTGATCGGCGATCCTTCCAACAGTTTGCCTACCTGCGCCTTCATCGCCGGGTTCGGCCCGCGGAACGAGTCCAGCAGGTTGGTCTGGAAGAACGACGGGCATACCACGTGCACCGCCACCTGCAGCTGGCGCAGTTCCACCAGCAGGCTTTCCGACAGGGCCAGCACGCCGGCCTTGGCCACGTTGTAGTTGCTCATGCCCGGGCCCTGCATCAGCGCGGCCATGGAGGCGATATTGATGATCCGCCCCTTGCTGCGCTCCAGCAGCGGCAGGAACGCCTTGCACCCCTTGACCACGCCCATGAGGTTGACCGCGATCTGCCAGTCCCAGTCCTCCAGCGAGAGCTCGGCGAAGAAGCCGCCCGAGGCGACCCCGGCATTGTTGACGATCACGTCAATGCCGCCGAACTGCTCGGCGCAGGCCTGAGCCAGCGCGGTGAGCTGGCTGTAGTCGCGCACATCGCAGCGCTGGACGAAGCCATCGCCCCCCGCCGCGCGCACCTGCTCCAGGGTTTCGCGCAGGCCGGCTTCGTTGACATCGGCCAGCGCCAGGCGCCAGCCCTCACGCGCCCAGCGCAGGGCGATTTCGCGACCGAGGCCGGACCCGGCGCCGGTGATCATGATGCGGTTTTGCATGGTGGCTGGCCTTGTGCTGATGACTGTTGAGCGCAGTCTAAACAAGGGCCTGCGCGACGGCAGGGTTAATCAGGGCAGTGAATGAGCGGGCATGACCCTGTGGATAGCCTGCGCATACAAAAATGGAATCTTTCACAAGCGGCGCCGGTCCCATTTTACAAGAGGCCAGCAGTCCGAGGCCCTTGACCTTCAACCACGCAAGGACTCCGTCATGACCACGATTCTCATCATCATCCTGATCCTTTTGCTGATTGGTGGCTTACCGGTCTTCCCGCACTCACGCAGCTGGGGCTACGGCCCGTCCGGCATCATCGGCGTGGTGCTGGTCATTCTGCTGGTGTTGTTGTTGCTAGGCATGATCTAGCGGCAACACCATGAAAAAACCGCGCCTAGGCGCGGTTTTTTCATTACGGCAAGACCGCAAGGATCAGTGCGAAACAGCCCCCGAAGCCCCCAGGCCAGTCTGCGAACGCACGAACTGCGGGAAGAACAGTGCACGTTCGTCTTCAGCAGCCTTGGACTTGTCGGTGACCGAGAAGAACCAGATGCTGACGAAGGCAATGGCCATAGAGAACAGAGCCGGGTACTCGTACGGGTAGATCGCTTTCTCGTGACCGAGGATCTGCACCCAGATGGTCGGGCCGAGGACCATCAGCGTCACCGCGCTCACCAGGCCCAGCCAGCCGCCGATCATGGCGCCACGGGTGGTCAGCTTCTTCCAGTACATGGAAAGCAGCAGTACCGGGAAGTTGCAGCTGGCGGCGATGGAGAATGCCAGGCCGACCATGAAGGCGATGTTCTGCTTCTCGAACAGGATGCCCAGGCCGATCGCCAGCACGCCCAGGGCGACGGTGGTGATCTTCGACACGCGGATCTCGTCCTTGTCGTTGGCCTTGCCCTTGCGCCAGACGCTGGCGTACAGGTCGTGCGACACCGCCGAGGCACCCGCCAGGGTCAGGCCGGCAACCACCGCCAGGATGGTGGCGAAGGCCACCGCCGAGATGAAGCCGAGGAACACGCTGCCACCCACGGCGTTGGCCAGGTGCACCGCTGCCATGTTGTTGCCGCCCAGCAGGGCGCCCGCGGCGTCCTTGAACTCCGGGTTGGTGCTGACCAGCAGGATGGCGCCAAAGCCGATGATGAAGGTGAGGATGTAGAAGTAGCCGATGAAGCCGGTGGCGTACAGCACGCTCTTGCGCGCTTCCTTGGCGTCACTGACGGTGAAGAAGCGCATCAGGATGTGCGGCAGGCCAGCGGTACCGAACATCAGCGCCAGGCCCAGCGAGAACGCCGAGATCGGGTCCTTGACCAGGCCGCCCGGGCTCATGATCGCCTCGCCCTTGGCGTGTACCTTGATCGCTTCGGAGAACAAGGTGTTGAAGTCGAAGCCGACGTGCTTCATCACCATCAGCGCCATGAAGCTGGCACCCGACAGCAACAGCACGGCCTTGATGATCTGCACCCAGGTGGTGGCGAGCATGCCGCCGAACAGCACGTACAGGCACATAAGGATGCCCACCAGGATCACCGCCACGTGGTAGTCCAGGCCGAACAGCAGCTCGATCAGCTTGCCGGCACCGACCATCTGCGCGATCAGGTAGAACGCCACCACCACCAGCGAACCCGAGGCCGACAGGGTGCGGATCTCCTTCTGCCCAAGGCGGTACGAGGCCACGTCGGCGAAGGTGTACTTGCCCAGGTTGCGCAGGCGTTCGGCAATCAGGAAGAGGATGATCGGCCAGCCGACCAGGAAGCCGATCGAGTAGATCAGGCCATCGTAGCCAGAGGTGAACACCAGCGCGGAAATACCCAGGAACGAGGCGGCCGACATGTAGTCACCGGCGATCGCCAGGCCGTTCTGGAAGCCGGTGATCTTGCCACCGGCGGCGTAGTAATCGGACGCCGACTTGTTGCGCTTGGAGGCCCAGTAGGTGATACCGAGGGTGAAGGCGACGAACGCCACGAACATGGCGATCGCAGAAACGTTCAGCGGCTGCTTCTGCACCTCGCCGGTCAGGGCATCGGCGGCCCACACGGCGGGTGCGAAGGCTCCGCAGGCCAGTACGGCCAGGGCTTTGGCGTGGCGAATCATTGTTGCGCCTCCTTCAGGATGGCCTTGTTCAGCTCATCGAATTCGCCGTTGGCGCGGCGTACGTAGATGGCGGTCAGGACGAATGCCGAGATGATCAGGCCGACGCCCAGGGGAATGCCCCAGGTAATCGACGACTCAGGGCTGAGCTTGGCGCCCAGTACTTGAGGACCGTAGGCGATCAGGAGGATGAAGGCGCAGTACAGGCCGAGCATGATCGCCGAGAGAATCCAGGCGAACCGTTCGCGTTTGGTGACCAGCTCCTTGAAACGGGGGCTGTTTTGTATCGAGAGGTAAATGCTGTCGTTCATTGTTTTTGTCCTAGCAGCACAGATAGGGGATGGAACCCACGACCCTTACTTTATGCGGCTATGCAACGCCAACCAGACGACCTTAGTCTTAGATGCAACGGTGTTTTACCGGTTGCGTAACAAAGTGATGGCCCATTCGCGGGCACGCCCGCTCCCACAGGGGTTATCAGTAAGCCTGAAGGCAGTGATATCCCTGTGGGAGCGGGCAAGCCCGCGAAGCAGCAGAACCGGCCCTGACGGGTAGTTACTTGCCAGTCCACTCCTTCACGCGCTCAGGGTGCTTGGCCACCCAGTCCTTGGCCGCCGCTTCAGGCTTGGCGCCTTCCTGAATCGCCAGCATCACCTCGCCGATCTCGTCCTTCGACTGCCAGTTGAACTTCTTCAGGAACTCCGCCACTTCCGGCGCCTTGCTCGCCAGTTCCTTGCTGCCGATGCTGTTCACGGTTTCTGCCGCGCCATACACGCCTTTCGGGTCTTCGAGGAACTTCAGCTTCCACTTGGCGAACATCCAGTGCGGTACCCAGCCGGTCACCGCGATCGACTGCTGTTTGGCATAGGCACGGCCCAGTTCGGCAGTCATCGCCGCGCCGGAACTGGCCTGCAGCTTGTAACCGGTCAGCTCGTAGTCCTTGATGGCTTGCTCGGTTTTCAGCATGACGCCGGAGCCGGCGTCGATGCCGACGATCTTCTGCTTGAAGGTGTCGTCGGTCTTGAGGTCGGCGATGCTCACCGCCTTGACGTATTCGGGGACGATCAGGCCGATCTTGGCGTCCTTGAAGTTGGGGCCGTAATCGACCACGTTGTCCTTGTTCTTGGCCCAGTATTCACCATGGGTCACCGGCAACCAGGCCGACAACATGGCATCGAGCTTGCCGGTCGCCACGCCCTGCCACATGATCCCGGTGGCCACCGCCTGCAACTTCACGTCATAGCCGAGTTTCTGCTTGATCACTTCGGCGGCCACGTTGGTGGTCGCCACACTGTCGGCCCAGCCATCCACGTAACCGATGCTGACTTCTTTGGCCATTGCCTGTGCTGCGCTCATTCCCAGTACCACGGCAGTGCCCACGCCCAGGAAACGTCGCATTTTTTTCAAAGTTGCCATCAAAGCATCCCCTCGTCAGGTCTTGGAGATTGCATCATCTTCCTGCAACACGTGGCGACCTGATCCAGCTGCGACCTGTACCGCACCATAGGCGACAGCACTATGCCATTAGCGCCATCGGCCCGCGCCGACCTGCGCGATCCTTGCATGCCAAAGGTTTGGCGCCGGGCTACTATCTATCCTTTTGCGCCTGACGATGGACCGCCCGATGCCCAGTTCCACCCGCCTGCTGTTGCCGTTGTACCTGCTTGCCTGCCTGCTTGCCCTGCTCGGGCTTGCAGGGCTCTGGTACGGGCTCGGCCAGCCGGTACAGCTGCCCGACGCGGCCAGCCCGACGCACAAGCTGCAATGCGCCTCGTACACGCCGTTCGACAAGGACCAGTCGCCCTACGACCAGCCGTTTCGCCTGCGCCCGGCACGCATGGACGCCGACCTGGCCCTGCTGGCTGCGCGCTTCCAGTGCATCCGCACCTATTCCATGACCGGTCTCGAGGCGATCCCGGCGCTGGCGCGCAAGCATGGCCTGAAGGTGATGCTCGGTGCCTGGGTCAACGCCCACCCCGCCGACACCGACCGGGAAATCGACCTGCTGATCGCCGCCGCCAATGCCAACCCTGACGTGGTCAGCGCGGTGATCGTCGGCAACGAGACGCTGCTGCGCAAGGAAATGACCGGCGCGCATCTGGCCGGGCTGATTGCCCGGGTGAAAAGCCAGGTCAAGGTGCCAGTCACCTACGCCGATGTCTGGGAGTTCTGGCTGCAGCACCCGCAAGTGGCGCCGGCGGTGGACTTCCTGACCATCCACCTGCTGCCCTACTGGGAGGACGACCCGCGCGGCATCGACCAGGCCCTGGCCCACGTTGCCGATGTGCGCCGGGTGTTCGGCACGCGCTTCGCGCCCAAGGACATCCTGATCGGCGAAACCGGCTGGCCCAGCGAAGGCCGCCAGCGCGAGACCGCCAAGCCCAGCCGGGTCAACGAGGCGCGGTTCATTCGTGGCTTTGTCGCCCTGGCCGAGCGCAACGGCTGGCACTACAACCTGATCGAGGCGTTCGACCAGCCCTGGAAGCGCGCCAACGAGGGCGCGGTCGGCGGTTACTGGGGGCTTTACGATGCCGATCGCCAGGACAAGGGCGTGCTCGAAGGGCCGGTAAGCAACCTGCCGCACTGGCCGCAATGGTTGTTCGCCAGTGCTGTGCTGATGGCGCTGATGCTGCTGCTTGCCGGGCGCCCCGCGACCACCACGGCGGCCTTGCTGCTGCCGCTGCTGGCGGCGTTCGGTGCCGGCTGCCTAGGGCTGTGGGGCGAGCTGATGCGGACCCATGCACGGTTTGCCGGGGAATGGTTGTGGGCGCTGCTGCTGGCGGCGCTGAACCTGCTGGTGCTGGCCCACGCGGTGTTGGCCCTGGCGCGGCGCACGGGCTGGCGCGAGCGGCTGTTCGCCTGGCTGCAGGCGCGGGCCGGCTGGCTGTTGCTGGCAGCCGGCTTTGCTGCGGCGGTGAGCATGCTGGCGATGGTGTTCGACCCGCGTTATCGCAGCTTCCCGACTGCGGCGCTGGCGTTGCCGGCGCTGGTGTATGCGCTGTGGCCGGTGCGTGCGCGACGGGCGGAAGTGGCGTTGCTGGCGTTCATGGTCGGGGCCGGGGTGGCGCCGCAGTTGTTTGTCGAAGGGCTGCAGAACCAGCAGGCCTGGGGCTGGGCGGCGGTCAGCGGGTTGATGACCGTGGCGTTGTGGCGGAGCTTGCGCTTGCGACCGGCTTGATGCCCTTGGGGCCGCTGCGCGCGCCCATCGCCGGCAAGGCGGCTCTCACACCGACCGCGTCGCCTTTCAGATTTGAGCAAGACGGCCCTAGGCTGATGCGGTCGGTGTGGGAGCTGGCTTGCCGGCGATGGGCCGCACAGCGGCCCCTGTCGAGTTCACTGCGGTTGCCTGACCAGCCGCAACCCCGCCAGCACCAGCGCGAACACCGCAATGCTGGCGGTATACAGCACCAGCGCCGGCACCGCGAACACCAGCGCCAACAACGCCAGCCACCAGCCGCCCCGCGCGGCCACCAGCTGCGCCAGCAGCGCCAGCCCCAGCCCGCTCCAGGCCAGCACCTGGTAGTGAATGCCCAAGCCCAGCAGCGCGCGCACCTCACACTGCCAGTACGCCGCCGGCACGCTGCACAAGCCCACCCACTGGCCATCTTCCATCAGCCCGTAGCGCACGCCATAACTGGCGGCCAGCCACAGTCCCAGAACCAGTACCAGCAGCGCAGCCGGCAACGAACGAGACATCCAGTTCTCCAATAGCGGTAATCGAAAGCATCCATGATCGCTGAAGCGTTGTTGTAAGGCAAAATCAGCGCTCTGCAGCTATGTTGCAGATAACAAGCACACAAAAGGCCACCACACCCGGCAACTTTGCCCAGGCCGCCGTGGTCCTAGCCTGCACACCGCTCGACCTTGCGTTCTTTTGGGGGATTACATGCTTCGATCTTTGCGCCTCGCTGCCCTGCTCGGCGGCCTGCTCATGGCTGTGGCCGCTTCTGCGCGGGATATCGACGCCGCGAGCTATGGCTACCCCTTGACCAACCCGTTCGAGGCGACCATCGCCACCACGCCGCCGGACCAGCGCCCGACCTTGCCCGGCGACGACGAAATCAGCCAGTCCGACTACAGCCTCAACCTGCGCCCGGACCGTGAATTCACCCTGCCCGACAACTTCTGGGCGGTGAAAAAACTCAAGTACCGCCTGGCCCGCCAGGACCGCGAGGCGCCGCTGATCTTCATCATTGCCGGCACCGGCGCGCCCTACAGCAGCAGCATCAACGAATACCTGAAAAAGCTGTTCTACCAGGCCGGCTTCCATGTGGTGCAACTGTCGTCACCCACCAGCTACGACTTCATGAGCGCCGCCTCACGCTTCGCCACCCCCGGCGTCAGCCAGGAAGACGCCGAAGACATGTACCGGGTGATGCAGGCCGTGCGTGCCCAGCACCCGCGTCTGCCAGTCAGCGAGTTCTACCTCACCGGCTACAGCCTGGGGGCCCTCGACGCGGCGTTCGTCAGCCACCTGGACGAAACCCGCCGCAGCTTCAACTTCAAGCGCGTGCTGCTGCTGAACCCGCCGGTCAACCTGTACACCTCGATCAACAACCTCGACAAGCTGGTGCAGACCCAGGTCAAGGGCATCGACCGCAGCACCACCTTTTACGAACTGATGCTGACCAAGCTGACCCGCTACTTCCAGGAAAAGGGCTACATCGACCTCAATGAGGCGCTGCTGTACGACTTCCAGCAGTCGCGCCAGCACCTGTCCAACGAACAGATGGCCATGCTGATCGGCACCTCGTTCCGCTTCTCTGCGGCCGATATCGCCTTTACCTCCGACCTGATCAACCGCCGCGGCCTGATCATTCCGCCGAAATACCCGATCACCGAAAGCAGCAGCCTCACGCCGTTCTTCAAGCGTGCCTTGCAGTGCGACTTCGACTGCTACATGACCGAACAGGTCATCCCCATGTGGCGCGCCCGCACCGACGGCAACAGCATCCTGCAGCTGGTCAACCAGGTCAGCCTGTACGCGCTGGAGGACTACCTGCGCAGCAGCGACAAGATCGCCGTGATGCACAACGCCGACGACGTCATCCTCGGCCCGGGGGATATCGGTTTTCTGCGCAAGGTGTTCGGTGACCGCCTGACCCTTTACCCTCACGGCGGCCATTGCGGCAACCTCAACTACCGCGTCAACAGTGACGCCATGCTGGAGTTCTTCCGTGGTTAACAAACTCCTCTTCGCCACTGCCCTGTTCGCCAGCGGCCATGCCCTGGCCGCCGAAACCGCAGCGCGGGCCAGCGTGGTCGAGGCCGACCCGCAAGTGGTCGCAACGCCGCTGGCGCCCGAGGCGGATGGCTTCATCGACCCGCTGCGCGAGCTGAAATTCAACCCTGGGCTGGACCAGCGCGAGTTCGAGCGCTCCACCCTGGAAGCGCTGAACGTGTACGACCCGCTGGAGTCGATCAACCGGCGTGTCTACCACTTCAACTACCGCCTGGACCAATGGGTGCTGCTGCCGCTGGTAAGCGGCTACCAGTACGTCACCCCGCGCTTCGTGCGCACCGGGGTGAGCAACTTCTTCAACAACCTGGGCGATGTGCCGAACCTGTTCAACAGCGTCTTGCAGCTGAAGGCCAAGCGTTCGGCGGAGATCACCGCACGGCTGATGTTCAACACCATCATCGGCGTGGGTGGGCTGTGGGACCCGGCGACCAAGATGGGCCTGCCACGCCAGAGCGAGGATTTCGGCCAGACCCTGGGCTTCTACGGCGTACCGGACGGGCCGTACCTGATGCTGCCGGTGCTGGGGCCGTCGAACCTGCGCGACACCACCGGGCTGGTGGTGGACTATGCCGGCGAACAGGCGATCAACTACCTGAACGTGGCCGAAGCCAGCACCGATCACCCGGAAATCTTTGCCCTGCGCGTAGTCGACAAGCGCTACACCACCAACTTCCGTTACGGCCAGCTGAATTCGCCGTTCGAGTACGAGAAGGTGCGCTATGTGTATACCCAGGCGCGCAAGTTGCAGATAGCCGAGTAAGCAGGTCTGGCCTCTTCGCGGGCTTGCCCGCTCCCACAGGATCACCACAGGTCTGGACATTGTGGGGTTCTGTGGGAGCTGGCTTGCCGGCGATAAGGCCAGCACAGGCAACATCAAATCCCCAGAAACTGGCACAGCTCGCGCTTCTTGGCCAAGGCATCGCGCCGCCCCAGCTCGATCAGCTCGCTGCAATAACTCGCTTCGAACAGCAGATAGCTCAACACCCCCGCCCCGCTGGTGCGCGTCGCCCCCGGCCCGCGCAGGAACAGGCGCAACGCCGCCGGCAATTCGCGCCGGTGCCGTGCGGCAATCTCGTCCAGCGGCTGGCTGGGCGCCACCACCAGCACCTCGATGGGCGCCAGCCCCAGGCTCCGGGCATCCAGGTGTGGCGGCAACAGGTGGCTCAGGTGGTTGAGCCGCTGCAGCAACTCGATGTCGTCTTCCAGGCTGTCGATGAACGTGCTGTTGAGCATGTGCCCGCCGATCTGCGCCAGGCTCGGCTGCTGCCCGCTGAACACGCGCTGGGCCGGCAACGGCGGCGCCGGCCGCTGCGGGTTGCCGCTGACCCCGACCACCAGCACGCGGCTGGCGCCCAGGTGCAGCGCCGGGCTGATCGGCGCCGACTGGCGCACCGCGCCATCCCCGAAATATTCGTCGCCCAGCCGCACCGGGGCAAACAGCAACGGGATCGCCGCGCTGGCCAGCAGATGCTCGATGGTCAACGGCGTGGGCATGCCGATGCGACGGTGGCGCAACCAGGCGTCAATGGTGCCGCGCCCCTGGTAGAAGGTTACCGCCTGGCCGGACTCGTAGCCGAACGCCGTGACTGCAACCGCACGCAGTTGTTCGGCGGCCAGGGCGTGCGCGATGCCGTCCAGCTTCAGGTGCGCTTGCAGCAGGCCGCGCAACGGGCTGCTGTCGAGCAATGCCACCGGCGCCGGGCTGCCCACGCCCAACAGGTTGTGGCCGACGAAGCGGCAGGCCTGGCGAACCACGCCGGGCCAGTCGCTGCGGATGACCAGGTGGCTGCGAACGTTCTGCCAGAAGGCCGTGAGCCGTTGCACGGCATCGTTGAAGTGGGCCGCGCCACTGGCCAGGGTGACGGCGTTGATGGCGCCGGCGGAGGTACCGACGATGACCGGAAACGGGTTGTGCGCGCCGGCGGGCAGCAGCTCGGCAATGCCGGCCAGCACACCGACCTGATAGGCGGCGCGGGCGCCGCCGCCAGAAAGGATGAGACCGGTTACCGGGGGTGGGGCCATGGGGTCCTTCCTGGATCAGCTGTTTTCAGGCCCGGCCTGTTCGCGGGCTCGCCCGCTCCCACAGGTGTTGCACAGCCTTCAAGACATGTGGAGAACTTGTGGAGCGGGTTCACCCGCGAATAGGCCGGCACAGGCAAAGCAAGGCTCAGCGCTTTTTCTTCTCATACAACCGCGGCGCCCCTTCGGGCCGCGACTTGAACCGGCGGTGCGCCCACAGATACTGCTCGGGGCATTCGCGCAGCACGCTTTCTACCCACTGGTTGATGCGCAGGCAGTCCGCCTCTTCGCTTTCCCCGGGGAAATCCGCCAGCGGCGGGTGGATCACCAGACGATAGCCGCTGCCATCCTCCAGGCGCTTCTGGGTGAACGGAATCACCTGCGCCTTGCCCAACCGGGCGAACTTGCTGGTGGCGGTCACCGTCGCCGCCGGGATGCCGAACAGCGGCACGAAGATGCTCTGCTTGGCGCCGTAGTCCTGGTCCGGTGCGTACCAGATCGCCCGGCCCGAACGCAGCAGCTTGAGCATGCCGCGCACATCCTCGCGCTCCACCGCCAGCGAGTCCAGGTTATGCCGCTCGCGGCCGCTGCGCTGAATGAAGTCGAACAGCGGGTTACCGTGCTCGCGGTACATGCCGTCGATGGTGTGCTGCTGGCCCAGCAGCGCAGCGCCGATTTCCAGGGTGGTGAAATGCACCGCCATCAGGATCGCGCCCTGCCCCGCCTGCTGGGCGGCCTGCAGGTGCTCCAGCCCCTCGACATGGGCCAGGCGCGCCAACCGGGCCTTGGGCCACCACCAGCTCATGGCCATTTCGAAGAAGGCGATGCCGGTCGAAGCGAAGTTGGCCTTGAGCAGGCGCTGCCGTTGGTCGTCCGACAGTTCCGGGAAGCACAACTCGAGGTTGCGCGCGGCGATGCGCCGCCGTTCCCCGGCGAAGTGGTACATCAGCGCACCCAGCGCCGCGCCGACTTTCAACAGGGCCCGATAGGGCAACTGAACCACCAGCCACAGCAGGCCCAGGCCCAGCCACAGGCCCCAGAAACGTGGGTGAAGGAAATAGCGACGAAAACGCGGGCGTTCCATTGAAGCATCCGGCAAGACAAGGGCCGCGCATTCTACAACGGATCAGCGCATGTTGCGGGCAACCGGTCTTATCGATATAAGTCAGGGCACTTTTTTCGCAACAAGCCGTCTATGCAGACCATGAGCCCAAACCACACACCCGATACCGCCTCCGTGTTCCAGCTCAAGGGCAGCATGCTCGCCATTACCGTGCTGGAACTGGCGCGCAATGACCTTGAAGCCCTTGACCGCCAACTGGCGGCCAAAGTCGCCCAGGCACCGAACTTCTTCAGCAACACGCCGCTGGTGCTGGCGCTGGACAAGCTGCCGGCCGACGAGGGGGCAATCGACCTGCCCGGCTTGATGCGGATCTGCCGCCACCACGGCCTGCGTACCCTGGCCATCCGCGCCAACCGCATCGAGGACATCGCCGCCGCCATCGCCATCGACCTGCCGGTGCTGCCGCCGTCCGGCGCCCGCGAACGGCCGCTGGAGCCCGAGCCCGAGGTGAAGAAGCCCGAGCCGGCGCCCGTGCCGCCGCCGATCCTCGAACCCGAGGTGCGGCCGACCCGTATCATCACCGCGCCGGTGCGTGGCGGCCAGCAGATCTACGCCCAGGGTGGCGACCTGGTGGTGACCGCTTCGGTCAGCCCGGGGGCGGAACTTCTCGCCGATGGCAACATCCATGTGTACGGCGCCATGCGCGGCCGCGCCCTGGCCGGCATCAAAGGCAATACCAAGGCGCGAATCTTCTGCCAGCAGATGACGGCTGAAATGGTCTCGATCGCCGGCCAGTACAAAGTTTGCGAAGACTTGCGCCGCGACCCGCTGTGGGGTACCGGCGTGCAAGTCAGCCTGTCTGGCGACGTGTTGAACATCACCCGTCTTTAACGGATACTTGCCAGCATTTTTAGTGCAACTTTTTATCGTTGCCATTTATTTGTAATTTTTGCAGGGACTTGCGTCCCGATTATTTTAGGGGTGAAACACCTTGGCCAAGATTATCGTGGTTACTTCCGGCAAAGGGGGTGTGGGCAAGACCACCACCAGCGCCGCCATTGGTACCGGCCTCGCACTGCGCGGCCACAAGACCGTCATCGTCGACTTCGACGTCGGCCTGCGTAACCTCGACCTGATCATGGGCTGCGAACGCCGCGTGGTCTATGACTTCGTCAACGTGGTCAACGGCGAAGCCAACCTGCAACAGGCCCTGATCAAGGACAAGCGCCTCGAGAACCTGTACGTGCTGGCCGCCAGCCAGACCCGTGACAAGGACGCGCTGACCCAGGAAGGCGTGGAAAAGGTCCTGATGGAGCTGAAGAAGGACTTCGAATTCGTCATCTGCGACTCGCCGGCCGGTATCGAGAAAGGCGCGCACCTGGCCATGTACTTCGCCGACGAAGCCGTCGTGGTGACCAACCCGGAAGTGTCGTCGGTGCGTGACTCCGACCGCATGCTGGGCATCCTGTCGAGCAAGTCGCGCCGCTCGGAAAACGGCGAAGAGCCGATCAAGGAACACCTGCTGATCACCCGCTACCACCCGGAGCGCGTGGAAAAGGGCGAAATGCTGAGCATTGCCGACGTCGAGGAAATCCTGGCGATCAAGCTCAAGGGTGTGATCCCCGAGAGCCAGGCTGTGCTGAAGGCTTCCAACCAGGGTATCCCGGTCATCCTCGACGACCAGAGCGATGCCGGCCAGGCCTATAGCGATACCGTCGACCGTCTGCTGGGCAAAGAAAAGCCCCTGCGGTTCATCGAAGTGCCGAAGCAAGGATTCTTCGCGCGCCTGTTTGGAGGCAAGTAAACCATGAACCTTTTTGACTTCTTTCGTGGCAGACAGAAACAGACCAGCGCGTCGGTAGCGAAAGAGCGTCTACAGATCATCGTGGCGCACGAGCGCGGCCAACGCAGCGAACCGGACTACCTGCCGGCGCTGCAGAAAGAACTGCTGGAAGTGATCCGCAAGTATGTGAACATCGGCAACGACGATGTGCATATCGAGCTGGAAAACCAGGGTAGCTGCTCGATTCTGGAACTGAACATCACCTTGCCGGATCGCTGATCCGCGCAGTTGGCCATTGGGGCTGCTTTGCAGCCCATCGCCGGCAAACCAGCTCCCACAGAGTCCGCGTTGTACCTGTGGGAGCTGGCTTGCCGGCGATGGGCCGCAAAGCGGCCCCAATGGTTTTTCCCCGATATGACCGAGACCAAGCAATGCCGCTGTCGAACATCCAGATCCTGCACGAAGACGCCGCCATCCTGGTGATCAACAAACCGACCCTGCTGCTGTCGGTACCCGGCCGCGCCGAAGACAACAAGGACTGCCTGATCACCCGCCTGCAGGAAAACGGCTACCCCGACGCGTTGATCGTGCACCGCCTGGACTGGGAAACTTCCGGCATCATCCTGCTGGCCCGGGATGCCGACAGCCACCGCGAGCTGTCGCGTCAGTTCCATGACCGGGAAACCGAAAAGGCCTACACCGCGTTGTGCTGGGGCCAGCCGGGGCTGGACAGCGGCAGCATCGACCTGCCGCTGCGCTACGACCCGCCGACCAAGCCACGGCATGTGGTGGACCACGCGCAGGGCAAGCATGCGCTGACCTTCTGGCGCATCGTCGAGCGCTGCGGTGATTACTGCCGGGTAGAGCTGACACCGATTACCGGCCGTTCGCACCAGTTGCGCGTGCACATGCTGTCGATCGGGCACCCGCTGCTGGGCGACCGGTTGTATGCCAACCCAGAGGCGCTGGCGGCCCATGAGCGGCTGTGCCTGCATGCCTCAATGCTGAGCTTTACCCACCCGGTGACCGGGGAGCGGTTGAAGTTCGAGTGCCCTGCGCCTTTCTGAATTTGTATTGCCTGTACGGCCTCTTCGCGGCTAAAGCCGCTCCCACAGGGACTGCACAGCCCTCAAGAGCGGTGCGGTCCCTGTGGGAGCGGCTTTAGCCGCGAAGAGGCAGGCACAATTTACTGACCCAATACGCTAAACTCGCGCCACTGCTGTCTGGAGTGAGCTATGCGCGACGCACTGAATTCTGGCCTTATCGACTTCCTCAAGGCCTCCCCCACGCCCTTCCACGCCACCGCCAGCCTGGCCCAGCGCCTGGAAGCTGCCGGTTACCAGCGCCTGGACGAGCGCGACAGCTGGGCCACGGTGCCTGGCGGCCGCTACTACGTCACCCGTAACGACTCGTCGATCATCGCCATCAAGCTGGGCCAGCAGGCGCCGCTGCTGAACGGCATCCGCATGGTCGGCGCCCACACCGACAGCCCGTGCCTGCGGGTCAAGCCGCAGCCCGAATTGCAGCGCCAGGGCTTCCTGCAACTGGGCGTGGAAGTGTATGGCGGTGCCCTGCTGGCGCCGTGGTTCGACCGCGACCTGTCGCTGGCCGGGCGGGTCACCTACCGCCGCGACGGCAAGGTCGAGAGCCAGCTGATCGACTTCAAGCTGCCGATCGCGATCATCCCCAACCTGGCGATCCACCTCAACCGCAGCGCCAACGAAGGCTGGGCGATCAACCCGCAGAACGAACTGCCGCCAATCCTGGCGCAGGTGGCGGGTGACGAGCGCATCGACTTCCGCGCCTTGCTCACCGAGCAACTGGCCCGCGAGCACGAGCTGATCGCCGATGTGGTGCTGGATTACGAGCTGAGCTTCTACGACACCCAGGACGCCGCGCTCATCGGCCTGAACGGCGACTTCATCGCCGGCGCCCGGCTGGACAACCTGTTGTCGTGCTATGCCGGCCTGCAGGCGCTGCTGGCCGCCGACAGCGATGAAACCTGCGTGCTGGTGTGCACCGACCACGAAGAAGTCGGCAGCTGCTCGGCCTGCGGCGCCGACGGCCCGATGCTGGAGCAGACCCTGCAACGCCTGCTGCCGGATGGCGACGCCTATGTGCGTACCATCCAGCGTTCGCTGATGGTGTCGGCCGACAACGCCCACGGCGTGCACCCCAACTACGCCGACAAGCACGACGGCAACCACGGGCCCAAGCTCAACGCCGGGCCGGTGATCAAGGTGAACAACAACCAGCGCTACGCCACCAACAGCGAAACCGCCGGGTTCTTCCGCCACCTGTGCATGGCCGAGGAAGTGCCGGTGCAGAGCTTCGTGGTGCGCAGCGACATGGGCTGTGGCTCGACCATCGGGCCGATCGCCGCCAGCCACCTGGGCGTGCGCACCGTGGATATCGGCTTGCCGACCTTTGCCATGCACTCGATTCGCGAGCTGTGCGGTAGCCATGACCTGGCGCACCTGGTGAAGGTGTTGAGCGCGTTCTACCGTAGCCGCGAGTTGCCTTGATGTTGGTGTAGGCAGGCTCGGCCTCTTCGCGGGTAAACCCGCGAAGAGGCCGGGCCTGCTCAAGGTCAATCCCGCTTCGCCTGCTTCCCGCTATGCTTGTCACATGGCCCCATTGCAAAAGGATTGCTGTCCATGTCCCCGTTCCTGTCCCTGTTCGTGCCGGTGTTTCTGTTCCTGCTGCTACTGACCATCGGCTTCAGCCTGCGCGAGCGCAACATCGGCGTGGTGATGATGTGGGTCGGCACGCTGGGCATCTTCGGCCTCACCTGCTGGAAGATCCTCGAGCAACTGCCGTCGTGAACCTCTACACTCGGCCAATCGTTTGCCTGAGGTAGTGTTACCCGTGCCCGCCTTCCTGCGTTGCCTGTTCCTGCTGCTGTCGCTGTTCATTTCCCCGGTACATGCCGCCGGCCTGCCCGGCCTGCTGGGTGCAAGCGCGCCCGCGCAACCGCAAGCCAGCGAACCGCTGGAAAAGTCGCTGGACGAGGTGATCAAAAACCTGGAAAACGACCAGCAGCGGGCCAAGCTGCTGGCCGACCTGAAAAAGCTGCGCGACGCCACCCGGCAATCGCAGCCCAGTGTCGAACAGGGCGTGCTCGGCCTGATCGGCGGGGCCCTGCATGACTTTGAAAAGCAGTTCAGCGGCGATGCCAGCCCGTTTCACCGCTGGGCCGCAGAAATCGAACAGGCCCAGGCCGAACTGGCCGAACTGATCGTGCCGGTGCAGCAGTGGCCGGCCATGCTGTTCGGCTTTGCCGCCGTCATCGCCGTGTGGAGCGTGCTGGCCTACGCCTTCAACTGGGTCGGCCATCGGCTACGCCTGCGCTTCGGCCTGAGCGAGGAGCTGCCGCAGCATCCGCGCACCTGGGACCTGGTGCGTTTTGCCCTGCGCAAGCTGGGGCCATGGCTGGTGGCGCTGGTCTTTACCGTGTACCTGAGCGTGGTGCTGCCGCCGTCACTGGGCAAATCGCTGGCCATGGTGCTGGCCTATGCACTGGTGGTGGGCACCTGCTTCTCGGCCATCTGCGTGATCGCCTTTTCGCTGCTCGACGGCCCGCACCGCCACCGCGCCCTGCACATCCTGCGGCACCAGGCGTTTCGCCCGCTGTGGCTGATCGGCAGCTTCGCCGCGTTTGGCGAGGCGATGAGCGACCCGCGCCTGACGGTCGCCCTCGGCACCCACCTGGCGCATGCCTTGGCGACCCTGGCCAACGTCGTCGCGGCGCTGTGCACCGGGCTGTTCATCCTGCGTTTCCGCCGGCCCATCGCCCACCTGATCCGCAACCAGCCACTGTCACGACGGCTGACCCGGCGTACCCTCAGCGACACCATCGAAATTCTCGGCAGCTTCTGGTTCATCCCGGCGCTGATCCTGGTGGCCATCTCGCTGTTCGCCACCTTCGTCTCGGCCGGCGATACCAGCACCGCGCTGCGCCAGTCGCTGATGTGCACGGTGCTGGTGGTGGTGTGCATGGTGCTCAACGGCCTGGTACGCCGCCACGCCGCCAACCCCAAGCGCGCCAACAAACGCCAGGCGGTGTACGCCGAGCGCCTGCGCAACTTCGCCTACCTGCTGGTGCACCTGTTCATCTGGCTGCTGTTCATCGAGCTGGGCCTGCGCGTGTGGGGCCTGTCGATGATCAGCTTCGCCGAGGGCGACGGCCACGACATCAGCCTGCGCCTGCTGGGCCTGGCCGGCACGCTGATCGTCGCCTGGCTGGTGTGGATCCTCGCCGACACTGCCGTGCACCATGCCCTGGTGCGTTCGCGCCGCGGCTTGGCCAACGCCCGCGCGCAGACCATGATGCCGTTGATCCGCAACGTGATGTTCGTGGTCATCTTCATCATTGCGGTGATCGTCGCCCTGGCCAACATGGGCATGAACGTCACGCCGCTGCTGGCCGGTGCCGGGGTGATCGGCCTGGCCATCGGTTTTGGCGCGCAATCGCTGGTGGCCGACCTGATCACCGGGCTGTTCATCATCATCGAGGACTCGCTGGCCATCGACGACTACGTGGATGTCGGCGGCCACCTGGGCACGGTGGAAGGGCTGACCATCCGTACCGTGCGCCTGCGCGATATCGACGGCATCGTGCATACCATCCCGTTCAGCGAAATCAAGAGCATCAAGAACTACTCGCGCGAGTTCGGTTACGCGATCTTCCGCGTGGCGATCCCGCACAGCATGAACATCGACCAGGCGATCACGCTGATTCGCGAGGTCGGGCAGAAACTGCGCAACGACCCGCTGATGCGCCGCAACATCTGGTCGCCGCTGGAGCTGCAGGGCGTGGAGAGCTTCGAATCGGGTTCGGCGATCTTGCGGGCACGTTTCAAGACCGCGCCGATCAAGCAATGGGAAGTGTCGCGGGCGTTCAACCTGGCGTTGAAGCGGCAGCTGGACGAGGCCGGGCTGGACCTGGCGACGCCGCGCTTGTCGGTGCAGGTGGTGACTGCGGGGGGTGGTGGGCTGGCTGGAACCGGTTCCGCCAGTTAGGGCCCTTTCGCGGGCTTGCCCGCTCCCACAGGATAATCACAGGGCCTGAAACTTTTGCGGTCCCTGTGGGAGCGGGCGAGCCCGCGAACAAGCCACCCCCTATCCAGCCTGGGCCCGAATGCGAATGGCATCATGCCGCCAATACTCCAGGTCACAATCGATCAGATGCCCATGCTGGTCGCTGTTGACCCGGGTAATGTGCAACCCGGGGCTGCCCGCCGACACTTTCAGCGCACTGGCCGCCTCTACCGGCAACGCCGTCGGCAAGATCTCGAAGCACACCTGCCCATACTCGATGCCATACACCCGCCCATAAATCTCGGTCAGCGACTGTGCCAGGTCCTGTTCGAGAATCTCCGGGAAGTACCGCGGGTTGAGGTAATGCTCGGCATACAGCACTGCCCGCCCGTCGATGCGGCGTAACCGGCAGATCCGCACCACGCTGGACAACGCCGGCAGCTGCAGGCGCGCACAGATGGCCGCCGAGGCCGGCTGCAGGCGCGACGACACCAGTTCGGTGGCGGGCACCCGCCCCTGATCGCGCACCATGGCATGGAAATGGCTGCGCTCGATCAGGTCGTAAGTCAGCCGCTCGGGCGCGACGAACCAGCCGCGGCGTTCTTCGCGGTAGATCAGCCCTTGGGCTTCCAGTTGCACCAGCGCCTCGCGCAGGGTGATGCGCGTGGTGTCGAACACCTCGCTGAGCCTGCGCTCGGCCGGCAGCTTGCCGCCCGGCGCCAGCAGGCCGTGCTCGATCTGCTCCTGCAGGGCATGGCAGATGGCTGTTACCGCACGCGGTGGCATCGACTGCATCAAAGGTTACCTATCTGGACTAGTCCAGCCCCATAACAGGGCACCTGGAGAATAGTGCAAGCCTAGGCAGGGCTGATGAACATCCTGTGACAGAGCTGCGCCGCAAGCACTGCCAGAATCGGGCCAGCCCCACAAAACCGGGGGCCGGCCATGGTCTACGCTGTATTGCCAGGAACCCGCTTGCGCCTGTGCGGGCCCCTCCCCTACATCAAATTGTCATGCAAGCGGCCTACCTTGGCTCAAGGTTTGCTGACCTAGACCAACGGTCGCAGGCACAGGCTTCACCCATTACAACGATCGCAAAGGCACTCACCCAAAGGAGCTTCGGATGAAAAAGTTCTTCATGGCGTCACTGCTCGGTTCGGCCATCGCCCTGTGTACCACGGCCATGGCTGCCGGCACCGACCTCAAGGCCCTGGAAGACGCCGCCCGCAAGGAAGGCAACGTCAACAGCGTGGGCATGCCGGATGCCTGGGCCAACTGGAAAGGCACCTGGGAAGACCTGGCCAGCAAGTACGGCCTCAAGCACAGCGACACCGACATGAGTTCGGCCCAGGAAATCGCCAAGTTCGAAGCCGAGAAGGACAACGCCAGCGCCGACATCGGCGACGTGGGTGCGGCCTTCGGCCCGATCGCCGTGAGCAAGGGCGTGAGCCAGCCCTACAAGCCGAGCACCTGGGACCAGGTACCGGAGTGGGCCAAGGACAAGGACGGCCACTGGGCACTGGCCTATACCGGCACCATCGCCTTCATCATCAACAAGGACCTGGTCAAGGAAGACCAACGCCCGAAAACCTGGCATGACCTGGAAAAAGGCCAGTACAAGGTCGCCATCGGTGACGTCGGCACCGCAGCCCAGGCCGCCAACGGCGTACTGGCGGCGGCCATTGCCTACAAGGGCGACGAAAGCAACGTGGCGCCGGGCCTGCAGCTGTTCACCAAGCTGGCCCAGCAAAAACGCCTGTCGCTGGCCAACCCGACCATCCAGACCCTGGAAAAGGGCGAGGTGGAGGTCGGCGTGGTGTGGGACTTCAACGGGCTGAGCTACCGCGAACAGATCGACCCCAAGCGTTTCGAGGTGCTGATCCCGTCGGATGGTTCGGTGATTTCCGGCTATACCACGGTGATCAACAAGTACGCCAAGCACCCGAACGCGGCCAAGCTGACGCGGGAGTACATTTTCAGCGACGCCGGGCAGATCAACCTGGCCAAGGGGCATGCGCGGCCGATCCGTGCCGAACACCTGAAACTGCCTGAGGATGTCCAGGCCAAGCTGCTGCCCAACGAACAGTACAAGGCAGCGCAGCCGATCAAGAATGCCGAAGCCTGGGAGGCGACCTCGAAGAAACTGCCGCAGATGTGGCAGGAGCAGGTGATTATCGAGATGGAGTAAGGGGTTAGCTTTTGTAGTGCCTGATCCGGCCCTTTCGCGGGCTTGCCCGCTCCCACAGGGACTGCACCGCTTCCTAAGGCTGTGCGGTACCTGTGGGAGCGGGCCAGCCCGCGAAGCAGCCAACGCGGTTCATGAACTGGAGCCACCATGCAACACAACGTCATCCTGGTCCTGCTCGACGGCCTCAACTACCAGGTCGCCCACCACGCCATGGGCCACCTGCACGCCTATGTCGAAGCCGACCGTGCCGCGCTGTACCGCGTGGAATGCGAACTGCCGTCCCTGTCGCGCCCGCTGTACGAGTGCATCCTCACCGGCGTGCCGCCCATCGACAGCGGCATCGTGCACAACAACGTCAACCGCCTGTCCAACCAGCGCAGCGTGTTCCACTACGCCCGCGAGGCCAACCTGGGCACTGCAGCGGCGGCCTATCACTGGGTGAGCGAGCTGTACAACCGTTCGCCCTTCGACCCGCAGCGCGACCGCCACACCCACGCGCCGAAGCTGCCGATCCAGCACGGGCTGTTCTACTGGGACGACCGCTACCCTGATTCGCACCTGCTGGCCGATGGCGAATACCTGCGTCGCCGCCACGCGCCCAATTTCCTGCTGCTGCACCCGATGAGCATCGATGACGTCGGCCATCGCCATGGCCTGGACAGCAGCCAGTACCGCAACGCCGCGCGCAGCGCCGACATCCTGCTGGCCGACTACCTGCCGGGCTGGCTCGAAGAGGGTTACCAGGTGCTGATCACCGCCGACCATGGCATGAACAACGACCGCTCGCACAACGGCCTGCTGGCCGAAGAGCGCGAAGTGCCGCTGTTCGTCTTCGGCGACGCCTTCAGCCTCGACCCGGCGGCCAAACCGCTGCAGACCGAGCTGTGCGGCACCATCTGTGAGCTGCTCGGCGCGGCGCATGACAAAACCGTCTGCCGGGAGCTGCTGAAGTGAGCATACGCAAAAGCAGCCGTTCGGGCGGCCGCTACCTGGCCCTGCTCTGCCTGCTACCGTTCGCCGTGTTCTTCGTCATCTTCCAGATCGCCCCGCTGGCCTGGGTGGCGATCAACAGCCTGCAATCGGAAGCGGGCTGGGGCGTGGACAACTTCAGCAAGGTATTCGCCTCGAAGTTCTATTTACAGGCCTTGCAACGCAGCCTGGAGATCAGCTTCTGGTCGAGCCTGTTCGGCATCGTCATCGCCACCCTCGGCGCCTATTCGCTGCGCCAGGTGGACTCGAAGCTGCGCGACTTCGTCAGCGCCTTCGCCAACATGACCAGCAACTTTGCCGGGGTGCCGCTGGCCTTCGCCTTCATCATCCTGCTCGGCTTCAACGGCGCGCTGACCCTGCTGCTGAAGCAGGTCGGCCTGCTGGAAGACTTCAGCATCTATTCGAAAAGCGGCCTGATCCTGGTGTACACCTACTTCCAGATCCCGCTTGGCGTGTTGCTGCTGTACCCGGCGTTCGACGCCCTGCGGGAAGACTGGCGCGAGTCGGCCGCGCTGCTGGGTGCCAGCCATTGGCAATTCTGGCGGCACATCGGCCTGCCGGTGCTGACCCCGGCCCTGCTCGGCACCTTCGTCATCCTGCTGGCCAACGCACTCGGCGCCTATGCCACCGTGTACGCGCTGACCACCGGCAACTTCAACGTCCTACCAATCCGCATCGCCGGCCTGGTGGCCGGTGACATCAGCCTCGACCCCAACCTGGCCAGCGCCCTGGCGATGGTTTTGGTGGGGCTGATGACGCTGGTCACGGTGGTGCATCAATGGCTGCTGAAAAGGAGCTACCATGCGCGCTGACGCCCGTTCCGCCAGCTGGTACCACCGCGCCGTGGTCTACCTGCTGTTCCTGATCCTGCTGCTGCCGCTGGCCGGCACCCTGCTCTACTCGCTGGCCACCAGCTGGTCGGCCAGCCTGCTGCCCAGCGGGCTGACCTTCAAGTGGTACTTCGCGCTGTGGAGCGAACCGCGCTTCCTCGCCGCCTTCGGCCAGTCGCTGCTGGTGTGCGTGGGCGCACTGCTGCTGTCGGTGGTGCTGATCCTGCCGCTGCTGTTCGTGGTGCACTACCACTTCCCCCGGCTCGACGCCCTGATGAACATCCTCATCCTGCTGCCGTTCGCGGTGCCGCCGGTGGTGTCGTCGGTGGGGCTGCTGCAGCTGTATGGCAGCGGGCCGATGGCCATGGTCGGCACACCGTGGATCCTGATCGGCTGCTATTTCACCATTGCCCTGCCGTTCATGTACCGCGCCATCACCAACAACCTGCAGGCGATCAACCTGCGCGACCTGATGGACGCCGCCCAGCTGCTCGGCGCCAGCACCTGGCAGGCGGCGTTGCTGGTGGTGCTGCCGAACCTGCGCAAGGGCCTGATGGTGGCGCTGCTGCTGTCGTTCTCGTTCCTGTTCGGTGAGTTCGTGTTCGCCAACCTGCTGGTCGGCACCCGTTACGAGACCCTGCAGGTGTACCTGAACAACATGCGCAACAGCAGCGGCCATTTCAACAGCGCACTGGTGATCTCGTATTTCGCCTTCGTGCTGGTACTGACCTGGGTTGCCAACCGCCTGAACAAGGACAAGACCTGACATGAGCTTCGTCAGCGTACAGAAACTGCAGAAAAGCTACGCCGGCAGCCCGGTGTTCGAGAACATCGACTGCCATATCGAACGCGGCGAGTTCGTCACCCTGCTCGGCCCGTCCGGTTGCGGCAAATCCACCCTGCTGCGCTGCATTGCCGGGCTGACGCCGGTGGACAGCGGGCAGATCCTGCTCGACGGCCACGACATCGTCCCGCTCAGCCCGCAAAAGCGTGGCATCGGCATGGTGTTCCAGAGCTACGCGCTGTTCCCCAACATGACCGTGGAACAGAACGTCGCCTTTGGCCTGCGCATGCAGAAGGTCAAGGCCGCCGAAAGCCAGGCTCGGGTGCGCGAGGCATTGGAGCTGGTGGAGCTGGGCAGCTTCGCCGGGCGCTACCCGCACCAGTTGTCCGGCGGCCAGTGCCAGCGTGTCGCCCTGGCCCGCTCGCTGGTGACCCGCCCGCGCCTGCTGCTGCTCGACGAGCCGCTGTCGGCGCTGGATGCGCGCATTCGCAAGCACCTGCGTGAGCAGATTCGCGCGATCCAGCGCGAGCTGGGGCTGACCACCATTTTCGTCACCCATGACCAGGAAGAAGCGCTGACGATGTCGGACCGCATCTTCCTGATGAACCAGGGGCGTATCGTCCAGAGCGGCGATGCCGAAACCCTCTACACCGCGCCGGTGGACCTGTTTGCCGCCGGCTTCATCGGCAACTACAACCTGCTCGACGCCGACAGCGCCAGCCGCCTGCTGCAGCGCCCGGTGGCCAGCCGCCTGGCCGTCCGTCCCGAGTCGATCACCCTGGGCAGCAGCGGTGAACTGGACGCCGAAGTGCGCAGCCACAGCCTGTTGGGCAATGTGATCCGCTACCGGGTACAGGTGCGTGAGGTGGAACTGGTGGTCGATGTGCTCAACCGCTCACCGGCCGACCTGCATGCGGACGGACAACGGGTAAGCTTGTCGATCGACCCCACGGCGCTACGGGAAGTGGCCTAAGGAGAAGCAACAGCATGGCATTGGCAATTTTCGATCTGGACGAAACCCTGATCCACGGCGACTGCGCGTCGCTGTGGAGCGAACAGATGGCCCGGCTGGGCTGGGTCGACGGTAAGGAGTTCCTGCGCCGCGACCATGAGTTGATGGAGGCTTATGGCAAGGGCCATCTGCGGATGGAGGACTACATGGCCTTCAGCCTGGAGCCGATTGCCGGGCGTACCCTGGAGGAAGTCGAACACCTGGTGCAACCGTGGGTCGAGGAGGTGATCGAGCCGATCATCTATGGCGACGCCTGCCGCTGCATTGCCGAGCACCGCAAGCGTGGCGATCGCATCCTGATCATTTCCGCTTCGGGCCAGCATCTGGTCGGGCCGATTGCGGCGCGGCTGGGGGTGGAGGAGTACCTGGCCATCGAGCTGGAAGCGCTGAACGGGGTGTATACCGGCGAGACCCATGGGGTGCTGACGTATCGCGAAGGCAAGATCACCCGCTTGCTGGAATGGCTGGACCAGGAGCAGGAGAACCTTGAGGGTGCGAGCTTCTATTCCGACTCGCGCAATGACCTGCCGTTGTTGCTGAAGGTGGACTTCCCGCATGCGGTGAACCCGGATGCGGTGTTGCGTGAGCATGCCGAGATCAACAAGTGGCCGATCTTGAGCTGGACCTGAAATAAATGGGTTGCCTGTACCGGCCCTTTCGCGGGTAAACCCGCTCCCACAGGGCCCGCACAGTTTTCCAGCCTGTGGTGATCCCTGTGGGAGCGGGTTTACCCGCGAAGGGGCCGGGCCTGCTTACCCCAGGCTGGGGTCGATGACCATCACCAGCTTGCCGGAAACCTGGTTGGTTTCCAGTTCGGCATACGCCGCCTGGGCAAACTCGATCGGGTAGGTATCGACCAGCTGCGGCGACAAACGCCCTTCGGCAAACAGCGGCCACACCTGCTGCTGCAACTCGCGCAGCAGTTCGGCCTTGAAGCCATCATCGCGGTTGCGCAGCGTGGAACCGGTAATTTCCAGGCGCTTGCCCAGCACCTGGGCCAGGTCCAGCTCGAACTTGCGCCCGCCCATCAGGCCGATGATCACCCAGCGCCCGTCACGCGCCAGCAACTTGAGGTTGAGCTCGCCGTAGCTGGCGCCCACCGGGTCGAGAATCACGTCGAACGGGCCGAAACCCTCCAGCGCTTCCAGGTTCTGGTTGCGCACCACGCCACCGGCGGCGCCCAGCGCTTCGCAGTAGGCCAGGCGGTCCGGCGAACCGACGCTGACCCACACCGGGCTGCCGAACGCCTTGCACAGCTGGATGGCGGCCGAGCCGACGCCGCTGGCGCCGGCATGCACCAGCACCTTCTCGCCAGCCTTCACGCCGCCCAGCTGGAAGATGTTCAGCCAGGCGGTGGCATACACCTCCGGCAACGCCGCCGCCTCGTGCAGGCTCAGGCCTTCGGGCACCGGCAGCACGTGGCGGGCATCCACCACCACCTCCTCAGCCATGGCGCCGCTGGCGAGCAACGCACACACACGGTCACCCACCCGCCAGTCGGCACCGGCGCCCACCTCGGCGATCACCCCGGCACACTCCAGGCCCATGTACGGGCTGGCGCCTGGCGGTGGCGGATAGAGGCCCTTCATCTGCAACAGATCGGCGCGGTTCAGCCCCGCCGCCGCCACGCGAATGCGCACCTGGCCGGCGTCACAGGCCGGGCGTTCGGCCTCGACCCAGGCCACATGTCCGTCAACGCCTTGCAATGCCTTCACAGTGCCTCCATAGTTGAATCATATGACCGAGCCTGGGAACTGTATCCCCAGGCTTTTTGCAGTATGCGTCCGGTTTTTCATGAACCGGCGAACGGAAAAGACGGCCTACTATGCGTGATCAATTGCCTCCACGTCGAATCAGCATGAAGCATTTCCTCCCAAGCACCGCCCTGGCGCTGATGATCGGCCTGGGCGGCCTCACGCTCGGCGGCAATGCGGCGGCCGCCAACAAGTGGGACAGCCTGCAGCCGGACCGCGACGAGATCGTCGCCAGCCTCAACGTGGTGGAATTGCTCAAGCGCCACCACTACAGCAAGCCGCCACTGGACGACGCCCGTTCGGTCATCATCTATGACAGCTACATCAAGCTGCTGGACCCGGCGCGCAGCTACTTCACCGCGGCCGACATCGCCGAATTCGACAAATGGAAAACGCAATTCGACGATTTCCTCAAAAGCGGCAACCTCGACCCGGGCTTCACCATCTACAAACGCTACCTGGACCGCGTCAAGCAGCGCCTGGACTTCGCCCTGGCCGAGCTGAACAAAGGCGTCGACAAGATCGACTTCAACGCCAAGGAAACCTTGCTGATCGACCGCAAGGACGCGCCATGGCTGAAGGACCAGGCCGAACTCGACGAGCTGTGGCGCAAGCGCGTGAAAGACGAGGTACTGCGCCAGAAGATCGCCGGCAAGGAACCCAAGCAGATCCAGGAAACCCTGACCAAGCGCTACAAGAATCAACTGTCGCGCCTGGACCAGACGCGTGCCGAAGACATCTTCCAGGCCTACATCAACACCTTCGCCCAGTCCTACGACCCGCACACCAATTACCTGTCGCCGGACAACGCCGAGAACTTCGACATCAACATGAGCCTGTCGCTGGAAGGTATCGGCGCCGTGCTGCAAAGCGACAACGACCAGGTCAAGATCGTGCGTCTGGTGCCAGCCGGCCCGGCGGCCAAGACCAAGCAGGTGGCCCCGGCCGACAAGATCATCGGCGTGGCCCAGGGCAACAAGGAAATGGTCGATGTGGTCGGCTGGCGCCTGGACGAAGTGGTCAAGCTGATCCGCGGCCCGAAAGGCTCGGTGGTGCGCCTGGAAATCATCCCGGCCAGCAATGCGCCCAGCGACCAGACCAGCAAGATCGTGTCGATCACCCGCGAGGCGGTGAAGCTCGAAGAGCAGGCGGCGAAAAAATCGGTGCTCAAGCTCAAGCAGGACGGCCGTGACTACAAGCTGGGCATCATCGAGATCCCGGCCTTCTACCTCGACTTCAAGGCCTACCGCGCGGGCGACCCAGAGTACAAGAGCACCACGCGCGATGTGAAGAAACTGCTCACCGAGCTGCAGAAGGAAAAAGTCGACGGCGTGGTCATTGACCTGCGCAATAACGGCGGTGGCTCGTTGCAGGAAGCCACCGAGCTGACCAGCCTGTTCATCGAGAAAGGCCCGACCGTGCTGGTGCGCAACAGCGACGGCCGTGTCGATGTGCTGGAAGACGAAAACCCCGGCGCCTTCTACAAGGGCCCGCTGGCGTTGCTGGTCAACCGCCTTTCGGCCTCGGCTTCGGAGATCTTCGCCGGCGCCATGCAGGACTACCACCGTGCACTGATCATCGGCGGCCAGACCTTCGGCAAGGGCACCGTGCAGACCATCCAGCCGCTCAACCATGGCGAGCTGAAACTGACCCTGGCCAAGTTCTACCGGGTTTCCGGGCAGAGCACCCAGCATCAGGGCGTGCTGCCGGACATCGACTACCCGTCGATCATCGACACCAAGGAAATCGGCGAGAGCGCCCTGCCCGAGGCCATGCCGTGGGACACCATCCGCCCGGTGGTCAAGCCGGCGGCCGACCCGTTCAAGCCGTTCCTGGCCCAGCTCAAGGCGCAGCATGAAGCACGCAGCGACAAGGACGCGGAGTTCACCTACATCCGCGACCGCCTGGCCCTGACCCAGAAGCTGCTGAACGAGAAGACCGTCAGCCTCAACGAGCAGGACCGCCGCGCTCGTCACGACGACATCGAGGCCAAGCAGCTGGCGCTGGAAAACATCCGCCGCAAGGCCAAGGGTGAAGAGCCGCTGAAAGAGCTGAAGAAAGAGGACGAGGACGCGCTGCCGACCGAGGACGAAAACACCAAGCCGGAAGACGATGCCTACCTGTCGGAAACCGGTCGTATCCTGATCGACTACCTCAGTGCCAGCACCAAGGTGGCCAAGAAGTAAGGCGTTGTGCCATTGATGGCAAATTAATGCGACTTGTCATCAAACAGTCATTGCACTGTCGTGAAATAGAGGGGCCGGGCGTGGAAGCGCTCGGCCCTTTCATTTTCAGGAATACGCCATGACCGTCGCCGAACAGCTCAGTGCCTTGAGTGCCATCCTCGCTCAACGCAGCATTCACAGCCTGTTTCAGCCGATCATGAGCCTGAGCGAGCAACGGGTGTTCGGCCATGAGGCCTTGAGCCGCGGGCCGTCCAACAGCCCGCTGCACGCCCCGCTGAACCTGTTCACCATCGCCCGCCAGGCAGGCCGCCTGACCGAACTGGAGGCGGCCTGCCGGGAAAGCGCCTGCCGGCGCTTCAGCGAGCAGCAATTGCACGGCAAGCTGTTTCTCAATGTCTCGCCGGAGTCGCTGCTGGAACCGCACTACCCGTCCGGCCAGACTCTGAAGCTGCTGGAACAGGTCGGCCTGGCACCGGGCCGGGTGGTCATCGAGCTGACCGAACACACCCCGACCGACGACTTCCGGCTGTTGTCCAATGCCTTGCATCACTACCGCGACATGGGCTTCTCGATTGCCCTGGATGACCTGGGGGCGGGTTATTCGAGCCTGCGCCTGTGGTCGGAACTACGCCCCGAATACGTGAAGATCGACCGGCATTTCATAGACGGCATCCACCGCGACCCGCTCAAGCGTGAGTTCGTCGGTTCGATTCTGCAGATTGCCCGCGCCTCGAAAGCACAGGTGATTGCCGAAGGGATCGAATTGGCGGAAGAGCTGGCGGTACTGTTGGAGATGGGTGTGGACCTGGTGCAGGGCTACCTGCTGGGGCGGCCGCAAGAACTGGGGATGCGCGACAGCCGGCCATTACCGGGGCTGGCGAGCACGCCGCTGGCCGAGCAGCCTACGGTGCGGCTCGATGCCACGATCGGGCAATTGCTGGCGTTGTTTGGCCGGCATCAGCACCTGGAGGCGCTGGAAGTCGTGGATGCGGATGGCAGGGCTTGTGGGCTGATCCACAGGGATTCTCTGCCTGTCATGGCCTCTTCGCGGGCACGCCCGCTCCCACAGGTTCATCACAGGCCTTGAGTACTCTGGAACAAGGCTGGTCCTACAGGTCGGCGCGATCCCTGTGGGAGCGGGTTTACCCGCGAAGAGGCCGGTACAGGTAACCGATCAGGCGGTTTCGGGATAGCTGTACTCGAACACCCGCACCACTTCGGAAGCATGCCACGAGGCCGCTTCCATGCCATCGACCGGGCCGGAAAAGCGCCCCAGGCGCTCGACGCATTCGAAAAAGCCGGTGCGCGGCAAGCGGCTGGCGCCCTGGCTGATCACCAGCGAACTGCGCAGCGGCTGCTCGGCGCGGGCATCCAGCACCGCCAGGTATTCCAGCGCGGCCGTCAGCGTCTGCATGGCCGGGCTGGGCAACTGCAGGCGCTCGATCAGTGCTCGGTAGGTCAGCAAGTGGCGTTGACGACGGGCCAGGTCTAGCTCGCCCAGCAGGTTATCCCAGTGCTGACGGCTGATCCTGACCTGGCTCATGATGGCTCGCTCCAGCCAGCCACCCCCAGATGCCAGGCCAGGGCACGGCGGATGGCCGCGTCCGGCTGGCGTTCGCCCGCTTCGATCATGGCCAGGTATGCCGGGCTCACGCCGACATTGCGCGCCAGTTGTTCAGGGGCAATGCCCTTGGCCTGGCGAATCTGCGCGACTTCGCTGAATGCCGGCAGGGGTGCACTGGCAGCGGTGCTGGCCGCCTCACTGGCAACCGCCTCGGCAGGCGCCTGCCCCGCTGCCTTGAGCAACGCCTGGTACTGATCCCAGGGAACGACGGCGTACTCGGGTTGACCGTCCCGGCTGATGACCTGAATACCCATTACAAACCCCTTTAAAAAGGATTACAGCATGTAATCCGTAGGCATAACCCTTATGCCAATTATATTACCAACTTCGGGGTCTGTGCAGTTGAGGTGCCGTTGAGGTACAGCCGAGCAGTACCAGGGCACGGGTTTACTGTGTGTTGCGCTCCAGCCGCAAGGCTTCGGGCGTGTCCGGCAGGCGCTCGACGACCCGTAGCCGCTCGGGCGCCTGGCTGTCGCGCCAGGCCCTGAAGCGCGCCAGTTCGTCGCCCACGGTCTTCAGCACCCAGCCCAGCACCGCGACGTCGTCGAGGAAGCCCACGCCCAGCAGCCAGTCGGGGATGGCGTCGATGGGACTGACGAAATACAGCAGGCCGGCCACGATGGTGATCAGCGCCTTGGGGCTGATCGCACGGTACTCGCCGCGCCACCAGGCCAGGCACAGCGACTGCAGCAGCTTCAGGTCTTCCCGCAGCTGGCCGAGGCGCGGGCCTTTACGGGCTACCGCGAACAACAAGGCCGGCAACCGGCCGCGGCTGAGCAGGCGCTCGGCCAAGGGCAGGAAACGGGCGAAATTCCAAGGTGCGCTCATGGAGCCTCCAGAAGGAAAAGGTTATCCACATTTATTGTGGATAACCTTGTGAACAGGGCAACGTTTCTGACCCCGGGTGCCTGCCGGGCAAGGGCCCCGGTCAGATCGGGCGTTTTTTACACAGTCGTTTCACACCGTCGGTGCGCACGCCGCACACGATTTGCGTCAGAAGCATCCTACTTCTTCACGCTGCATTTCCTCGGACAGTATCAGCTGGTGCAGGTTCGCCCAACTACCCGCCGCAGAAACGAAAACGCCCCGTCAGGACGGGGCGTTTTTCTTGGGCCAACCAGTATTACTTGGCAGGGGCTTCTGCTGGAGCTTCGGCGGGTGCCTCGGCTTCCGGCTCGGCACCTTGCAGCTGGGCCGGGTCCTTGATGGCGATCAGTTCCAGGTCGAACACCAGCACCGAGTTGGCCGGGATCAGCGGGCTCGGGCTCTGTGCGCCGTAGGCCAGTTCAGCCGGGATGAACAGCTTGTACTTCTCGCCAACGTGCATCAGTTGCAGGCCTTCGACCCAGCCTGGAATCACACCGCTGACCGGCAGGTCGATCGGGCTGCCGCGCTCGACGGAGCTGTCGAACACCTTGCCGTCGATCAGCTTGCCTTCGTAGTGGACGGTGACCACGTCGGTCGGCTTGGGCTGCGCGCCGTCGGCCTTCTTGACCACTTCGTACTGCAGGCCCGAGGCCGTAGTGACCACGCCTGGCTTCTTGGCGTTTTCCTCGAGGAACTTCTTGCCGGCGGAAGCCGCTTCTTCACTGGCCTTGGCCAGACGCTCTTCGGCACGCTTCTGCAGCGAGGTGAAGGCTTCTACCAGCTCTTCGTCCTTGATGCGTTGTTCTTTCTTGGCAACGGCGTCTTCGATACCGAGGGCGACCGCTTTCGAATCAAGGTCTTCCATGCCTTCCTGAGCCAGGCTCTTGCCCATGTTCAGGCCGATACCGTAGGAGGCTTTCTGTGCCGGAGTCTTCAGCTCGGGGCTGCTGGCTTGTTGATCACAGCCAGCCAGTACCAGGCCTACCAGGGCAACCGCAGCCGCCAAACGATGCTGTTTCATGCTATTTCCTTGTTCATGCGCCATAAGGGCAATCAGGGTAAAGCCGCGAGCTTAGCAGGCGGCCATGACCAATGGCTACCGGCATAGGAGCGGGTTTTGGTAAGGAAGTTCAGTCGTTAAACGGTTATTCATACAAGCGATTGCAGCCATTGGCCAGTATTGCCCGCTTGCGCCGCTTTTGCCTGGTTTGGCGGTGATTATTTCGCGGGTGTGCAATACGACCTGTAGTCCATTCAGGGGTAATGGCCCTCGCGGTACTCCCCCGCCACTTCCCGCAACACCTCGCACAACCACTGGCCCGGCAGGCTCTGCGGCAAGGCGGCATTGCGGCAGATGCCCACCGAGCCGCCCGGCTCGCGTACACCCAGGTCGAGTTCGACCAGCTCGCCGCGGCGCAGGTCCAGCAACACTGCATCGCGCGGTGCCACCCACAGCGCGTCGCTGCTCAACAGGTAGCGCCGGCTCAGCGCCAGCGACAGGGTTTCCAGGCGCTGAGCGGGCATCTGCATGCCGCCCTGCACGAACAGGCTGTCGGCATGTTGGCGGATGGTGGTGCCTGCCGGCGGCAGCACCAACGGATAACGGCTTACTTGGGCCCGCTCCACCGGCGCGCTGGCCAGCAACGGGTGGCCCGGCCGCACCACCAGGCTCATCGATTCGCTGTACAGGTGCTCGAACGACAGCCCCTGGATTTGCGGGCTGTCGGTCATGCGCCCGACCACCAGTTCCAGCTCGCCCAGGCGCAACTGGCCGAGCAGTTGCGCGCTGACCCCGGTAGCCACGCTGATCACCAACGCCTCATGGCGCTGGTGCAGGCGGCACAACACTTCCGGCATCAGCAGGCCTTCGACGGTGGAGAGCACGCCGATGCGCACCTGTGAAGGTGCCCGCGCTTCGCCACGCAGGCTGCTGACGCCATCGCGCAGGGCTTGCACGCTGGGCCCGGCATAGCGCATGAAACGGCTGCCGGCCGGCGTCAGTTCGACACCCTGGCGGCTACGCGCGAACAGGCGCGTTTGCAGCAGGTCTTCGAGTTCCTTGAGGGTCTTGGAGATGGCCGGCTGGCTGATCGCGAGGATATCGGCGGCCCTGGCCAGGCTGCCCTGCCGGGCAATCTCCAGAAAGCACAGCAGATGGCGGTACTTGATGCGGGTGTCGAGGTTCATGGGTCAAGCTTACTTCATGCAGCCAGTCTGTACCGGCCCTTTCGCGGGTAAACCCGCTCCCACAGGGATATCACCACCGTTACAAGTCAGCGCGATACCTGTGGGAGCGGGTTCACCCGCGAAGAGGCCGGTGCAGGCAACAGATCAGGCCACAGCCAACTCCACCGCCCGGCCATTCAAGCGCACCGGCCACACCCGCAGGCGCTGCCCGGCATCCTCCAGGCACTCCCCGCTCTGCAGGCTGAAGCGCTGCTTGTACAACGGTGCCGCCACCACCAGCTGGCCTTGCACGCTGCCCACCAGCCCACGGCCGATGATATTGGCCCCCGAGCGTGGATCGCGGTTGTCCACCGCATACAGCGGCTGCGCCTGCCCCGGCAGATAGAACAGCGCCACCTGCGCCCCGTCGAGCCACACCACTACCCCGGAATCGGCCACCAGGTCATCGGTCTGGCACACTGCCTGCCAGGTCTCTTGGGTTTTCACAGCAGCATTGCGCAGGTTCATCAGACAGCCTCCTCGACGGTTGGGATCAGGTGCAGCGGTGCCGCAGGCCGGCGCTGTTCGCGTTCACGGACGAAATGCACATCCGGGTCGGCGCGGCGGTCGTTGACGAAGGTACGGAAGCGCTTGAGCTTTTCGGGGTCGTTGAGGGCGTTGGCCCACTCGCACTGATACTGCTCGACCACATGCTGCATCTGCGCCTCCAGCTCGCTGGCCAGGCCCAGGCTGTCGTCGATGATCACCTGTTTCAGGTAATCCAGGCCGCCCTCCAGGCTCTCGCGCCACACTGACGTGCGCTGCAGCTTGTCGGCGGTGCGGATGTAGAACATCAGCACACGGTCGATCAGGCGTACCAGGGTTGCGTCGTCAAGGTCGGTGGCGAACAGTTCGGCGTGCCGCGGGCGCATGCCGCCATTGCCGCACACATACAGGTTCCAGCCCTTGTCGGTGGCGATGACGCCGATGTCCTTGCTCTGCGCCTCGGCGCATTCACGGGTGCAGCCAGACACCGCGAACTTGAGCTTGTGCGGGCTGCGCAGGCCTTTGTAGCGGTCTTCCAGGCGCAGCGCCATGCCGACGCTGTCCTGCACGCCGTAGCGGCACCAGGTGCTGCCGACGCACGACTTCACCGTGCGGGTCGACTTGCCGTAGGCGTGGCCGGTTTCGAAACCGGCGTCGATCAGCTCGCCCCAGATCAGCGGCAGTTCGTGCAACTGGGCGCCGAACAGGTCGATGCGCTGGCCACCGGTGATCTTGGTGTACAGGTCGTACTTTTTCGCCACCTGGCCGATGACGATGAGCTTGTCGGGGGTGATTTCGCCACCGGGGATGCGCGGCACCACCGAGTAGGTGCCGTTCTTCTGCATGTTGGCCATGAAGGTGTCGTTGGTGTCCTGCAGCGGCACCAGTGCCGGGTCCATGATCGGCTGGTTCCAGCACGAGGCGAGGATGCTGCCCACCGCCGGTTTGCAGATGTCGCAGCCAACGTGGCCCTTGCCGTGGCGCTCGAGCAGTTGATTGAACGTACGGATGCCCTCCACCCGCACCAGCCCGTACAGCTCCTGACGGGTGTAGGCGAAGTGTTCGCACAGGCTCTTGTCCACCGCCACGCCACGGGCGCTGAGTTCGTGCTCGAACACCTGCTTGAGCAACGCCGCGCAGCCGCCGCAGCCGCTGGCGGCCTTGGTGCAGCCTTTGACCGCAGCGAGGTCGCCGCAGCCGCTGTCGATGGCGGCGCAGACCGCGCCCTTGCTGACGTTGTGGCAGGAGCAGATGGTCGCACTGTCGGGCAGCGCATCAGCGCCCAGGGCAGGCGCTGCGCCGCCTTGCGGCAAAATCAGCGCCGCCGGCTCGGCTGGCAGGGCGATGCCGTTCTGGGCGTACTGCAACAGGGTGTCGTAATAGCTGTTGTCGCCGACCAGCACCGCGCCAAGCACGCGCTTGCCGCTGGCATCCACCACCAGCCGGCGGTAGGTGCTGCTGGCTTCGTCGATGAAGCGGTAGCTGCGCGCGCCCGGGGTGGCGCCATGGGCATCACCGATGGAGCCGACATCCACGCCCAGCAGCTTGAGCTTGGTCGACATGTCGGCACCGCTGAACTCGCCAGCGCTTTCGCCCATCAGCAACGCCGCCAGGTTGCGTGCCATGCCATAACCCGGGGCCACCAGGCCGAACACGCTGCCGTTCCACGAGGCGCATTCGCCGATGGCGAAGATACGTGGGTCGCTGCTGCGGCAGTGGTTGTCGATCACCACCCCGCCACGCGCAGCGATGTCCAGGCCACAGGCACGGCCCAGGGCATCCTGCGGGCGGATACCGGCAGAGAACACGATCAGGTCGGTTTCCAGGTGCTCGCCACCGTCGAAGTTCATGCGGTAGCGGTAGTCTTGCCCGGCGCTGATCGACTGGGTGGCACGCGACAGATGCACGCCCACCCCCAGCGCTTCGATCTGCGCCTTGAGCGCAGCGCCGCCCTCGCTGTCCAGCTGCACCGGCATCAGCCGCGGGGCGAACTCCACCACATGGGCTTCCAGGCCCAGCGACTTGAGGGCGTTGGCCGCCTCCAGGCCCAGCAGGCCGCCGCCCACGACCACACCACGGCGGGCACTGCCGGCAGCGGCACGGATGGCGTCGAGGTCATCGAGGGTGCGATAGACCAGGCGGGCATTGCCGCTGGAGCCTTCGACCGGTGGCACGAAGGGGTAGGAGCCTGTGGCCAGCACCAGCTGGTCGTAGCCATAGCGGCCCTCGGCGGTGACCACCTCAAAGCGCTCACGGTCGATTTCCAGCACCGCTTCGCCAAGGTGCAGGTGCACGCCGTGGGCCTGGTAGTAGTCCTGATCGCACAGCGCCAGGGTTTCGGCACAGCTGCCGGCGAAGTACTCGGACAGGTGCACGCGGTCGTACGCACGTTGGCGCTCTTCGCCGAACACATGCACTTCGAAGCGCTGCAGGGCGCCGCGGCTGACTAGTTGTTCGACGCAATGGTGGCCGACCATGCCGTTGCCGACGATGATCAGTCGCGCTCGTTGCCCGCTGCTCGCTGTTGCCTTCATAAGCCGATCCTCGATCAAAAAAAAAGCGCCTGGAGCCGAAGCTCCAGGCGCCTTTGCCTGTATTCATCACGGTAGGGGGCCCGGGTTGATCGCCGTTGATCAGTGGGCTTTGTTGTAACTGGGGTAAAGCAGGGAATGTGCCAACCGGGCCGCCTGTGCCGGCCCCTTCGCGGGTAAACCCGCTCCCACAGGGATCTGCGCAATTTTCAGACCTGTGCAAAACCTGTGGGAGCGGGCGCGCCCGCGAAGAGGCCAGCACAGCAAATGCACATTCCAGGTGCATCACTCCCCATCCTGGAGCACTTCAGTACACATCCCGCCGATAGCGCTTGGCCCTGCTCAAATTCTCGACATAGGCAGCCGCCGCCGCTGCATCCATGCCGCCATGCTCGGCCACGATCGCCCGCAACGCCGCATCCACATCCCTGGCCATGCGCTGCGCATCGCCACACACGTAGAAATACGCCCCCGCCTGCAGCCACTGCCACAGCTGCGCGCCCTGTTCGAGCATGCGCTGTTGCACGTAGATCTTCTCCGCCTGGTCCCGCGAGAACGCCGTGTCCAGCTGCAAGTGGCCGGCTGCCTGCCAAGCCTGCAATTGCGCCTGGTAATAGAAATCGGTGGCTGCACACTGCTCGCCAAAGAACAACCAGTTGGCACCTTTCGCCCCGCGTGCCTCACGTTCTTCGAGGAAGGCGCGGAACGGCGCAATGCCGGTGCCGGGGCCGACCATGATCACCGGCACGCTGTCGTCCTCGGGCAGGCGAAAGTGCTTCGACACCTGCGGGAAGATCGCCACCTTCAGTGCCTGCGCACGGTCGGCCAGGAAGCTCGAACACACCCCTTTGCGCGCGCCATAGCGCACCGTGGAAACGGTCAGGTGCACCTGCTGCGGGTGCGCCAGCGGGCTGGAGCTGATCGAGTACAGGCGCGGTTGCAGTGGCTTGAGCAGGTCCAGCCAGCGGGCCAGCGGCAACTGCTGGGGGAAAGCGCGCAGCACATCGGCCAACTGCCGGCCCCACAACCAGTCCTCCAGCTCGGCCTTGCATTCGGGCTGCAACAGGCGCTTCAGGTCCGGCGCATTGTCGGCAAAGGCCTGCAACTGCTGCGCGGTGACCTTGGCGATCTCCAGGTGTGCTTGCAGGGCTTCGGCCAGCGGCATGGCGGGCTGGCCCTTGAGCTCGACCAGGGTCTGGCCGTCGAGCTGCATCAGCGCCAGCAGTTCGTCGACCAGTGCCGGGCAGTTGCGCGGCCACACACCCAGCGCATCCCCGGCGGCGTAGGTGAAGCCGCTGCCGCTCAGGTCGAAGACCAGTTGCCGGGTTTCCTTGCTCGAGCCGGGGCCGTTGAGCAAGCGGTTTTCCAGCAACGTTGCCGCCCACGGTCGCTGCCGGTCAAAGCCCGCCACGGGCGCGGGTTCGGTGACCACCTGCGCCAGGCTGGCGCTGCCCAGCGTGGCCAGTAGCGCATCGAGCCAGGCGCTGAAGGCTTGGTCGAAATCCGGTTCGCAGTCCACCCGTTGCAGCAGGCGCCGCGCGCCTAGTTCGGCCAGGCGCTGATCGAGCTTGCGGCCAAAGCCGCAGAACTGCTCATAACTGGAGTCGCCCAAGGCCAGCACGGCATAACGCAGTGCAGCCCAGTGGGTGCCCTGCTCGCCCTGCAAGGCATGCCAGAACGCCGCTGCGCTGTCGGGCGCATCGCCATCGCCAAAGGTGCTGGCGATCAGCACCACGCTGGCGGCCTGCTTCAGCTGGCCTGGGCTGACCGCGTCCATGCAGCTGAGCTCGACCTCCAGGCCGGCACTGCGCAGGCGCTCGGCACAGCGTTCAGCCAGCAGCTCGCCGTTGCCGGTCTGCGAGGCCCACAGCACCTGATGCCGTGGTGCCGCCAACGCGGTCTCGGGCAGCACCTGCGGCTGGGCGAACAGCCCGGCCAGCAAGCCATCGACGAACAGCCGATGCTGGGCGGCCAGCGGCGCACTGGCCGGCAGGCACGGCGCGCCTTCGCTACGGGCCTGGTCCAGGCCCAGCAGAAAACCTTGCAGGTAGTGGCGCTCTGGCGCGGCCAGCACCGGGACTGGCAGGCTGTCCAGGCCAAGCAGACGGGACAGGGTAGCGGTCGGCATACGGGCAGGCTCGGCAATGGCAGTGTTCAGTTCAAGGGCATCGATGCGCTCGCCTGCAACCCGCTCCAGGGCCACGGCGCAGTGCTTGAACGCCGGTTGCAGCGACAACGGGTCGACCGCATCGCAGGTCACCGCGTTGATTGCCAGTTGCTCGCCGCTCAAGTCGTTCCAGTGGAACGGGGCAAAGCAGTTGCCCGGCATCACCCGCTCGCTGATTCGCGCCGGCAGCACGGCCTGGCCACGGCGCGAGCGAATGGCCACCTGGTCCTTTTCAGCGATGCCCAGCCGGGCAGCATCGTCGCGGTGGATTTCCACGAAGGGGCCGGGCTCGAGCTTGTTCAGCGCCGGCACCTTGCCAGTCTTGGTCAGCGTGTGCCACTGGTGCTGAACGCGGCCGGTGTTCAGCACCATGGGGTAGTCGCCATCCGGCAGCTCGGCCGGCGGCAACCAGGGCCGGGCGAAGAAGCGCGCCTTGCCGCTGGCGGTCGGGAAGGCCAGCGCCTGGCTACCGCCGTGGTCGCGGTAGCGCAACGGGCTACGCGGGTTGTCACAGCCGGGGGCACAAGGCCACTGCCGCGGTTGCTGGCGCAGTTCGGCATACCCGATGCCACGCAGGTCGTAGCCGGTCGCCGGGTTGTGAAAGCGGCGGATCTCGTCATATACCGCTTGTGCATCGGGGTAGTCGAAGGCGTCGGCGTAACCCATGGCGCAGGCGACCCGGGCGATGATCTGCCAGTCCGGCAGGCTCTGCCCCGGTGGCTCGACGGCACGCGGCATCAGGGTGAGGTTGCGCTCGCTGTTGATCATCACGCCCTCGCCTTCGGCCCACAGCGCGGCGGGCAGGAGGATGTCGGCGTAGCGGTTGGTTTCGGTATCGAGGAACGCATCCTGGGTAACCACCAGCTCGGCCTGGCGCAGGGCGTCGATCACTTGCTGGCGGTTGGCGACGCTGGCCACCGGGTTGCTGCAGATGACCCAGCAGGCTTTTATCGCGCCGCTTTTCAGCTGCTCGAACAGGGCAACCGTGCCCTCGCCGCCTTCGCTGCGCAGGCTGCCCGGCGGCAGTTGCCACTGCTGCTCGACGAAGGCGCGGTCCTGCGCCACCAGCGCCGAGCGCTGGCCGGGCAAGCCCGCGCCCATGTAGCCCATTTCGCGGCCGCCCATGGCATTCGGCTGCCCGGTCAGCGAGAACGGCCCGCTGCCGGGGCGGCAGATTGCGCCAGTGGCCAGGTGCAGGTTGCAGATCGCATTGGTGTGCCAGGTACCGTGGATGCTCTGGTTCAGGCCCATGGTCCAGCAACTCATCCAGTTGCTGGCACTGCCGATCCATTCCGCGGCCTGGATGATATCGGCCTCGGCCAACCCGGTGAGGGCCGCCACGCGCTCGGGGCTGTAGTCATCAAGAAAGCCCGCCAGGTCGTCCCAGCCCTCGGTGTGCCGGGCGATGAATGCGGGGTCGGTATGGCCGTTGCGCTGCAGCAGGTGCAGCAGGCCGTTGAGCAAGGCCAGGTCGCTGCCGGGACGCACTTGCAGGAACAGGTCGGCCTTGTCGGCGGTGGCGCTGCGCCGTGGGTCGACGACGATCAGCCTGGCGCCAGCCTTGACCCGGTCGAGCAGGCGCAGGAACAGGATCGGGTGGCAGTCAGCCATGTTGGCGCCGATCACCAGGAATACCTCGGCATGCTCGAAGTCCTGATAGCTGCCGGGCGGGCCGTCGGCGCCGAGCGACAGCTTGTAGCCGCTGCCGGCGCTGGCCATGCACAGGCGCGAGTTGGACTCGATGTGGCGGGTGCGGATAAAGCCTTTGGCCAGCTTGTTGGCGAGGTACTGGGCCTCCAGCGACATCTGCCCGGACACATACAGCGCCACGGCGTCCGGCCCGTGCTGGTCGATGATGCCGCGCAGACGGGCGGCGGCATCGGTGATGGCCTGGTCGATGCCGGTACGCGCCGGCTGCTGGCTGCGCTGCTGACGGACATAGGCGTCTGTCATGCGCCCGGCGGCGGTCAGCGGCAGGTGTGCGGTAAGGCCTTTGGTGCACAGGCGGCCGAAGTTGCTGGGGTGCTGCTTGTCGCCGCTGATCTTGCCGACCTTGCCATCGGCGACGCTCATGACGATGCCGCAACCGACGCCGCAGTAGGGGCAGACGCTGCGCACTTCGCTGTTGGCCATGGGCGGGCTCCTGTGGAAATGCAAAAGGCGCCGGCTGCCCCGGCTTGCACAAGCAAGCGGGGCAACACGGCGCCTTTGTCGTGAGGTTTGCGGGCTGTCGACGTTGATGGCCCGGGATGGCGGTGAGTCAGCAATTAATGGGCCAGCTGTGCCAGCCTCTTCGCGGGTGAACCCGCTCCCACAGCGATATCACGAGGGCTGGGGTGGGTGCTGTAGCTGTGGAGGCGGGTTTAGCCGCGCAGGCGGCGCACCATGCGGTGGCAATTGAAGCCCGTCTGGCGCCATGCTGGGGCATTCCAGCATAGGCAATACAGGCACTTGAGCGTTTTTTCCAAACCGCAGAAACAAAAAAAGCGACCCTAAGGTCGCTTTCATTGTTACTTCCGGGTGTTCAGTAGGCCCTGGAAGTGAAATATGGCGCAGCGGACGGGACTCGAACCCGCGACCCCCGGCGTGACAGGCCGGTATTCTAACCGACTGAACTACCGCTGCGCTAAACATCGAGTGGTGGGTGATGACGGGATCGAACCGCCGACCCTCTGCTTGTAAGGCAGATGCTCTCCCGGCTGAGCTAATCACCCTTCGTCTCGGTGTGGCGCGCATTCTACGGACGGCCCTGTACCCTGGCAAGCACTTTTTCAACTTTCTTCAAAAAAAACCTCAGCCCTTTCAAAGACCTACGCGGCCACCTGGATCTTTACATTCCGCAACAGCTGCTGGCACTCCGACAGGGTTGGCCTGAGAGCACCGCTCGGAGAATAATGCCCGCCTTATGCATTAAGGAGAGATTGCCCCTCATGTGGTTCAAGAACCTGCTGACCTACCGCCTGACCCAGGAAGTCCCGTTCGAGCCTGAAGCGCTGGAAGCGGCCCTGGCCAGCAAGCCGGCCCGCCCCTGCGCCAGCCAGGAGCTGACCACCTACGGTTTCGTCGCGCCATTCGGCAAGGGCGAAGACGCTCCCCTGGTGCATGTCAGTGGCGAGTACCTGCTGATTGCCGCGCGCAAGGAAGAACGCATCCTGCCCAGCAGCGTGGTCAACGACGCGGTGAAGGAAAAGGTCGAAGAGATCGAGACCGAGCAGATGCGCAAGGTCTATAAAAAGGAACGCGACCAGATCAAGGACGAGATCATCCAGGCCTTCCTGCCGCGCGCGTTCATCCGCCGCTCGATGATCTTCGCCGCCATCGCCCCGCGCCTGGGCGTCATTCTGGTCAACTCGGCCAGCGCCAAACGTGCCGAAGACCTGCTGTCGACCCTGCGCGAAGTGATGGGCTCGCTGCCCGTGCGCCCGGCCACGGTGAAGATCGCACCGGTTGCCACCATGACCGATTGGGTCAAGTCGCAGCAGGCCGCAGAAGGCTTCTACGTGCTGGACGAATGCGAACTGCGCGACACTGCCGAAGACGGCGGCATCGTGCGCTGCAAGCGCCAGGACCTGACCGGCGAGGAAATCCAGCTGCACCTGAGCACCGGCAAGGTGGTTACCCAGCTGGCCCTGGCCTGGCAGGACAAGCTGTCGTTCATTCTGGACGACAAGATGGTCATCAAGCGCCTGAAGTTCGAGGAACTGCTGCAGGAGCAGGCTGAACAGGACGGCGGCGACGAGGCTGCCCAGCAGTTCGATGCCAGCTTCCAGCTGATGATGATGACCTTCGCCGAATTCCTGCCGGTGCTGTTCGAAGCGCTGGGTGGCGAGGAGATTCCGCAAGGGGTCTGACGGGCTAGCAAAGCCGGTGCTGGCCCGGGAAACAGCCTGGGCCGGTGCTGGCCTCTTCGCGGGCGCGCCCGCTCCCACAAGGACGCCCCAGACTTGAAGATAGTGCAAACTCTGTGGGAACGGGCGTGCCCGCGAAAGGGCCGGTACAGGCTTGCCCTGAACCGCTCAGGTGTGCACCATGAGGCCACGGTGAGGACGACCTCACGACGCGACGCGTGACCACTCCGGGGACGGCCCCATCATTTACAACGATGGAGACACACCATGTCCTGGATCATCCTGTTCTTCGCCGGCCTGTTCGAGGTCGGTTGGGCTGTCGGCCTGAAATATACCGACGGCTTCAGCAAACCTCTGCCCACCGTACTTACCGTCGCCGCCATGGCCATCAGCCTGGGCCTGCTGGGCCTGGCCATGAAAGAGCTGCCACTGGGTACCGCCTATGCCATCTGGACCGGTGTCGGCGCGGTCGGCACGGTGATCGCCGGCATCATCCTGTTCGGCGAGTCCATGGCCCTGGTGCGGCTGGTCAGTGTGGCGCTGATCATTACCGGCCTGATCGGCCTGAAAGTCAGCGCCAGCTGACCCCTCCCCTAACGCAGGTTGCCGCGCAGGCGGCTGACCTGCTCACGCAATGCTTCTGGCTGCGCTGCCTCCACCGGGATGGCGGCGCCCGCCACGACGGTTACCCGCGACCACAGGCGCTTGAAAAAGCCCTTGCCCGGGTCGCGGCTGAAGAAGCTGCCCCACAAGCCCTGCAAGGCCAACGGGATCACCGGCACCGGGGTTTCTGCGAGGATGCGCTTGACGCCGCCCTTGAACACATCGATCTCGCCATCACCGGTCAGCTTGCCCTCCGGGAAAATGCACACCAGCTCGCCATCGGCCAGGTAGTCGGCAATGCGCGCGAAAGCACGTTCGTAAGTGGCCGAATCTTCATTGCGCCCGGCGATCGGGATGGCGCCGGCCGTGCGGAACACGAAGTTGAGCACCGGCAGGTTGTAGATCTTGTAATACATGACGAAGCGGATCGGCCGGCGGATCGCCCCGCCCAGCAGCAGCGCATCGACGAACGACACGTGGTTGCACACCAGCAACGCCGCGCCTTCGTCGGGGATGCGCTCGAGGTCGCGATGCTGCACGCGGTACATCGAATGGCTGAGCAGCCAGATCAGGAAGCGCATGGTGAACTCGGGCACGACCCTGAAGATATAGGCATTGACCGCGATGTTGAGCAGCGACACCACCAGGAACAGCTGCGGGATGCTCAGTTCGGCCAGGCCCAGCAGGACAATGGTAAGCAGCGCCGACACCACCATGAACAGGGCATTGAGGATGTTGTTGGCAGCGATTACCCGGGCGCGCTGGTCCTCGGCCGTGCGCGCCTGGATCAGCGCATACAACGGCACGATATAGAAGCCGCCGAACACCCCGAGACCGACGATCGACAGCAGGATCCACCAGGCCTGGGTCATGCCCAATAACGTCAGCCAGTCGTGCGGCGCAGCCGCCGCCGGCACATCACCGGAGTGCCACCACCACAGCAGGCCGAACAGACTCAGGCCGAACGAGCCGAACGGCACCAGGCCGATCTCCACCTTGCGCCCACTCAGCCGCTCGCACAGCAGCGAACCCAGGGCGATACCCACCGAGAACAGCGTCAGCACCAGGGTAACCACCGTGCCGTCACCGTGCAGCCAGTCCTTGGCGTAGGCCGGAATCTGCGTGAGGTAGATGGCCCCGACGAACCAGAACCAGGAGTTGCCGACGATCGAGCGCGACACCGCCGGTGGTTGCCCCAGGCCCATGCGCAGGATCGCCCAGGACTGCTTGAAGATGTTCCAGTCCAGCGGCATCTGCGGCGAGGCGGCAGCCGCCCGCGGAATCCAGCGGCTGGCCAGGTAGCCGAGCACCGCCGTGCCGACCACGCCGCCAGCCACCACCGTGGCGTAGCTGTCGGCCGACATCATCATCCCGGCGCCGATGGTGCCGGCGAGAATGGCCAGGAAGGTACCGGTTTCCACCAGCCCGTTGCCGCCGACCAGTTCTTCCTCGCGCAGGGCCTGCGGCAGGATCGAGTACTTCACCGGGCCGAACAGCGCCGAATGGGTACCCATGCCGAACAGTGCTACCAGCATCAGCCCCAGCTGGTTGGTGATGAAGCCGAGCGCACCGATCGCCATGATGGCGATCTCGGCCAGCTTGATCGCGCGGATCAGCGCGTCCTTGGCGAACTTCTCGCCAAACTGCCCGCCCAGTGCCGAAAACAGGAAGAACGGCAGTATGAACAGCAGCGCGCACAGGTTGACCCAGATCGACCGGTCACCGTCACCCAGGCTGAGCTTGAACAGGATCGCCAGGATCAGCGACTGTTTGAACAGGTTGTCGTTGAAGGCACCCAGCGACTGGGTGATGAAAAACGGCAGGAAACGCCGCTTGCCGAGCAAGGTGAATTGCGAGGAATGACTCATCGTCCTTGGTCCTGGAAGCTTTTCGATTGGAGGCGCGCCGGGCGCTGCAAGCCACAAATCTGCATGGGATATGCGTTGCCTGGCAAGCGCTGGCTTGTAAGCTGCTCCTACAAGGGCCAGCGTATGGCATATGCTGGAGCCCGGAAAAACGAAACGACAAGGACGTGGCAATGCTCGCCGCCATCAAGCGCTACCCGCACACCGTTCGCCTGCTGCTGCTCACCACTTTCACCCTCACCGTCGCCCGTGCCCTCACCCTGCCCTACCTGGTGGTCTACCTGGCCGACAACTTCCAGCTGCCGATCAGCCAGATCGGCCTGTTGATCGGTGGCGCGCTGATCATCGCCTCGCTGCTGAGCCTGTATGGCGGCCACCTGGTGGACACCTTGCGCAACCACACGCTGGTCAGCGCCAGTACCCTGCTGTTCGCCCTGGCCTTCGTCGGTGCCATCGCCAGCCGCTCGGCGCTGCTGTTCTTCCTCTGCCTGGTGCTGATCAACCTGGCCCTGGCGGTGGTCGACATCGCTGCCAAGGCGGGCTTCTGCGCATTGCTGCCAGTGGCTGAGCGGGCCGAGGTGTTCGCCATCAAATACACCCTGAGCAATGTCGGCTACGCTGCGGGCCCGTTGCTGGGTGTGGCCATGCTGGAGCTGAACGACCACATGCCATTCATCGCCTCCGCCGCGCTTGGCCTGGCCATGTGCCTGGCCTACTGGCGCCTGGGCGAGCGCAGCCTGCAGGCCAGCGCGGACAAGCCTGCGGCCGGCTTTGCCCAGGTGGCACTGGGGCTCGCGCGCGACCGCCGGCTGGTATGCTTCACCCTCGGCGGCGTGCTCAGTGCAGTGGTGTTCGGCCAGTTCACCGCCTACCTCTCGCAATACCTGGTGGTGACCCGCAGCCCGGCCGAGGCGGCGCGGCTGGTCGGCTACCTGGTGACCACCAACGCAGTGACGGTGATTGCCCTGCAGTACCTGATCGGCCGACGCATCAGCCGCCAGCGCCTGATGCCCTGGCTGCTGACCGGGATGGGCCTGTTCATCGCCGGGCTGCTGGGCTTTGCCCTGGCCGGCTCGGTGTTGGCCTGGTGCCTGGCGATGCTGGTGTTCACCCTGGGCGAGATCATCGTCATCCCCGCCGAGTACATGTTCATCGACCTGATCGCACCGGAGCATTTGCGCGGGGTGTATTACGGCGCGCAGAACCTGTCCAACCTGGGGGCGGCGCTGGGGCCGGTGATGGTGGGGTTTGCCCTGGTGCAGCTGTGGCCGGGGGCGATTTTCTACCTGCTGGTGTTGTCGGTGGTGCTGGCGGGGGTGTTCTACTGGCTGGGTACTCGCAGAGGGTGATGCTGGCTGCACTGGCCCTTTCGCGGGGGGGGCCCCCCCCCCCCCGGGGGGGGGGGGGGGGGGGGGGGGGCCCCCGCGGGGGGGGGGGGGGGGGGGGCGGGGGCGGGGGGGGGGGGGCGCCCCCCGGGGGG